>NZ_CABPRY010000007.1:0-256602 GCF_902459625.1 Pandoraea cepalis
TTCACGTTCGCTATGTCGACGCCACTGCCGTCGCTCTTCACGCGAACCTTTACGTTGTAATCCACTACCCGTTTGACCGGTACCAGGATCTTCATGAACTCGCTCCAAAGTTACGTTAACGTCAATCCGCTGTCATTATAACCACACAGTGAATGGCGCATTTATTGTCAATTCAATGCATTTTGTTGCATTAATTCGTGATGCCCGTCTGATTTGCCGCAAATGCACAATCCGCAAGTCAGCGACGCCATAACGCGACCGGCACGCGCTGTCACGCAACCGATCAACCCCGAACGATCGTGCTATTTTTATGGAAATCACGACGGGCAGCCAGTCCCCGTGTGGTGCATTTCCTCTAGAGAAATCACCCCGCCGCTCAGGCGCCTATGATCGAATGGCGCACCCAATATTCGCTGTGCCATCGCAAGCGTGACGGCCACCCGGCCAACGCGCCAGGAGGAGACATGACCACGTATTCCGAATCGAGCCTGCGTGCGAGCGACGGCCTGTCACTGCACGTTCATTGCTGGACGCCCAATACCGACGGGGCGCGGTTGCGCGCGGTGGTGGCCATCATCCACGGGATGGGCGAGCACGGCGGGCGTTATGCGCGGCTGGCGGAGCACTTCGCCGCGCTAGGCCTCGCCACCGTCACTTACGACCTTCGCGGTCACGGCCGTTCAGGTGGATCGCGGGTCTTTGTGAAGCATTTCGACGAGTACCTCGACGACACTGAAATCTTCCTCACACACGTGCGCACCCAGTTCGGTCCGGCACCGTTGTTCCTGCTCGGCCACAGCATGGGGGGCGCCATCGCGGCGTTGTACACCATCACCCGGGCACCGGCGAACGTGCGCGCACTGATGCTGAGCAGCCCGGCACTCGCGCCGGGCGAGCCCGTCGCCCCATGGATGATGAAAGCCGGGCGGTGGGTGTCGCGCTGGCTGCCCAAGGTGCCCGTCTTCAAGATCGATCCGACGATGATCGCACGCGACAAGGCCGTGGTAGCCGCGGCCAAGCGCGATCCGCTGAACGCTTATCGCGGCACACCGGCGCGCACCGCCGCCGAACTGCTCGACGCGATGACTCGCATTCACGCCAACGCCGACGCGCTACGTCTGCCGCTTTACATCTTCCACGGCACCGCCGACCGACTCACCGCCCCGTGGGCAAGCGAGCAATTCCATAGCAACGCGGGCTCTCAGGACAAGACACTGCGCCTCTATCCCGGGCACTTTCACGAAACACTCAACGATCTCGATCGTGAAAAGGTCATCGACGAACTGACACAGTGGCTGTTGCAGCACCTGCCCGACACGCCAGCGGCCCAGCCAACGCAACCGACCGTCGGGGCACACGACAGCATCTGAGCATTGGCGCCTGCCAGGCACTCGACGCACGCCCGGAACCCCGCACGCGAGCAGGGTCTCGTCACGCGTTGCCCCGGTGCGCGCTACACTGAAGACGTGTGGAACTGCGAGGAGCCTCAGGCATGCAAGCGCAGACGAAATACTCACCGCAAACGGTCACCGGCATGCATTTCTGGACGCCGACGATCTTCAGCTTCAAGACCACGCGACCGCCCGGCCTGCAATTTGCGGCGGGACAGTTCGTACGGATTGGACTTCCCGAGGGGGACGGCGAAGGGGCCGAGATGATCTGGCGACCTTTTTCGTTAGTGAGTTCGCCCGCCGAAGATACCTTGGAGTTCTACGCAATTACGATTCCAGAAGGGAAGCTCACGCCGCGCCTGGCGCAGCTCAAGGTCGGTGACACGCTGTTCGTGGATCACACCGCCTATGGCTTCCTGACGCTCGACCGCTTCACCGGCGGCGAGGATCTCTGGCTGCTCGCCACCGGCACCGGCCTCGCGCCCTTCATGTCGATCCTGCGCGACCCGGCCGTATGGCATCGATTCAAGCGCATCTTCGTCGTGCACAGCGTGCGATGGCAGCACGACCTTGCCTATTACGACGAACTGAAACAGTTCTCCCATCCCGACGTCGATCCGTCGCTGGTCGATAGACTGCATTACGTCGTGTGCGTAACGCGCGAGCAAATGCCCGGCGCGCTGAACGGACGTGTGACGTCGCTGCTGGCGTCAGGCGAACTGGAGAGGGCGACGGGCGCGACGCTCGACCCTGCCACGTCGCGCATCATGGTTTGCGGCAATCCGGACATGATCAAGGCGCTGCGCGCCTGGTTCACCGACAAGGGATACGCCGTGAGCCGCACGGCAATGCCCGGGCCGCTCGTGCTGGAAAAGCAGTGGTAAGGCGTGAGCGGTGCGACAAGGTCTGAAGAGAGCGTGCGACGTCCCAAAGCCGTCGGGGGGGCTTTGGTGCGCCGTTCCCGTCAGTCGGACCGCTTCGCCCAGTCGGGGGCGCGCTTCTCGATGAACGCTTGCACCCCTTCGAGCGCACATTCGTCCATCATGTTGCAGGCCATCGTCTGCCCCGCCATCTGGTAAGCAGCCTCGATGCCGGTCTCGACCTGCCGGTAAAACAACCCCTTGCCCGCTGCCACCGCCGCGGCGGGCTTCGCCAGGATCGAACGGCATAGCACCGCCACTTCCGCGTCAAGCCGCTCCATTGCCACCACACGATTGACGAGACCGCGCTCACGGGCTGTCTGCGCGTCGATGAAATCGCCCGTGAGCAGCATCTCCATCGCCTGCTTGCGCGAGAGATTGCGCGAGAGGGCCACACCCGGCGTCGCGCAGAAAAGGCCGACGTTGATGCCGGAGACAGCGAAGCGCGCCGCCGACGTCGCCACCGCCAGATCGCACATCGCAACCAGCTGACATCCCGCCGCCGTTGCAATGCCATGCACGCGGGCAACGACCGGCTGCGGCATGCGCTGCATCGTCAGCATCACACGCGTGCATTGATTGAACAGCGCGCGGTAGCTGTCGAGCGACGGTTCGGCGCGCATTTCCTTGAGATCGTGTCCGGCGCAGAACGCCGGACCGGCGGCCGCCAGCACAACCACGCGCGCGCTGGCATCGCGCTGCGTGTCGTCGAGCGCACGTTGCAGCGCCTCGAGGATCGCTATCGAAAGGGCATTGAATTGGCGCGGGCGATTCAGCGTCAGCGTGACCACGCCGGCCAGTTCCCCCTCACCTCGCGTGACAACGACAAGCGGCTCAGGCGTCGCTGTCGTCGCTGTCGTCGCTTCGGATGCGGTCATGGTCTCTCTCCCGTACCGCGTCGTTTCGCGCGGCATCGCACAGTCGTCAAGCGCGAAATATCAAACGTCGGCGAGCACTTTCAGATGCGCCACGACACTGCGTCCGAGCGCCGAAAGGTTGTAGCCGCCCTCCAGGCAGCTCACAATGCGCCCCTTCGCATGACGATCCGCCACCGCTTTCACGCGTTCGGTGATCCACGCGAAGTCCGCCTCGGTCAGACCGAGATTGCCGAGGTCATCTTCGCGGTGCGCGTCGAAGCCCGCCGAGAAGAAGATCATCTCCGGACGGAACGCATCGAGTTGACCCAGCCAGCCGTAGTCGATCGCCTCACGGACCTGCATGCCCGAGGTACGCGCGGCGATCGGAATGTTGAGCATGTTCGGTGCCGGATCGACCGCGCCGGAAAACGGGTAGAAAGGGTGTTGAAAAATGCCGCACATCAGCACGCGTTCATCGTTGCCGAACGCGGCTTCCGTGCCGTTGCCGTGATGCACGTCGAAGTCGACGATCGCCACCCGCGAGAGTCCGTGCACTTCGAGCGCATGCGCAGCCGCAATCGCCACATTATTGAACAGACAAAAGCCCATGGCGCGCGTAGGCGTGGCGTGATGGCCCGGCGGGCGAACGCTGCAAAACGCGTTCTCGAGCTCGCCGCGCAGCACGGCATCGGTCGCCGCAATCGCCGCACCGGCCGCACGCGTGGCCGCACGCCACGAATACGGGTTGAGCAACGTGTCCGGATCGATCGGGAAATAGCCGGACTCGGGGATGTTGTCGCGAATGAAGTCGATGTGATCCTGCGTGTGCACGAGCCGCAGGCTGGCTTCGTCGGCCGCTGGGGCTTCACGGCGCTCGAGCAGGCCGTCGATGCGTCCCGCGATCAATTGGTCCTCGATGGCGCGCAGCCGTTCGGGACATTCCGGATGCCACTCGCCCATTTCGTGACGGATGCAATCGGGGTGCGTATAAAACCCGGTAGCCATTCGGTGTGTCGCCTATCGCTTCGAATCGTTATGGTGGGACGGGTGGGGGATGCCCGCCGTGCCGTGCGCCTCGCGTCCGGTAGCGGCCGGGCGGAGCGCGTGGCATGCGATGCCGCACTCCACTGGCGCTCGCTTGCCGATGGCCGGCATCCCCCATGAGTCCTGTCACGGACAGTGCTCAGGCCTTAAGGTATCACAGGTGCACTCGGTTATACTGCCAAGCAGTCTCCCAGCAGACCCGTGTCAGCCGGCAAGGGCCGTTCACCTGAATTTCGGGACGGTGGGAACCGGCATGAATGGTTGACGCTCTCGTTATCGGCGCGTATCGGATCACTGACGCACGCCCTGACGAACGCGTCAACGCGACTAACGCGACGGCGGCCAAGGTGGCTGCGTTGCCTTCGGACTTCATACAGGCCTGACAGACAGCATGACATCACCGGTACGGATGTACGATTCGCTCTCGCCGGCGCACACGCGCCCGCCCCATCGACCGGACACTGACCGCCCTCGCGCGGCTGCCCTGCGCAAACGTGCCGACGCCCTCGCCCTCTCGCCACTGTTGCGGCTCGCGCAGGCGTTCGGCGTGTTGCTTTGCGTCGGCACGTTCGCGCTGACGTCTGCCGGCGTGCACGCGCAAACACGCGCCAAGCCGATCGCGAAGGCGGAATTCGAGGAAGAGGTCGTACCGCAACGCTATGCGGCGAACCCCGAGGTCGACGCGTTCATCAACGACCTCGTGGCGCGCGACGGATTCGATCGCGGTGCGCTGCAAAATGTCTTCTCGCGCGTGGTGTTCTCGCAGACGGCGGCGCGTCTGGCCGCACCGCCCGCCACGCCCGGCCAGAAGAACTGGACACGATACGAGCGGAATTTTCTCGATAACACGCGCATCAACGGCGGCGTGCGTTTCTGGAACCAGAACGCGGCAGCACTCGCGCGCGCGGCGAAGCAATATGGGGTGCCCGAGGAGATCATCGTCGCGATCATCGGCGTCGAGACCATTTACGGGCGCCACATGGGCAACTTCCGCACCATCGATGCGCTCACCACGCTGGCGTTCGACTATCCGCCCGCCCGCAACCGGTCGGAGCGCATGGCGCTCTTTCGCAACGAGCTGGAAAACCTGTTGCTCTACGCTCGCGAGCGCGGTGTCGACCCGTTCGGCATCTACGGCTCGTACGCGGGCGCCATCGGCATTCCGCAGTTCATGCCGTCCTCGATCCGCAACTACGCCGTCGATTACACCGGCGACGGCAAGATCAACCTCACAAACGATGTGGCGGACGCCATCGGCAGCGTCGCCAATTTCCTCAAGCAGCACGGCTGGCAGGCGAAACAACCGGTCGTCTGGAATATCGCCGGGGATCGCGGCAGTCAGGGGTTGGCCGAAGCCGGCGCAGACGGGCAACCTGAGCCGCATTGGAAGCTCGGCGACTTCATCAAGGCAGGCATGCTGATGAACGAGCCGCGGCTCGATGTCGGGGCATCGCTCGACACGCCGGTGCTCATCGTCGATCTGCCTACGCCGGGACAAGCCACCGAGTACCGCATGGGTCTGACCAACTTCTACGTGCTCACGCGTTACAACCGCAGCTTCTTCTACGCGATGTCGGTGTACGATCTTGCCGACGCGATCAAGGCAGCGCGCGCTCCGTAAGACAGGATGCCGAGCCGCACTCGCCATGTACAACGGGACCCACTGGGTCCCGTTGTACATGGTGCGAGGCATCCCGTCACGTGCGCGTGACCGGCACCGCGGCGCCTTACGCCGGGAACACCCCGGTCGACAAATAACGATCGCCGCGATCGCACACCACGAACACGATGGTGGCGTTCTCGACTTCATGCGCGAGATTCAACGCAATCTGGCAGGCGCCCGCAGCTGAGATGCCGCAGAAAATACCCTCTTCCGCCGCAAGACGGCGCGCCATGATTTCCGCTTCCGCCTGCGTCACGGAGACGGTGCGATCCACACGTGCCCGATCGAAGATCTTCGGCAGGTACGCTTCCGGCCACTTTCGAATGCCCGGGATGCGCGAGCCTTCGGCGGGTTCGGCGCCGATGATCTGCACCGCGTCGCTCTGCTCTTTCAGATACTGCGATACGCCCATGATCGTGCCCGTCGTACCCATCGCGGAAACGAAGTGGGTGACGCGCCCTTCAGTATCGCGCCAGATCTCTGGACCGGTACTCTCGTAGTGCGCAAGCGGGTTGTCCGGGTTGGCGAACTGGTCGAGGATGATGCCGCGTCCGTCGCGCTGCATCTGCTCGGCGAGATCACGGGCGTATTCCATGCCTCCTTTGACCGGCGTCAGAATGATCTCGGCGCCATAGGCCCCCATGCTCTGACGACGCTCGATGGAGAGATCTTCCGGCATGACGAGGACCATCTTGTAGCCACGAACCGCCGCAGCCATCGCCAGAGCAATGCCGGTATTGCCGGAGGTGGCTTCAATCAGCGTATCGCCGGGCTTGATGCGGCCGCGCAATTCGGCGTGCTTGATCATCGATAGCGCCGGACGGTCTTTCACCGACCCCGCCGGGTTGTTGCCCTCGAGCTTGCCGAGAATCACGTTGTTGCGGCGACGGATTTCGTCGTCGGGCAAACGCATCAGTTGTACCAGCGGCGTATTGCCGATGGTGTCTTCGATTGTCTTGTAGGCCATTGCGCTAAGCTGTTTCGGTCGGGAATCGGAACATTCTAATCCACCGGCCACGTCCGCGCTCAGGGGTGGCGATTTCGGCCGGACATCGCAATGGCGATGCCCGGCCGCCCGTCGGGCGTCAGCGCTTCGGTGCGCTAGCCGCCTCCGGAGCCTTGGCCTTCTTGGATTTGGACGGCTTTGCCGGGGCTGCGGCGGGCGCGGCCGCCGGCGCCGATGCCGCGGCAGGGGCCGCGCTGGCCTTGGCCGCCTTGGCATCCTTCGACTTCTTCGAGCGGGTCGCCTTCGCGTCCGATGCGCCTGCGGCGGGCGCCGCCGCCGGAGCCGGCGTCGAGGGCTTGGCCGACATGGCCGCCGCACCCGGCGCCGCGGGTTTCATCGTCGAACCGGCGGCAGGCGTCGGCGCAGGCGTCTTTTGTGTCGTCGTCGACGGGACAGGCGCCGCCGGCGTCATGGGCTTGGCGGTCGTCGCAGGTGCCACAGGCGTTTGCGCGGCAGGCGGCATCGGTTTGGCCGGTGCCGCAGGGGCCGGTGCGGGCGCGGGCGCCGATTTGGCGGCCGCCGCAGGCGCCGCGGCCCCACCCTGCCCGTTGATCGTCATGCCTTCGGACTGAAGCGTGGTCACGGACTTGGCGCCCAGCCCCTTGACGCGTTTGGCAACGTCCGCCGCATCCTTGTATGGGCCGTGGGCGTTACGCTCGTCGATGATGGCTTTGGATTTGACCGGCCCAATGCCCTTGAGCGATTCGAGCTGCGCCTGGTCGGCGGTATTGATGTCGACGGCAGCCATGGCCAGGCCGCACAGGGTGAAAAAGGCAACAACCGCCAGCAAGAACTTGCGAAGCATGATCTGTTCCTTATGAAGTCACTCGGGCCGATATCGAGGATATCGTGGACCTCCTCGACACCCCGATTATGGCTTAACGTCCAGGAACGGCTACGGATGACATCGCACGCCCACAACGTCAAACAAAACGGGGAGCCAGTGGGCTCCCCGTCGGTCTTGCGCTGTGATTCGCCATTTACTGCGCGAGCAACCAGCGAACGTACCGCGAGACGCCCTCACCCACCGTGTAGAAAGGCTGCTGATACCCCCCCGATTGGCGAAGATTATCGATATTCGCCTGTGTAAAGCATTGGTACTTGCCGCGCAGCGCGTCGGGGAACGGGATGTACTCCACGAGTCCCTGCTTGACCAGTTCGTCGAGCGACAGCGCCGCCTCACCCGCTTCGGCGCGAAGCGTGTTGATCACGGCAACGGCGATGTCGTTGAACGGCTGGGCACGGCCCGTGCCGAGGTTGAAGATGCCGCTTCGCTCGGGATGGTCGAAAAAGTGCAGGTTCACCTTCACCACGTCTTCCACCGACACAAAGTCGCGGCTTTGCGTACCGGCGGCGTAGCCGTTGTATTCACCGAAGAGCTTCACCCGCCCATTGGCGCGGAATTCGTTGAAGTTGTGGAACGCCACCGAAGCCATGCGGCCTTTGTGCGCCTCACGCGGGCCATAGACGTTGAAATAGCGGAACCCGGCCACCTGACTTGGAAGCTTGCCACCGGCCTCGCGCATCGCCCGACGCACGATCTGGTCGAACAGAAACTTCGAGTAACCGTAGACGTTGAGCGGCTTCTCGAATTCACGGTTCTCCACAAACGTTTCCGACGCACCATACGTCGCCGCAGACGACGCGTAGAGGAACGGCACGGACTGCGCCTGGCACGCTTCGAACAATGCTCGCGTGTACCGGAAGTTGTTCTCCATCATGTAGCGGCCGTCGGTCTCCATGGTGTCGGAGCAGGCGCCTTCGTGGAAAATCGCGCGCACACGGCCGAATTCACGGCGCTGGAAGCGCGCGACGAAGTCGGTCTTGTCGAGGTAATCGCTGATCTCACAGTCGACCAGATTGCGGAACTTGTCGGCGCGCGTGAGGTTGTCGACCGCCACGATGTCGGTTTCGCCGCGCTCGTTGAGGGCTTTGACGAGGTTGGCGCCAATGAAGCCCGCGGCACCGGTCACGATGATGGTCATGTCAGTTCGGAAAAGAGTTCGGTGTAGTCCACAGTCGCCGTACCCAGCTTGCCGACGACAATACTGCCCGCGCGGTTGGCGAGCACGACGGCCTGCGCGAGCGGCAGACCAGCAGAAAGCGATGCGGCGAGCGTTGCGATCACAGTGTCGCCCGCGCCTGAAACATCATACACTTCGCGCGCCTGCGCCGGCACGTGCAGCGCGCCGTTCGCGGTGAAGAGCGTCATGCCTTCTTCCGAACGCGTGAGCAGCAGGGCCTCCAGATCAAGCGACTCACGCAGGGTCTGCGCGCGGGCCGTCAGGTCGTCTTCCGAGCGCCACTCGCCCACGACCTGCTGCAATTCAGAGCGGTTCGGCGTCAGGATGCTGGCACCGCGATATCGCTCGTAATCACTGCCCTTCGGGTCCACAAGTACCATTTTGCCTGCGGCGCGCGCAGCTTCGATCATCGGCTGCACATGCGTCAGGCCGCCCTTGGCGTAATCCGAGAGCAGCACGACGTCGTAGCTGTCGAGCAGTTGGCGATACTGATCGAGCACCGCCAGCAGCACTTCCCGCGCCGGCTGATTCTCAAAATCGATACGCAGCAATTGCTGCTGACGCGACACGATGCGCAGCTTGATCGTCGTCGCCAGATCGGCGTCTCGGGTCACAAAGGCCGTCACACCGCTCTCGTCGAGCAGGTCGACGACGCGCTCGCCCGGTTCGTCTTCACCCAGCACGCAAAGCAGCCCCGCCTGCGCCCCCAGCGACGCGGCGTTGAGCGCCACGTTCGCCGCACCGCCCAGCCGCTCCTCGTTGCGCTTGACATGCACCACCGGCACCGGCGCTTCCGGGGAAATGCGATTGACGTCGCCGAACCAGTAGCGGTCGAGCATCACGTCGCCGACGATCAGCACGCGCGCGCGGCTGAACGCCGCGCGAGGCACGGTGGGCACGCCGGGTGCCTGCACCGTGCGCGTGAGCGAAGTTGCCGTCAAAGTCATCTGTCGCTCCTCGTCACTCAGGCCGACTCGTGCAACCCGCGGCCGATGCCGTGGTACTCGATGCCCAGCTCCTTCATGGCGTCCGGTTCGTACAGATTCCGGCCGTCGAAAATCAGCGGCAGCGAAAGCGCCGCCTTCACGCGCGTGAAGTCCGGGCTACGAAACGCTTTCCATTCCGTAACGATCACGAGCGCGTCGGCGCCCGTCAGCGTGTCGTTCTGCGTCGCACAGAATTCGATGCGGGCGTGCGCCTCGGCATCATCTGCGAAGTCCAGCGCGACCACGCGGCGCGCTTCATCGAGCGCCACCGGATCATAAGCCCGCACCCGGGCACCACGACGCACCAGCTCGGCGATGACGCGGCGACTCGGGGCTTCGCGCATGTCGTCGGTATTCGGCTTGAACGCCAGGCCCCACAACGCGAACGTCTTGTCCGACAGATCGTCGCCGAGGCGGTTGACGATCTTGTCGATCAGCACGGCCTTTTGCGTTTCATTGACGGCTTCGACTGCGTTGAGAATTCGCAACGGCAGGCCATAGTCCTCGGCGGTGCGCACGAGCGCCTGGACGTCCTTCGGGAAGCACGAGCCACCGTAGCCGCAGCCGGAGTACAGGAAGTGGTAGCCGATACGCGGGTCCGAGCCAATGCCCTTGCGCACGTCTTCGATATCCACGCCGACGCGATCGGCCAGATTAGCCATCTCGTTCATGAATGAGATGCGCGTAGCGAGCATGGCGTTTGCCGCGTACTTGGTAAATTCCGCCGAGCGCACGTCCATGTACAGGGTGCGCTCATGGTTGCGGTTAAACGGCGAATACAAGCGCTTCATCATCGCGCGCGCCTGTTGGCCGTCGGTGTCGTCGTCTACACCGATCACGATACGATCCGGGCGCATGAAATCGTCAACGGCCGCGCCTTCCTTCAGGAATTCGGGGTTCGAAACGACGGAGAACGACACGTTTTCGCCGCGCTTGCCGAGTTCCTCGGCCACCGCGGCACGCACCTTGTCGGCCGTACCGACCGGCACGGTCGATTTATCGACGATGACCTTGAAGCTCTTGGCGTAGCGGCCAATGTTGCGTGCCGCGGCCACGACATATTGAAGGTCGGCCGAGCCATCTTCGTCCGGGGGCGTGCCCACCGCGATGAACTGAACGTCGCCATGGGCGACCGAGGCCTCGACATCGGTCGAAAATTGAAGGCGGCCAGCGGCGCGATTGCGCGCGATGACTTCCTGCAGGCCGGGTTCGTGAATCGGCACGCCGCCGTTGTTCAGGATTTCGATCTTGCGCGGATCGACGTCGAGGCAGAACACGTCGTTGCCGACGTCCGCCAGGCACGCCCCAGTGACGAGGCCGACGTATCCGGAGCCGATGATAGTGACTTTCATGATTGCGCGAACTAAGAGAAATTAGGAGGCCGCCGGCACGTCGACACGTCGCGGCGTATAGGTCTCCCAGCCGTTACAGCCGGGGCATTGCCAATAAAACAATCGCGCGCGGAAGCCGCACTGGTCGCAGACATACCGGGGCAACGACTTGGTACGCTGCGTGATGAGCTTGCCCATGAGCTGCAGGTCCGACTGCGTGTCGCCGTGCGCCGTGGCGGCATGTGCTTCGAGCAGGCGCACCATGCCGGGCGCGCTCGGCGCGCGGTGCATCTGTTCGCGCATGAGCTTGAGCGCCGCTTCCGGGCCTTCAAGGGCAATCGACTGCTCATAGACGATCTCCAGCAGATCGTCCGACGGATTCTTGCGCAGCGCATCGCTCAGCACAGCGAGCCCTTCTTTCGCCCGGCCCAATGCCTCGTACGCCCGCATCAGCCGCTTGGCCGCGAGGCCGAGGTACACCGGATTCTGCTCCTCGATGGTGCGAAGCACGCGCAACGCACCTTCGGCGTCGCCCGCGGCGAGCAGCATGTCGCCGCGCAGCAGCGGCGCACGCACGTTGGCGGGATTGACCGCGAGCGCGGCGTCCAGCGCTTGCGTAACGGCGTCGGCGTCCTTGCGTTGCAGCGCTTCCTGCGCCAGCTCGCAGTGGAACTGCGCGATCTCCTTGCGGTACGACACGGCAGGGTCGAGCTCACTCAGCGCCTCGGCCTCGGTCAGCGCCTTGTGCCATTCCTTCTCGATCTGATAGATCGTGAGCTTTGCATGTTGCGCTGCCTTGGCGTAAGCCCCAGTGTGCAGTCGGCCGAACGCCTCTTCGGCACGGTCCAGCAACCCCGCCTTGAGAAAATCGTGGCCGAGTTCGTAGAGCGCGTGCTCATGATCGGCTGACGGCAGGTCATGGCGCGAGAGCAGGTTCTGGTGCACACGAATGGCGCGCTCCGTCTCGCCGCGACGACGGAACAGACTCCCCAGCGCGAAGTGCAGCTCGGTGGTCTCGGGATCCAGCTTGGCGACTTCGATGAAGGCATCGATCGCCTTGTCGGGCTGCTCGTTGAGCAGGAAGTTCAGACCGCGAAAGTAGGACGCCGGCAGATTGCGGCTCTCGGAGAGCAAGCTGCGCAGATCCAGGCGTGCGGCCACCCAGCCGCAGCCAAAAATCACGGGGATGGCCAATAGCCACCAGACCTCGAATTCCATGAATGCGTGTTGTCGTTGAAACAGTCGATGAAGAGGGCGAGCGTCGCGCGCCGTGTCGCCCGAATTAGACCGGCGGTAGCATCGGCGGTTGATCCCCCGCCTCGGGGTCGCGTTGTGCACGGGCCAGATCGCGCCGCGTGCGGCGTAGCTCCAGGCGCTGACGCATCAGGCTCGGCAATGTCGCGAGCACGCCGATGACGCCACCGACCACGAAAAACGCCAGGCCGATCATGATGAGCGGTGCCGTCCACGTATGCCCCAGGAAAAGGTTCAACGTGACTTCGCCCGTGTTGGCGAGCGCGAGACACAGCAACACCACAAACACGATGAGACGAACGATCCAAACAATCAGCTTCATGCCGAAAGGCTCCTGCGGCAGGGTTGCCGTATGTTTTGCGACTTGAGCGGCCCCGGGGCCACGGCGTCGATGCCGCCGACGCACCCGGGCCGGCACGTGGCCGTATTGTACCGGATGTGCTCCGTCAGGCGCCGTTACTGCAGCAAGCTTCATATTGGCGTCAATGGCCCGCACGTCTTGCCGCCAAATGCAAAAAAAGCGCCCGAAGGCGCTTTTCTCGCGTAGTAGATCCCAAAGGGCCTTATTGGTCCGACGCCTTGTGATCAACCCGCTCTCGCAACTCCTTGCCGGGCTTGAAGTGCGGCACAAATTTCTCCGGCACCATCACTTTCTCACCCGACTTCGGATTGCGGCCGACACGCGGTGGCCGACGGTTGAGCCCGAAGCTACCGAAACCGCGGATCTCGATTCGATGACCGCGCGCAAGCGCGTCTGCCATCGCATCGAGAATGGTCTTCACCGCGAAATCGGCATCCTTGAGCACCAACTGGGGAAACCGCGCCGCCAACTGGTTGACCAATTCAGACTTGGTCATAGGCCTTGGACCTTACTGATTCTGGCTGTCCAGCTTGGCTTTGAGCAGGGCACCCAGATTCGTGGTGCCGCTCGCTGCCGAGCTATCCGACGACATCTTGCTGATCGCTTCCTGCTGTTCAGCCGAATCCTTCGCCTTGATCGACAGGTTGATGTTGCGCGACTTGCGATCGATGTTGACGATCATTGCATTGACGGCTTCACCTTCCTTGAGCACGTTGCGGGCATCTTCCACACGGTCGTGCGAAATTTCCGAAGCGCGCAGGTAACCTTCGACGTCTTCACCCAGCGACACGACGGCACCCTTCGGGTCGACGGCCTTGATGGTACCGTCAACGATCGAGCCCTTGTCGTGAATGGCCACGAACGAGTTGAACGGATCGCCTTCGAGCTGCTTGATGCCCAACGAGATGCGTTCCTTCTCGACGTCGATGCCCAGAACCACGGCTTCGACTTCGTCGCCCTTCTTGTACTTGCGCACGGCGTCTTCGCCGGTTTCGCTCCACGACAGGTCCGACAGGTGAACCAGGCCATCGATGCCGCCCGGCAGACCAATGAACACGCCGAAGTCGGTGATCGACTTGATGCCGCCCTTGATCTTGTCGCCCTTCTTGAAGTTGCGCGAGAAGTCGTCCCACGGGTTCGCCTTGCACTGCTTCATGCCCAGGCTGATACGACGACGGTCTTCGTCGATCTCGAGCACCATGACTTCGACTTCGTCGCCCAGTTGGACAACCTTGGTCGGTGCAACGTTCTTGTTGGTCCAGTCCATTTCCGACACGTGAACCAGGCCTTCGATGCCCGATTCCACTTCGACGAATGCGCCGTAGTCGGTGATGTTGGTGACCTTGCCGAACAGGCGGGTGCCTTGCGGGTAGCGGCGAGCAATGCCTTCCCACGGATCGTCGCCGAGTTGCTTGACGCCCAGCGAGACACGGCCCTTCTCTTGATCGAACTTGAGGATCTTGGCGGTGACTTCCTGGCCAACCGACAGCACTTCGCTCGGGTGACGCACACGACGCCAGGCGATGTCGGTGATGTGCAGCAGGCCGTCGATACCGCCGAGGTCGACGAATGCGCCGTAGTCGGTGATGTTCTTGACCACGCCCTTGACGATCGCGCCTTCCTTGAGCGTCTCGAGCAGCTTGGCGCGCTCTTCACCCTGGGTGGCTTCGATCACGGCACGACGCGAGAGCACAACGTTGTTGCGCTTGCGATCGAGCTTGATCACACGGAATTCGAGGGTCTTGCCTTCGTACGGGGTCGTGTCCTTGACCGGACGCGTGTCCACCAGCGAGCCCGGCAGGAATGCGCGGATGCCGTTGACCATGACGGTCAGGCCGCCCTTGACCTTGCCGGTAATCGTGCCGGTCACGAGCTCGCCCGATTCGAGGGCCTTTTCCAGTTGCAGCCACGAGGCCAGACGCTTGGCCTTGTCGCGCGACAGCACGGTGTCGCCGTAGCCGTTTTCCAGGGCGTCGATCGCCACGGAAACAAAATCGCCGGCCTGAACTTCGACCTCGCCCTGATCATTCAGGAATTCTTCGATAGGGATGTACGCTTCGGACTTGAGCCCGGCGTTGACGACCACAAAGTTGTGGTCAACCCGAACGACTTCTGCGCTGATGACTTCACCAGCACGCATGTCTTGACGGGAGAGCGACTCTTCGAAGAGTGCCGCGAATGATTCGTTAGTCGAGGTTTGCAGGTCGGACATAAATGTGGATTACGCCGCTGACGTCCGTCTCCCGAAGGGGGTGACGATCACGCACAACGGTTGGGTTAAAGGTTGACAAAGCCACGACGGGTGACTGCATGAAACACCCTGTCAGGCGCCTTGCGGATACTGCACTTGCGCGAACCATTCGAGCACCTGGGCCACCGCCTGATCGACGTTGAGCCCCGATGTGTCGAGTACCCGCGCACCCTCTGCTGGCCGTAGTGGCGCTTCGGCACGGGTACGATCCCGCGCATCGCGCGCCTCAAGATCCAGCATCAGACTGTCTATGTTAGCAGAAAATCCTTTTTCTATCAATTGCTTATAACGCCTCTCGGCGCGCGCCTGCGGTGTGGCCGTCAAAAACACCTTCAAATCGGCCTCCGGGAAAATCACCGTGCCCATATCGCGACCGTCCGCAACAAGGCCTGGCGCGGTCTTGAAGGCCCGCTGAAGCGACACCAGCGCGTGACGGACCGCCTTGTGCACGGCAATGCTCGATGCCCGATTGCCGATCGCCTCGGCGCGTATCGCGTCGGTGACGTCCTCCCCGGCCAGCCAGATACGCTGCTCCTTGAATCGCACATCGAGCGTCTCGGCGAGCACCGTCAGCGCCCCGACGTCGTCCGGATCGATCCCGTGCCGGGCGCTCGCCAGCGCTGTCAGCCGGTACAGCGCCCCACTGTCGAGATAGTGAAAGCCCAATGCATCGGCCACACGGTGTGCCACCGTCCCTTTGCCGGATGCCGTTGGGCCATCCACCGTAATGACCGGAATCGAGTCGTCCACCATCGTGAAATCAGGCATCCCTTCGTCTCTGTGTGTTCAAAACATCAAAAAAATGAAATCTCGTGCGCAAATAGTAATGATTACCCTTTTTGCGCAGGCACCATTGGCGCGCCCCGAAAACTCGGCCGCCGCGCAAGATCGCGATTATCCCTTAGCCAGTCCAAAGGGGGGGCCCTACGCGCGCCAGGGCGACATGCCGCGTGGTTCGCACCGATGAATCGGGCGCACGGGCGCGCTCAAGAGCGCGGGAGAGGTAGATCCCGGCCACCGGGCCGCGGCGGCCACGAGGGGCGCTATGCGAATTCGCTATCGCACGTTGTCCCGCCTTCGAACGGCCCGGAGTCAGGGGGGCAATGGGCGATCGCGACCATCGATTCGGCGACCGGCGGCGAACTCAAGCAACGCTCGCCTGACCAGTATAGCCGTCGTGCCTCGCGCACGACTGACGCGCCACCGGAATTGCAGTCTCGCGGCGGCAGGGGGCTCGACCGGCCGATGGATCCGATCGCTTCCCTTGCCCTGATTTCACTTGAAATCATCGGACGCGATGCCGAGGCGCCGCATCTTGTCGTACAAGGTTTTTCGGGGAACGCCCAGCTTTTCGCAAGCGAGCGATGCGCGTCCGCCGGACGCGCGCAACGCCTCTTCGATGAAACGCCGCTCGAACAGGTTCATCTGCTCGTCAAGCGTGCGCGGCGCCCCCTGCGGGCCGTCGTCCGGATCTCCGGTCCCGAGTCCGAGCGTAAAGCGCTCGGCGACGTTGCACAGTTCGCGCACGTTTCCGGGCCACGGGCGCGCCATCAGCCGATTCAGACGCTCGGCGCCGATCTCCGGCACCGGACGACCGTACGCCGCCGCCGCCCGCAGCACAAAATGCTCGAACAGCAGCGGAATATCTTCCCGACGCTCCCGTAGCGAGGGGATCTCGAGCACGATCACCCCGAGCCGATAGTAGAGATCGTCGCGAAACCGCTGCTGGCGTGCGAGCTCAAGCAGATCCGCCTTCGTCGCGGCAATGATCCGGCAATTCATCGGCAGCAGTTCGTTCGAGCCAATCCGCTCGAACTGGCGCTCCTGAAGCACACGCAGGAACTTGACCTGAAGCGCCATCTGCATCGTCTCGATCTCGTCGAGGAAGAGCGTGCCAGCCTGCGCATATTCCAGCTTGCCGATGCGACGTTTCAACGCCCCCGTGAACGAGCCCGCCTCATGGCCGAACACTTCGCTCTCGAATAACGATTCAGGAAGGCCCGCGCAGTTCAGCGCGGCAAAGGGTTTGTCGCGGCGCGGGCCGAAGTCGTGCAGGCAGCGCGCAACAAGTTCCTTGCCGGTGCCCGTCTCGCCGAACACCAGCACGTTCGCATCGGTATTGGCCAGTTCGAGGATCAGCTTGCGCAAACGCTCCACGGGTCGCGAATTCCCGAGGATCCTCGCATCGATACGATCGCGACTCTCGAGCTGCCTGCGCACGGCCGTCAGTTCGAGCGTAAGCCGTCGGTGCTCGAGCGCACGTCGCGCAAGCTCGACGATCCGCTCCGACGCGAACGGCTTTTCAACAAAGTCGTAAGCGCCGAGGCGCATGGCCTGTACCGCCATCGCGATGTCGCCGTGCCCGGTCACGAGAATGACCGGCATCGACGCGCTCATTGCCTTCACGCGTTCGAGCAGCTCGAGCCCCGTCATACCGGGCAGGCGCACATCGCTGACGACAATGCCCGGAAAATCGCCGTCGATGTGCTCAAGCGCCTCCTCGGCGCTTCCAAACGCGTCGACCTCGATGTCCGCTAGCTGCAACGCCTGGACAGTACCGAGCCTCACGGCCGCGTCATCCTCCACGAGCAGCACGCGCAAGCTGTCTGGGATCACGGGTTGCCCTCCCTGTACGTACGTAGATAAATACTGAACTCGGCGCCGCCCTCGGGCCGGCCGGAAGCTTTCAGCGAACCGCTGAACTCACGCACGATGCCCTCGGAGATCGCCAAGCCGAGGCCCAGCCCCGTGCCCTGCTCCTTCGTCGTGAAGAACGGCTCGAAGAGCCGCGCGCGCACAGCCTCGGAAAGCCCCGTGCCGGTATCGCGCACCCGAATCACGGTCGTATTGCCCTCCGCCTCGACCGTCACCTCGAGGCGTCGCACCGGGGTGATGGCCATCGCGTCGAGCGCGTTCGTGAACAGGTTCACGAGCACTTGCTCGAGCCGATTGGCATCGGCGAGCACGCGCGCGTCGGCCAATTGCGGGTCGAAAATGAGCTCGACCCGCTCCTTGCGCAGCCGCTGCCCAACGAGGAACAGCGCGTTATTGATCGCCTCGGCGGCAACGACAGGCTGGAGCTGCGTCGGCGCCTTGCGGGCGAAGCGCTTCAGTTGCGACGTGATCCGCCCCATTCGCTCTATCAACTCGCCGATCATCCGAAGATTGGCCTCGGCGTGACTCGCCCGCCCCCGTTCGAGGAATGTCAGCGCGTTATCCGACAGCGTGCGTAGCGCCGCGAGCGGCTGATTGAGCTCGTGGGTGACGCCCGCCGCCATCTGCCCGAGCGCCGCCATCTTGCCGGCCTGCACAAGCTCCTCGAATGCCGCCTTGAGCTGCGCTTCGGTTTCCCTGTGCATCGCGACCTCGTGCTCCAGATTGCGGTTCGCGCGGCTCAGCGCCGCAGTGCGCCGCGCGACCTTGCGCTCGAGCTCCTCGTTCAGTTGCTGCAGCGCCTCGCGCAGCGCGAGCCGTTGCGCGACGATGCGCCGTCGCTGCCACACCGTCAGCGCCAGCACGACGACGAATGCGAGCCCGAGCGCGGCGGATCGGGCCAATGCACGCGCCACCGCTCGCGCAGGCGCGAGATTCGACAGCACGACAATGTGCCAGTCGGTGCCCGATACGGGACGGGTCACGACCAGGAACTCGGTTGGGAACGGGTGGGGGGTCGGCAGGCTGGTGGCCAGCGGATTGTCGCGCGCCACCGATTCGATCCACACATTGGGCGCGAGTGTGCGCTCGATGGTAAATCCAGCCGGCATGAGTGCCCCCGGCGCGTCGTACTGGTGCGTACTCACAATCTCGGCGCGCGCGGCTGCCGACAGCGGGCGAAGTGTCCTGTATTTGAGCCCCGGCACCGACGACAGCATGATCACGCCATGCGAATCGACGGCGAGCACGGGCTCGGCGCCCTGTCGCCAGACCGATTCGATCCGATCGAGATTGACCTTGAGCGTCACGACGCCAAGCACGTGATGCGCGTCGTCATAGATCCGTTCGGCCAGAAAATAGCCCGCCTCATGACTCACGGTGCCCAGCCCGTAGAAACGGCCATGGCCGTCACGCATGGCGCCGATAAAGTACGGGCGGAACGAGAAGTTCGACCCGACGAATGTCTTCGGCTGGTCCCAGTTGCTTGACGCGAGCGTATTGCCTTGCTTGTCCATCACGTAGAACGCGCTGGAGCCCGCGTCTGCGTTGACGGTCTGCAGATAAGCGTTGACCCGCGCGACCAGATCGCGATCGGTCGGATGGCGCAGCATCGATAGCACGTCGGCATTCAAGCTAGCGAGCGACGGCAGATAGCTGTAGTGCCGAACCTCGCTCGTCAACGCGTTTTCGTAGCCGTCGAGCCGGTGCGCGGCGGTGTCTCGCAGCGTGCTGAGCTCCACCTGTTCCGCGTAACGATAGGCCACCCAAGCGCCCACCACCGTCAGCAAGGCAAACGCGGCCACGAGCGCGAGCAGGGCGCGCGTGCGACGCGACGTTGCGCTGACGAACTTCACGACCGCCTCCCCGCAAGCCAGCACCCCGCGAGCCCGCGAACGTCCATTGCCCACCGCTCCATCGCACCGTCTCCTCTGAAGCCATCATTCTAACGGTGCGGCTCGCGACTGCCATCGGCATAAGCGCTTGTCCGGCGTGCCCGATCCCCGTGCTCCGCTCGACCCTCTACGGGAAAGCGGGCCTCATCAGCCCCGCGTCCTGCGTCCGGAAGGACACCACGTCGACATCCCGGGCATCGTTCACCAAACAAGCCTTACAACCCGAAGTAAGTCTCGCGCACGGCGTCGCTCGCTTCGAGCTCCGCGCGCGAGCCCGATACCCGTACCTTGCCGTGATCGAGCAAGTAACCGCGATCGGCAAGATCGAGGAACGCGATATTCTGCTCCGCGATCAGCAACGAGGTTCCGTCGCCAATGGCCGTGCGCAACGCGTCGATCACGTGCTTGACGAACACCGGCGCGAGACCGGAGGACGGCTCGTCCATCAACAGGAGGCGGGGTTCGGCGATGAGCACCTTCGCGATGCCGAGCATCTTGCGTTGCCCCCCCGACAGGCTTGCCGCGGCAGCACGCCGCTTCGCCGCCAGTGCGGGAAAAAGCGCGAACAACACTTCCTTGCGCTGACGGATTTTCGCTTCCGGCATGAAATAGCCGCCGAGCGCGATGTTCTCGTCGATCGACAGCGTCGGAAATACACCGAGCTCCGACATGAACGCGATGCCGCGCCGAATCCGCTGATCAGGCCGCAGCATGTCAATGCGCTCGCCGTCGAGCGTGATGCGCCCGCCCATGCACGGCAATAGCCCAATCAGCGTGCGCAGCAGGGTCGTCTTGCCCGCGCTGTTTGCACCGAGCAACAGCACGGTTTGCCCGGGCTCGACCCGCATATCGACGCCCCAAAGCACCTGCATGTCCCCATAGCCGGCCTCCACGCCTTCGATTACCAGGGATGCCGTCATCATGCCGCTCCAATGAATGCAGCGATCACCTCGGGGTCGCGCGCGGCCGACGCGAGCGGTCCCTCGAACAACATGCGCCCGGCGCCGAGCACGATCACACGTTCGGTGATGCGGTTAAGAAAATCGAGCAAGTGCTCGACCACGATCATCGCGATGCCACGTGCCGACAGTCGTTGCAGCAACTCGGCAATCACATTCAATTCCGCGGGATTGAGCCCCGCGCCGATCTCGTCGACCAGCAGCAGTTGCGGCCGCGTGGCGAGCGCTCGTCCGAGATCGAGTAGCTTCTGCTGATTCACCGTCAGCGAACCCGCGACACGCGACGCCACACTGGCGAGACCGATGTCTTCGAGAATCGGTCCGATCTCGCGGGGATCCAGCCGCACGCTGCGCGCCGCGACTTCAATGTTCTCGTGCACGGTCATGTCGCGAAACACCTTCGGCACCTGAAACGTACGGTTGATGCCAAGGTGTACACGCCGGTGCATCGGCATGCGGTTGATCGTTTGCCCGAGGAAATCGATCGCGCCCTCATCCGCCTGCAGGAGCCCCGAGATCACGTTGATGGTCGTCGTCTTGCCGGAGCCATTCGGACCGACGAGGCCGACGATCTCGCCGGGCACGACAGCAAAGTTCACATCGTTGAGCACGACCTGTGCGCCGAAGCGCTTGTGAACGCCCACGAGTTGCAACAATTCAGAAGACATGGATACCCCGACGTTGCAGCAGCGACAGGAGGCCACCCGGCAGGAACAGCACGAGCAGCACGATGAGACCGCCATAGATGAACTGGAAATACTGTGGCGTGGAGATCCCGATCGCCGCATACAGGACGTAGAGCAGCCCCGCGCCGACAATCGGCCCGATGACCGTGCCGACACCGCCGAAGAGTGCGAACACAATGGCGAAGACCGAGAACTGCAACGTGAACACCGCATCGGGATAGAACACCGAGATGCCCCATGCGTAGGTGCCGCCCGCGAGCCCGGCGATCAATGCCGACACCAGCCACGCGACGAGACGCGCCTGCACAACGTTGACGCCCGCCATCGCCGCGCTCACCGGATCCTGCTTGACCGCACGCAGCGACATGCCAAAGCCGGACGTGCGGAAGTACGCCGCAAATGCGCACGCGATGAGCAAAACGCCGAGCATGCAGGCGTAGCTTGCGTCCGGACTGTAGACCTGTTCGATCTTGAGTCCGTAGGGGCCGCCGGTCACGTCGGACAGGTTCGGGTTCGACACAACGAAGTAAATGATCTGCGACGCGGCGAGATTCGCAATCGAGAAGTAAGCGCCCGAGAGCCGCAACAGCGGCCCGAGCACCAGCCCGAGCAGTGCGGCCGCGAGGCCGCCGCCCGCGACGCACGCGAGTACGGGCAGGTGCGTATGAAGCACGAGCAGCGACGTTGCATAGGCACCGCTGCCGAAAAAGCCCACATAGCCGAACGGCAAATAGCCGGTGAAGCCGTACAGCAGGTTGAGTCCCTGTGCCAGCACGATAAACGTCATGATCGTGAACAGCAGCGACTGGTTGGCGTACACACGAGGTGCCAAGAGGAAGATCGCGGCAACCACTGCAAGCGTGATGGCCGGTGCGCGCAAGCGTCGCGGCGCCGTCTGTCCGGTTGGGTTCAGAGTGGTATCAAGCAAGACGCACCGCCTTTCCGAGCAAGCCCGAGGGACGAATGAGCACAATGATCAACAGCAGCGCATACGGCACTACGTTCGACCACGACGAGTAATAGGTTTGCATCAGCATCGTGCCGAGACCGAACACGAGCCCGCCGGCAATCGTGCCAAGCGGATTGCCAAGGGAGCCGATGACCACGATCGCGAACGCGGTCGTGGTGAGGTTGTCGCCAAGATCGGGCGACACCGAGCCGAGGAGATACGGCACGAACACGCCCGCGATGCCCGCGAGCGCGAGACCTGCGACGAACGCAATGGTCGACACACGGCGCACGTCGATTCCGGTGGCAACGGCCTCTTCCCGATTGGCCATCACTGCGCGAGTTGCATAGCCGAACCGCGTGCGCGAGAAATACAGCCAAAGCACGACCAGCGCCGCAACGCTGATGCCGGCGGCCCACCACCAACTATCGGGAAACTGCTGGCCGAAGGCCCCCAGATTGCCGCTGCCGAGTGCATCGTCGGGCAACGAGCGCTGGTCGGCGCCGAACATCAGTACCGTCAACGACTCGAGCATCTGGCCAATGCCGAAGAACAGGATGAACGACAGCATCTCCGGGTCGGCGCTGCGCTGCAGTCGCGGCACGACGGCCCGATACATCGGCCAGCCAATGATCGTTGCCGCGGCCACCGACACTGGAATGGCCCACAACGGACTCAGGCCGAAATGATGCGAGACCATCCACGCCGCATAGCTGCCCAGCACGATGAACTGCCCGTGCGCGAGATTGATGATACGCATCACGCCGAACACGAGATTGAGTCCCAGTCCGACCAGCGTGAAGAAGATACCGTACAGAATGCCGCCCATGACGGCATAAGCAAGAAGTTCCACGTTCGTCCCTTCGCAAGCGAGGATGTCGTCGCCGGCGCCGTCGTTCGGCGCCGGCCGGTTCCTGATCAGACGATGCGACTGACGATCAGTGCGTCGGCGCCGGATACACCGGCTTGCCGGTCGCATGCGAGTCCGGATACACGACGACGAACTTGAGCCCCTTGTTGCCGTCCGGCACCATCTGGGCGACCGGGAACGGTTGGCCGAGCTGCGCCCCGTTCGCATTGATCTGGAACGGCCCCAGCAGCGTGGTCGTTTTTCCGGACATGTCCATCAAGGCCTGATGGAAGGCCGGTTGTGCAAACGTCGGTGCGTCGCCAAGCATCTTCTCCATGACAATGCCCGTGTTGTAACCGGCCGAGTCGAGGAAGGTCGGATCCTTGTGTTGGTCGGCCTGGAACGCCTGCACAAATTGCGCGGTATTCATCCCGTAAGTGACCTTGTCGTACTTGACCAGCGGCGGCGTGGGGTACGTGTACGTGTAGGCGAGCGCATCGACCCCCGCATTCTTCGTGAGCAGTTGCAGCAGTTGGCCCGGGAAGATCGTGAACGTCATGTCGAAATGCAGGCCGCTTTGCGACAGCGCGCGCAGGAATGCGATGTCGTTCGGCGCGTAGCCGAATTCAAGCAACGCCTGGGGATTGGCTGCCTTCGCCGTGTGCAGCAGCACGTTGTAGTTCGATTCCGTGGTCGGCACGCTGTGATAGAACACCGGCGTCACGCCCCCCTTCACGAGTTCCGCCTTCATCGTTTCGGCTTGCGAGGCATCGAAATCGTTCGCGCCATAGACAATCGCCACGCGCTTGATCTTCTGCTTGAGGAGGAAGTTGGCGAGCGGCACCGGCCAGACCGTCGACGACGGAATACTCACATCGGCGAGGTAATCGGTCTTCTGCGTGAAGAAGTTCGCCCCCGAGCCGGTCGGATCGATCAACAGCATGTGGTGCTCAGCCGCGAGCGGCACCGCGACCGACGTGAGCACCGACCCAAAGTCGGCCACGAGTATGTCGACCTTGTCCTGCGTGATCAACTGGTTATAAAGCGTGGTCGCCGTGGACGTCGAACTCTGGTCGTCGTACGCCACGATCTTCACGGGAATCTTCTTGCCGTATGCCTTGACGAGCACCCCGCCCTGCTTGTTGACGGTGTCGGCCCAGAACTTCAGCCCTTCGTATTGCCCCTGGGAAGCCACCGCGAACGGGCCAGTGCTCGCGTAGAGCGTGCCAATACTGATCTGTGCTGGCGCCTGTGCAGCTTGCGCCCCCAGACTGGCGAACGCGCAGGCGATCGCGGCAGCGGTCATTTTCAGCGAAGTGGCGGTTTTACGGGTCAGTCGCGCGTGCATTGAAATCTCCTCTGGATCGTTTTGACATCAAGACCTGTCCACGCCGCACGGCGAAAGCCGCAATGACGCACGTGGTCAGGGTTCTGCTACGTGGGAAGCAAATGGGAACCGACGGCCTGAGGCCGGGCCGGTTGGGCCCGGCGGGTCAGCAAATGGGGAAGCGGGTGAACGTCATGACATGTCTCCTGATGATCGATATTTGATTGTTTGGAGAACGTTATGCAATTCGCATGCCAATCACATCGGCGAACGCAATGCCTTGATGCAGCACGGTGCCGGCGTGTCGCGACATGCGCATTGCGCGAAAATCCGCACAAATGCGCCGACGGGTGGCTGGGAAAAGTGACGTCCGGTCGGCTCGCGTCGGATGCCTTGGATGCCTTGGATGCCTTGGATGCCTCGGATGCCTTGGATGCCTTGGATGCCTCGGATGCCTTGGATGCCTTGGATGCCTTGGATGCCTTGGATGCCTTGGATGCCTCGGATGCCGTGGATTCCCTGACTGCGCCGGACGCTGCAGGGTGCTTTGGGGCGTGCTCGGGCTCGCTCGGACGCTTCAGGGCGCTTCATGGCGTGTTCGGGCGTGTCAGGACGCCACAGGGCGTGTCAGGCAAACGAAGCGGCGGCGAGCGGCGTGACGGCGTTGGTGGATGTTTGGCCGGGGCCAGGCCCGGAGAGCACGCCTATCCCAAGCCGAGCGGCAGGCGGGGCCGTCCAGATAGACCGGCGGGAGGGTCAGTCAGACGGACCGGGCAATCGATCGCGTGCCAGGGGCTTGGCTCCGCGGACGGGCGCCGCGATCGCCCCCCCCCCGAGTGGCCTTCGGAAAGTTGGGGGCCGATGCGCGTGCGAACCGTCAGTTCGGTGGGTTCAACAACGGCGTGCGAGTACGCAGTTGCAATGCGCGCTAGGACGCAACGCGCGCAAACTCGGCGAAATACGTCGGGAACGTCTTGGCAACGCACTTCGGATCGTTGATCGTCACCGGCACGCCGCCCAGGCTCACGAGTGAAAAGCACATCGCCATGCGGTGATCGTCATAGGTGTCGATGGCCGCGTTGGGTGTCAGCGCGGCGGGCGGCGTGACGCGCAAATAGTCCGCGCCCTCCTCCACCGTTGCCCCCACCTTGCGCAGTTCGATTGCCATGGCGGCCAAACGATCCGTTTCCTTCACGCGCCAGCTTGCGATATTTCGCAGCGTGGTGGTGCCGTCCGCGAAAAGTGCGGCGACCGCGATCGTCATTGCCGCGTCGGGAATGTGATTGAAGTCCATGTCGAGCGCGCGCAGCTTGCCGCTCGGCGTGTCGACGCCATGCACTTCAATGGCGTCGTCGAACAGTGTGACGCGCGCACCCATCGCCGCGAGGGCGTCCACGAAACGCACATCGCCCTGAATGCTGTCGCGGCCGACGCCTTCCACGCGCAGCGGCCCGCCCCCAATGGCCCCGGCGGCGAGGAAGTACGACGCCGACGACGCATCGCCTTCGACCCGGATCTCGCCCGGACTCCGATATTTCGCGCCGCCGGCATCCGCCGCCGGCAACGTGAAGCGCGACCATCCGTCTTGCCGCACATCGATGCCGAAGCGCCGCAACAGTCGCAGCGTGATGTCGATGTACGGCTTGGAAATCAGCTCTCCCTCGACTTCAACGACGATCTCGCCCGTTGCCGAAGGCAACAGCGGCAACGTGAGCAGCAGCGCGGTAAGGAACTGGCTCGATACATCGCCACGCACGCGAATGGGCGCCGACGGTGCGGCCACATCGGCCGGCTGGATATGCAGCGGGGGATAGCCGGCGTTACCGACGTAATCGATATGCGCGCCGAGCTGACGCAAGCCGTCAACCAGGTCGCCGATCGGGCGTTCGTGCATACGCGCCACCCCTGAGACTGCATAGTCGCCGTGGCTAAGCGCGAGCGCCGCCGTCAACGGACGAATGGCCGTGCCCGCGTTGCCCATGAACAGCTTGGCCGTCTTGACGGGAAATTCACCGCCGCAACCCTCGACGATGAAATCGCGCGAGTCACCGACCTGCGTACATTTGACGCCAAGCGTCGCCAAGGCGTCGAGCATGACCTTCGTGTCGTCCGACGCGAGCAGGTCGCGCACGCGGGTTGTGCCGTGGGACAACGCGGCGAGCAGCAATACGCGGTTCGAGATACTTTTCGAGCCGGGCAGGCGCAGCGCGCCTTCGGCGTGTCCGTAAGGACCGAGATCGAGCGTTTCCATTACTTTTCCTGTTGCTTGGCCCAGTTCGTGCGGGCCTGGCTGGTGCGCGCGAAGACGGCCTCGAGACCGGCGCCGTCACCGGCATCGATCAATTGACGCAAACCCGCGAGCGTCGCGACGTAGCCATCGAGTTCGGCGAGCAATGCCTCGCGATTGGCCATACAGATATCGCGCCACATTTCCGGATTCGATGCGGCGATGCGCGTAAAGTCGCGAAAACCGCCGCCCGCGAAACCGAATTTCGAGGCAGCGTCGGGGGCTTCGAGAATCTGCGCGATGAGCGCGTACGAGAGAACGTGCGGCAGGTGACTGACCGACGCGAATACGCGATCATGCTGCGTCTCGGACATTTCCGACACACGCGCCCCGGTCGCCTCCCACATCGCGCGCACCCGCGCGACGTCCTCGTGACGATTGTTCGCTTGCGGACACAGCACGACGCGCCGGTCGAGATACAAATCGGCTTTCGCCGCATCGACACCGGACAATTCCGCCCCGGCGATGGGGTGCCCCGGCACGAAGCGCCAGACCTCGTCGCCCAGTGCGGCCTTGGCGGCGGTCACGGCGTCCGTCTTGGTACTTCCCGCGTCGGTCACGATCGTATCGCCACCGAGAAACGGGCGGATCGCCGCGAGCAATGCGGGCGTCTGCGCCACTGGCGCCGCGAGCACGACGACATCGGCCCCCGCCACGGCCTCGGCCATTGACACGGCAGCCCGATCGATCACGCCGAGTTCGCACGCGCGCGCCAGCGACGCCTCGCTGCGCCCGACGCCAACGACTTCCTTCACGGCACCCGCGGCCTTGAGCGCACGTGCGAGCGAACCGCCAATCAGGCCGACGCCGCAGATGACGAGTTTATTCAGACTCATGGTGTTTCGCCCGCCGCCCCGTTATGCGGAGCGCGGGTATGACCCGAGCACTTTGCAATAAGCCGCGTTCTGACGGAGCGCGTCGAGCGCCTTGGCGACATTGGGATCGTCGCGGTGGCCCTCGAAATCGACGTAGAAGTAATACTCCCACGCGCCGCTTTTGGCCGGACGCGACTCGAAGCGTGTCATCGACACGCCATTGTTCGCCAGCGGTTCGAGTAACGCGACCACGGCACCGGCGCGATTCGGCACCGAGAGAATCAGCGATGTTTGATCGTGGCCGCTCGGCGCCGGATCCTGCGTGCCGACAACGACGAATCGCGTGCGGTTGTGCGGATCGTCCTGCACGTGCGCGTAGGCGACCTGCAGTCCGTACTGGGTCGCCGCGGACTCGCCGGCTATCGCCGCAATGGTCGGATCGGCCGACGCCATACGCGCCGCCTCCGCATTGCTCGACACCGCCTGCCGCTCCAGCAGCGGGAAGTGCGCCGTAAGCCAGTGCTGACATTGGGCGAGCGACTGCGCATGCGAGCAGATGCGCTTGACCCCGTCGAGCGTGCCCGACAGCGACATCAGATTGTGATGAATCGGCAAAGCCACTTCGCCACTGATCGTCAGCGGACTTTGCAGCAGCAGGTCCAGCGTGCGCGACACGACACCCTCGGTCGAATTCTCGACCGGCACGACGCCGAAGTCCGCGCTGCCTGCCTCGACGGCGCGGAACACCTCGTCGAGCGACGGGCACGGCAAGCCTTTCACGCTTTGTCCGAAGTAGGCAAATGCCGCCTGTTCGCTGTAAGTGCCGGCCGGCCCCAGGTAAGCGACCGTCATGACCTTCTCCAGCGCGCGGCTGGCCGACATGATCTCGCGCCAGATCGACGCCAGATTGTCGCCGTACAACGGACCGTCGTTGGTTTGTTGCAGACGCGAAATGACCTGCAATTCGCGCTCAGGCCGGAACACCGGCGCGCCGAAACGCTTCTTGACTTCGCCCACTTCCAGGGCGACGGCGGCGCGTTGGTTGAGCAGTTTCAGAAGCTGCGCGTCGATGTCATCGATTTTCTCCCGCAAGGGGCGCAGCAATGCGTTCAGATCGTCTTCCATGGAGCGTATTGTCGTCATGCAGTGGAACAGGGGCGGGCGATTCGGCCGTGCTTGGCGCGATGCCCCGAAGCACATCGGGACATTCCTTTTGCGCCGGCCGTTCGCCCTCGTCAGCCGTGGCTGCGCTCGAATTCGCGCAGATAATCGACCAGCGCCTTGACGCCGGCCAGCGGCATCGCGTTGTAAATCGAGGCGCGCATACCTCCCACGGACTTGTGGCCCTTGAGTTGCAGCAGGCCGCGCTCGCGAGCACCGGCCAGGAAAGACTCGTTCAATGCGTCGTCGTGCAGGAAAAACGGCACGTTCATGCGCGAGCGGCAATCCTTCGCGACGGGTGTGCGGTAAAACTCGCTGCTGTCCAGGTAGCCATAGAGGCAATCGGCCTTGGCCTTGTTCTGCGCCTCCATGGCCACCAGCCCCCCCTGGCGCTTGAGCCACTGGAACACCAGACCGGCGATGTAAATCGCGTAGGTCGGCGGCGTGTTGAACATCGAGTCGTTCTCGGCAACGATCTTCCAATCGAACGCACTCGGCGTGATCGGCAACGCGCGGCCAAGCAGGTCGTCGCGCACGATGACCACCGTCAACCCCGACGGACCGATATTCTTCTGCGCACCGCCATACATCACGCCGAACTTCGACACATCCATCGGACGCGAGAGGATGTGCGACGAAACGTCCGCCACGAGGGGCACGTTCGGCAGGCCGGCGGCGCCCAGATCCGGCGTCCAGAAATACTCGACGCCGTGAATGGTTTCGTTCGTGCAGATATGCACGTAAGCCGGATCTTTGGACAACTGCCATTCGTCCATTGTCGGCAGACGGGTGAACTTCTCGGCTTCGGTGCTCGCGGCGATATTGACGTCGCAATACTTGCGCGCCTCCTTCTGCGACTTCACCGACCACGACCCGGTGACGACGTAGTCCGCCGTTCGACGCTCTCCCGCACGCTCGCCGCCCAACAGGTTCATCGGGATGAGCGCGTTCTCGGCCAGCGCGCCGCCCTGCATGAACAGAATCCGGTAGTTGTCCGGCACGGCGAGCAGCTCACGCAGATCGGCCTGCGCCTGCGCCAGAATGCTCATGAACTCACGACCGCGATGGCTCATCTCCATCACGCCCATGCCGGCTCCATGCCAGTCGAGCATTTCCTCGGCAGCCTGTGCCAGCACCTCGGCGGGCAGCGCCGCCGGACCGGCGGAAAAATTGAAAGCGCGCGTCATAATCGTTTTGCTACGGTAAAAGTGAAACGCAAGCCGACGGACAGGAACCCGTGCGGCTTGCGTTTCACGTCTGGCGATGATTCGTTTGCGCGGCGGCGAAGACCCACTATACCGCCAGTTGCCCTCGACGTGCGGCTGTCCGCCCGAATTCCGCCACAGGACGATACCTTTGCCGGAAAATTCCGAGCAAACCCGGCAATTTACGCCGTCAATGCAAAATGGCCGTTTGCGATCGCTCGCAAACGGCCATTATCGGTCAATCCCGGCGGGATCGGCCGAAATTTACTTCTTGGCCGGTGCCTTCGGTGCCGACTTGGCCGCCGCGGCGATCTCGGCGTCCGCTTGCTTGCTGGTCGCGTCGATCGATTGCGGCATGTACTTCTGCATCAGGCCGCCAACGACTTCCTGGCCCACCTGATCCTGCACCTTGATGTACTTCTGGCCGACCGGACTCTTGTAGAAGGCGGTCAGACCCTTGATTTCGTCGGTGGTGTAGAACTTGCCATAAGCCGCGTATTGGGCTTGGACGGCATCATTCTTGAACGCGTCGGAAGTGAACACCTTGCCGGCACCTTCGACAAGCTTTTGCACTGAGTGCGCTTGCAGCGTCGGCACGATGGCCTGCTTCTGCGCATCGCTCATCGTCTTGTTGGCGACCAGTTGGCGCTCGAGCACTTGCGGCGCCAATTGCTGGGCTTGCTGCTGCGCGCCAGAGCCGATGGCCGACACGAGCTTGTTCGCGTCGATGGCGTCGAGCAGGTCCTTGATGGCGGCCTTCTTGTCGGCGTCGAGCGGAGCGCTCTGTTGAGCCATCGCCATTGCCGGCGCTGCGAGCAGCAGCCACATCCACTTCTTGACGTTATGTTGCATAGTAATAGTCACTCCAAAGTTCGCCGGCTTTGTCCGGCGATAAATAGATGCATCCTCGCCTGGGCACTTCACTGCATCGAGCCAGATTCTACTGACTTTTCGGGGTAATGCGCCCGCAGCTTACATCGCGTTACGTCAGTCATGATTCCGTGACATCCGCTTCCGGCGTGTCGTCGCCATCTTGAGCATCACCGCCATTCTCCGCGATTTCGGCATCGGACTCGACGATGCGTTGCAGGCCCGAAAGCGTCGTGCCTTCGTCCAGGCTGATCAGCGTCACCCCCTGCGTGGCCCGGCCCATTTCGCGAATTTCCGACACGCGCGTACGGATCAGCACCCCGCCGGTCGTGATCAGCATGATCTCGTCATCCGGCTCGACCAACGTCGCCGCGACCACCCGGCCGTTGCGCTCGCTCGTCTGGATCGCAATCATACCCTTAGTGCCACGGCCGTGGCGCGTATATTCAGTGATCGACGTGCGTTTGCCGTAGCCGTTTTCAGTCGCCGTGAGCACCGACTGCTGCTCGTTCTCGGCAACCAGCAGCGCGATGACCGTCTGCCCGTCTTCGAGCTGCATGCCGCGCACGCCACGCGCTTCGCGTCCCATCGGACGCACATCGTTTTCGTCGAAACGCACCGCCTTGCCGCTGTCCGAGAACAACATGACGTCGTGAGCACCGTCGGTGATGGCCGCGCCGATCAACACGTCGCCGTCATCGAGATTCACCGCGATGATGCCCTTCTTGAGCGGACGGCTGAAGGCCGTCAGCGGCGTCTTCTTGACCGTGCCCAGGCTCGTGGCCATGAACACGAAGCGATCTTCCGTGTATGCCTTGACCGGCAGCACCACATTGATCTTCTCGCCGTCCTGCAACGGGAACATATTGACGATCGGACGCCCGCGCGAGGTTCGCGACCCCTGCGGCACTTCATACACCTTGATCCAGTACACACGGCCGCGATTCGAGAAGCACAGAATCGTATCGTGCGTATTGGCGATGAACAGCGTGTCGATCCAGTCGTCGTCCTTGGTCGCGGCGGCCTGCTTGCCGCGGCCACCGCGCTTCTGCGCGCGGTATTCGGACAACGGCATCGACTTGATGTACCCCGAATGCGACAGCGTGACCACCATGTCCTGCGGCGTAATCAGGTCTTCGGTGTCGAGTTCGGTGGCGTTGTGTTCGATGGTCGAACGACGCTCGTCGCCGAACTCGGCACGCACGGCCGTCAGTTCTTCGCTGATGATCACCGTCACGCGTTCGGGACGCGCCAGGATGTCGAGCAGGTCGGCGATCTGCGCCATCACTTCCTTGTACTCGGAGACGATCTTGTCTTGTTCCAGACCGGTCAGGCGCTGCAGACGCATCTGCAGAATTTCCTGCGCCTGCGTCTCCGACAGACGGTAGAGTCCATCGGCCTGCATGCCCACTGCGGCGTCGAGCCCTTCCGGACGGTAGGCCGCACGGCCGCCCTGCGTATCGCTCTCGGCACGCGAGAGCATGTCGCGCACGACCGACGAATCCCACGCCTTTTCCATCAACGCGGCCTTCGCGATCGGCGGTGTCGGCGCCGCCTTGATGATCGCGATGAAGTCGTCGATGTTGGCAAGCGCTACCGCCAGACCCTCGAGCACATGCCCACGCTCACGGGCGCGGCGCAGTTCGTAGATCGTGCGGCGAGTAATCACTTCGCGGCGGTGCGCAAGGAAGTGCACCAGCATTTCGCGCAGGTTCAGCAGCTTGGGCTGGCCGTCGACCAGCGCCACCATGTTCATGCCGAACGTGTCTTGCAGCTGCGTGTGCTTATAGAGATTGTTGAGCACAACCTCGGGCACTTCGCCGCGCTTGAGTTCGATCACCACGCGCATGCCGCTCTTGTCGGACTCGTCGCGAATGTCGGAAATCCCCTCAATACGCTTCTCGTTGACCAGCTCGGCAATACGCTCGAGCAGTGAGCGCTTGTTCACCTGGTACGGCAGCTCGTCGACGATGATCGCCACGCGCTGGCCGCGATCGATGTCTTCGAAGTGAGTCTTTGCTCGCATCACCACACGACCGCGACCGGTGCGGTAGCCTTCGCGCACGCCGGAGATGCCGTAGATGATGCCGGCCGTCGGGAAATCCGGGGCCGGAATGATCTCGATGAGTTCGTCGATGGTGGCGTCCGGGTGCTTGAGCACGTGCAGACAGCCTTCCACGACTTCATTGAGATTGTGCGGCGGGATGTTCGTGGCCATGCCAACCGCAATCCCCGACGAACCGTTGAGCAGCAGGTTCGGGATGCGGGCCGGCAAGATCAATGGCTCTTTTTCGCTGCCGTCGTAGTTCGGACCGAAGTCGACGGTTTCCTTGTCGATGTCCGCGAGCAGCTCGTGGCCGATCTTGGCCATGCGCACTTCGGTGTATCGCATGGCAGCGGCGTTGTCGCCGTCGACCGAGCCGAAGTTCCCCTGCCCGTCGACCAGCATGTAGCGCAGCGAGAACGGCTGCGCCATACGAACGATGGTGTCGTATACAGAAGCGTCGCCGTGCGGGTGGTACTTACCGATGACGTCACCGACGATACGTGCCGACTTCTTGTATGCCCGGTTCCAGTCGTTATTCAACTCGTGCATGGCAAACAGTGCACGGCGGTGCACCGGTTTCAGGCCGTCGCGCACGTCTGGCAGAGCGCGGCCGACGATCACGCTCATGGCGTAATCGAGATACGACCGCCGCATTTCTTCTTCAAGCGAAATCGGGAGAGTTTCTTTGGCGAACTGATCCATTATTCGTATCTATCAAACCCTAATCGCGATAGGCGGTTGCCGGCGATATGATCTTAAGATTCTAACATGCCCGTCATTGGCATCCGAAACGAGCGTGATGCGACGCACAAGACATGTCCGGCATGCCAAAACGATCGGCGACGACGAAGAATGAAACGGTTGGCGAGGGGCCTCAAAAGGTGTTGCGCTCACACCACAACTGCGCCACGACGGGCGGCAAACTTGGGGTTTTGCTCACGGGTGGCGGAAGCGCTATGGCAAAATGCCGTGGCATAAGTTAGACATTATTCGAAGTGCATGGGCCATGCTTTGGCGCAAAGGCCGATGTTATACTTCGAGCGATGTAAGACTTTGGTACCGTCGTCTAGGCTCGCAGTAACCCTGCGGTAATCTCATTTCGAGAGGAGAAATATGAATAAATTCGCTAAGCTCGCGATCGTTGCAGCTACCGCAGTGATGGCTGCTTCGGCTATGGCTCAAAATTATGTCCAGACCGCTCCGGGTCCGATCGCGGCCTCGAAACAAGCTGTCAACGACAACTGGGTTAACGGCAGCGGCGAGTGGGTTTGGAAGAACGGCTCGGACGAACTGTGCTGGCGCGATGCCTACTGGACCCCGGCCACGGCCAATGCCAAGTGCGATGGTTCGATCATCGCCCAGGCACCGGCTCCGGCACCGGCTCCGGTTCCGGTCGCTCCGGTCTCGCAGAAGGTGACGTACCAAGCTGACGCCCTGTTCGATTTCGACAAGGCCATCCTGAAGCCGGAAGGCAAGGCCAAGCTGGACGACCTGGCTGGCAAGGTTCAAGCACTGAACCTTGAAGTCGTGGTTGCCACGGGCTACACCGACCGCATCGGTTCGGACAAGTACAACGACCGTCTGTCGCTGCGTCGCGCTCAAGCTGTGAAGGCCTACCTGGTCAGCAAGGGCGTTGAAGCCAACCGCGTCTACACGGAAGGCAAGGGCAAGCGCAACCCGGTCACGACCGGTTGCAACCAGAAGAACCGCGGTCAGCTGATCAAGTGCCTGGCACCGGATCGCCGCGTGGAAGTCGAAGTCGTCGGCACGAACAAGTAATACGGTTCACCGACTACGAAAAAACCCCGCCTCGGCGGGGTTTTTTTTCGTCTGCCGTGTTCGGATCCGTCATCCGAACCGTCGCGAGGTTCCGACAATCGGCGCCCTCACGCCTCGCTGCCCAGTTGCGGATACTGCCGACGCACCATAAAGCTCAGCAGCGCCTTGACCGGACGGTCGCGCCACCACGATCCCGTCTCCAGCGGCTTGAACATCATGCGCGTGGCCGCCTCGACAGGCATGTACTGCTTCATCACATCGCCCGACATCGCGAGGAACGCGTCCCAAGTCATCGTCTCGAACGGCGGCGGTGTGCGCCAGAATCGATTGAGCGGCTCGAACGCGAACGCAATGTCCTCGTCGCGCACCAGTTCGCTGCGCGCGACCATGGTTCTCAGCCGCCGGATCACCCCGCGCTGCTCCACCGCGTTGTATCGATCGAATGTCTTGCGGAAATAGCGATAGTGGCCGACCTCCTCATTGCTCAACTTGTGCATCATCTGCTTGAGTTCCTCGACCGGCATATAGGATTCCAGGCAGCGGTAGATCATGGCCGTTTGCGTCTCGGTCACGCAGCGTGAGAGCGCCTCGAGCGCCAGCGACGGCCGCATGTGCTGCACATCGCACCGCGGCTTATAGCGTTCCAGAAATGCGTCGTACGCCGGCGCCCAGTCGAACTCGGGCCAGACGCGCGCGATGTAGTCCTTGGCGAGCCGCCCGTGCTCGACCTCCTCGGGAAGCCAGGTATCGCGCAGCCACGTTCTCATCTCGTCGTCGTCGCCATACATCTGGTTGAGCGTGGAGACGAACTCCGGCACGCTGGTCTCGATGAACGACACCGTCGCGAGGGAATAAAAGATGAACGCATTGGTTCGAACAGACGGCTCTGCTGCCATGACACTCTCCTATCGGCATAGGGGGTTGAACATGTATCGCTCAAGCACGTACGCGCGACCTGTGTGAATGGCGGGTCGACGAGCGCATCGAGCACTGCCCGTTGCGAGATCGGACAGGGCAGTCGGCCAACCGGTCACATCAATCGTCACACGAAGATCACAAACGCATAGTATAGGATTTGGCCAAGGATCGCAGCGCAGCAACCCATCCATTCGAAATGCGTCGATTTTTGGTTCATTTGAGCGATGTTTGCTACCGTTACAACAACTTTGACTCTGAGGCGGCATGACACAACGTTACTGGTTGATGAAGTCCGAACCCGAGGAGGCGAGTATCGACGATCTCGCCAGCGCGAAGCACCAGACCCTGGCGTGGACGGGCGTGCGCAACTATCAGGCACGAAACTTCATGCGCGACGAAATGCGCGTGGGCGATGGCGTGCTCTTCTATCATTCGAGCTGTGCAGTGCCCGGTATCGCCGGACTCGCGACGGTGGCGTCGACGCCCTATCCCGACCCTACCCAGTTCGACTCCAAGAGTGCCTATTTCGATCCCAAGTCGACGCCGGAATCGCCACGTTGGCTGCTGGTCGACGTCAAACTGGATCGCAAGACACGGCTCATGCCGCTCACGGAAATGCGGCAGACGCCGGAACTGGACGGCATGCTGGTCCTCGCACGCGGCAATCGTCTCTCGATCACCCCTGTGTCGCCCAAACACTGGAAGTTCATCACCCGGCATTTACTTGAAGCCTGAAGGTGTCGGGGGGAACCAACCCCGTTGTGATAGCGTCTGTATCAGGTTGTTGATACCGGCATAGCCTGTGGCCATGACCGCATGACGCCCCATCATGTTGCGGACGTCATGCCGCGCAGGCCGCGCGAGCGACCGGTCAAACGTTCGCCACGCACAGGTGAACTCTCACTCGAAAAAGGACAATACGATGCGCAAATCCCTCGCCGCGGCGCTGCTGATCGCCACCGCCGCCAATGCCGCCTACGCCCAATCGGGTGACGATGCCAACCACCAGCTCTCGGGCGTGCTGGGCCTTGAAGCCCACGCCACGAAGGAGGTCGAGCAGGACACCGTTCACATCACGATGTCCGCGCAGGAGCAAGGCGCCGACGCCGCGACCGTGTCGCGCAATCTCACGCAGAAGGCCAACAGCGCGATGTCCGTGGCCAAGGGCCAGAATGCCGTGCAGGTTCAGACCGGTAGCGTCTCGCTCTACCCGACGACCAACCGCGACGGCAAGATCACCGCATGGCGAGGCCGCACCGAACTGCAAATGACATCGAAGGATTTCGGTGCCGCATCGCGTCTCGCCAGCCAGATCTCGAACCAGATGCAGATGGACGGCGTGTCGTTCTCGCTTTCGCGTGAAGCGCAGGAGAAGACCCAGGCCGAGCTGACGAATCAGGCCATCCAGGCGTTCCGCGATCAGGCGCAGAACAACACGAGGGCCTTCGGCTACAGCAGCTACTCGATCCGTCAGGTGCAGGTCGGTGCGAACGCGCCGATGATGCCGCGTCCGTACGCGATGAAGGCAATGGCCATGAGTGCGGGCGCCGACGCCGCGCCGCCGATGCAGCTCGAAGGCGGCAAAACGCAAGTGACCGTGACGGTCTCGGGCACCGTGCAGATGAAGTAAGTCGCGCGGGCCGGCACGTTGTCAGGTGAGTTAGCATGCCGCCCCATCGAGGGCGGCATTCTTTTACGTTCGATATTGGACGACCGACGCGCGATGCTGCATCGCGCTTACTTGAAGCGCTCACGCAGCAAGTTCTTTTGCACCTTGCCCATCGTATTGCGCGGCAATTCGGCGACGACGTGCACGCGCTTGGGCACCTTGAAGTTGGCGATGCGCTGCTTGAGCGTGTCGATGACCGTTCGTTCGTCGGGTGCCTTTGCGCCGGCGCGCGGCACGATGACGGCCACTACCGCCTCACCGAAGTCCGGGTGCGGAACACCAATCACCGCCGACTCGGCCACGCCGTCCATCTCGTCGATGAAGCCCTCGATTTCCTTCGGATAGACGTTGTAGCCGCCCGAGATGATGAGATCCTTCGAGCGACCGACGATGTGCACATAGCCGTCCTCGTCGAACTTGCCAACGTCACCCGTCTTGAAGAAACCGTCGTCGGTGAACTCTTCCGCGGTCTTCTCCGGCATGCGCCAGTACCCGGCGAAAACGTTCGGCCCCTTGACCTGGATGTGACCGATCTCGCCGGAACGGCATGGTTGCATGTCGTCGCCGACCACGCGTACCGTCACCCCCGGCAGCGGCACGCCAACCGTACCCGCGCGGCGCACGCTCGCCGCATCGCCACGGTATGGGTTCGAGATGAGCATGACCGTCTCGGACATGCCGTAACGCTCCAGAATCGTGTACCCGGTGCGCTCGCGGAACGCGTCGAACGTCTCGCTCAACAGCGGTGCCGAGCCCGAAATGAACAGCCGCATGTTGCGACACGCCTCGCGATCGAGCCCCGCCTCCGCCAGCAGCCGGACGTAATACGTCGGCACGCCCATGAACACCGTGGCACGCGAAAGTTGATGCAGCACTTCGCGCGCATCGAACTTCGCCATCCAGATCATCTTACTGCCGGAATACAGCGCCGCGTGGCTCGCGACGAACAGCCCGTGCACGTGGAAAATCGGCAGCGCATGCAGTAGCACGTCGCCGCCCTCGCGCTCGCCCCATCCCCAGAACTCGTGCAACACGCGCGCGTTGCTCGCGAGGTTGCCGTGAGAGAGCATGGCCCCCTTGCTGCGGCCCGTCGTGCCCGACGTGTACAGAATGGCAGCGAGATCGTCCGGCGCACGCGGCACAGTCTCGAAGGTATCGTCGAACCACGCCGCGCGCTCCAGCAGCGAACCCGTACGATCGTCTCCGAGCGTATAGACATGCTTCGCACCGTTCGTGAATGCAACCTTCGACACCCAGCCGAAATTTGCCGGACTGCACACCACGACATCCGGCGCGGCGTTCTCGACGAAGTAAGCGATCTCGCCCTCGCGATATGCCGTATTCAGCGGCAGATACACGAACCCCGCGCGCAAGGTGGCGAGGTAGAGCAGTAGCGCTTCGGGCGACTTTTCGACCTGCACGGCAATGCGTGCGCCGGGGGTCAGGTCGAGACTCGCGAGCAGGTTCGCCATGCGCGCGCTCGCGCGCTCGACGTCGTCCCAACTGTAATAGAGCCCTTCGGGCGTCTCGATTGCGCACGCCGATTTATCGGCGGGAAAGCGCTCGGCAAAAATTCGGTAGAGATTGGTGTCTTGCGTCATAAACAGAACCGGATTTGAAACAGTGGATGCGATGACTGGAAAAAAAGCAGCGACGACGTGGCGTCGCTCACCGTCCGCAAAAGTCAGGCGGGCGCTTCTCGAGGAATGCCGCCACCCCTTCGCGGTGATCGCGCGAATCCCAATACGAAAACGCATTTTGCCATTCGGCCTCGGACAACGGCGGCACGGTCGGTGCCAACCGGGCGATCAGCCATTTGTTCAGTTGGGCGGCCAACGGCGCACCGGCGGCGAGACGCCGCGCGCACGCATAGCCCTCGTGTTCCACCTCGTCGTCGGCCACCACGCGCGTGAGCAGTCCTTTCTCGCGCGCCTCCGCCGCGCCAAAGACGCGCCCCTCCAGCAGGATTTCGAGCGTTGTCGCGCGGCCTGCCAGGGCGAGCACGCCGCGCAGTTCGCCGGGCGCCATTGGAAAGCCAAGCTTGTTGATCGGCACACCGAAACGAGCGCCCTCCCCGGCAATGCGCAAGTCGCAATGCGCCGCGATCTCCAGGCCGCCGCCCACGCAAACCCCCTCGATCAGCGCGACGCTCGGATGCCGACAATGGGCCAAGGCGTCGAGCGTCGGCCCGATGACCTCGCCGTGATAGCGACGCAGCGCGTCGTAGCTGCCGCGCTCGACCGGAAACTCCTCGATATCCGCCCCGGCCGCGAAGTGGCCTTGCGCCCCGCGAATGACGATGGCGCGCACGCGCGCGTCTTCGTCGAGCGCTTGCAGATGCGCGCGCAGCGCGCGCCACATGGCGACCGAAATTGCGTTGAGCTTGCCGGGATTCGACAGCGTCAGCGTCACCCATCCGTCGTCTAGCGAACGGTCGTCGCGCAGGACTTCACTCACGCGTTCCTCCGTGCGGTTGATGGGCGTGAATAGCAGTAGGCATACGGGAACGTCCTCATATTCATAGCCGGCGCGCCACGGCGCGTCCGAGCGCGGGTTCGCCGTCGATGAGACGTTGAAGGTTGGCGTCGAGTTCGTCGGGCTCGTAAAGATAATTGACCATCATGCCGCACGACTGCTTCGCGCCCTTCTTCGAAAGATCGGCATGCCAGTTGATGCGCTCCACGCGCGCGCCGTTGCCAAGATGGAACCGCGCGACCGGATCGCGCGGCTGTCCCCGCACGGTTTCGCGCGCCAGGTAGTGCGCAGCCAGCGCTTCGCCAAGACTGCGCTGCAACGCTTGCGCGCCCTTGCGCTCGGCAGAGGACTGCAACCACGCCACCATCTGCGCGCCGGAGGCATCGGGCGCCGGCGCCCCCTCCTGCCCCAGCAGCTTCGCCCGCTTTGGGCCAAGCACTTGCACAAGCGCCTGGGTCGACAACGACTTGAGCCAGTCGTTGAACCCCGGAATCGGGGAGAGCGTCGCAAAATTGCGCAGCTTCGGAAAATCGACTTGCAGTTCGTCGATCACGCGTTTGAGCAGGAAGTTGCCGAAGCTCACCCCGCGCAGGCCGGGCTGCGTGTTCGAGATCGAATAGAAGATCGCCCACCGCACGCGACGCAGATCCTCGAGCGGCGCCTTCTCGTCGAGCAGCGAATGCACGTCGGCGGCCATCTCGGGCACAAACGCCACTTCAACGAAGATCAGCGGCTCGCGCGGCATGCGCGGATGAAAGAACGCATAGCAACGGCGGTCGGAATCGAGCCGGTTGCGCAGATCCGCCCACGACGAAATCTCATGCACCGCTTCGTAGCGCATGAGCTTCTCGAGCAGCGACGCCGGCGAATCCCACGTGATCGGATGCAACTCCAGCAGTCCGACGTCGAACCATGTCGAAAAGAGACTGCCGAGATCCTCTTCGAGCGCCGCGAGTCCGGGCAACACCGCGCGGTGTTCCAACATGTCGGCGCGCCAGCGCACGAGGAACGGCAGGCCATCGGGCAGCGCATTGAAGCGCTTGAGAAAGCGCACACGCGCACTGCCGAGCGCACCGGCCAACCCGCTGGCCGCGCGTCTGGCACTGGCTCCGTCGCCGTCCCTGCCGACCTCGGCACCGGGGGAGCCGTCGCTCGCACAAGCGTCGGCGACGACCGCGAGCAGCGCCAGCTGCATGTCGGGCGACGCCGCGGTGTAGCGCATCATGAAATCGCGCGCGGCGTCGTTGGCGGCGGAGTCCGTCAACCGCGCCGACAGGCACAGCGTCAACTGCCGCCGCAGCGCGTTCTGCGCACGTGGCGACAGCGTTGCCGGCGTGACCTTGGCGCTCCCTTTGCCGTCCTTGCCATCCTTCGGCCCGCCGCCCTGCCCCCCCGATTTACCGCCGCCGCGGCCAAACCACTGTCCGAGGCGCGCCCCGAGCGACGGCTTGGGCGACGGTACCGGCGCGCTCACGTCAGTCACGGTCTCGGGCGTGTCCCGCCCCGGTTGGGAAGGCGACGACGAGGATGGCGAGGGCGAGGCCATGGCGGTAGACGACGCGGCCATCGTTGAGTCCATCGCCGACGGACTCAACGAGACGGGAACGGACATGGCTGACATGATTGGCTCATCCTTCATGGCTTCCTGACATTGCGCCCGGGTAGGCAAGCACACCGGCTATACGGCGATGACGCACCCTCCAGCGAATATTGCCGCATTTCGTGAAAGCGCTCTCATCCCATCAGTCGATCCGGCAACCACAGCGACAAGCCGGGCAACGCACAGATGAGGACGACGGCCAGCACCATCAACACCACAAACGGCATCACGCCCCACACGATGTCGCGCAACGCGATATCGGGCGCGGTATTCTTGATGACGAAGATGTTGAGTCCTACGGGCGGATGAATCAACCCCAATTCCATGACGATCGTCATCACCACGCCGAACCACACCAGGTCAAAACCCGCGGCCCGCAGCGGCGGCAGGATGATCGGCGCGGTCATCAGGATGATGCTGACCGGTGGCAGGAAGAAGCCGAGCACGACCACCATCAGCAGAATCGCCGTGAGCAGCACCCAGCGCGACAAATGCAGCCCCACGATCCATTGCGCCGCCGACTGGCTGATGTGCAGATAGCTCATCACGTACGAATAAAGCAACGACATGCCGATGATGAACATCAGCATGGTCGACTCGCGCAACGTGCCGGTCAGAATCGGCGCAAGCTGGCGCGGGTTCCACATCCGATAGATCACGGCGATCAGCCCCAACGCCAGCAGGCCGCCGAGGCCAGCCGTCTCCGACGGCGTGGCATAGCCGCCGTAGAGCGCCGCCATCACGCCGATGAGCAGCGTCACGAACGGCAGCACGCGCGGCAACAGCGCCAGCTTCTCGCGCATCGTGGCCGGCGGCTCGCTCGGGAACGGCGACGGCGTGCCGTCGCGGGCGAGAGCCACTTGCGCGCGCGCGTACTCGTGTCGGTAGCGCCACGCCGCATAGCACGAGAACAGCCCCACCAACAGCAGCGCGGGCACGATACCGGCGAGGAACAGCCGCCCGAGCGACTGCTCGGCGGCCACCGCGTAGAGAATCATCGTGATCGACGGCGGAAGCAGAATGCCCAGCGTTCCGCCCGCCGCGATGATCCCCGCGGCGAATCCCGGCGAATAGCCGCGCTGGCGCATCTCCGGAATCCCTGCACTGCCGATGGCGGAGCACGTCGCCGGGCTCGATCCGGCCATCGCGGCGAACAGCCCGCAGGCGAACACATTGGCGATGCCCAGACCGCCCGGAATCCGGCGCATCCACGCGTGCAATGCCAGATAGAGGTCCTGGCCCGCGCGTGACTTGCCGATGGCGGCCCCCTTCAGAATGAACAGCGGAATCGAGAGCAGCGTAATGCTCGCCATCTCCTCATAGACGTTCTGCGTGATCGTATCGAGCGACGAGACCGGCATGAAGCCGAGCATGAACGCCACCGCCACGGCGCCCAGGGCAAATGCGATGGGCATGCCCGAGAACATGGCGACGAGCGTCGCGCCACCATAGAGCAATCCGATACCGAGTTCGCTCATGCATGCCCTCCCGTACGATCCGATCCGAGCGGGGCGTCATGGCCCGCAGGTTTTCCCATTTCGCCAGCGCCAATCGCCACCTGCAATAGCAATTGCACCGTGAGCAACGTCATGCCGAAGGCCATCAGGCCATACGGAATCGACAGGGGCGGCCCCCACGTCGAACTGCTCGTCTGGCCATCGACATAGGCCTCCCAGAACAGCGTCCACGACTTCCATGCAAAGAAGCCGCAGAACGCGAACGAGACCATGTCCACGCACCAGCGCCGCACCCGGTTCACGCGCGGCGAGAGCAAGGTCGTGATCGCTTCGATGCCGATATGCCCACGCAAATGCTGCACATGCGCGGCGGAGACGAAGGTCGCGCCGACCAGCAGGAACACAGCGGCTTCGTCCTGCCAGTCGGTGGCGAGCTTGAGCACGTGCCGCGCGAACACGCTGTAACTGAGCACGAGCGCGGCCCCGACCAGCGCCAACATGCACACGACCATGAGCAGACGACTCACGCCCTGTAACAAGGCATCGAGCCGCCGCAGCAGGCGAGTGCGGGCCGCCGCCGGTTCCGTGCTCACGGCGGCCCCACTCATGCAGGCACCTGCTGGGCGAGCGCGAGCAGTTTCGCGCAGGTGTCGGATCGGCCCGCGTAGTCCTTCCACGCGGTGCGCCGTGCGATGTCGCGCCACTTCATCACCGTTGCCTCGTCGAGGTCGTAGACCTTCGCACCGGCCTTGGTATAGACGCTGGCAATCTGCGCATCGTCGGCCTTGGCGGCTTCGGTGCCGAACGACTCGAGTTCCGCCCCCACTTGCAGGATCGCCTGCTGTTGGTCCTTGGGTAGCTTGTCGAAGACCTGCTTCGACATCAACAGCGGTTCGAGCATGAACCAATACGACTTGTTGCGCCCGGTGGTCAGATGCTTCGATACCTCCTCGAGACGGAATGACATCAGGCTCGTTGATGAAGTCATCGCCGCGTCCATCGCGCCCGTCTGCATGGCGGCGTAGAGTTCGTTCGACGGCAGCGAAATGACGGCCGCGCCGGCCTCTTTGAGCATCATGTCCATCTCGCGGCTGCCGCCGCGCACCTTGAGCCCCTTGGCGTCGTCGGGCGAAACGAGCGGCTTGGCGCGGCTCGCAACGCCGCCCGCCTGCCAGACCCAGCTCACGATCACGACGTTCTTCTCGGCCAGCACGTCGGTGAGCACCTTGCCGATTTCGCCGTGGCGCCACGCAGCGCCCTGCGCATATGACGTCACCAGCCCCGGCATCAGCCCGATGTTGAGTTCGCGCACTTCCCCACCCGCATAGGGCAGCGGATAGAGCGAAAGATCGAGGGCCCCGCGACGCAGCGCCGAGAACTGCGCATTGGTCTTCATGAGCGAACTGCCCGGATAGACCTGGAACTTCAGCGCGCCGTGGGTGCGCTTCTCGACTTCCTGCGCGAACTTGCGGCAGAGCCGGTCGCGAAAGTCGCCTTCGGTCAGTGTGCCGCCAGGGAATTGATGGGAAATCTTGAGCGGGCCGGACTGCGCGAATGCGTTGCCCCATGGGCTGGCCAGGCCGCCGGTGGCGAGTGCCGATGCGGCACCGAGCATGAGTTGCCGCCGCAGCGGGGAATGATTTGTCTCCATGGCGTCTCCTGTCACTTCTGTCAGTGGTGAACCAGCGAAGCCCGGTGCCTGACATCGCCCGCTGCGGGTTTTGCTTCCCGCCGCGGGTGCACCACCGGTTCGCCGGCACTGCATGTACGGATGACTGCTTTGATTTTTGGTATTTCGAGTGCGCGAGTTGCCGCTCTCGGGATGAAATCGTATAGTCAATCCAGAATCGTGTATACAAACTGACCATCAAAAAAATACATTTTCGGCGTATACCCCGATCTTCAAGGCAGGCTTCAAGCGTTACTTTGACAACCATGAATCCGATTGAGCCCCGTGCGACGGGACCGAAACACGACCCAGCGAGAGCGTCATGACCGTAAAACCGAAGCGATCGGAAGCGCTGCGCCAGGCGATCGAGGAGAAGATTGCCGTGGGCGAGTACCCGCCCGGCATGCGGCTCGACGAGGTCGAACTGGCGAGCACGTTCGGCGTGTCGCGCACGCCCCTGCGCGAGGCGTTGATTCAATTGGCGTCGTCGGGGGTCATCGAGATTCGTCCTCGCCGGGGCGCCGTGGTCGCGCAAATCGACCCGCAGCGGTTGTGCGAGATGTTCGAAGTGATGGCGGAACTCGAATCGATGTGCGGACGCCTCGCCGCGCGCCGCATCACCGAAGAGGAGCTGGCCGAGTTGCGCGAGACGCACGAGGCCAGCCGGGCGGCGGCCGAGGCGCGGGACATCGACACTTATTACGAAGTCAACGCGCATTTCCACGCGTTGATTTATCAGGCCAGTCACAACACCTATCTTCAGGAAACGGCGTTGCAGCTGCACCGACGCCTGCGCGTGTACCGCCGCTTGCAACTGCGCGTACGCGACCGACCGAACCAATCGTTCTCCGAACATGACGCCGTGTTCCGCGCCATTGAAGCAGGCGATGCCGACGCGGCATCGGAACAGCTTCGCGGCCACGTCACCGTGCAGGGCGAGCGCTTCGCCGATCTGATGGCCTCATTGCGCGCGCTCGAGCGCAAGGCGAGCTGAAGCCTGCCCCAAAAGCCAACGGGCCGCCGGAGGAAACCTCTCCGACGGCCCGTTGCCTGATTCTCTGCGGCGCAGCGCCTGCCGACGCCTTAGGCGCGAGACCGCACTGGCCGGCGGCGATACGCCCACACGAGCATGATGACGCCCGCGACGATCATCGGCATCGACAGCCATTGGCCCATCGACAGCCCGAACGAGAGCAAGCCGAGGAACGCATCGGGCTCACGCGTGAATTCCGCGAGGAAGCGGAAGACGCCGTAGCCCACCAGGAACATGGCGGACACCGCGCCCACCGGCCTCGCGCGTCGCGCGAAGAACCACAACAGCAGGAACAGCGCCACCCCTTCGAGCGCGAATTCGAACAACTGCGACGGATAGCGAGGCAGCCCGTGGAATTGCGCGAACACCGCCGCCATCGCCTGATCGGCCATCGCCTGCGGATGCGCCATCGCCCACTGAACGTCTTCACCCGCCGATTGCGGGAACAACATTGCGAAGCGCGAATCGGGTGACGTCACGCGTCCCCACAATTCCCCGTTGATGAAGTTGCCCAGACGACCGGCGGCGAGCCCCAGCGGGATCATCGGTGCGATGAGATCGGTGCCTTCAAGCAGCGAATGGCCACGACGGCGAGTGAACAGCCACATCGCGACGAGCACGCCAAGGAAGCCGCCGTGGAACGACATGCCGCCTTCCCACACCTTGAAGATGTCGATCGGATTCGCTAGATAAAACGCTGGCTTATAGAAGAGTACGTAGCCGAGACGTCCGCCAAGAATCACCCCGAGCACGCCATAGAACAGCATATCGTCGAGATCCTGCACCTTCCAGCCTTGCGCGGCGATGGACGGCTGGCGCACGCGCACGCGCCCCACGACCAGGAACAGAATGAAGCCGACCAGATACATCAGGCCGTACCAGCGGATGGCGAGCGGGCCGAGATGAATCGCGACCGGGTCGAATTGAGGATGAATCAGCATGGATCAGAAGAATCGATTCGTGAACAAAAGTTCCGTCGGAGGGCGGATGAGCGCTCAAGGCAACCCATTGCTGCCGTCGAGTGGCACGCCAGCGACGGCTCGCCAGGGAAACCGAACCGGCAGGCGTTGGGATGGGCAGCACAATACCACGAGCGCCCCCTATCGCGGCAGCCTGACGGGTGCCGCAAATCACAGCGACCTTCAGTTCGTCAGCGTTGCCCCCGGTGGTGTATGGGCCACCGCGCGCGCCGTTTCGAGAAATCCTTCGAGGACAGGGGTGACTTCGGCCGTGCGCCAGAGCAGGCCCGTCTCGATGAGGGTGCTCGTTTCGCGCAGCGCGCGATAGGTCACGCCGGTGCGGCGCAGATGGCACAGCGATTGCGGCACCAGAGCCACGCCCATGCCCGCCGACACCAAGCTCACGATGGTCTGCATTTGAATGGCCTCCTGCCCCACGCGCGGCGTGAGGCCAAGTGCGGCGTAGCAGCCCATGATGATGTCGTAGAACGCCGGCGCCACGCGCCGTGGGAAGATGACGAGCGGCTCGTCGGCAAAGTCGGCCAGACTGACCGGGGCGCCCGGCTGGGCGTCGGCAGCGATGTCGTCGTCGCCGGCCATGCCCCGCCCGGCCGGCAACGCCAGCATCAGCGGTTCGCGCACGATCGGCAGATAGGACAGTTCGTTGACGTAACGGGCAGGCACCGGCGGGATGAAAAGACCGGCGTCGATGCGTCCATCCATGAGCGCCTCGACTTGCACGTCGCTCGTCGCTTCGAGCAGTTGCAGACGCACGCGCGGATAGCGCTCGCCGAACTCGCGCAGCAGCGGCGGCAGAATGCCATAGTCCGCCGTGGAGACGAAGCCTAGCGAGAGCGTGCCGACCTCCCCATGCGCCAGTCCCTGTGCGAACGCCGGCAGCGCGTCGGCGTCCGCCAGAATGCGCCGCACCTCGGGCAGTAGTTGCCGGCCCACGGCCGTCAACTCCACCGACCGGTTGGTTCGCACGAAAAGCGGCGCCCCCAGCGACGCCTCCAGCGCCCGGATCTGCTGCGAGAGCGGGGGCTGGGTCATCGACAGACGCTGGGCCGCACGGCCGAAATGCCGCTCTTCGGCCACCGCGACGAAGTACCTGAGTTGACGGAGATCCATGATATGTTTTTCGACTCAATCCGAGTCAAATAATATATTTGACAAGCATTCAAGGAAAGACGAATCTTGACGTCCGGCCGACGCTGGCGTGCCACGCGGCCATGGCGGCTTTGCCCAGCCACGCGCAAGTCCAGACCGAATCCAGAGCGAACTCAGACCGAATGTCGCCTGGCGGCCCCGTATTTCGTTCATCCCACAAGCACAGCGTTCCAGAGACGACCATGCCTCAATACCGTTCCCGCACCTCGACCCACGGCCGCAACATGGCCGGCGCCCGCGCCCTGTGGCGCGCCACCGGCATGAAAGACGACGACTTCGGCAAGCCGATCATCGCCGTGGTCAACTCCTTCACGCAATTCGTGCCGGGTCACGTGCACCTGCGCGATCTGGGCGCTGTGGTCGCCAAGGAGATCGAGGCGGCCGGCGGTGTGGCGAAGGAATTCAACACCATCGCCGTGGACGACGGCATCGCCATGGGTCACGGTGGCATGCTGTACTCGCTGCCGTCGCGCGAGCTGATCGCCGACTCGGTGGAATACATGGTCAACGCGCACTGCGCCGATGCCATGGTCTGCATCTCGAACTGCGACAAGATCACCCCGGGCATGCTCATGGCCGCCATGCGCCTGAACATTCCGGTCGTGTTCGTCTCGGGCGGTCCGATGGAAGCGGGCAAGGTCAAGAATGGCGACGGCCAGGTCATCGCCAAGATCGACCTGATCGACGCCATGATCAAGGCGGCCGACCCGAAGGTGAGCGACGCCGAAGTCGCGGAAATCGAGCGCAGCGCCTGCCCGACGTGCGGTTCGTGCTCGGGCATGTTCACCGCCAACTCGATGAACTGCCTGACCGAAGCCATTGGTCTCGCGTTGCCGGGCAACGGCACCATCGTCGCCACGCACGCCTGGCGCCGCGGGCTGTTCGAGCAGGCCGGCCGTCTCGTGGTCGATCTGTGCCGTCGCTATTACCAGGAAGACGACGCCTCGGTGCTGCCGCGCAACATCGCGACCAAGGCCGCCTTCGAAAACGCCATGGCGCTCGACGTGGCCATGGGCGGCTCGACCAACACGGTGCTGCACCTGCTCGCCGCCGCGCAGGAAGCGGGCGTCGACTTCAAGATGGCCGATATCGACCGCATCTCGCGCAAGGTTCCCTGCCTGTGCAAGGCGGCCCCGGCGACCGACAAGTACCACATCGAAGACGTGCACCGTGCGGGCGGCATCATCGGCATTCTGGGTGAACTCGCGCGCGGCGGGCTGCTCGACACGTCGTGCGGCAACGTGCACAGCGGCACGCTCGGCAACGCCATCGCCCAGTGGGATGTGGCGGCGGATGCGGGCGACAAGGCACACACGTTCTACAGCGCCGCCCCCGGCGGTGTGCCCACGACCATCGCGTTCAGCCAGTCGTCGACCTATTCGTCGCTCGATCTGAACCGTGAAACCGGGTGTATCCGCGACAAGGAACACGCCTACACGAAGGACGGTGGCCTGGCTGTGCTGTACGGTAACCTCGCCGAAAAGGGCTGTATTGTGAAGACGGCCGGCGTCGACGAATCGCAGTGGGTCTTCACGGGCCGTGCGCGCGTGTTTGAGAGCCAGGACGATGCCGTCGACGCCATTCTGGGCGACCAGGTGCAGGCGGGCGACGTGGTCGTGATCCGTTACGAAGGCCCGAAGGGCGGCCCGGGCATGCAGGAAATGCTGTACCCGACGTCGTACCTGAAGTCGAAGGGCCTGGGCAAGACCTGCGCCTTGTTCACGGACGGCCGCTTCTCGGGTGGCTCGTCGGGTCTGGTGATCGGCCACGCCTCGCCCGAAGCGGCCGAAGGCGGCATGATCGGTCTGGTGGAAGACGGCGACGTGATCGAGATCGACATCACCCAGCGCAAGATGCATCTGGCCGTGTCCGACGACGAACTGGCCCGCCGCCGCGCCGCCATGGAAGCGCGTGGCGACGAGGCATGGCAGCCGGCGAATCGTGAACGCGTGGTCTCGCAGGCGCTGCAAGCCTACGCCGCGTTGGCCACCTCGGCCGACCGTGGCGCGGTGCGCGACCTGTCGCAACTGAAGTTGGGCAAGCGCGGATAATGCGACGAAAGCGCCGATTGGACTGATTGGACTGATCAAAGCAATCGGTGCGATCGGCGTGCATCACGGGAGCGGCCGTGCGTGCGGCAGCTCCCGCGCAGAAGTTGACGTACAGTGACGCAGTAGTGAAGCAGCAATGACCTTGAGCGGCGCGCTCGGATGACGCGTGTGCCGCCGGCATGACAGCGTGATACAACAACGCATGTGCGCGACGCTGCGGTAGCCTGTGGCGTGGTGCATCCCCACCGGAGACCGTCATGGCATTCAACCGTCGTTCGCGAAACGTCACGCAAGGCGTGGCCCGTTCGCCCAACCGCTCGATGTACTACGCGCTGGGCTACAAGGAAGAAGACTTCGACAATCCGATGATCGGCGTGGCCAACGGTCATTCGACGATCACCCCCTGCAACGCGGGGCTGCAGCGGCTGGCAGACGCCGCCGTCGATGCCATCAAGACCCATCAGGCCAATCCGCAGACGTTCGGCACCCCCACCATTTCCGACGGCATGTCGATGGGCACGGAGGGCATGAAATATTCGCTTGTCTCGCGCGAAGTCATTGCCGACTGCATCGAGACCGCCGTGCAGGGGCAGTGGATGGACGGCGTGGTCGTGATCGGCGGCTGCGACAAGAACATGCCGGGCGGCATGATCGCGCTGGCACGCATCAACGTGCCGGGCATCTATGTCTACGGCGGCACCATCAAGCCGGGTCACTGGAAGGGCAAGGATCTCACTATTGTCTCGTCGTTCGAGGCCGTGGGCGAATTCACCGCCGGGCGTATGACCGAGGCCGATTTCAAGGGCATCGAGAAGAATGCATGTCCGTCGACCGGGTCGTGCGGGGGCATGTACACGGCCAACACGATGAGTTCGTCGTTCGAGGCGCTGGGCATGTCGTTGCTGTATTCGTCGACGATGGCCAACCCCGATCAGGAAAAGGTCGACTCGGCGGCCGAATCGGCGCGCGTGCTGATCGAAGCGGTCAAGAACGACCTCAAACCGCGCGACATCATCACGCGCAAGTCCATCGAAAATGCGGTGGCGCTCATCATGGCCACGGGCGGCTCCACCAACGCAGTGCTGCACTATCTCGCCATTGCGCACGCCGCCGACATCGATTGGACCATTGACGACTTCGAGCGCATTCGCGAGCGCGTACCCGTCCTGTGCGACCTGAAGCCGTCGGGCAAATACGTGGCGACCGACCTGCACAAGGCCGGCGGCATTCCGCAAGTGCTCAAGATCCTGCTCGACGCCGGCCTGCTGCACGGCGATTGCATGACGATCACCGGCCGAACCCTCGCGGAAGAACTCAAGGACGTGCCGTCGGTACCGCGCGCCGACCAGCACGTGATCTTCCCCATCGACAAGGCGCTGTACAAGGAAGGCCATCTTGCCATCCTCAAGGGCAACCTGGCCGAAGACGGCGCGGTCGCGAAGATCACCGGCCTGAAGAACCCGGTCATCACCGGCCCGGCGCGCGTGTTCGACGACGAGCAAAGTGCGATGGACGCGATCCTTGCCGACAAGATCCAGGCCGGCGACGTGCTCGTGCTGCGCTACCTCGGTCCGAAGGGTGGGCCGGGCATGCCGGAAATGCTTGCGCCCACGTCGGCGATCATCGGCAAGGGACTCGGCGAGACGGTCGGCTTCGTCACCGACGGCCGGTTCTCGGGCGGCACGTGGGGCATGGTCGTCGGACACGTGGCGCCCGAAGCGTTCGTGGGCGGCACGATTGCGCTCGTGCACGAAGGCGACTCGATCACCATCGACGCGCACAAGCTGCTGTTGCAACTGAACGTGCCGGACGATGAACTGGCAAGGCGTCGCGCAGCGTGGAAGGCGCCCGCGCCTCGTTATACCCGGGGCGTCATGGCCAAGTATGCCGCACTGGCACAACCGGCCAACAAGGGGGCGGTCACGGGCTGACGGCGACGTTGGACAGACCGAACGGCACCGCTTGCCTCACTGGCCACGGTGCCGTTGTTTCATGTGCCTTTGTGCCGAGTCGCGCATTGTGCGCGCCGTCTTATAATGGCGCATCGATGCACCTGCCCAACGTCGTCACCCATGGACGTCCAACCCACGCAGCCTCGCATCGGGATCCGTGAACGATCGGGGAGTATCGAATGAAGGCAAGCAACGGCAAGTGTGCCGGGGCGATGGTCGGTGCGTGGCTGATGATCGCGGCGGGCGCTGCCCTCGCGCAGACAACCCCGCCGTCGCCGTCGGCCACGGGTGCGCAATACACGCAAAACGCCCAAGCCATGGAAAAGCTCGCGCGCGAGCGCAATTGCATGACCTGCCACGCCGTCGCCCGGACGTTGCTCGCGCCGTCCTACCGGGATATTGCCAAACGTTACGAAGGAAAACCTGGCGCTGCCGCCGATCTCGCACGAACCATTGCGGAGGGCAGTCGCGGCAAATGGGGGAGCATTCCGATGCCCGCCAGTCCTCAGCTCGCCCCGGGCGAGGCGAGCCGTCTGGCACGGTGGATTCTTGGCCTCGGACATTGAGGCGTCGGGCACTGAGGCGTCGGATACCAGGCCGATAGCGTTGCCGAGCGTTACGGCAAGGCCGCCGCCGGCCCCCCCCGTCCCCCTGGGCGCTACGAGCGAACCTGCTTCGCAACCTCTTCGATCACCGCCTGCCGGATTCGGTCCGGCAATTGCGCTTGCAAGGCGTCGGCGACCTGCTTGCCGATCAGTTGCACCAGCCAGGACGTCTGGTCGATCAGTGCGTCGTGACAGCGGCGCTCCACCATCGTCGTGATTTCATCGGCCAGTTGCAGCGTGAGCCGGGCACTCACACGCTCGGCAAACACCGCGACATCGGCCGGCACACCCACCTCGGCGGCCGGTGCGGTATCCGGCAACGGCGTTGCCTCCCCGGGGGCGAGCACTTCGGTCAGCGTGGGAATGCCGGGGTCCGTGCGCTCGGGCTCGTTCGTCACGATCCGCCTCTCTGGTCGTAATTGTTGAGGGTGTAGCCGCGATCGCGGTAGAAACGATAGCGTTCGCGCGCGCCGGACAATTCGTCCGGCGTGTCGCCCACGATCTCGACCACGCGTTCGAAGCGTGCGAAGTGCGTCGGCACGCTGCCCGCCAGATTCAACAGCACCTGATGATGCTGCACCTCTTCATCGAGGGTGGCCAGCACGACGGGCGTTTGCGGGGCAAGCGGATCCTGAGTGAAGCAATGCGGAACGAACTCCAGCGGCGAGAACGTCCAGAGCGTCTGGTCGAACGCGCGCAGCACGTCGGGCTCACCGACAACCACGAGCGTTTGTCCGGCGCCGTAGACCTTGCGCGCGAACCGGCACGCGTAATCGAGCCGGTTCGCCACGTGCGTGTGGAAGTCGACGCGCGTCACCGGGCTTCGCGATCGATCAGGAACTGCGTAAGCAACGGCACCGGACGCCCCGTCGCCCCCTTGGCCGCCCCGCTCTTCCATGCCGTGCCGGCGATGTCGAGGTGGGCCCATTCATACTTCTCGGTAAAGCGCGACAGGAAGCAGGCTGCCGTCACGCTGCCGGCCGGGCGCCCGCCGATGTTCGCCATGTCGGCGAAGTTCGACTTGAGCTGCTCCTGATACTCCTCCTCGACCGGCAGACGCCAAGCCGTGTCGCCCGCCGTGCGACCGGCCGCGAGCAGTTCGTCGGCGAGCGCGTCGCTCTTCGAGAAGAGACCCGTGTTCACGTGACCAAGCGCGATGATGCAGGCGCCCGTGAGCGTGGCGACGTCGATCACGGCGGCCGGCTTGAAACGCTCGGCATAGGTGAGCGCGTCGCACAGGATCAGGCGGCCTTCGGCATCGGTGTTGAGCACTTCGATCGTCTGGCCGGACATGCTGGTCACCACGTCGCCCGGCTTCGTCGCACGCCCACCCGGCATGTTCTCCGTGGCCGGCACGATGGCGATGACGTTGAGCTTGAGGCCCATCTCGGCGACGGCACGCATCGTTCCGAGCACAGAGGCCGCGCCGCACATGTCGTACTTCATCTCGTCCATGCCCTCACCGGGCTTGATCGAGATGCCGCCCGAGTCGAACGTCACGCCCTTGCCGACCAGCACGATCGGGGCCTGCTTGGCGGCGCCGCCTTCGTACTTGAGCACGATGAACTGCGGCGGCTGCACCGACCCCCGGGCGACCGACAGGAACGAGCCCATCTTGAGCGCTTCGATCTGCTTCGGCCCGAGGATGTCGGCCTTGAGCTTGAACTCGCGCGCGAGCTTGCGGGCCGTGTCGGCCAGATAGGTCGGCGTGCACACATTGCCCGGCAGGTTGCCGAGGTCCTTGGTTAGCGCCATGCCGTTGGCGATCGCCTCGCCGTGCTTGGCCGCGACCTTGGCCGCCTTCAGGTCCTCGGGCGCCACCGCGAAGAGCACCTTGCGCAGCGCCGTGTTGGCCGGCTCGGCCTTGCTCTTCATCTGCGTGAAACGGTAGGTCGCCTCGCGCAGGGCGAGGATCGAGGCGCACACGGCCCAGGCGGTGTCCCGCTTGGCCACCGCGGCTTGCGGCAGCGTCCAGATGGCATCGGTCGCGCGCGACGCCAGCACCGCGCGCGCGGCGGCGCGCGCGGCTTCGTTGAAGTTTTTGGGCGAGAACTGGTCTTCGCGGCCCAGACCGACGAACAGCACACGTGCCTGACTCCATCCGGCAACCTCATGCAGCATCAGCGTACTGCCGAGCTTGCCATCGAGTTCGCCACGCTTGACCATGCGGGCGAGCAGGCCCTTGCTTACGACATCCAGCGCCTTGGCGAGCCCTGCGAGCGGCTGTTGCTCGAACACACCGACCACCAGACACTCCGTCTTGGCGTTGGCAAGGCCGGCCTGGCCGGCCTTGGTCGAATCGAAGGCTTTTGTGCTAAAGTCCATCGCGCTTTCCTCGGGTAAAATTCGTACGATCCGCAATTATCCGCTTTTTTCCCCGCTCGCCCAACCGCGAGAGCACCCCAATCGCCATCACATGATTTTTCAGCGTTCCCTGCAGCGCGAGCTGAACTACACCGCCGGGGCCGTCTTCATGGTGCTGATCACCGTCATGCTCACCACGATGATGATCCGCATCCTGGGCTTCGCCGCGTCCGGGAAAGCCGACCCGCGCGACGTCCTCGTGCTCATCGGCCTGGCCGTGATCGGCTACCTGGCCATCATTCTGATCGTGACGCTGTTCGTCTCGATCCTGTTCGTGCTCACCCGCTGGTATCGCGACTCCGAAATGGTCGTGTGGTTCGCCTCGGGCCTGTCGATCACCCACTTCGTCAAGCCGGTGCTGCGCTTTGCCGCGCCCTATCTGGCCGTGATTACGTTCTGCGCACTCGTGGCGTGGCCGTGGGCGAACCAGCAGATCTCCGCGCTCGAAGCCCGATTCGCCCAGCGCGACGACGTCTCGATGATCGCACCGGGCCAGTTCCGCGAAAGCGCCGCCAACCACCGGGTGTTCTTCGTCGAGACCGTTTCGCCGGACGCGACCAAGGTGCACAACGTTTTCGTCTCCAGTACCGAAAACGGCAAGGTCAGCGTGGTCGTCTCGAAAGAGGGGCATATCGAGACGGCCAAGGACGGCAATCGCTACATCGTGCTGGAAAAGGGGCGTCGCTACGACGGCGTGCCTGGCCAGCCCGATTACCGTGTGATGGAGTTCGAGCGCTATGGCGTGAAGATCGACAACCCGGCAGCCGCGCCAACCGACAACACCCCGACCAAGGGGGTTCCGACCCTGCGCCTGTTCCGTGAGATCCATAACCCGATCTTCCGCGGCGAGATCGTCTGGCGTATCGGCCTGCCGCTGCTCGCGCTCGCGCTGGTGTTGCTCGCCGTGCCGCTGGCCTATCAGAACCCCCGCCACGGCCGCACCGTCAACCTGATCATGGCCGTGCTCATTTACCTCGCGTACACCAACCTGTTGAGCCTCTCGCAGGCGTGGGTGGCGCAAGAGCGCATGCCGCTCGCCATCGGCGTGTGGTTGCTGCACGCGCTGGCCATGGTCGTCATCGTGCTTCTATACCTGCGCCGCGTGCGCTTCCGTGGACTGTTCGGTCGCCGTCGTCTCAACCGATCCGGCGGGATGCCCGCACCGGGAGGGACTCGCTGATGCGCATCTATGAGAAATACTTTGCTCGCCAAATCTATCTGGCGTTCCTGTTCGTTCTGCTCGCGTTCGTCGGCCTGTTCGTCTTCTTCGACCTGGTGAGCGAACTGGGCGACGTCGGCCGTGGGGGATACCGCTTCCAGCATGCCCTCGCCTATGTGCTGCTGTTCGCGCCGCAGCGCATGTACGAGATCATTCCGGTCGCCGCGCTCATTGCCGCCATCTATGTCTGCGCACAACTGGCGGGGAACTCGGAATTCACGATCTTCCGCGTCTCGGGGCTCTCGACCGGTCAGGCGCTGCGCTCGTTGCTGAAGATCGGTTTCCCGATCGTGCTGATCACCTTCATCATCGGCGAGTATGTCGCGCCGAATGCCGAGCAGCTCGCGCAGAAGATTCGTCTCGAAGCGCTGGGCAGTTCGGTCTCGGCCGGGTTTCGCTCCGGTGTCTGGGTCAAGGACACCGTCGATCAGGACGGCTCGCGCCTCACCCGCTTCATCAACGTCGGCACGCTCAATCCCGACAACACCATTGCCGACGTTCGCATCTACGAATTCGACGACAAGTTGCGTCTCGACAGCGTGCGACTGGCCAAGTTGGGGCAGTTCGACGCGCCGAACTTCTGGAAGCTGACGGACGTGTCCGAAACGGTCTTCAGCGCGACGGACGACGCCACGGCCAGCACCGATCCGCTGCGCGCCCTGGTGCAGAGCAAACAGGTGCATATCGCCACGGTGCAGATGCGCTCGGAACTCACGCCGCAGATCCTGTCCGTGCTGATGGTCTCGCCCGACAACATGGCCATCGGCAGTCTTTACAGCTACATCGGCCATCTGAAGGAAAACCAGCAGAACACCGACCGCTACAATCTCGCGCTCTGGCAGAAGCTGCTGTACCCGTTGGCCGTCTTTGTGATGATGGCGCTGGCGCTGCCGTTCGCTTACTTGCACGCGCGCGCCGGGGCCATCGGCCTGAAGGTGTTCGGCGGGATCATGCTCGGCATGAGCTTCCAGTTGATCAACAACCTGTTCTCGCACCTGGGCCTGCTCAACACCTGGCCGGCGTGGTTCACCGCCGCGTTACCGTCATTACTCTATCTGGTGCTCGCCATCGCGGCTTTGCGCTGGGTCGATAAACACTGAGCCGCCGAACATGTCCAGCAAACCCGGCATCGTTCTGTTCGCCCACGGATCCCGCGACCCGCGCTGGGCCGAACCGTTCGAGCGTCTGCGCGACAAGCTGAGCGCCCGGCGTCCCGACGCCGACGTTCAGCTAGCCTTTCTGGAACTGATGACACCGAACCTCGGCGACGCCGTGGCGACCATGACCTCGAAGGGAACGTTCGATATCACATTGGTGCCGGTCTTTTTGGGCCAGGGTGGCCACGTGAGGCGTGATCTTCCGGCGCTCGCCGACGCTTGCCGCGCCGCCCATCCCCACCTCGACTTGCGCGTGAGCGCCGCCATCGGCGAGGACGACACAGTGCTCGACGCCCTCGCCGACTATTGCGGCAGGATGATGGACGGCAGTTGAGGGAAATCGCCCCATCTCGGCAGGGCGGCAGAGCATCACCCAAAATGAGAAACGGCGTCACAGTGCACACTGTGACGCCGTTTTTCCTGGGCCCGCGTTCGTCAACCACTACCAGCCCCTACGACAACCGCTGACGCTCGCCAGCGCGCGCCGTCAGGCCGCCATCGCCGCCTGCGTCGCCCACTCGTGCAACGACGCGGCATCCGCATGTGCGAACGCCTCGCCGATGAGCAGGACACTCGGCTGCGACGCGTCGAACCACGACGCCGCCAACCCTTGGCGAACGTCGTCCAGCGTAAGGCGCACACGTCGCTCGCGCGATGTCGTGGCGGCCTCCACGATCGCCACGGGTGTCGTTGCGGGCTTGCCGGCCGCGATCAATTCCACGGCAATGCGCTGGGCACTGTCTCGTCCCATGTAATAGACGAGCGAATCGGCCGACGCCTGCGCCGCGATCTCGGCCGACTCGGGCGCACGGCTTTGCGTGGCGAAGGCCACGCTGCGGGACACGCCGCGCAACGTCAGCGAACGTCCCAGCGCTGCCGCACTGGCCAGCGCCGCCGTAATGCCGGGCACGACTTCCACCGCAATGCCTGCCGCCTCCAGCGCGCGCAACTCCTCGTCGGCGCGACCGAACAGCATCGGATCGCCGCCCTTCAAGCGCACGACCAGCGCGTGGGTCCGCGCGTGATCAATCAACTGCTTGTTGATGAAGTGCTGCGCACTCGATTGCTTCCCGCAGCGCTTTCCGACAGCAATGCGCTTGGCCTGCGGGCACAGCGCCAACATCTCGGGTTCGACCAGCGCGTCGTGCAGCACGACGTCGGCCTGAGCCAACAGTCGTGCGCCGCGCACCGTGATCAGATCGGCCGCGCCGGGGCCCGCCCCAACGAGATAGACCTTGCCCGGCGCCGTACCGGTTTGCGAGGAAGTCACCGTCATGATGTCGCCATGGTTCGTGAGGATTGGCGCCGGCCCCATCCGGGGGACCGTGCGCCGGGTAACGCAATGTGCAATACGCAATAATTACGCCGCGAGGCTGCGGATCATGCCCGCCGCCACCGTGTGGTGCGTGGCTTCGTCGATCAACACAAACGCGCCCGTGGCCGGGTTCGCGTCATACGTGTCGGCGGCCACCGGCTTCTGCAAGCTCAATTGCACACGGCCGATGTCGTTCATGGCGAGGGTCGCCTTATCCGTGCCGTGCAAGAGCGTGCTGACGTCGAGCACCGTGTCCACGCTGCCGACCTTCACGTACACCGTGCTGGTCGCCTGCTTGAGCAGGTATTTGCGCTGCGGCGCGAGGGCATCCTCATCGAACCAGCACACGTCGGCCGCCAGTTTGCGCGACGGCTCCAGCGTGGAGGCACCCGCCACGAACGTGTCGCCGCGCGACACATCCACGTCTTCCGTCAGACGAATCGTCACGCACTGCCCCGCAAACGCTTCCTCGAGCAAGCCGCGCGGCCCGATGATCTCGGCGACGCTCGCCGTGCGGCCTGCCGGCAGCACGCGCAGCGCCTGTCCGACACGCACCGAACCCGATTCCACGCGCCCCATGTAGCCGCGGAAGTCGTCGGCATGAGCGCCGTCCTGACGCGCCACCAGTTGCACCGGGAAGCGCAGTTCGCCGCCCGACTGCGCGACCGGCAGCGATTCGAGCATGTCGAGCAACGGTTCGTCCTGATACCACGGCATGCGCTCGCTCGCGTACACGATGTTGTCGCCCTTGAGCGCGGAGACGGGCACGAAGCGCACGTCCGTCAGCCCCAGGCGCTGCGCCAGATCCAGATACGCGGCGCGAATGGCGTTGAACGCTGTCTCGCTGTAGTCGATCAGGTCCATCTTGTTGATGGCGACAATGACGTGCTGAAGGCCCAGCAGTTTGACGATGGCACTGTGGCGCTTCGTCTGCGCGAGCAACTCCGTCTGGCCGTTGACTTCGGTCACGCGCGTGGCATCGACCAGAATGATCGCGGCGTGCGCCGTCGATGCGCCCGTGACCATGTTGCGCGTGTACTGCTCGTGGCCCGGCGTGTCGGCGATGATGAACTTGCGACGCGCGGTCGTGAAGTAGCGGTAGGCAACGTCGATGGTAATGCCCTGCTCGCGCTCGGCTTCAAGGCCGTCGGTGAGCAGTGAGAAGTCGATGTCTTCACCGGCGGTACGTTTGTGCTTGGCGCGGGCGATGGCGGAGAGCTGGTCGGTCAACACCGACTTGCTGTCGTACAGCAGACGGCCGATCAACGTGCTTTTGCCGTCGTCAACGCTGCCTGCCGTGATGAAACGCAGCACGCCGAGGTCTTCCAGATGCGGGGTGAGGCTCATGATGTCTTTACTCGCTTGCGTGGCCCCTGGCGCGGCGAATCTGCGCACCCGGCGGGCCGATGTGTCTGTACTTAGGGCGGATGGCGGCCGTTCGGCGCCTTAGAAATAGCCCTGCTTCTTGCGCTGTTCCATCGCGGCTTCCGATGCCTGATCGTCCATGCGGGTGGCACCGCGCTCGGTAATGTCGGTCACGGCCGTCTCGGCAATGATCTCCACCGGGCTCGCCGCCACGCTGGCAACCGGGCACGTGCAACTGATGTCTCCGACGGTACGGAAGCGCACCGACGCCAGTTCGCTCGACTCGTCGTCCTGCTTCGGCGTGAGCGGCGTGACCGGCACGAGCAACCCGTTGCGACGCACGATTTCGCGCTCATGCGCGTAGTAGATCGACGGCAGATCGAGGTTCTCGCGGGCGATGTATTGCCACACGTCCAGCTCGGTCCAATTCGAGATCGGGAACACGCGCAGGTGCTCGCCTTTGTGCAGACGCGCATTGAACAGATGCCACAGTTCCGGACGCTGCGCCTTCGGATCCCACTGACCGAATTCGTCGCGGAACGAGAAGATACGCTCTTTTGCGCGAGCCTTCTCTTCGTCGCGGCGCGCACCGCCGATCATGGCGTCGTAGCCGTGTTCGGCGATGGTTTCGAGCAGCGTCACGGCCTGCGCCGCGTTGCGCGAATCGTTCTCGCGACGCAGGCGGACCGTGCCGCGCTCGATCGAATCTTCCACGTGACCTACGACCAGTTCGGCGCCGAGCGCCTTTGCATGACGGTCGCGGAACTCGATCACTTCCGGATAGTTGTGACCGGTGTCGATATGGACGAGCGGAAACGGCAGTACCGTCTTGCGGTTCGGGCCCAGGCCGAAGGCCTTGAGCGCCAGGTGCAGCACCACGACCGAATCCTTGCCGCCCGAGAACAGCAGCGCGGGTTTGCGGCACTCCGCCACGACCTCGCGCAGGATGTACATCGATTCGGCTTCGAGCCAGTCCAGATGATCCATACGCGAGCCGTTGGCTTGCGCGACTTCGTGCATCGCACCCATAGTGTTCCCTTCCTTGATGATTCCGAAATTTCCGTGATTCGATTCGTCACGATGCGCCGCCGCTTGAGGTCGTCACATCGTCATATGTCTTGCCTGTTCGCCTGTTCGCCTGATCCGCCGGCGCCCTGCCCGATGCCTCAGCGCGACTGCACGGACACCGGGATCTGGCTCAGGTTGCTTGCATGCAATCCGCATTCCTTGCTGTCGCGTGACTCCCACCACCAGCGCCCGGCGCGGCTGTCCTCCCCCGGGCGGATGGCGCGCGTACACGGCTCGCAGCCGATGCTGGGGTAGCCGCGCGCATGCAGCGGGTTGACCGGCACGTCACGTGCCGTGAGATAGGCCCACACCTGCGCTTCGGTCCAGTCGAAGATCGGGTTGTACTTGGCGATGCCCCGCGCGTCGTCGTGCTCGGCGAATGCCAGTTCCTCGCGCGTGATCGACTGCTCGCGTCGCTGGCCGGTGAGCCAGGCGTCGGCGTCGGCCAACGCGCGGCCCAGCGGCTCGACCTTACGAATCTGGCAGCACGCCTTGCGCAGGTCCACACTTTCGTAGAACGCATTCGCACCGTGCTCGGCCACGTACGTCTCGACGGCATCGGCCTGCGGCGCGTACTGCGCAACGTCGTAGCCATAGCGCAATTTGATCTGATCGAGCATGCCCAGCGTCTCGGCATGCAAACGCCCGGTATTGAGCGTGAAGACGGTGATCGGCAGTTGCCGGCGCAGAATCACGTGCGTAATGAGCATGTCTTCAGCGGCCAGACTGCTGGCAAACTTCACATTGCGATGCGAACCCGCGATGCGGGCGAGGCGCTCGGCCAGCACGGCTTCCATCTCGTCGAGCAGCGCCATGTCCTGATGCTCGGCATCGGCCCCGTTCGACGGTGTATTGGCTTGCGTGGGTTCCCAGCGGGATTCGTTTCGCATGTCGCGAACTCCTTGTTGTCTGTGGGGGTCAGCCGACCAGCTTCACTGCCGCGAGCGTGAGCGTTGCCGCCAGCGCCCCGCGCACCACGCGCTCGGGCAGATGACGGGTGAGCTTCGCACCCAGCCAGATCCCAGGCAGCGAGCCGATCAACAGACTGCCGAGCAGTGCCCAGTGCACGGTCCCGAGCCAAATATGACCCAGCGCCGCGATGGCCGTCAGCGGCACCGCGTACGCGATATCGGTTCCGGCGACTTCGGCCGGTTCCAACTGCGGGTAAAGCATCAGAATCAGCGTCGCGCCAACGGCACCGGCGCCAATCGAGGAAATCGTAACGAGCACGCCGATCACGGCGCCCACCAGCACGGTGGCCACGACTTGCTTGCGGCCCGTCAACTGCCAGTTCGGGTGGGTGCGCAGCGCCGCCAGCAGCTTGGCGCGGAACAGCAGCGAGAGCACCGTGAGCAGCACCGAGGCCGCGATCGTCAGTTTGATGACATGCAGCGCCGCGTCGTCGATGCCACCCAGGCGCTTCAGGACAACGATCGTCACCAGCGCCGCCGGCAAGGCGCCAAGTGTGAGCCGGCGCACGATGTGCCACTTCACGTGGCCGTGCGAGCGATGCGCGACCGTGCCGAAGCTCTTGGTCACCGCCGCGAAGGCCAGATCGGTGCCGACCGCGACCGGCGCCGCGTAGCCCAGCAACAACGTGAGCAGCGGCGTCATCAGCGAGCCCCCGCCGACGCCGGTCAGACCGACCAGCAGGCCGACGCCAAATCCGGAGAGGGGTTCGAGCCACAGCGACATGTATGACGTTCCTGTTGGTGCTTAATGCCTGGCGGGAATAACGTTATCGAAACAGTGGCACCCACTGTAATGAAAACGCTATATACTTCAAACGAATTAAAAATTGTTTGTATATTTTCGAAAGTTATACAAATGAACCTGCACCAGTTCCGCTTCGTGCGCGAAGCCGTACGCCAGAATTTCAACCTGACCGCTGCCGCCAAGGCGCTGTTTACCTCCCAACCGGGTGTTTCGAAGGCCATCATCGAGCTGGAAGAAGAGCTCGGGGTTGACATCTTTGCCCGGCATGGCAAGCGCATCCGTAATCTGACCGAGCCCGGGCGCATCATTTTCGAGTCCGTCGAGCGGATCCTGCTGGAGGTGGAAAGCCTCAAGCGGATCGGCAAGGACTACGCCGCGCAGGATCAGGGCAGTCTGGCGATCGCCACGACGCATACGCAGGCGAGATATTCGCTGCCGCACGCGGTGGCCGAGTTCAAGCGGCGGTATCCGAAGGTGCGGCTCTCGATCCTGCAGGGCAGCCCGACGCAGATCGCAGAAATGGTGCTGCACGATCAGGCGGATCTGGCCATCGCGACCGAAGCGATTGCCGGCTATAAGGATCTGGTGTCGCTGCCTTGCTATCAATGGCAGCACGTGGCCGTGGTACCGCCGGATCACCCGCTGCTGCAACTCCCGTCCGTGGGCATCGAGGATCTGGCGAAATATCCGCTGATTACTTATGACCCCCAATTCGCCGGCCGCGCCAAGATCGATCAGGCCTTCGCGCTGCGCCATGTCCAGCCGGACATCGTGCTCGAGGCGATCGACGCCGATGTCATCAAGACCTATGTGGAATTGGGGCTTGGCGTGGGCATTCTGGCGGGGGTGGCGTTCGATCCCGAGCGCGACCGTAACCTCCGGGCGCTCCAGGTCGGACACCTGTTCGGCACGAACGTGACGCGCGTCGCCCTCAAACAGGGCGCCTATCTGCGAGGCTACGTGTTCACGATGGTCGAACTGCTCTCGCCGATCCTGACTCGCAAACTGGTCGAGCAAGCCTTGCGCGGCGAACACGAGAGTTACGAGCTTTAAGCCCTCCAGGGGCGTTGGGGAAAAGTAGCGCGCGGCACGCCCGGTCACGGGACGTGCCGCGCCCCGCATTCCGGGGTCGGCCTGGCACTATTTTTCTTCGCTGGCCGAACGCATGCGGTGCGGTATGCTTACGCGATTCGATCAACAGGAGACCCCATGCGCTCACCTCTTCGCGGCATCCGCCTGTCGGGCGTGCTGCTTGCCCTGACCCTTGCCGGTGTTGTGACGGCGGCTCGCGCCGATATCACCGTCGGCATCGATCTTTCGTCGACCGGCCCGGCGGCCGCCATCGGTATCGCCAGCAAGAATGCCATGCAACTTTGGCCCGACCATATTGGCGGGCAAAAGGCGCACTACCTCTTTCTTGACGACGGCACCGACCCCGGTACGGCCGTGAAGAACGCGCGCAAATTCATCAGTGAAGACAAGGTCGACGTCATCGTTGGCCCGAACATCACGCCGAGCGCGCTGGCCATGCTCGACCCGATCTCCGAGGCCGAGACGCCGATGATCACCCTGATCGGTTCGGCCGTCGCCGTGGAGCCGCAGGATGCCAAGCGCCGGTGGGCCTTCAAGATGGCCGCGAACGATTCGGCGATGGCCGACGTGATGACGCGCTACATGGCCAACCACGGGATCAAGACGGTGGGCTTTATCGGCTTTGCCGATGCCTACGGCGAGAGCTGGTGGAAAGAGTTCTCGAAGTTTGCCGAACTTCGCAAGATCAAGGTCGTAGCCCAGGAGCGTTTCAACCGCACGGACACGAGCGTCACGGGCCAGATCCTGAAGCTGATGGCGGCCAAGCCTGACGCTGTCCTGGTGGCCGGATCGGGCACGCCCGCCGCATTGCCGCAGCGTACGTTGCAGGAGCGCGGGTATGCGGGGAAGATCTACCAGACGCACGGCATCGCCACGTACGACTTTGTTCGCGTGGGGGGCAAGGACGTGGAAGGCACGCTGTTCCCGACGCAACCGGGTGTGGTTGCCAAGACGTTGCCGGCCGGGCATCCGGCGCGCACGGCGGCGTTGGCGTTCACCAAGCAGTACGAGGCCAAGTACGGCCCCGATACGGTTACGCAGTTCGCCGCGGACGCCTATGGCGTATGGGATCTGCTCAACGATGCCGTGCCGCGCGCCGTGAAGGTGGCGGCACCGGGCACGCCGGCATTCCGCGCGGCGCTGCGCGATGCACTCGAATCCACGCACAATCTCGCCATTCCGAACGGCATCATGAATCTAAGCCCGAAGGACCACGTGGGGCTTGACCAGCGCGCCAGCGTGATGGGGCAGATCAAGAACGGCAAGTTCGTCTACGTCTCGAATTGATCCCGGCATGACGACCTACACCATCGCGTTTATCGGGCTGGGCGCCATGGGCGGCCAGATGGTTCGTCATCTGATGGCGGCGGGGCATCGGTTGCATCTCTACGCGCGCCGGCCGGAGGCTGCGGCCTCGTTTGTCGCGCAGGGCGCGCAAGCGTTCGCGACGCCGGCACAGGCGGCCGCCGATGCCGACTTCGTCGTGACCAATGTCACGACGACACAGGACGTAGAGGCGGTGCTGCTCGGGCCGGACGGCGTGGTGCATGGGGCGCGCCCTGGCACGATCTGCGTGGATCACAGCACGATTTCGGCAGAGGCGACGCGGCGCATGGCGGCGCGTCTGGCGCTTCAAGAGATCGCGCTCGTCGACGCGCCGGTGTCAGGTGGGCCGTCGCGCGCGGCCGACGCCTCGCTGTCGATCATGGTCGGCGCGTCGCCTGACGTCTTCGAGAAGGTCAAACCACTGCTGTCGGTGTTGGGCACGACGATCACGCATGTGGGCGACGTGGGGGCGGGTCAGGTGGCGAAGGCGTGCAATCAGATCGTGCAGGTGATCAATATCCAGGGCATTGCGGAGGCGATGCTGTTCGCGGCGCGCAACGGCGTGGATCAGGACAAGGTCATCGAAGCGATTTCGCAGGGGCTGGCGGGCAGTCGAATGCTCGACATGATGGGGCCGAAGATGGCCCATCGCGACTTTGCGGCGGGCATTGAAGCGCGCTTGCACGACAAGGATTTCGCGATGATCCTGGACGCCGTGGCCGACGCAGGGCTCTCGCTGCCGGCGCTGTCACTGGTGAAAGCCCAACTGACGGCGCTGATGGAGCGCGGCTGGGGGCATGACGACACGTCGTCGCTGCTGCGCGTGCTCGAGAGTCAACAGCAAGTTCATTGAACACCGACGGGGGCGGGCTTGTGGCCGCGAAGAATTTCGGTCATAATCTCGCCTTCGTCCGGTGAGCCGTTAGGTTCATTGAACGAGTCACGCTGCGACACCGCTCGGTGAACGCACACCTGCCCAGGTGGTGAAATTGGTAGACGCAGGGGACTCAAAATCCCCCGCCGCAAGGCGTGCCGGTTCGATTCCGGCCCTGGGCACCACAGTGATTTCAAGGCATTCGGCGATTCCGCCCTTTTCTGCCCTGCTCCGCAATTCGTATTTTGCTCCGCAAAACCGGTTATTTCGTCGGTTCAACCTTGTCGCCCAGTCGGTCCCGCACGTAGTGTTCCGTCATCGCCAGCGACCTGTGCCCCAACTGCTTTTGCGCTTTGCGAATGTCCCCGGTCGCCTCCGCTTTGTCGGTACCGGCCTTGGCTCGAAGGTCTCGAAACTGGAACACCTCTTTCGAAATGCCAGCAGCTTCGCGCGCAGCATCAAATCGGCCTCTTAATCCCCTTTGCGTCAGTCTTCGGCCAGATGCATCGAAAATTAGAGCCGACGTTGTGACGGGCTGCAATCGCCGCCGAGTGCGGATTCTTTCAAGGACTTCAGCCAACTTTCCTTGAATCGAGATTCGGAGCCGCTTTCCCGTCTTTCCTTGCTGGATACAGAGCATTCCATCGCGAATGTTCTTCTCATCGAACCTAAGGGCGTCGGCCGGACGCTGGCCTGTTAGATACGCCAAGTCCATCGCGTCCCGCAATGCTTCGTCTGCCGCACTCCAAACGGCGTCATACATTCCATCCTCGATATAGACATCGCGCCCCTTCTCTCGGTACTTCGAGACGCCCGCACACGGGTTCGCGTGATCCGTCATCCCCCACTCTCGCGCCTTATTGAAGATGTGGGAGAACAGTGCCAATTCACGATTTGCTCTCGTTTGCCCTCCCGCGACCGGTAAGGCTTGCCCCTTTGCGATTGCCATGCGCTTAGACTCGTCCACGCGCCACGTTAAATACTGCCGAATATTCAACGGCTTGATTTCTGCGAGCGGTGCAGGCGGGTCATCGAAAAACTGAAACAAGCGATCCAGTTCCCGCAGGTTCCCTCGCTGTGTCTGAGGGGCTTTCAACGGCAGAACTTCACGCATGTACCGTTGTGCAGCATGTCGGAACGTGATCAACGGTGCGACCTTTTCCGGGGGGGCCGTTTCAAGTTCGGCCCATTTCTGGACTGCCGCGACGAAATCCGATCCGAGCGGGATTTCTCGCCTAGGCTTCCCTCCGGTATCAAAGTAGTAATAGCACTTGCCGCTTCGCTGAACACGGGCACGCATGCCCGGCGGCAGATTTAGATTCTTCGTAGGTTTCCGCCCCACTTAACCACCTAGTACTTTGGGCTTCCAGCCCTTGAACACGGGCAACGCAGTTGCCCTCCCCTCGATTGCCACTCGCGCCACAATCGCCATGCCCCGCGCATTTACAAAAAACGGAATCCCCATCCGCCTCAGCGCATCCACCTGTTTTGCCTTCACCTGTCTACCGGTGAGGTATCGAATCTCCTCTGGGGTTAAGAAGGTATCCATTCGTCAGCTCTCCCTCGTTGCCAGCCATAGACACCCCTGCCAGTCGTCCCAGAACACCTGACAGTCATCTAAGCGCGCGCCCCAGGCTTCCGCCGCTTCGAATGCGGTCACGATGGCCTTTTCGGGTTCGTCGTTAAGGATGTGGGCGATAGGTTGCCGCTCAGGAACCGCGATACCCTTGCTGGTCCAATAGCGCTTCTCGTTCATCTCGTGTTCGGCAAAGTCTTTCGTGATGTACTTGCTCAGATACGCCGCCAGCTTGTGGCGCAAGCCTTTTTGCCGGAACGGGTTGGACACTCGGACATAGCCGTTGTCCTCTCCAACGATTGAAATCCAGATCGCACGCAGCACCCGGTAGTTCTGGCGTCCCTTCACGGCGATGTGCAGATGCCACGCTCCGCGCTTCTGGCGTTCGGGGACGGCGATATACTGGAAGTCATGGAGCTTCCCCAAACGACGCCGCAGCTTGTCATAGTCGCGTTTGAGGCGTTCCTTGTCCTCCATGTTCTCCCGGTACGTCAGCGTGATCATGCGATCCGCGTGCATGGCCTTACAGCGCAATCTGACCTGCTGTTTGGCCCGTTTGGCCGCCACAAGGCGGTTGTCTTCCTTCTTCTCGGATTCGCCGCGCTTCGCTTTGGGCATCATGTGAAGCTGTTGTGCCCGCATGTAGCGGTCAAACTGCGTGACGACGATTTCCACCTGACCATCGCCAAAGTCCCGACCACCGACGAGGTACTCGCGACGGAAGGGATAATCACTTACACTCGTTTCAAGCATGACAGCTCCTGATTGTCGTGTTGATGTACAGGCCTCGAACCGTTCCCGCGGTCGGGGCCTTCTCTTTTTCGGGGGGAGTGCTTTTGCCTTTGCGGGGGGCTTGCCGGATGTTTGTACGTTAAGTGTTACTGATATAAATATAGGGGCGCGCTTCGCGCGCCCCCGCCGTCCTCGCCCCTGCGGGCGGCGGGGGCGGCCGGCGCGTCGCCCTCTCTGACCTCAGCGCCACTTCACGCACAGCACTGACGGCAAAGCGGTTTTCAGTGAGGGGATGTGCGGTCAACGGTGCGGCTTCGGCCGGCGTCAGCGGTGCTACCCGCTGCTCGGTCGCGCGGGCCGCGCTGGGCCGCGCGTCATCGGTCCGGACTTCGCTGGTCGGCTCGTGGGCACCCTCAGCTTCGGCATCGGCGCCGACACTCCCGACGCTAGACTCCCTCACTCGCTCGACCTGGAGCATCAACAGGATCTCCGTGTTGGATGACGAGTCGCTATGACTGTCGAGAAAGCGGGGTAGGAAGGCGAGGCCCGTGCGGTTGTCGGTGCTCTTGTTGGTCGTGAGTCCGCCCATGAGGATCACGTCGCCGTCGTGCAGGCTGATTTCGGTGCTGACTTCTCGCGTGTTGAGCGTCGGGGAATTGTTGACGCCCGTCGTCGTCTTCACGAAATCACTGATCTGCTGTGTGACGCGTAAGTCGATGATGCGGTCTTTCACCGTGGGGGCCAGCTCGAAGATGACCCCCGAGGAGTGGTATTCGACCGACTGCACCGGCTCGCCGCCACCGCGTGGATAGCTCACAGACTTGAGGATAGGCACCTTCTGGCCGACCGTGAGACGCCCCCTAGCTCCCGAGCGAATGCGCAGGTTCGGGCTGTTGATGACCTGAAAGCGGGTATCTTTGGCCAGCGCTGAGAAGACAGTGGAGAAGTCGCCAGCCTTCAGGCGGATGGCGTTGCCGAACTTGTCGCCGTTGACCGTTACTTCGATCCCAAGTCCTTTCGAGAGCAGATCTAACGCGAGTTGAAACGCGGAGCCGCGCTCAGAGCTGTTGACGACCTCATATGCAGCCGCGCGAACGCTGACTTCGCCCATGGGGGTGTCCAGTTGCGGCAGCAGACGTTTGAGTGTGGCGACTTCCTCAGGCGTGCCATGAAATAGCAACGTATCGCCGCGCTGGTCAATCAGCGACGCCGCCGAGCCTTCTGGGACGTTCCCATCTACGCGAGCTTCGGAAGGCGCGGATACTGGCCGATTGACGGTGAACTGGCCGCGAAACAATGGGCTGACCAGCCGCGCGAGATAGGCCGTGTCGCGATAATGCGGGCGGTAGACGAACGTCTCTCGCGCGGATTCGTGGCTTTCCTCTGCCTCCTGACGTTTGAATACGAAATCGACGCCCGACCGCATCTCGACGCCGAACCCCAGAGACTCCAGGAACAACGCGAGGAACGACTTCAGGTCGCCATGCCTGGTGTCGTACCTGAAGGATACGAGGCGTTGGTCCTGCAACACCTCCGGCGCAATGACGTACGGCGTCTTGACCGCCTCACCATAGAGCAACGTGACGAGCTGGGACACGTTCACCAGTTGGAAATCGAACACCCCGGTGAGTGGCTTTTTCAACCTTGCCGCCGGTGGCGCTTCGTTGCGCTTTCGTCGCAACTCGGCTTCGAGCATTGGTCGACTGGTGAGGTCCAGTGGCGAGTATTCCTCTTGCGGCAAAAAGCCGTTGAAGTCGATCGGCGCAGGCACTGGCGCTGTCTCGCTGGCGAGCGCTGCCGCGCATGCAGTCCAGAGGAGAGAGGAGATAATCCGCTTCATTGCGCGTCCCCCATGAATCCTGCACTGGCTCGGCTTCCCGACCAGACAGTGACACGTCGGCCATCGATAGTGCCGATGGTGGCAATACCGTTGTTTTGGAACATTGCGGGGGACTCAACACGTAGACGGCCCGTACTGTCTGCGACGACAACGTGACGCTCGCTGTCGATGGTATAGCGGCCCGCCACGCGCCAGTCCGTGCTGAACGTTGGATCATGCCGAGGGGCAACGCCTCGTTCATTCGACGAGACCCCTGATGCAGACGCAGCTTCCGTCACCGGCTTTTTCCCCTGCAAGTGGTCGCCGCGAAAAAAGCCGGTGATGTACCAGGCGCTTACTCCAACGACGCCGACCATCACTAGGAAGATGAACCAGATTCGCAGGTTGGCGAGCTTGTTCTGGCGCTTGTCGATGGCGCGCTCTTTACCCTTGCCGCCCGCGTATGACTGGTACAAAGGGAAAATCGCCTTGCTGTACATCTTCGAAAACGTGTCGACGCGATTTGCCTTCGTGACCTTGCCGCCCTCATACATCTCCACGCGGTAGCTTCGGTTTAGGCCAAGCTCTTTGAGCTTCTTCGTGACGAACGTCATTTCGACCACCGAGCGCAATTGCCGGTGCAGATCGCCGATTGACTGGATCATGAGCGCGACGTCACACGCGACGCCGGTCTCAGGGTGTACGTAGTGACGGTGCATTCGGAAGAAGCGCATGTGCTCCGGCGTGAGCTTGTTGCCCACCGACCAGAAATTCCAGGCCTCATCGATGGCCACGAGGTCGCCCGCGAGAACCACCGACTCGGCGTCGGGCTTGGTTTCGTCGGGAAAGAAGCCCTCACGTGTCACATCGTCGTTTGTGACAGGCAGCACAGTCCCCAAGGCATCCGGGTCTGCCTTCTTGACGTCGATGCAGTAGTCCCGGATGGCGTCAGGTTGAATGCCGTCGATATTCGTCACGACCCGGCGACCGGCGATGACGGCCGGCACGATCACGCTACTGACTACCTCATAGCTCTTTCCAGACCCCATTAGGCCGGTGTACGCGTTGATCGCCATGCATCACCCCATCATAGGAATGCGGCGCAGCATGAACCGGTTTGCCATTGCTGCGAGGACAATCGGCATACCTTCGGGAAACGCCATGAGTTCGAGCCAATACCAGACTGACGGCGGAATGCTCACGAAGGCGTTCGAGAGCGCGTCAGCCTTCGGCAGAATCCCGGTGCCTTTCAGCACTTCGACAAATCCTGTTGTGACAAACCACAGGGCGAAGAAGGTGCCGAACTTGATGACGACAGCGCGAAAGACGAATTGGAGGGCCGAACTGATGGCGGAGGTAAATACGTCGAATAGGGTGCTCATCGCGGCCTCACGCAGCAAGGAGGATGGTCAGGGCAATCAGGACGAAGACGGCGAGCATCACCGTGCGAATCGTCTTTCGATGGCGCTCGGCGATATCGCACATTGCGTCCATGCTGACACGCGTCTGAAAGACGTTGAAAACGGGGCGCGGGCACGTCGCGGAGTGCGATGGCGTTCGCCAGCGCTTGAAGTCGGGCAACAGGCTGAGAATCGGAGAGAGGATGGCGTTCGGCGTCGGAGGCGAGTCCAGACTGGGCTCCCCAATCGCGGGGACAGATCCCGGATCGATTCGAACTGGATTCGTCACCTGAACGCTGGGCGTGTTAACGACGTTCACGTCGCTCGACTGTCCGTCCTTCGTCTTATCTCGATCACGGCCACGATCCCCGTCGCGGCCACCCGTAGTGACGCGACTATCGGGCCACGTTCTGTCCGGCGTTATCGTGACGTGAATCGGCACCACTCGCTCATAAGCGGGCGCGGGACGAGAAAATACGTCAATCAACTGCGGAAGTGACCCGCGCCCCTTTTCCTCGACCCATTGCTTCACATCCTCCGGGGTGATGGGTGAGGTCAATCGGTACGGCACGCCGCGGTAATCCTTTTGTTGACTCGCTTTGTAGGCAAGCGCATTCGCGACGTCGGCAACTAACTTCGGATTCACGTCGAGCCGTTTCTCCTCGTCGGAGAGGCCCGCATAAGCTTCGTCTAGCGAGCTATAGGTGCGTTTCCGCTCTTGAACGCCATAACCGCTCATGTCCAGCTCGTCCGGACGGATGCGGTCGGGCGACAACCCGTCTACGAAGCCGTCCTTTTCCGGAGCGTTTTGCCATGTACAAACCTCTTCCGTGACCTCTTTTGTACACGCAGGCCACTCGATGGCATTCGGTGATTTTTTCACGACATCTGGACATTCCGCCTTTGAAATGTCTAGGACTGTCTTCTTCGTCTCTTTGCATTCCTCGAACTCATACGAACGATAGGCTTCGAGCCTGACGGGCACTCCGTCAGCGTTAAGCTCGTCCGCAATTCGGACGCGCACGTTTCTAGCGGTGATTCCGCCGACGCGGAGCTTTGCCTCCATGAAGATGCGCAGGTACTCCTCAAGCTGCTCACGGCTGTGGGCAATGACAGTCATGCGGCTCGATGAACTCCAGTACCAGTCGATCAAGCGGCTGAGGGAAGACCACGGCTCTTTGGGAAACTTTGCGCATGGCTCACCGGCCATGCACGATGAATCGCGGTATATCCTTGCTCCGGCCGCTGCCATCGCTTCCCATGGTCCCTCAGTGGCAACAACACTAACCGGCGGGTACTGCGGCGGGATATAGGGTTTCAGATGGTCGGGGATCGGTACGTCAACCCTGCGTTTGACTTCGATTGCATTGGTGGACGACGCTGTGATGGTCACGTCCATGTTTCCAATCTTACCGCCCACGATTTCGCCAATCTGTGCACCTAATAGCATTGCGGAAAGCCCGAACCAGGTGGGCGCGCCCGCTCCAATGAACATTCTTTCGGCTAATGACGTCTCGGCACGTTCGGTGGCTACGCGCTCCATTGCCTTGTACGTCGCGTTGAGTCTCTCGTCGTCCGGTGAGATCCCGTCTCGCTGCACTGCCTTTTGCGTGACCAATGCAACAGCCTGGTTCATGACGAGCGTGGAGTAGGCAGCGGTAAGCGGAATGGCGCGAACCTCGTCGGCGATGCTGATCACAAAGGCGAACCCGAGCGCGACGATAAGTAGCTTCTTCATCACATGCTCCTCAAGCCTTGGACGACCGCCCATCCGCAGGCAATGCCCCACGCTAAAAACGTCAGGTTCCAGAGTTCTTGTGAGGGCATTGGGAGTCCTTGATGATGCAGAAAGGCAGGGAGATTCTCAGGAAAGGAATGTGTGACGGGGGAGCGTCCGGATCGCCCCCTCGGAGTCACATCAGGCTCAAGCGCCGCGAATCATGCCGAGAATCACCTTGGCGCTTTTGATCGCGACGTAGACGCCAGCCAGCAAACCGGCGATGGCGATCACGCCCGTGGCAACGCTCGCGAAGCTGATCTGGCCGGTGATCGCCGACACGTCGAAGTTCATTCCGCCGCCACTGCCACCACCTTCGGCGAATGCCAAGGCCGGAGCGGTGACCAAGGCAAGACCGGCGGTAGCGCGAGCGCCCAGGCGTTTGATTCGTGCAAGTTGCGTCTTCATACGATTTCCTTACTTCAGAGATACCGGAGTGCGTCCGGCGCGCTGGCTTACCCTCGGCGTATGAAGCCGAGGATTGCGCCTACATGGGCACTCACGACGTACAGCCCAACGACCGTCGAGAAGGCCAATGTCCAGAAGCCCGCCATCTGTGTGACGTCGGGCGATGTTTGAGACGTGTTTGGTGACGTGGAGGCCACAGCCACGACGGCGAAGTACTGGCCGTTTTCAGGCGGACATAGTTGACGGTCGGTCGGCGTCACAGTCATCGATTGGTGAACGGGTGCGCAGCTCAGTACGCGTATGGTTTGCTCGCTCACGATCAGCCTCCGCGATTGATGTTGCTGAGGATCTGCCACGCGAACTTGGAGCAAACCGGTTGAGGCAGCTCGTGCGCTTCGTAGGCGAGATCGAGCGCGCCAGCGAGAACTTGCACGGTTTCGTAAAGCAGCGCGGCGGCTTCGAGCATGCGGCCAAAGCGTTCGGTGTCATCCGCGCGGATGCCGCCAATGCGGGCGATACACATGCAGGTGCCGTCAGTAGCGGTCACGGTGCGGTTGATAAGGTCAGTGGGGGCTGTCATATCGGGACCTATACGGTTGCGGACGTCATTGACGCTTGAGCGACTTGCTCATGGCCGAGCGCATGCAAGCGGGGAGCAGGTGGCCGTCGTAATCCATGATTCGGGCGACGAGCGCGCGCATGGTCTTGCAAACGAATTGGAGGCCGTCAGGGCGCGTCCAGACGAAGCCCTTACCTGCTTGGATAAGGCGACGCAGTGGCAGCTTGAGGCGCAATTGACGCCACGGACGGCAGGTAATCGAGAGAGGGCGCGGCGCACGCCGCTGTTTGATTCGATCGGGACAGAAGCCGCCGAACAGGTCGAGTGACAGTTGGTGAAGCATCGCAACCCCCAATCCCATCACTGCAAGTCAGCGGTGACGGTACAAAGAATCTGGCGGGGGGCCGGATATGACTACAGGTTGTCGTCTTTTAGATAGGCGACGTGAGGTGAAGCAAAGCTATGCGGCGGCGGTGGCGGTAGCCTTCGCAGCGGCGGTAGCCTTGGGAGTCGCGGTGGGACGTGCGTCACTTACGTAGGGGTGCAACGCTACAATGCGCGGGATGAGGTGACAGTCCATCGACTGCGTCATAGCGAACTCTGCGAAGTACTCGCCTTTTGGGGTTTCTTTGGCGAATTCGGGAAGCGTGATTGTGCCAACGATGCGCCGAGGGCCATCGCTCGTGTTTGGCCAAAGGATGCATTGCGCAGTACGCATGTCGTAAGGGCGGCCGGTTTTGCTGGATATGCCCTCGCGTCTTACAACGTTGATGATGGATACCCTCTGCTTCTCGATTGGCGAGGTCGGGTTGGCACCATCTCCGCAGGGCTGCAACGCGACAATGCGCGGGACAAGTTGGCCATCAAACGATCGTCCGAAAGCGAATTCCGCGAGGTATTCGCCTTCGCCCGAATCTTTGAGCACGTCGGGAAGTGTGATCAAGCCGACAACGGAGTCGTCTCCCTCGCTAGTCGTTTGCCAGAGGATGCAGTCAGCGATACGCATGTCGTAAGGACGACCAGTTTTGGTGGACACGCCCTGACGTCGGGTGACCTCCAGAATGGTGAGCTTTTGTTTGCTGGTCATGTAGATATCTCTCGATGGTGAACAAACATTCATAGCACTGCGAATTGCAGTTCACATCATAGTGCACATACGTTCACGTGAATTTGGGCAGATTCCGATTATGGATTCGATGGGGACACGACTGAGGAATGAAAGGCTGCGTCTGGGACTCACCCAAGACGAATTTGCGTTCATCGCAGGAGTAACGAGGAGAACGCAGGTTCACTACGAGCTGGACGAACGCAACCCGGATACGGCCTATTTGGCGGCTGTCGCGAGCGCCGGCGTTGACGTCGCGTACGTGGTGACGGGGGCGGGAAGAATGGGCAATGCGGATCTAAGCCGCGAGGAGGTCGCTTTGGTCGACAACTATCGACATGCGATGCCGGAGGATCAAGCGGTATTGCGGAGGATGGGACTCGCTCTTGCGAAACCAGTCACAGGCAAGCAGCGAAACGGAACAACCGGTGAAGAGTAAGCGCACTGCTGCAATCATCCCGTTCAAAAAGAGGGCCTAACAGAAGTCTGGTGGCCGTTCACACGCGCTCCGCAACGCACGTTGCCGCCCCGGTAATCACACGATTTTCCACGATTACCATTTTTGCTTTGCGGAGCGCGACCGAACCCTAAGTATTTGATTTCATCATCTACAGCCACACCCTCAAAATCCCCCGCCGCAAGGCGTGCCGGTTCGATTCCGGCCCTGGGCACCACAAGCGCTATATCCCGCAAGGCTTTCCCGGTAATTTGGCGTAATTTTGGCGTAACGCCATCTCATCAGTCCGAGAAAGGATTCGCGCCTTGCATGGATTCCATGACATGCAAGACCTATATCGCGCGAAATCCATCACAGTCGGCAGACACGACGCCTCCCCAGCCGTGATTCCCTGCCGCGCCGCTTAGTCATCACACATCGACGCAAACGCCTATGGGTGCTTTGCACATCCGAATCCCGTTCCGTTAGACCGGATTCAGCCCCCGTCGCCCCCCAAGCACCGCCGCCACATTATCCAACGCGGTGAAACCCATCTGGTCACGTGTCTCGATCGTTGCGCTCGCCATATGCGGAGTGAGAAATACGTTGTCCAACGATGCGAAGCGGGCATCGACATTGGGCTCATTTCGATACACGTCGAGACCCGCGCCGAAAAGATGCCCCGACGTCAACGCGCCGTAAAGTGCGTCTTCGTCCACCAGGTCGCCACGCGCCGCGTTCACAAAGACCGCGCCCTTCGGCATGAGATTGAACTGATGCGTCGTCATGAGCGGCGAGCCGCCACCGGGAACATGCAGCGAAACCACCTGGCAATGCGGCAGCAGTTCCTCGAGGCTTGAATAGAACACCGCCCCGTTCTCCAGCGCCGGCGATGCCCGCTGGATGTCGGTGTAGGCTACGTTCATGCCAAATGCCTGAGCGCGCTTTGCGACCGCTCGCCCGATACGTCCGAAACCCACGACACCAATCGTCTTTCGATTGACGCGCGTGCCCAGCATGTCCGTCATACCGAATGACTTCCCCCACCCGGCCCGCATAATCTTTTCGTATTCCGAAGCTCTTCGACTTGCCGCCAAAACCAGCAACATAGCGAAATCCGCCGTGCATTCTGTCAATGCGTCGGGCGCGTTCGTCACGACGATACCTCGCTCGCGGGCGAACGCCACATTCATGTGATCAACGCCCGCGCTGGCGTTGGCAATAATTTTCACGGTGGGCGGCAACGCGGCAATGTGCGCTTCCTGCAAGCCTGACTTCTTTCCGATCAGAACAGCCGGCACGTCGTGCGTCTTGCAAAAATCCACCACCGCCCATGCGTCCATATCAGACTCGGTCACGTAGGCGTTGAACTCCGACAATGCACGGCTCGCCACAGCTTGTGGCACTTTTCGCGCGATCAATAGTTTGGTGCGACTGCTTTCCGACATGATCTTTCCTCAAAGTAGACGGTCGCACACAGACTACGGAACTCGCTCGCGCGAGGTCAATGTTGATTGAATCAATCAACCCCAGAACTGCCCCAAACGCGCTTCCCCAATCGCATCCCACCACGGGACCGCCCCTGCACATCTGGCGGCTCAGGAAAACCCTGAGGAACCACCGAGTGGCTGCGCGTCCGGATGTTGATTGAAAGAATCAAGATTGCCCGGCAGTCTCGGCCGATGCCATTCTCGAATCGTGACTCAACGAGAAAAGGTAATTTCATGTCGACTTCGAAGAAGTTCGCCGCCGTCACAGGTGCCGGTTCCGGCATCGGTCGAGCGGCCGCCATCGCCCTCGCCGCTTCCGGATTTACCGTCGCGCTGATGGGCCGCAGAGATGAGCCCCTGCGCGAGACCAAAGCGGTCATCGAGAACGCCGGCGGAGACGCGTATGTCGTGGCGGCCAATGTCGCCGATGAACGGTCCGTGGAAGCGGCGTTCGCTCAAATTTCGCGCGAATTCGGGCGTCTTGACGTCCTCTTCAACAACGCCGGCCGCAACGCCGGCGCCGTGGCCCTGGAAGAATACCCGCTCGATTTCTGGAACGATGTCGTGGCAACCAACCTGACGGGCGTCTTCCTGTGTGCGCGAGCCGCTTGGCGCATCATGAAGAATCAAACGCCGCAAGGTGGACGAATCATCAATAACGGCTCTCTCTCGGCGCACTCCCCTCGCCCCAATACCATCGCCTACACGGCCACCAAGCACGCCGTGTCGGGCATCACAAAATCGTTGGCGTTGGACGGCCGCGCATACCGCATCGCCTGCAGCCAAATCGACATCGGCAACGCGGCAACGCCGCTCACCGAGCGGATGACGCGTGGCGTCCTTCAGGCCGACGGCAACATGGCGCCCGAAGCGCGAATCGACGTCTCTCATGTCGCGAACGCGGTCGCACATATCGCCAGCCTGCCGCTCGAAGCGAACGTTCTGAACATGACCGTCATGGCCACCACCATGCCCTTTGTAGGCCGCGGATAACCCGGCACGACCTGCCCCACAAAAAATTCGCCACAGGCAGGCACCTGATCAGGAGACATCGATGAAATTTGCAGAGGAACAACACCTGTCATCGCTCGATACCGCTTCGCGCGATATCGCGGCAAGACCGTCAAAAGTCAGATACGTCGTGCTATCGATGTTGCTGGTCGCGACGATTCTTAACTACGTCGACCGATCCGCCCTCGGCATCGTCGCCCCAAGCCTTTCAAAAGATCTCGCATTAAACAAGATGCAGATGGGCGAGCTGTTCGCCGCCTTCGGTCTCGCATACTCCATGGCCTTGCTGCCCAGCGGCATCCTTGCCGACGTGCTTGGCTCACGAATGGCCTATGCGCTGTCGCTCGTGGGATGGTCGCTCGCGACGGTGACGCAGGGCTTGGCCAACGGCTATCACATGCTGCTCGGGTCCCGGCTAACGATGGGCGCGCTCGAGGCCCCCGCGTTTCCGTCGAATGCTCGCGCGGTGACACTATGGTTTCCCACGCAGGAGCGCGGATTCGCAACTAGCGTCTACGTGATGGGACAGTACATCGGAACGCCCATTTTCACGGGGCTTCTGCTGTGGATATCGGCCACCGCGGGGTGGCGTTCCGTGTTCTATGTGACCGGAGGCTTCGGGATTCTTTTCAGTGTGATCTGGTTCTGTGCATACCGTGATCCCTCGCGACATCGCTGGGTGAACAAGGCTGAACTCGAATACATCAATGAATCGCACACGCCGTGCGCACCGAAGCCACGGGAGAAGTTCAACTGGCGGATGGCACTCAAACTGCTCGGGTATCGCCAGATTCTGGCCATTTGCCTCGGCAAGTTCTGCAACAACACGATACTGGTCTTTTTCACCACCTGGTTCATGACGTATTTGGCCGAGGCGCGTCATATGTCGATGATCAAGGTCGGGATTTTTCAGGCACTCCCGTTCTTGGGCGCAACGCTTGGCATCCTCATCGCGGGCTGTCTGTCGGACTTCTTTATTCGTCGTGGCGTCTCCCTCTCCGCCGCGCGCAAAGCACCGCTGGTCATTGGAACGCTGCTCGGCTCATCCATCGTCCTGGTGAATTTCGTGGAATCGAACGCGTGGGTCATCGCCATTCTGACCATCGCCTTCTTTGCGCAAGGTGTCGGGTCGATGTCGTGGGCCGCCGTGTCCGAGATTGCTCCCCGCCAGTACGTCGGCCTCACCAGCAGCATCACGAGCCTCGCCGCCAACATTGCTGCCGTGACCACTCCGCTGATGATCGGTTACGTCATACAACGCACGGGACAGTTTTACTGGGCACTGAATCTGATGGGCGCTATCTGCCTGCTCGGGACGTTTTCGTATTCCGTTCTCCTGGGCAAGCTCTCCAGAATCGAGCTTTGACCGCCCCCAACTATCGATCGAACAACATGATTGAATTCAAATGGGATCACCTTCAGCTATGTTCTGCAGACGCTGAAGCCACGGCAGCGTGGTTTGCCCGGTGCCTGAATGCGGAAGTCGTTCGACGTCCAGGGCGAGTGGATTTGCGCATCGGGTCCATCAACGTATTCATCACCCAACTGTCCTGCGCGCATACGACCGAAATCTCACGTGGCACCCGCACGCAAGGCATCGATCATTTCGGCGTGACCGTCGATGATCTCGATGCCGCCTTCGACCACCTCAAGTCCTGCGAAGCCGACATCGTCGAGCCGATCAAGCCGGTCCGTGCCGGCGTCCGGGCATTTTTTGTGAAGTCGCCGGGCGAGATCCTCATTGAAATCCTTGAGCGCAAGCCCAGCGAGATGACTTTTACTTGAAGAGCCGTCAATATTGAGGCGCCCCCTCGGGACTCGCTCGAAACGAGCGAGTCCCGCTGCCCGTTTTGAGCGCCCTGTCCCATACCGAACGCCCATTCCATGCGAACCTGGATCACGTTGACCGAAGCGGCCCGACAGTTGGGCGTGCAAGCGCAGACGATCTACGCCTACGTCAGCCGAGGCAACATCGCCGTCATGCCGGACCCCGCCGACCCGCGCAAGAGCTTGTATCTCGCAGAGGACGTGGCGATCCTTTGCCGAAAGAAGCAAGTCGGCCGCAAACGCGCCGCCCTTGCCGCAGGCACGATATTCGGCGCCGAGCCTTGTATCCACAGCGCAATCACTACGTTTTCCAAAGGGCGCGCGTACTACCGCGGGCGCGATAGCATTCGCCTGTCACAGACATCGACGCTCGAAGACGTTGCCGCCATCCTGTGGAATGCACGATCGCCAATTGCCTTTGACATTGACGGAAACCCGCTGCAGTGGGAAGAGCGCGGCAGACCGTGCGCTTTCATGTCCTTGGCCGCGCTTGCCGCGAACGGTCACTCGACACACGGCCGAACCGACCGGGCACTGCATACCGAGGCAGGCCACCTGGTCGCGCTCGTCTCCCAAGCGTTTGGTGCGAAATGCAACGAGAAGGCGACGCTCACGCATGAACGACTGGCGCTTGGATGGGGGCAAGGAAGCGAAGGCACCGACCTTATTCGCAGAGCCCTGGTACTCGTTGCCGACCACGAGCTAACCAGTTCGGCCTTTGCCGCAAGAATCACGGCATCCACCGGCGCATCGCTGCCGGGATGCCTGCTCACCGGGCTGGCGGCCTTCTCAGGCCCGTTGCACGGCGACGCCTCGGGCCGTGTCCGTGCCGTGTTCGATCACGTAGAGCGAGTGGGGGCGGAAAGCGTGGTGGCCCATCACTTACAGTCGGCCATCCCGATCCCTGGGTTCAGCCATCATCTCTATCCCGAAGGCGACCCGCGCGCTCAGGCGTTGCTGGAGCGCCTCGATCCCCCCGACGAACTGGCGTCATTTATCGAGAAGGTGACCCGTTTGACGGGGCTTCAACCGAACATCGATGTCGCGCTTGCCGTTCTGGCTTCTCAACTCAAGCTTCCGCGCGACGCCTCCTTCGCCCTATTCGCCACCGCCCGAAGTGTCGGCCTGCTTGCGCACAGCATGGAGCAGCTCAAGGTCGGAAAGGTGATCCGACCGCGCGGACGCTACACCGGCCCCGTTCTCGAGGACGTGGATTCGGTGCCCCCCAAAGACGATGGCAATGGCTTGCCTGACGCGGCGACCGTCGATCGAAATCGCGTATTCAAGACGATCATCCGCTAGCTGAGATCCCGCCGGTTCACCCTATCGTAACGGCGGACACGATCTCACACTCGGTTGGATGAGCCCGCCCCGCGCGGGCACTCGGGACATGGGCAATATTTCAACGCGCATTGATTACCGAGGACGACCCGTAGTAGCATACGCAACTTAATTAATAATAATTCTCATTTCTATTTTTATTATTCTCGATGCGCCGCCTCCAGAATTACGCTGCACTGCCGCTGGTCTTCATCGCGGCGTCGCCGCTCGCCTTCGCGCAGGTCACGTCTACTGACGTGGCGAGTTCGGCTGCCGTGAGCGCAACGAACGCCGACACCGCCACGCCCGACGCCACGTCCATGAGTGCATCTGGCACCGTTGCGCTGCCCGCGGTGTCTGTCAGTGCGAGCGGCGCGCCCCGCACCGCGTTCGACATGCCGGCGGACGCCCAGGTCACGAAGTCGTCGGTGCCTTTGAGCGAGACGCCGCAATCGATCAGCGTCGTCACGCGCGATTTGATGGACGCGCAACAGGTCCAGACGCTTAACGACGCGCTGCACGACGTACCCGGGGTGATCTCGGGCACGTACGGCAGACGGGGCTGGGACGACTTCATCATTCGCGGCCAAACGGCGTCGGATTCCGTGTATCTCGACGGCCTGCGCACGGCTATCAACAACCGCTTCGCCGAAGAAACCTTCGGTCTGCAGCAGATCGAAGTGATCAAGGGACCGGCTACGTTGCTTTCCGGACTCGTGCTGCCGGGCGGCATGGTCAACATGGTCAGCAAGCGCCCAGAAGCCGACACGTTCGCCAACGTCGATGCCACCGTGGGCAGTCACGGCTTCTACCAGAGCACCATCGACATGGGCACGCCGCTCTCGGAGAACGGCAAGGCCGCATTTCGTATCAATGCGCTCGCGACGAACAGCCACGACGCCACCGACTATGTCTGGTCGCGCAATCGTTATATCGCGCCGTCGCTATCACTTGATCTCGGCCCGCGCACGGAATTCACGATCCTGACGAGCTATCAGGAACGCGACTACCTCCGCCAACAAGGCCTGCCGTGGTCCGGCACGCTGATCCCGAACAAGAACGGCAGCCTGTCGCGCAACACCTTCACGGGCGAGCCCGGTGAGCGGCCCTACTCGGGGCACGAGGCACGTATCGGCTACCGCTTCGCCCACCATTTCGACTCGGGCTGGACCGTGAACCAGAATGCTCGCTGGCAACAGTTCGCGCTGGGCGGCCAGCTCGTCGCCAATGGAAAGGTCGCCTCGAACGGCTACACGCTGAGCCGCACGGCCACCGATTCGCAATGGTCCGGCGACACGCTCTCGCTGGACAATAACGCGCAGAAGACCTTTGACACCGCGTTAGGCCGCCACGAGATCACCCTCGGCATGGACTACATGCGCGGGCGCGAAGACGTCACCACCACCACGTGCTCGGTCGGCTCGATCAACATGTACGCCCCGGTCTACACGGGTGCGATCACGTGTCCATCCACGCCGCGAACGCGCGCGTACACCACGATCCGCGATCTGGGTGTCTACGCGCGCGATCAGATCGCACTCGGCCAGCGCTGGCGCGTGCTGGCGGGCATGCGCTACGACAGTGCGTCGAGCAACGTCCTCAACAAGCTGACCGACACCACGAGCGGCAACCCGTCGAATGCCACCACGGGCTCGCTTGCGCTGATGTATGAGTTGTTCCCCGGCGTACGCCCTTACGTGAGCTACGCGACCTCGTTCTATCCGAACAGCGGCGCGGACGTGAGCGGCAACGCCTTCGATCCGGAAACCGGCAAGCAGTGGGAAGCGGGGGTGAAGTTCGAGGTCCAGAAGGGCCACACGAGTGTGACGCTCGCGGCATTCGACCTGCGCCGCCGCAACGTGCTGGAGAGCGACCCGAACAACGACGGCTACAGCATTGCCGTGGGCGAGGAGCATTCGCGCGGCGTCGAACTCAGCTTCAACAGCGCGCCGACAAACCGGTTGAGCGTGACCGGTGGCTACGCCTACACCTCGGCCGTGATTGCCGACGACGGAGGCCAGACACCGTCGACTAACGGCGTGCGTATCAACAACGTGCCGCGTCACAGTTTCAACGTGTTCGCGCGCTACCAATTGCCGGGCGAACTGCGTCGCTGGGAGATCAACGGTGGCTTGCGCGGCCAGAGCAACCTCTATGCGTATGGCTACACGATTCCGGGCTTCGTGGTCAGCGACGTGGGCGTGCGCTACACCGCACCAAGCTGGCATGCCGCACTGAAGCTGAGGAACATCTTCAACAAGCATTACTACACGGGCGGTCTGAGCAATGCCGTGGCGCTGGGAGACGATCGCTCGGTGATGCTCACGCTGGGATACCGCTATTGAAGCTCGCGATGCGCAGACCGCCCCATGGACGACAGGCACCCGCCTCCCGCACGGTTGCACCCCGCTCCGTCCAGAAAGTTGCCCCCCGCCGGAAGGGCTTTCGCGCCCGACGCCCCCGAGTAACACGAGCCCCCGGGGGTACGCCCCCACGCATCGATTCGGGAAATGCGCCGAGCCTTTCGTACGGTGACGTTTATCCCGCGTGATTCGGACGTTGCTGAAACTCAAGTGACTTCACGGCTGGGATGATAGAAGCGTCCCCCCCACATGGGTGGGGGCGACTTCTGGGAGCAACCTATGCGCGATTCGAATGATGAGAACGTGAAATCCCGAGGTGCACGCATGGCGAGGCGATTCGGGACGAGCGAGACACTGGACATGCCGAAGCCGCTGTCAAGAAAGGGCTATGTCGTCTGGTTCCACGACCACTGCGAATATCTGGGACTCGCATGGAACGAGTCGGCGCAGGAGATAGAAAGAGCCCACGTGGCAAATGCCGATCATGCGATCTACTTCGAGACTTTCGCCCAGGCGGCCGTCGCCAGCGACAAGTTCATCAGCCCCTGTCGGGTGCTCCATTCTCCCGGGCCCGGCAAACGACCCAAGCTTATGCCCTAGACAACGTGACGGCCCATCACCGTAGTTGGGCCGTTACGCCTGCGATTTATGCGGCGCCGGTTCCCGTGTTACTTTTACGGCAACGTTACTGCGTGTGAGGTGTGGCCATGTACACCGTAATGGGCATCACGGGGCGAGTGGGCAGCGAGCTGGGGGACGACCTTCTCAAGGCAGGTCTACCGTTGCGGGTCGTCGTCCCCGATGCCGTCAAATCAAGCCGATGGGCCGCACTCGGCGGTGAGTTTGCCGTCGCGGAAAACGACGACGTCGACGCCCTCACCCACGCGTTTCGCGGCAGCGAAGCCGTGTTTGTGATGCTCCCACCGAACGCAGACCCCGAGCCGGACTTCTCGCATGCGCGGCACCTGATCGACGCGATTCGGCAAGCGCTGGCCGCCACTCGCCCGAAACGCGTGGTGTGCCTGTCGAGCATCGGTGCCGACTGCGAAATGCCCAGCCTGCTCACCGCGCTGCGCTTGTTCGAGGCGGCGATGCTCTCGTTATCGCTGCCGGTCACGTTCCTGCGCCCGGCGTGGCTGATGGAGAACTTCGCGTGGGACATCGAGCCCGCTCGCGAACGCGGGGAGCTGCCGAGCTATTTGCAACCTGTGGATCGGGCGCTTCCGATGGTCTCGGCAAGCGACGTCGGCCATTTCGCGGCGCGCGCCATGCAGGCGCCGTTCAGCGACAACGCAATCTGGGAAATCGAAGGCCCCGAGCGTTACTCACCCGACGACATCGCCGCCGCACTCGCCCGTGCGCTCGTTCGCGACGTCCGCGCCGAGGCGGTGCCACGGGCGGGCTGGGATCCGCTTTTTCGCGCGCAAGGCATGCGCAACCCGCTGCCACGTATCCAGATGCTCGACGGATTCAACAACGGCGACTTCCGCTTCCGCGACGACGGCAAACATGCGCTGCGTGGCGGCGTCACACTCGTCGAGGCAATCGCCGCATTGGTGCGCGAAAGCTGACACCGGCGACGGACGTCAGCCCATCCCCGCTCCGCTAACGGTCTCTGCAAACCGGCACTTGTGCGAGCAGTTCACGCCAATGTTGGGCCCAATCGCCGTCGTGCGCGACCCCGCGCACCGTGACCGTCGTCACACAGGATCCCCCCGCAGCCGCCGCGAAGCGCCGCGCGACTTCCGGCGGCACGATCGTATCCTGCGCGCTGCTGAAATGGATCTGCGCAATTCCTGCGATTCGCCGCGCCACGTCGATAGGATTACGAGACGCCGGCATCGGCGAGACGTGATGCAGCCGATTGATGTACTCGGTGTCGAGGTTGCCCGCGACCGTGCGCAGCGCGGCGACGTCGTGGCGGCGCGCTGCGATCAGTACTGCAATGGCGCCGCCGCCCGAGTAGCCGACAAGCTCCACGGGCTGCCCAGGGGTACGGGCCACGAGTTGATCGACTGCCGCGTTCATCGATTCGATCACTTCGGGGGCGAACCGCTTGCCGGTCCAATACGCGACGGCGCAGCGGGGATTGTCCTGCATCGGCGTAAATTGGCAGGGTCGCGCCAGATAGGCGACGTTGTCGGCGGCCTTCGCGGACGAATCTGCGGCGGCCAGCGCCAGCCCCGTTGCCGCGACCGGCGTGGGGTCAAGCGACGGCTCACTGCGCGAAACCCAGGCCAATCCATCGCCTTCAATGTAGATGCGCAGAGGCTTGTCAGGGCGGGTAATGCGCGAGAACACGGTAAGGCGGAAATCGCCCGCGGTCAGCACTTCCCGGTGCATTCCCGCCGGTCCGGCCAACGCGTCGGCATGCGCGTCTCGATCCACACTGGCACACCCGGACGCCAGCGATATGACAACCAGTGCGGCAACGTAACGCTTCCCGCGCTGCCACCCTGCAAGCATGGCGTTCATGGCGCTCGGCCGCGCCCTTCGGTCAAATCGCGCCATCACGCCATTCCACCACGAAGTGCTTGAGTGTCCGCGCCATGCGTTCGACCACGGGTTGCCAGTGTGCGCGGGCCTCCTGGCGGAACAGACGCATCCCCGGATACCAGGGCGAGTCGTCGCGACCAAGCAGCCAGCGCCAGTCGGGAACAAACGGCAACAGCACCCATACCGGACGTCCCATCGCGCCTGCCAGATGAACGGGCGACGAATCGACCGACACCAACAAATCCGCGAGATGCAAAATCGCCGCAGTGTCCTCGAAATCGCGGATCCCGTCGCTCAGCGACACCATCGACATGCCTTCGGGGGGCGTGCTTGCCTGCGAGGCCGCCGGCCCCTTCTGAATCGAAAGGAATGTCGCGCCACTCGCCCCCAACGGGCCGAGTTGTGCAAGCGACACGGACCGGTTGCCGTCGTTGACGTGTTCGGGGCGCCCCGCCCACGCCACGGCGACCCACGGTCGCGGCACGTCGGCCAATTTTTCGCGCCAATGGGCGACGCGCTCGGGGTCAGCGCTCAGGTACGATTCTTCGCCCGGCAGATCGGCGAGCGTCAAGCCCATCGCCATTGGCAGGCTCATCAGTTCGCAATGCTGATCGAACGTCACCGGCAACGTACCGCGAGCGACGATATCGTCATCGCCCCACATGCGCCTGGCGATCGGCAAGGCTTGCGGATTGACCTCCAGGATCACGCGCGCCTGACTGCGCTCACGCGCCCAGCGCGCCATGCGCAGGAACTGGAACGTGTCTCCGTAGCCCTGCTCGTCGTGGATGAGGAGCGTTTGGCCGGGAATCGGTCTGCCGTCCCAACGTGGGCGTTGCACCTTGCGCTCAATGGACTGCGTATGTTCGAGGCTGTAGCGATAGCGATACTCGCGCCAACCACGCTCGAAGTCGCCGAGCAGGAGCAACGTCTCGGCGAGATCGAAGCGGTTGGACAGATCGCCAGGCACCTGACGAGCAAGTCTGTCGAGTATGTCTCGTGCCTCGTGCACCTTGCCTTGCGCACGCAAGACCATCGCAAGCAACCGCCACATCAGCACGGGCGCGGTCTCGGCGCCCACGACCTCGCGCAGCATCGACTCAGCCCTTTCGTACGCGTGTGCATGGACACACGCCACGATGGCGTCGTGAACCGAGGTCAAATCCGGCGGCGTGGCCGGCAACCGCGGCACCGAGGGCGGGACACCGTCGACGAGCGCCGGGCGATTGCGCGTTACCCTCTGCGCCTCGACAAGCGCAAGCGCAGCCCGCGCATCGTGACTCTCCGGCTGGAGCGCGAGCGCATCGCGAGCACAAGCGAGTGCGTCGTCCAGCCGCCCCACGAGCGGCAGAATCCGGGCACGCGTCACGAGCGTGGAGAAATGCTGGGGGGCGAACGCCGACATGATCTCCACGACCTGCAACCCCGCCGTCACGTCCCCACTGGAAACTTCAATGTCGGCAAGATTACGGTAGGCGTCGACGAACGACGGATCCAGCTCAATGGCGCGGCGCGCCAGCGTTCGCGCTTCCGTAAAGCGCTGCTGTGCGCTCAGCAGCGACGCCAGATTGCTGTGCACGTCTGCGCGTAGCGGGTCGATGTCAAGGGCGCGCAGATAGTGCGTCTCGGCGGACGCCGGACGCCCCAGCAAGCGCGCGGTATTCCCGAGATTGTTCTGCGCATCGGCCGACGCGGGCAGCAGTTCGCTCACGCGGGTGAGGCATGCCATGCTCTGATCGAGCTGTCCGACCTCCTGCAACACTATTCCGAGGTTGTTCCACCCGGCAGCAAACGCCGGATCGATCTCGACGGACCGGCGCGCCGCCGCCAGCGCCTCGTCGAGCCGGCCCACCTGCCGGCACATCTCGGCCAGATCGGACCAACTGGACGCCGGCGCACCGGGCGCCCGGCAGGTGGTGCACAGATGGTCGATCGCCATGTCGCGCTTGCCATAGGCATGGGCCATGAGGCCGAGGAGATAATGCGCGTCCGGGTGCTCGGGCGACGCTTCCAGCACGCGCCGACACAGGACTTCGGCCTGGGGCGCCTGTCCCGCCTGCCAATGCGAATGGGCTAACGCAATCGCCTGAGCGAAGGTCAGCATTCCGGGAGTCGAAGCAGCAGCAGACATCGAGAGGCGGTCGGGAGACGGTAGGCACTGCGCGATACTTCCACGGCGGTCGCGGCCATGTCAATCGTTGCGACCGCCGGACTCGTACGAACGTTTCCGAATACACACGACGCGCACGACGCTCAGAAGCGCTGTTGTACGCGCACAATCCCCGTGTGCGACACAAAGCCGGCCCCCGCTTGCAGGTCGTAGCGAATCGAGGCACTCAGGTTGTTCGCTTTCATCAGGGTCAGGCCCAGCGAGATATCGGCCAGGTCCGACACCGGCGTAGCGCCCACGGTCGTGAACGCCGTCTGGCCGGACGGATCCGCAGCGAAGCTCGCGCCCGTCGTTTGACGCGTACGGTTGTACTCATGCAGCCAACGCACGCTCAGTTCGGGCACCCACATACCCCTCGCCGTTTCGAATGGCAAGGCGAGCTTCGCCCCCAGCGCGCTACGCACCGAACTAGCGCCGACACGGCCGACCGTAAGCGCCGAGCCATTGCCGCCGGTTTCGGTATAGCCGTTCTGGTTCAGATAGCCATATGTGACGCCCGCCAGCGGCGTGACGATGGCACGTCCCAGCGCCAGTGGCCAGCCGAATTCGGCGCCGAACACGTATTGTTGACCGTTGAAGTTGCCATGGGCCACGCCGTTGAAGCCCGGCATCGATACCGATCGCGTCGTATCGTAGTGTTGCAGCACCGCCGAGCCTGACAGGTTCACGTACCACGGCTCGCCGGTGTAAGCAGCGTACCCAATGAGGCCGTACCCGTTCACGCCGGTCGCATTGCCCGAGGTGCTACCGTCATTGTCGATCGCCGTGCGCGAGAACTGGACCGCTCCTCCCGCGCGCCAACGCTCGCCGAACGCACGGTCAGCACCGATGACCAATCCACCGTAGTTGGCGCTGTAGCCGTCGACGTCGTTACGCGCCGACTGGCTGGCGTGACCGCCGAAGGCCTGTCCCCAGACGCCCCAGTTGGCTGCGCTGTCGCCCGTCGCAATCCCGGTGCCCCCGGCCTGCGCTACGCGCAGGCTGTTGACGTGCGCACCGACCACGCCCAACGATTCGAATGTGGCCGCGCCTGCGGCACGCGAATTCTGCGCCGGGGCGAGTTGCTTGCCGACCCGATTGGCCGAGTCCGTCGAACCGCCGCTCAGCGATCCGAGTGCCGCGTTGTACAGATTCAGCAGTTGGGCGTCGCTCACCCCGGTGTAGCCCAGCAAGCCCCGCAGCGACGACTGCGCGTTGGGTGCCGACGCGAGCAAGGCGTTGGTGCGAGCGTCGGCGGGTGGTGTCGTAACGGTGCCGCCGCCGTTGTCGGAACCGGCATTCGTATCCGAGATCAACGTCACGACCAGATCCTGCCGACTGCCGTTAGCGACCGTGGCGCCGGACGCGCCGAGCGTCGACGAACCGTTGACGCGATAAACCAGCGAACCTTCGTTGTAGGTGGCCGAGCCTGCCGTGTCGATCACGACATAGCGCTGCCCCGCCGCAAACGAATAGCCGAGCGACTGCAAGGCGATGCTCGAACCCGCTGCCAGTGTCGTGTTGCCGCTCACAACCAGGCGCCCGTAGCCGCTGTCGGTCGTCAAGTCGCCGGTCGTAACCGCATTGCCTGCAACACCGATCTGAAGCGTAGCGCCTGCCGCCTGCGCGTAATCTCCTGAGACCTGGATGGCATTGTTCACTTGCAATACCGACGCGTCGTTGAACGCCGTTCGTGTGCCAGCGAGGTTCAGGTGGTCGTTAAGCAGGAGATTGCCGCCGTTGAAGTGTATATCGGCGAGCGAGCTGGAAAGGGTTCCGGGAACAGCACTGCCGAAACCCGTGAGGGTGCCCTGCGCTGCGCCCGACGCCCCCGCGATGGACAAGGCTTGCGTGCCGGAATGGGAAATGTTGCCCGCAATGATGCCGGCGTTATTGATCTGGCCGATCGTGGCCGCTGCGGAGGCATTCGCGATGGCCTCGCCGGCGCTGGAAATGAGCCCGCCCGCGAGATTGTTGATGGTACCGATCGCGTCCTCGTTGTAAATGCCGTAGTTCCCGCCCGAAATCGTTCCAGCGTTGTTGATCGTGCCAATGATGCCGTGATAGGTCGTGCCACCGATCACGGTACCGCGGTTGTCGATGCCGGCGCCGGAGCCGAGCCCACTGGTGCCATCGATCAGGCCAAGGGGCAGGTTGTCGATCGTCGTGAGGGTCGCGCTTCGGTTCATCACCGCGCTTTGCGCGCCCGTAATGGTGCCGCTGTTCGTCAGCGTGCCCAACTGCGTCGATACACTGCCCATGAACGAGGCCACGCCATAACGGCCCGAGATAGTCCCCGTGTTGGTCAATTGGCCGAGACGCGACGTGTTCTCCACCCCATACCCGTTGGCGGCGGAGATCGAGCCGGAATTGAATGCAGACGCCAGTGTGCCGGCGTTGTCGATGCCCGCGTTGCTCGGCGAGAAAATCAACCCGCTGTTCTCGAGACGCGTCACATTGCCCCGCGGCGAAATCAGCAATGCGTTACCGCCGACCAGCGTGCCAGCGTTCGAAATTGTCCCGAACGTGTTCGCGATTTGGGCGAACGTCGTGCCTGTGATCGACAGGATCGTGCCGTCGTAGCGCCAATTCGTCGACGAAGTGGTGTCCGCCTGACCGGCAACGAGAAACGTGCGACCATCCATGATGGCGGCCAGCGGGATTGCCCACACCGGTCCTGTGTTCAGCGAAGCCGCTGCAACGACGGCAGCGACCGCCGCTTTGCGCACACGGCGATGGTCCGCCGAGCGCGACGTTCCGCCGTGACCGCCAGCCACTTCGGACGCGACCTGATGCGTGCCCAGACTGGCGCTCCATACCACACGATAGATGCGATTCATTCGATTTCCCGGAATACGGCTTTCAGATTGCAACGCGTTGACTCGTGAATTCGGAAACGTCGTGCGCGCAGCGACCGACACATAGGCGCAAGACCTCTGTCACGGCAGGGAAGGCCGGCCGTATCGGTCAGAAGGATTGGATGCGTGAGCGCCGCGGCACACGCTCGCTACGGCATGAGCGCGGTCTGATTCAAGGCGATGACGTGGCCTGACTCTGGGGCAGGATCACCGATGCTGCGAGAAGCGGCACGAAACATTCGAACGACCCCGTGTTTGTTCACCTGTACGACGCGCTTGACAGCGCTTGTCATTTTTTAGTCCGCGAATCCTTCCATACCCTTTACCGACTGTCAATCGGCATTTTTTCGCCGGTCGGCAGGCTCCCACAGGCTTGCGCTACACTCGGCTAACCTAACCAAGATAGGAAATACGCATGAGCACCCTCATCGAAAACATCGCGGTGACGCGCAACGACGGCCGCGCCGCGACCTTGGGCGACTATACGGGACGCGTGCGTCTGGTGGTCAACGTCGCGTCGAAGTGCGGCCTCACACCGCAGTACGAGGGCCTTGAACGCTTGTATGAAGACAAGCGCGCCGCCGGCCTCGAAGTCCTCGCCTTCCCCGCCAATAACTTCAAGGGTCAGGAGCCCGGCACCGATGCCGAGATCCTCGACTTCTGCACCACGCAGTACAACGTCACGTTCCCGCTGTTCGCCAAGCTCTCGGCACTGGGCGACGACCGTCACCCGCTCTACACGGCGCTTGTCGAAGCACAGCCCGAAGCGATCGGCGAAGGCCCGTTCCGCGAGCGTCTCAAAGGCTTCGGCGTAGTCCGCGAGAACCCGGCCGACGTGTTGTGGAATTTCGAGAAGTTTCTGATCGGACGCAACGGACAGGTCGTGGCCCGCTTCTCACCGGACGTCAAGGCCGACGACCCGCGTCTGGTCGCCGCCATCGACGCGGAATTGGCGAAGTAATCGCACCATGCAAAAAGGGGCAGCGCAAACGCGTGCCCCCTCGTGCCACAAGCGTCGGCAGGACGGTTGCCGGCGCGCCATGAGCGCCCTCCGAAACGACCTCACGTCTGGCAAGGTCGATCCGGGCCTCATGACGCCACATCGCGCGCCGGTTCCCGCTTCTCGCGACAACTCGTGAAACACGGCGCGTCATCCCCCCCGGGACTGACGCGTCCGCGATGACTCGACTCAGCGCTTGGCCGTGTCAGTCATGAACTTGCCGGTCGGCGCTTCGCTCCCCTTTTTCTGACGACGCGTGTTGCCGTCGAGTCCGCCGTCCACCGCCCATTCGGCAAATACCGTCGGCCCCGGCTCGAAGTCGCGCGGCTGCCATTCCGGCGTAAGGATGTCCTCATCGGCGTAATACTCGATGAGCGCGCCGCACGGATTCTTGAAGTACCAGAAATACGCCGACGAAATCGGGTGACGCCCCGGGCCCAACTGGGTTTCCCATCCGCAGCGGTCGATGTGCATGCCGCCGCCGAATACTTCGTGGATGTCGCGCACGGTGAACGCCACATGGTTCAGCCCGCGCTTGCCGTTCGGCAACGCCAGCAGGAACAGATCGTGATGGCCGCCGTGCGGCGCGCAACGCATGAACGCTCCACGATCCGGATAGCGATCCGACAGCTCGAAGCCGAGCTTCGTTTCGTAGAACGCCTGCGTGGCCGCGAGCGCGTTGGTGAAGAATACGACATGCCCCACTTCGATCGGCTGAGCACGCTCATACACCGGGCTCGGCGTGTTCACGCGCTGCGCCGCGATCCCCCACGGATTGCTCAATGCGCCCTTCGCGTCCACGGCCCGCTTGGCAGTCACTTCCACCCGCACGGCCAGACCGTTGGGATCGATGCAACCCGTCGCACCGTCCTTGAAGAAATAGCCGGGCTGGTCGGCGAAGCGGTCTGCGACAGCGGCCACTTCCTCGGCCGTCGTCACGCCCCACGTCACTTCGCGCAGCGTCGGTCCATCTTCCATCGCCGGCGGCAGCGACGGATCGTCGTGACGCACGGCCAGCACACGGCAACCGTTCAGCGTTTCGAAGCGCGCGCCATGCGCGTCGGCGGACACCTCGGTCAGGCCCCAGTCGCCCAGGAAGCGACGGCAGGTGTCGAGGTCGGTGACCCCGTAGGTAATTTGTTCGATGCCCAGAATCGTCATGACAGTCTCGGGTAGGGGTTCAGGGTGGGAGCGGTCACAGATCCAGCGTCAGACGGTCGCCCTTGCAGCCGGACACGCAAATCATCATGACCTTGTTCCCGGCGCGCTCAGCCGCGCTCAGCACCGAATCACGGTGATCGGGGCAGCCTTCGAGGACGCGCGTCTCGCAAGCGCCGCACACGCCTTCCATGCAGCTATGTTCCGCGTCGATACCCGCGGCGAGCAACGTCTCGAGCAGCGTCGCCCCGGCCGGCACGCTCAGCTCCTTGCCGGACTTCGCGAGCTTCACCACATAGCCCTCGGACGTCGCGGGCGGCGGTGCATCCGGCGCCGCGGCGAAACGCTCGATATGCACGTTGGCGATACCGGCTTCGGTACAGGCCGCCTCGAAGGCGTCGAGCATCACGCCGGGCCCGCAGCAGTATGCATGCGTGCCCGCCGGTTGCCCGGACAGAAACGCGGCGAGCGACGCCGGCTTGCCGCCATGCTGGTCGTCGAAGTGATAGGTGATGTCGCCGCCCAACGCGTTCAGTTCGTCGATGAAAGCGGCTTGCGGCGCCGTGCGTGCGCAATACATCAGCTTGACGCTGCGACCGAGCGCACGCAGGCGTCGATACATACAGAGAATCGGCGTCACGCCAATCCCGCCCGCGACCAGCACGGTATGCTCGGCGGTGGCGTCAAGCTCGAAGTGATTGCGCGGCTCGGAAATCTCCAGCGTCATCCCCACGCGGAAATTGTCGTGGATGAAGCGCGAGCCGCCACGGCTTTTCGGATCGGCAAGAATGCCGAGTACGTAGCGATTCGGCTCTCCCGGCGCATTCACGAGCGAATAGCTTCGCACCAGCCCGCTCGGCAGATGCAGATCGATGTGCGCGCCCGGCGTGAAGTCGGGAAACGGGGTGTCGCTGCCCACCGCAGGCACGAGTTCGATGCTCATGATGCCCGCCGCTTCGAAGCGAAGCGTGCGCACCATTGCCGACAGGTTTGACTTGCTCATAACGCCGCTCTCTGATGTTGCTGATTCTCTTGACGTCCGCCGGCTAAGCCCGCGGCGGACAAATCGATGTCGAGACGTGCGAACGCCTCGATTTCCACGCGCAGCTCCGGAAAGACCAGTGCGCTCACTTGCACGAGCGTCGAACAGGGGTAAGCCCCGCCGTTCGCCGCCACTTCCGCAAAAAACTCGCGACGGGCCCGTCCGACCTCATCCTTGTCGGCAATGTCGGTCACGTACACCACGAGCTTGTAGATGTTGGCGAGACTGCCGCCGCCCGCCTCGACCAACGCGCGGATCTTGCCGAGCACCACGCGCGTTTGCTCGTAGGTCGTAAGCGGCTCGGCGGCATCGCGCGTGGCCGGGTGCGCGGTCATGCCCGACATCAGGATGTCATTGCCCGCGCGAATGCCGTTGCTCCAGGTCGCCGTACCCAGATCGGGCACGGCCTGGGCACGGATACGCTCGGCCTTGATGAATGGGTCGATGGGCATGAAGCGTCTCGCGCGGCTTACGCCTTGCCCTGCGCAATGCGCTCGAGTTCCGCCTTCGCCAGGTTCTTCAGATGGCGACGCAGACGCACGATACCCATGTCGTGTTGATACAGATGCTCGCTCTGGTTGGCATCCGGCTCCATATCTTCGAGCATGACGCGATCCTGTTCGAGCACCGCCCAGTGGCGCGCTTCGAGACGGTTGCGATACAGGAAGCGCCACGTATCGCGTTGCCAGCCGTCGAGCTTGCGGCAGCGCCAGTGGAACACGGCGGCCAGCGTCGGCGAGACCGGCGTGTAGCTGCCCACGATCACGAAGTTGCCGCCGGGGCCGCCCGTCTTCGGGTAGGGAATCTCCAAACGCATCCAGTGCGTGCCGGTATCGGCCCACTCGGTCCAGTCGAAGTTCACATCGCGCTGGCCTTCCTTTTCGAAGACGAAGCCGCGGTCGGTGTCGCGAATGCGGAAGGCCGCCGTGTTGTCGCCTTCGGCCATCGAGTGCGACTGCTTGTGCAGATACGTGCCGTGCATCGGGTCCATCACGTTGTCGAGCACGTACCGGTAGTCGCCCTTCCACTCGGTGTAGCACAGGAACGACGAGTACTCGCCGTCGGCATCGAGTTCCTCGGGCAACACGAGCGGCGGCGGCGTGTCGATGTTCTCGGTGGCGTTGTAGAGCCAGATCGCGTCGTTGCGCTCGACGATGTGATACGCCTGCGTCGGACGCGAACCTTCGAGCTTGCAGCCCGGGCTACCCGGCACGCGCATCACGGTGCCGTCACAGCGCACTTGCACGCCGTGATAGCCGCAGGCGATGCGATCTCCCATCACGATGCCCTTGGACAGCGGGGCGCCACGGTGCGGGCAATGATCATCAAGGGCATGCACCTGGTTGTCCTGGTCGCGCCAGAACACCAGCTTCTTGCCGAGGCGGCGCAGCGAGACCGGCTCGCGGCCTACCATGTGCGACGGGCAAATCGGATACCAGAGGTTCTTCAGGCCGCGCTCGAGAATGGCGTCGGCAGTGAGGATAGGCTGTTGCGTAGTCATGGGGGACGTCTCCATCGCGATCGCTGCGCACCCGCGGCGTGCAGCGATCGAACTCTGTGATGTTGTTACTCTTCGGCCATTCGGGCGATCTGCGCGGTGTACACCGCTTCGGTCCACACGTCGCCCGCTTGCGGGCCGGGGCCCGTGCGATTCAGGTAGGCGACCAGCCCAGCCAGATCGTGTGTGCCGGCGGCATAGGCGCGCTCGATGGCGTCGCCCAGCAGGCTTTCGTATTGCGTCGGCTCATGGCGACGCGCTTGGTGCGGTTCGAGATAGCGGTCCATCATTTCCCTCCATGGCGAACCCGTTCGCGAATGCGCGCGTGCACGGGTACAAAATCGTAAGTCGGATAGCATTCGGTGCGAAACACGCCCCAGGCCGAGCGCTCCAGCTCGACGTTGACCGTCGGCAGCAGGTGCGGCGGCAGTTCCAGCGTGACGATCTGGCCAAAGCCCATCGCCACCGTCCACGACACCACCGTCACACCGGCCGGCGGGAAGCGCTCCCACCATTCGGCCGCCTTCAGGCGTTCCTGGAATTCGTCCAGATTGTTTGACTGATCGTGACGCAGGAACACCGTCAGCAACATCGTGTCGGGCTGGGTGGCCGCAGCGGCGCCCGGGGCGTTTTCGTTCATGTGGCGTCTCGCGTTATTGCACGAACTGGTTGGTGAACAGGTCGGCCAGGTTCGACTTTTCGCGAATGATCTTCTCCTGCATATAGAAATCCTGCAGCTTCGTCACACGCGCCGGATCGAACGCACCGAGACGCTCCTGGCCTGGATACACGTTGCGGGCGTAATACGTCAGGATCTTCTCGATCTCGGCTTCCTTGCCCTTGTAGCCGGGCACGGTCGCGCAGTATTCCTTGGCCGCGGCCGCCGGGTCGCGCATGATCTCGGCCACCGACTTGATCGTGGCACGAACGAACTTGCGGACCATCTCCGGCTTCTCGGCAATGGTCTTGTCCGAAGCCAGAATCGCCTGCGCCATGCCCGGGAAATACTTGTCGGTCGAGGTCATCGTGACCTTCACGCCGGCATCTTCGATATTCTGCGCCCACTCCGGCGTGCCCACCATCGCGTCGGCCTTGCCCGTGGCGACCTGCTGCCACACACCCGCCGGGCCAGCGCCCTGGATGCGCGCATCGGTACGCGTGAGACCCGCGGAGGCGAGCAGGCCCAGCGTCGCGTAGAAGCCGGTGTCTTGATAGGACAGCACCGTGATCGTCTTGCCCTTCAGGTCGGCGGGCGATTTGATGTTCGCATCGTTGCGCACGACCAACTGGTGCAGCGTGCGACCGCCCAGCAGCGCCACGCCCTTGATGGGAATGCCGTTCGGACGCAGCACGATCGGGGTGTCGCCCAGACCGCCGCCCAGATCGCCATTACCGGAGGCGAGCTGCTTGCCAACGTCGGCACCGCCTTGCACGGTCAGCCAGCGCACCGACAACCCTTCCGCCGCGTAGTAGCCCTTCTTCTCGGCCAGCATCAGCGGCGCGAAGGCCGGCAGGTTGGCCGGCGCCGGGAGCAGATAGGTAATCTGCTGGGTAGCCGGCTGCGCCATCACCGGCGCCGCCAGGCTCGTGAGTCCCGCCACGGCGCACAGGCCAACAGCACGACGCGCGCGGCGCGCCAACGATCCACGGAAAATCGACAACATATCTCTGCCTCGCTCAAGTATCGGATGACCGCAATACCCTGTGCATTGCGGCGTGTTCTGCCACTGACTGACGTTCAGACCTTGCCCGCCCACGCGAGCGGACTGTCGTTGATGCCCCAATAGAGGCTCTTCTGGTTCGTGTACTCCAGCAACCCCAGACGCCCCTTCTCACGCCCCATGCCACTCTCTTTCCAGCCGCCGAACGGCGTCGAGATCGAAAACTGCTTGTAGGTGTTGATCCAGACTGTGCCGGTCTCGAGCGCACGCCCGATCCGCCAGGCGCGCTTGAAGTCGCGTGTCCAGATCCCGGCCGCAAGACCGTAGACGCTGTCGTTGGCCTCGGCCAAAAGGTCGTCTTCGTTCTCGAACGGCAGCACGGCCAGCACCGGGCCGAAGATTTCTTCCTGCACCATGCGTGCCTGGTTCGTCAGACCCGCGATGATGGTCGGCTGATAGAAGTAGCCCTTCTCGCGGCCGTCGCCCGCCGCACGCTCGCCACCGCACAACAGGCGGCCGCCCTCTTCCAGCCCGATGGCGACATAGCGCTCGATCGACTCGCGATGCGACGCCGTCACCAGCGGCCCCATCTGCGTGTCTTCGCGCAGCGGATCGCCCACGCGGAGTTGCTTCGCGCCGGCCACCAGCCGCTCGACGAACGTGTCGAAAATGGCCTTGTGCACGAAAAGACGCGAGCCTGCGATGCACGATTCGCCCGACGAGCTGAAGATGCCGTAGAGCACACCGGCCACCGCATGATCGATGTCGGCGTCTTCGAAAACGATGGTCGGCGACTTGCCACCGAGTTCAAGCGAGACCGGCATGAGCTTTTCCGCCGCCAGTCGTGCAATGCCGCGGCCGACTTCGGTGCCGCCGGTGAAGGCGACTTTCTTGACCTTGGGATGACGCACGAGGATGTCGCCGATGACCGAGCCCTTGCCCGGCAGTACCGACAGCACGCCGCGCGGCACACCGGCCGCTTCGCAGATGCGGCCGAGTTCGAGCGAAGCGAGCGGCGTGACTTCCGCTGGCTTGAGCACCACGGCATTGCCCGCGGCGAGCGCCGGGGCAAGCTTCTGCGCGTCCGAGGCAATCGGCGAATTCCACGGCGTGATGGCGGCAACAACGCCGAGCGGCTCGTGCACGCTCATCGTCAGGTAGTCGCCGCGCGACGGCGTGAGCGTTTCCTCCAGCGTCTCAAGACACGAGGCGAAGTAACGGAACGTGCTTGATGCGCTGGCGACGAGCGCGCGCGTCTCGCTGATCGGCTTGCCGTTGTCGCGTCGTTGCAAATGCGCCAGCGCTTCGGCGCGCTGCGTAATGCCGTCGGCCACGCGATGCAGCACGGCGGCGCGCTGATGCGGCTTCAAGCCCGCCCAGTCGGCGCGACGCCAGGCCGCATCGGCCGCCTCGACGGCGTCGATCGCATCTTCGGCGCCCGCCGCCGCGATCTCGGCATTCACGCTCTCGTCGGCCGGATACAGGCTCTGATAGCGCTTGCCGGTGCCGGCGCGCCATTCGCCGCCGACCAGAATGTCGCTCGAAAACCCTTGCAGCAAATCTTGATGGCTCATGATGCTCTTCCTGCTAAATCACACAGTTCGCAACGCGATTGCGTAGCGCGCGAATGGCCGAGTACGCGGTCAGTGCCGACGTCTTGGGGTTGTCCGGCAACGGCTTGCCGCACATCTCCAGCGACATCTCGCCGAACGCCCCGCGGGCGATGATGTGATGCACGTTGCGCGTGCTCGTCGGGTCGGCGATCAGACGCACGCGCGTCGCGTCGAGCCCCAGACCGGCGATGGCCACGGTCGCCGCCACGTTCGCATTCTTCGGATACAGACGCGCCGCGTCGCGGGCGCTGCCCTCGAAGATCACGGTCGCGGTGGTAAGCGTTGCCAGATCGCAGACCTGCTCGGCCGGCGTGCCGAGCCAGCCCGTCGGCGGCTTGCGACCGGTGTACAGCACTTCGTCCAGACCGCCTTCGCGCGCCGCGGAAATCGCATCGATACCGCCGATGGCGCCCGAGAGCAATGTGACCGTCGACGCGCCGTCCTTGGCCGCTTGTTCCAGTGCGGCGAGCAGATCGGTGTCGGACAGCGCGCCGATCGACGCCACCGCGCAATCCACCCCCGACTTGAGCAGCGGCACCACGTGCCCCGACAGCGCGCTGTGACCCGCGCACTCGAGCACGAAGTCCGGGCGGCTGGAGAGCGCCTGCGCCGAACACACCACTTCGGTGTCGGCGCGCACGCTCTCGCGCACGCGGGCGGCGGCGTCCTCCGGCACGATCACGTGGCCCACGCGCAGATACGGATCGCTCGCGCACGCCTCATAGACCTTCGAGCCGATCGCGCCGAAGCCGATCAGCGCGACGTCAACGGGACGGTGGTTCAATTCATGCATTCGCAGGCTCCCGGACCGGCGGACCGGCAAAGTGCGAAGCGAAGCTGCCCACCGACAGCATGTCCACTTCGAGCAGCACCGGGCCGTCGTGCGCCATGGCGCGTGCGACAGCCGCCTCCGCCTGATCGATGGCCGTGATGCGCTCGTGCTTGAGCTGCAGGCTCGCGCAGAACGCGGCGAAGTCCGGCTGGTGCAGTTGCACGTAGTGGCGGCGACCGCCGTACTGCGCATCCTGAATGTTGCGAATCACGCCGTAGCACTGATCGTTCATCAGCAGGATCACGACGGGCGCCTTTTCCTGCACGGCGGTGGCGAGTTCGCCCACGTTGACCATCAGGCCGCCGTCGCCGCACAGGGCGACGGTCTTCTTCGCGTTGCCCGCGAGCGCCGCGCCGATACCCATCTGCATGCCCTGACCGATCCCGCCGCCCAGTGCGTGCACACCGGCGCGCGGCGAGAAGAGCTTCAGCAGACGGTTGCCCCACGTGCTGTTCGAGATCGTGACGTCGCGCACCCAGTTGAAGTCGCGGCCCAGCGCGCCTTGCAGCGCAGCGACGAGTTGACGGTACGGGCCGAGACCTTCCGCGACCTGCTTGACGGCCACCTCGCGAGCGGCCGCAAGATCGGCGTGGAATGCCGGATCGATCGACAGGCGCCCTTGCAGACGGTCCGCCAGCGCGTTCAGCACGCGTGCGGCGTCGCCCTGGATGAACAGGTCGTTGCGGTAGCCACGGCCGTCCGCCAGGCCATCGGCGTCGACGCGATAGAGCGGGCGCGGCAGCGCGAGTTTGTACTTCAGCGTTTCGTTGCCACGCAGACGCGAGCCGACCACGAGCACAGCGTCGCACGACTTGTAGAACGTCTCGACCGTCGGGTGGATGTTGAACGCGCCGAGCGTGGCCGCATGATCTTCCGGCACGATGCCGCGACCCTGCACACTGGTGACCACGCCGAAGCCCATGTCGACGAGACGCTTGACGGCGGCTTCCGCCCCGCGCGCCCCACCGCCCAGCCACAGCATCGGACGATGCGCAGCGGCCAGCTTGTCCGCCAGTTCGGCCACGCGGGCGTCGTCGTGCGTCGGCACCGTGATGTGCGGCGCGGCCAGATCCGCGGGCCATTCGATTTCCGCCGCCTGGATGTCGATGGGAATCTCCACGCTCACCGGGCCGGCCGGCGCCGTGAGCGCGGCGCGCACGGCTTCGCGCACGGTCGAGAGCGCAGTGTCGACGCAACGCACGCGATAGGCGGCCTTCGAGATCGCGTGCAGCATGCTGAGCTGATCGGGCGCTTCGTGGATATACGCGAGATCGCGATCGAGGAACTCGGTCTCGATCTGGCCGGTAATGTGCAGCACCGGCGTGCCGGCGGTGAGGGCTTCGACCATGGCGCCCGCCGCGTTGCCCGCCGCGGTCCCCGTGCTCGTGAAGGCCACGCCGAGGCCGCCCGAGACACGAGCGAGGCCATCGGCCATGTTCAGCGCACCGGCTTCGCCGCGCGCGCCGACGTAACGGATCTTTTCGCGACGCGCGATGGCGTCGAGGATCGGCATGTTGTGAATCGAGATCACGCCGAATGCGGTCTTCACACCGCACTGCTCGAGAAACGCCGCGATGACTTCGCCGACGGTGGTTGTGTTAGACATGTCTTGCCAAGCCTCCGGAAACATCGATATGGCTGCCCGTCGTATAGGACGACTGCGGGCTTGCCAGGAAAAAGATCGCTGCGGCCGCCTCTTCAGGCCTGCCCAGACGTTGCAACTGAATTTGCTTCTTGCGGGCCAACTCGCCGGTCCATTCCTCCCAGGTCTTGCCTTCGCCTTGCGCGGCAAAGCGACGGCGCCACTGGCCCGACTCCACCAGTCCGATCAGAATGCTGTTGACGCGCACGCCGTCAGGCGCGAATTCACTCGCCATCGAGCGCACCAGGTTCTGGATCCCCGCGCGCGCCGACGACGTCGCCACCATGTGCGGCTCCGGCTGGAGTGCGAGCAGCGAGTTGACGCAGACGATGGCGGCATCTCCCGTCTCGCGGGCGGCTTCGCGCAGCATCGGCAGGCAAGCGCGCGTGGTGCGAATGACGCTGAAATACTTCAGCTCCAGCTCTTCGCGCCAGGCGTCGTCGGTCGTGTCGGCAAACGTCGACACACGGCCCTGCCCCGCGTTGTTGACCAGCATGTCGAGACGACCGAATTCGCCACGAATGCGCTCGGCCAGCGCGGCGACGTCGTTCGCATCGAGCACGTCGCACTGTGCGGCGATGAGGCGCGCATCGGGATGGCGCTCGCGCAGGCGGGCTTCCGCTTGCACCAGCCGCTCGGGTTTGCGGCCGCAGATGGCGACAGCGGCACCGGCGTCGAGCAGGCGCTCGGCCGTGGCGAGGCCGATGCCGGACGAGCCGCCTGTGACCAGCGCCGCGCGTTGGGTGAGGTCGATCTTGATCATTTCAATCCCAGTGACTTCATGTAGGGGGTGGCACGGTCGTCGCTGCCCGGCCGGTAGTTCAGGCGGTGCGACAGCGCGTCGGCCGCCTCGCGCACCTGTGCGATCAGCCCCGCGTCGAGCACCGACGCGTCGAGCGTGGCGCGCGGAATGGTGACGGTGATCGCGGCGCAGATGCGTCCCGCGTCGTTGCGCACCGGCGCGCTCACCACGCTGATGCCGCGCTCGAACGACGAGGCCGATACGGCGTAGCCGCGCTCGGCGTCTTCGCGCACGCGCTCGAACAGCTCGGTGATCGTTTCGGGTGTCTGCGGCGTGTATTTTTCGAGCGACTTCTCGGGGTACAGCGCGCGAAGCTCGGCCAGCGTCAGGTCGCCCATCAGCACATGACCGTGTACGGTCGCATGCGCCGGCAGGCGCGTGCCGACGTTGACCTTGATCGAGTTGAACACGCTCGCCACGCTCTGCGCCTTCGCCACGAACACGATGTCGCGCCCGTCGCGGATCACGATGTGCGACGTGAGCTGCGTGGCGTCGCGCAGCCGTTCGATGATCGGAATGCCCAGATCGGTCAGCTCCAGCGAGCTGAGGTATTCGAAGCCCAGACGCAGCACGGCCACGCCCAGACGGAAATTCTTTTCACCGCCTGCGCGCTCCAGGAAACCCATCGCTTCGAGCGTTTGCAACAAGCGGAAGACCGTGGTGCGCGGAATGCCCAGCCGTTGCGAGAGCTCCGGAGCGCTGAACACGGGCTCGCGCGGCGAGAATTGCGTGAGGATGCGCAGGCCGCGCTCAAGGCCCGGCACCAGGTAGCGCGACTCGGTGGCCGCGCCGTCGACGAGATCGTCGCTCTCGCCCTCGCCTTGTATCGCGCGCTCGCGCAGCGTGTCGTCTTCGGTGAGCGCCTCGGCCATTGCCGTCATGCGCTTGGGCGTTACGGATGCCATCTCAACGCTCTCCTGCCGCAATAGGTTCGAGCCACGCGGCGAGCGCGGCATTCAGCGCGTCTGGCGTTTCGATATATGACGCGTGTCCAGCGCCTTCGATGATTTGCAGCGGCACATCGGCCGCCTCGGCGATCGCTTGGCAAGCCGCCGGGGGCGTCACGGCATCCTGGGCGCCGACCGCCACCGCGACCGGGCCCGCATTCGCCGCGACGTAGTGCGCCAGCGCGCCGGCGGCGTCGCCATTCGAGAGCAAATGCGTTGCCTGACGGTAGCCCGCGGGCAGCACGCGGGCCATGTTCCATTTCACCCATGCGCGCGGCAGTGCCGCGGCGTTCGGGGCGACGAGGTTGTCGCTGCGCTCGCGCGCCATGCCGGCCGGGCCGAGCTTATCGAGCATCGCCAGACGACTGTCGCGTTTGCTCAGACGCACCTGCGCGTCAGCCTTGCCGTAACCGCCGGCCGGCGAGCAGAGAAAGAGCCCGCTCACGCGCTGCGGCGCACGGCTCGCGAACTGGGTTGCCATGATCGCGCCCAGCGAATGACCGACGAGCGCGACGCGTGCCAGCCCCAGCGCATCGAGCCAGGCCGCGAGCGCATCGGCATAGGCGTCGGCGTGCGGCTCGGCGTCGGCGACATTCGTCGTCTGGCCGTAGCCCGGCGCGTCCCATGCGTAAAGTGCGGCATGCAGGTTCGTGGCTTCGAATTGCGCGAGCCATGACGCCGCACCGGACCCGATGCCGTGCAGCAGCACGACCGGCGTGGCACCTTCGGCTTGCGTTCCAGCGCTGCGATAGCCGACGGTGCCCGCGCGCGTGGCGACGGTGCGGTACGGGAAGGCGTCCAGACGCGCGCATAGCGGCGCGAGGGCGGCATCTTCGGGTACTTCGGACAGAAAGGCTTCGGCTTGCATGGCTTGGACTGAACGTCTTGCTTTGTGAATTCCTGCCGGTGTGGCGCTTGCGACGGGCAAGCCCCTCACCGGACTTTCCGGGACAACGGCCCCCGGCGGCTTACTTCAGATCGCGCTTGATCTGCGCGAGCGGCGAATCCGGCGGATACGTCGGCGTGACCGGCTTTTGCGAGCCGAGCATCACGCACATGAGCGCGTCTTCGTCACCGATGTTGATTTCCGTGCGGTACACGCCCGGCGGCACCGAGATCAGGTCGCGCTCACCGAGAATGGCTTCCCAGGTTTCGCCATCGCGCTCGCAGATCACCTTCATCTTGCCGCGCATCACGAAGAAGATTTCTTCGACATCCATATGGATGTGGCTCGGGCCGATGTTGCCGGCCGGGATCACCATCGTCGAGAACGTGAAGTGACCGGCAGGGACCGTGTTGACGTCCTTGGCCACGCCCGTGCCGCCCGTGCCGACGTAGCGCATTTGCGCGCGGCGGTACTTCGGGTCGTAGTCGGCCTGGAACTTCAGCGCGTCCCAGTCGTACTTGCGCGTCGAGAAGCGGGCTACGCGCGTGTCCAGCCAGTCACTGAATGCCTGGCCTTCGGCCTGCGTCCAGCTCTCGACGGCCTGTGGCGTCGCGGTGTTTTTAGCGTCGGCTTGCGCCATGGTCTAACTCCTTGAAGGCGTTGCGAATAAGAACGGCTCGTCAGGGCATCACGAAGCCGCCGTTAACCGGCAGCACCTGCCCGGTCACGAAACGGGAAGCATCGGAGAGCAGGAACAGCACGGGCCCGATCACGTCGTCGGGCACCTGGGCGCGCGGCAGCGCACGTCCCTCCAGGTAATGACGATGGCGCTCGGCGGGCACATAGGCCGTGGCTTCCACCTCGACGAGTCCCGGCGCGATAGCGTTGACGGTGATGCCGTCTGGGCCGAGTTCGCGCGCGAGCGAACGTGTCATCGCCATGACGGCACCCTTGCTGGCGGTGTAAGCGAGCAGGCGCGGCGCGCCCCACAGCGCGGTATCCGACGCGATGTTCACGACGCGCCCCTGCCCCGAAGCACGCAGAAACGGTAGCGCCGCCATCGTCATGAGCCAGGTGCCACGCACGTTGACGTTCATGACCGCGTCCCATGTCTCGACGCTCAACTCAGCGGCCATTTTTCCGCCCGAGTTGGTGATCGCACCGTTGTTGACCAGGCCGTCGATGCCGCCCATGCGCTGGGCAGCCCCCTTGGCGGCCGCGTCCACCGATGCGGGATCGGAGAGGTCGACGCGCACGAACGACACGGCATGTCCCGCGCCGCTCAGTTCGGCCGCGAGGGCCTCGCCGGCCTGCGACGCGATATCGGCAATCGTCACTTGCGCGCCGCGTGTCACGGCAGCACGGACGAACCCTTCGCCAAGGCCACGCGCGCCACCGGTGATCAGCAGCTTCTTGCCGCCGAGTGGCGCCAGCGTGTCGGTGTCGAGCGGGAGAATGGGCAATTCGTTCACGTTGCGGTCCCTCGTCGTTCAGGCGATGTTCATGGCGGCACGCGGCACGTAATGCAACGCGCGGCGCTCCAGCCAGACCACGGCGGCGTATGCCGCGATACCGATGACGGTGAGCCCGGCGATAGAGACGAACACCATCGCGGTGTTGCCCTGACCTTCGCCATACACCAGCAGATAGCCCAGGCCGCGGTCGCCACCGACCAGTTCACCCACGGTCACGCCGATGACGGCCAGCGTCGACGCGATGCGCAAACCCGCGAAGAGCGCCTGCATGGCCGACGGGAATTCAACGAAGCGGAAGATCTGCCAGCGGCGGCCGCACAGCGCGCGCACCAGGTTGACCATGTCCGGGTCGACGGCGCGCACGGCGCCGAGCACATTGATCATCACGGGGAAGAAGACGATCAGCACGGCCACGAGAATCTTCGGGTAGATGGTGTAGCCCATCCACATGACGAACAGCGGCGCAAACGCGACCTTCGGCGCAATCTGCAGCGCGAGGATGTACGGCGAGAGCATGGCTTCGGTCGACGGCGACAAACCGAGGACCACGCCGATCACCACGCCCAGCGCCGAGCCGATCACGAAGCCCGCGATCACTTCGATGGCCGTCACGCCGATGTGCAGCCACAGGTTCTCGACCTGGAACATGCGGGCGCCTTCGATCACGGTCGACGACAGCTTGGGCAGCACGAACTCGGGTACGCCGAACGCCGTCGGCCCCCATTGCCAGATGGCCGCGAAGATCAGCAGCAACACGAAGCTGCCAACGGTCAGTTGCGTTTTGGAAAGGGATTTCATAGCGAGGATTCCAGTGTCTTGCGGTGTCGTGTACGAAGATCAGCCGAGGTGGTCGTCGCGACCCACCTTGAGCAGTTCCATCAGATGAGCCACGTATTCGTTCATGCCCGCCTGCTTGCGGCGCTCGATCGGGTTGTCGCGATGCGGTAGATCGATCGTGATCTCCTCGATGATCGTGCCCGGGCGCTCGCTCATCACGAACACACGATCCGAGAGCGCAATGGCTTCGGCGAGGTCGTGGGTGATCATCAGCGCGGTCTTGCCCTCGTCGGCGAGCATCTGCGCGAGATCCTGCTGGAGCACCATCTTGGTCTGCGCATCGAGCGCCGAGAACGGCTCGTCCATGAGCAGTACGTCCGGCTCGACGGCCAGCGTGCGGGCCAGGGCGGCGCGCTGGCGCATGCCGCCCGAGAGCTGGTGCGGATAGTGATTCTCGAAACCCTTCAAGTGGCAACGCGCGAGCAGCGCCTTGGCCACTTCCGCCCGCTCGGCCTTGCTGCGCCCACGGATCTGCATGCCCAGCTCGACGTTCTTCTGAATCGAGCGCCACGGCATGAGCAGGTCCTTCTGCAACATGAACGCGACTTGCTGCGACGGGCCGCGCACCGGCTTGCCCGCGAGCGTCACCTGCCCCTCGCTCGGCGCGTAGAGACCGGCGCCCATGTTGAGCAGCGTGCTCTTGCCGCAGCCGCTCGGGCCGATCAGCGAGACGAACTCACCGGCCTTGATGCCGATGGAGACGTCCGAGACGGCCGTCATCTCGCCCTTGCCCTGGCGATTTTTGAACCGACGCGTGACGCCGCGGTATTCGATGGCGAACGGCAAGGGTGCCGCCGCCGGCTGCGCCTGACGTGCCTCGGCATTCGCCTCGGCTACGTTCGCGTCCTTCAATTGAATCGACCTGAGCATGGGAAACCACCGTGTTTCTGGATGTTCAACTTGCCTCGGGCAGCCTGCTGCGTCGTTTCGCCTGCATGGCTTGCCACCTGTCTTCCCTAGCGGGACACGTTTCATATGTGAAACGTTGATTTACTTATGGATCAATTATAGGGAGGGATTCGCCGGTTCAAAATTGTTTTTTGACTAGGGGAAACCCGCACCCACAGGCGTTGCACAGCCAACACAACGGCCGAAGCGAAAAAAAACGCCGGCAGGCAAAGGCCGGCCGGCGTGGGAAGTGAGACCACCAGGAGCGTCTCGCAATGCGTTGGCGTTGCGAGGTGTCAGAACGAGTGATGCACGCCCGACAGGATGATGAACTGATTGCCCGTCGACGAGGCGCCGATCGTGTTGATGGCCGTCACCGCCCCATTGCCGCTCGCGTGTTGATACACACCGCTCAGGTACACCTGCGTGCGCTTGGAAAACGCGTAGACGTCGCCCAGGCTGACCTGCGTCCAGCGCTTGCCCGTCAGCGAAGTCGTGGCCGCGCCGAAGGTGATCGTGTTGGCCACGCCCGTCGCATAGTTGGCACCGCCGTCGAACGATTGGTACGTGTCGCTGAAGCCCGGCGATTGCAGTTTCACGCGCGTGTACAACGCGTGCAGCAGCCACGGCCCGAAGCCATACGACACGCCGGCGCCCATGTTCTCGACGTTCGACGCCGCATAGCTGCCAACCGCCTGTCCCTGGAAGGTCGCGCCGCCGAGCACGGCAACGTTCGGCGTGCGGTTGTTCTCGTTCGAGTAGACTGCCGACGCCTTGAAGGCGCCGTTCGTATAGTTCGCGGCCACACTCCACTTGCGCCCGTTGGCGAAGTTCGTGTTGTTGCCGAACGAGATCATGCTGCCCGCCTTGAAGCCGGCAAAGTCCGGCGTGACGTAGCGCACGGAGTTGTCGACCTGCACGACGGACGTGTTCGCCAGCTCGTCGAGGTTACCCGGGTGGAACATGTACCAGTTCATGCCCAGGTAGGCCGTGCTCATCGGCCCGAGCCAGTCGAAGTTGAACGTGGTCATGTGACCGATGGTCAACGTACCCATCTTGTCCGACTGCAGACCGACCCACGACTGGCGGTTGAACATCGCGCCCGCCTTGACCGTGTTGCCGGAGAGCGTCGAGAAGCCGTTTTCCAGCTGGAAGATGGCACGATTGCCACCGCCCAGATCCTCGACCCCGCGAAAGCCCCAGCGATCCGGCTGCGTCGCGCCCTGCTGGGCGATCCAGTTCGCGTTGCCGCCCTGATTGTTCACGTACGCCATGCCGGCATCCAGGCTGCCGTAGATCGTGACGTTGCTCTGCGCCTGCGCAGCGACCGGCACCCCCGCCACCAGCAGCATTGCCGCCGCCAGCGCCGTCATGCCAGGGATCCGCCCCATCGGAAACCGCTTCATCTGTGTACTCCTGTCGTTCGATGATTCAAAAACGGTGACGACGCCGGATGCGATGCGCGGCAACCCAAGCCAGTCGCCTCGTCCCGCATTTATTTTCGACGTTTCACCTATGAAACGTTGGATCACTTATGAAACCAACTGAGCGAAGCTTAGGCCAGGTGACGCATGAGTCCCGCAGCGGAGATTCACGAATTGATAACAGGAAATTGGCGTGCTAATGCGCGGGTGCGGCGACAAAGATTGCCGACCCAGCCGCACAGGGAGCGGCACCGTTCGTCCCGCGGGCGTTGCCGGGCGTCCTGGCTCGCTTCCCGTCAGGGCTCGTCCGTTTCCTCAGGATTTACCCGAGGATGCCTTGCCTTTGATCGAATCAAAAACAATAATATTTGAACACTGTGTTCATATTTGAACTTATTATTTTTTTAGTTTGTCGTCACTTTCGTCAAAGGATGTTCCCATGCAAGCTCCTCTCATCGGCATCAACGGTGCCGGCATCGGCGGTTTGGCCGCCGCCATCGGCTTACTGCGCGCAGGTTTCCGTGTGCGCGTGTATGAGCAGGCAGCGCAGTTCGCCCGGGTCGGCGCGGACATCAACCTGACACCCAACGCCGTGCGCGCGCTCGACGGCCTCGGGGTCGGCGACGCTTTGCGCCAATCGGCAGCACAACCGAGTCATCGCATCAGCCGCACCTGGGATTCGGGCGAGGAGACCTCCCGTCTGGAGATGGCCCGCACGGCGCAGACGAAATACGGCGCGCCGCAACTCACGATGCACCGCGCCGACCTGTTGCAGGCATTGGAGCAGGCCGTGCCCGCGACATCGATTGCGCTGGGCAAGAAGCTCGTATCGTTCGAAGCGCCGGGCATCGCACAGCCCGGCCCCATTCGACTCGCGTTCGCGGACGGCACGCACGACGACGTCGATGTGCTCATCGGCGCGGACGGCATCCACTCGGTCGTGCGCACCGGCCTGTTCGGGCCGGAATCGCCGGAGTTCACGGGCGTGGTGGCATATCGCGCGGTCGTGCCCGCGGACAAACTCGACGGCGTGCCGAATCTCGGCGCGTTCACGAAGTGGTGGGGACCGAACCCGTCGAGCCAAATCGTGACGTTCCCGCTCAATCTCGGCCGCGACATCTTTGTCTTCGCCACGACGCCGCAGGACAGCTGGACGTTGGAATCGTGGACGGCACCCGGCGACGTGCACGAGTTGCGCGCGATGTACGCCGACTATCACCCCGAAGCGCGCGCCCTGCTCGACGCGTGCGACAGCGTGCTCAAGTCGGCGCTGTATGTGCGCGATCCGTTACCGCAATGGTCGCGCGATCGGGTGTCGCTGCTGGGCGACGCGAGCCATCCGATGATGCCGTTCATGGCACAAGGCGCAGGCATGGCGATCGAAGATGCTGTGGTACTGTCTCGCCACTTGGCGGCCGTGGGCCCGAGCGCCGAGCGCGCCACGCTCGCCGCCGCGCTCGCGCGCTACGAGGTATCGCGACGCGAACGCACGGCACGCGTGCAGATCGGCTCGCGCGGCAACCAGTGGCTCAAGGAAGGCGGCAATGCCGACTGGGTCTACGAGTACGACGCGTGGCAAGTCCCGCTCGCGGCCTGAGCGACCCGCGGCGGCGCAAGCGCGATCGCTGCGCCCGCCCTATACCGATGCCCCCGATGCCCCCGATGACTGGAATCGACCGCATGAACAAAGCGATGCAAGACATTGAGTCCACGACCGACGCGCAAGACACTGGACACGCGGGCCTCGTGACGCCGGTCATGCGTGCGCTCAAGCTGCTGCGCTTCGTGGCGGACGGCGGGTCGACCGCCAATGTCAGCGACGTCGGCCGCCGCATCGGGGTGAATCGGGTGACCGTCATGCGGTTGATCGAGACGCTCCAATTCGAGGGCGTGCTGGAGCCGTTGCCGCAGGGTGGCCATCGGCTTGGCTTGAATTTCCTGACGCTGGCGGCCAGCGCACTCGCCGGCGAAGATCACCTGGCGACAGCGCGGCGCGTACTCACACGCGTGACGACCGAGACCGGACTATCGAGCTATCTCACCGTGCTCGACGGCGCCCAGGTTCGCTATCTGCTGTGCGAAACGCCGGCGTTACCGCTCGTCAGCAATATCCGCGCGGGCAGCCGCGTCACGGCGCATCTGACGGCACCGGGCCGGTCGCTGCTCGCGCATCTGAGCACCGAGCGCCGCCGTGCGTTGCTCGGGCCGGAACCGCTCGCTGCCGCCACGGCACAAAGCGCACGCACGCATGCTGCGCTCGACGCCCAGCTCGAACGTGATCGCGACGCCGGATGCGCCTGGAGTCAGGACGGCTTCGAAGCGGGCATCGACGCCTGCGCCGCCGCTGTGCTGGACGCTCACGGCAGACCGTTGGCAGCCCTGAGCGTTGCCGGTCCGCGTACGTTGGTGGGCACTGATACATTGACACGCGAGCGCACCGCGCGCGTGGTGAAGTCGGGCGCGGCCGATCTCGCCATCCTGCTCGCCGACGCACCCGCGTTTCTCGCCGCGGCCGAACGAGGCTGAGCCCTCGCTATTTCGCCGCCATCACCTCGCTTCAGAGGGCGATGGCCGCGAGCTTGCGTTCCCCTAGTGGCGTGACGCGCAACGCGCGCGGCTCCCGGGTGGGTTCGAGCCACTTGGCGTCGAGGCAGGTACTGAGCAGCGCCGCCCCCAACGCGCCCCCCAAATGCGGCTTGCGCTCGCTCCAGTCGGGGCAGGTGCAGGCGAAGCGGCGTCGATGGGCGCGGGCCGTGGCGAGGTTGACGCCAACGGTCGTGAGTCCCTCCACGCCCATATCCGTGAGCGCCACGTCGCTACCGTCGATCCGTAGCCAACGGCGCGCATGCATCCGCGCGAAGAGATCGACCGCAACTTCCCCAGCGAGATGGTCGTAACAGGTCCGCGCGTGGCGAAGCGGCATCGGCGTGGAACGACTGACAGGTACTGAGCGCGGCCGCAGATCGCGCGTGGCAAGCACAGCACTGGCAAGCGCTTCGATGGCCGCGGCGGTCTCAGGCGTGGCGATGCGGAAGTAACGATGGCGTCCGCGTGCTTCCTGCGCCAGCACGCCGCCGTCGACCAGCCGGGCAAGATGGCCGCTTGCACTGGAAGGCGACAGCCCGGCCACCAACGCCAACTCTCCCGCCGGACGGGCTGAACCGTCCATCAACGCCCACAGCATGGTCATGCGCCCGGCATCGGCGAGCAACGCGGCGAGTGAGCTGACGCCGGGGGCGTGATCTCTTGCGATGTCCACAGCAGGACTCCTGTCAGGATGATGAAGCACAGCATCGGCAGTATAGGCTGGGGGATGCGTTCAACACTTCAGCATGGGATGAAACGTGCCGGTCGGCCGATGCGCCATGATGAGTCCCGTTCCCCTAATATCGAGCTGCCCGCCATGTCTGCCGCCACCGCCGATCGCCTCACCGTGCCGCCGCCCGCCAGTGCCCTGACCGCCGTCGTGCACCCCAACCCGTATCCGTACTACCAGTCGCTCGCCGCGCGACGTCCGTTCGATTTCGATGCCTCGCTCGGCATGTGGGTCGCCGCCAGCCCGCAAGCCATGGCCGCCGTGCTGCGCCATCCGGCATGCGGTGTTCGGCCGGCTGGCGCGACCGTCCCCGCGGCATTGGCCAATGGCGCCGCCGGCGACTGGTTCGGCACACTCGTCAGGATGAACGACGGCGCAGCGCATGCAGCAATGAAGCCCTGGCTCAAGGCACGACTCGCCACGCTGCATGCCGACGGCACCACCCTCGACCGGCTGCGCAACGCCAGCCAGGCCGCCTGTGCAGACGCCTATCTCGCCCAAGGGCAGACGCCCTGCGCGCGCCTCGACGACTTTGTCTTCCGTCAGCCGATCTATGCCCTCGCGGCGTGGCTGGGCGTTCCGCCCTCACAGTGGGTCGACGTGTACGACGACGTCCGCACGCTGGTCGCCGCGATGGCCGAGTCCACCCAGTCGTCCGCGCGCGCCGAGACGCTCGCACGCGGGCACAGCGCCGCCACGACGCTTCGCCATCGCGCCATGCGTTGGCTCGACAACGACGCCGCCCCAGGAACCTGGTTGCGCGACACGGCCCGCAGCGCGGCGCGCAATGAGGCCGTCGACTACGCGGCGCTCACGGCCAATGTCGTGGGCCTCTTTACGCAAACGCATGACGCCTGCGCCGGACTCGTGGCCAACAGCCTGCGCCGGCTCGCGCAGCACGCGTCGCCCGGCGCTGTGCACGCCGTCAACGGTGCTCAATCGCTACCGGCCCACCTTGCCGTCGCCATCACCGCCATCGGCGAGGTGATCCGTCACGATCCCCCCGTGCAAAACACCCGTCGATTCCTGCACGCGCCCGCCATCATCCATGAACGCACGCTTGCACGCGGCGATGCGATCCTTGTGGTGCTTGCCGCCGCGCCCGCCGGTGCCGCACCGGACGACGTAGCCTGGACCTTCGGGCACGGCGCCCACACCTGCCCGGGACGCTCGCCGGCCAGCACCATCGCCGCCATCGGCGTCCAGACGATACTCGATAGCGATGTCGATCTCGCCGCCATCGCGACCGGCTCGACGTATCACTCGCTCGGCAACATCCGGATCGCGCGCTTCCACAGTGGCGCGGCGGCGGCTTGAGGTACGTTACCGGCTTCGGCGGGCCAGTTTTATCTGTCGGAACATAGGTTCCATCTATCGAAACATGGTGCAGTAAGTGAAACCCCTGTAAACACAAGGCTCCGCGCCGGGGCACCGCGTGGTCCAGGAATTTCGGGCAGGATGACGTTTTCGTTGTGCGCACCGCCCGCTGTGGCGTCCCGGTGCGCGCCCGTCCCGTCTTCCGCTGCCCACATGTCCGACACACACACCGACGGTATGCCCATGCCCGCCCGGGTCTGGGCCGTTGCGACCGTCATGCTCGCGATCTCGCTCGCGGTGCTCGATGGGGCGATTGCCAACGTCGCGCTCCCCACGATCGCGCGCGACCTCAACGCCAGTCCCGCCACGTCGATCTGGATCGTCAACGCTTACCAGCTCGCCATCACTATCTCGCTGCTGCCGCTCGCAGCACTCGGCGAGATCGTGAGTTACCGCCGCGTCTATACCGTCGGGCTCGCGCTGTTTACCGTCGCCTCGCTTGGCTGCGCGCTCTCGGATTCGCTCGTCACCCTCACCCTCGCACGCGTGGTGCAGGGCTTCGGTGCGGCGGGCATCATGAGTGTGAACACCGCGCTGGTGAAAGCCATCTACCCGTCGCGCTGGCTCGGGCGCGGCGTCTCGCTCAACGCGCTCATCGTTGCCATTTCATCCGCTGCGGGCCCGACGATCGCCGCCGGCGTGCTGTCCATCGCGCACTGGCCGTGGCTCTTCGCCATCAACGTGCCGCTCGGCGTCGTCGCCTTTGTCATCGCCGTGCGCTCGCTGCCCGACACGGCCCGCGCCTCGCACCCCTTCGACTGGACCGGGGCGCTGTTGAGCGCGCTCACCTTCGGCTTGCTCATCTCCGGCATCGACGCCTTCGGACATGGTCAGGCGCGTTGGCTGGTTGCGCTCGAAGTCGCCGCCGCGATCGTCATCGGTACGGTCTTCGTGCGACGCCAACGCACCCAGCCCGTGCCGCTGTTGCCGCTGGACCTGCTGCGCATTCCGATTTTCGGGCTGTCGATCTGCACGTCGATGGCGTCGTTCTGCGCGCAAATGCTCGCGTATGTCGCGCTGCCCTTCTTCCTGCAGGATTCGCTGGGCTTCGATCGTGTGCAGACCGGCTTGCTGATGACGGCCTGGCCGCTCACCATCGTTGTCGTCGCGCCGCTGGCCGGGCGGCTGCTGGAGTATTACAAGCCCGGTCTGCTCGGTGCGATTGGTCTGGCGGCGTTCGCCCTCGGCCTGCTCGCGCTCGGACTGCTGCCCGCGCACCCGCAATCGGCCGACATCGTCTGGCGCATGGCCCTGTGCGGCTTCGGCTTCGGCTTGTTCCAGTCACCCAACAACTACGCGATGCTCATGGCCGCGCCCGCCCATCGCAGCGGCGGCGCGAGCGGCATGCTGGGCACCGCGCGCCTGACCGGGCAAACGACCGGTGCGGCGCTCGTGGCCCTCATCTTCAGCGTCGCCCCGTCAGGCTTCGGCACGCGGGCCTCGCTCTATGTCGCGGCCGCGTTCGCTGCGGTGGCGGCCGTGGTAAGCAGCCTGCGCACGTTGCCCGCCGCCCAGCCTGACGCGAATTCGGCACGCGGATGAGGGTCGTGCAGCGCGCGCCGGAGCGCCTCCGTCCGGCCGACCGTCCGGCCGTGCTACACTGCCGACCTTTTACGGCTCGCCTGTGCGGGCCGCAAATGCCATGAGCTTCTGCGCCATCGATTTCGGCACTTCGAATTCTGCCGTCGCCGTGCAAGACGGCGCCGCCATGCGTCTGGTCGAGCTGGAAGCCGGCTACGGCACGCTGCCGACCGCCGTATTCTTCAACGCCGATGAAGGTGGCCGCGTGTCGTTCGGCCGTCAGGCCGTCGCCGATTACGTCGATGGCTACGACGGGCGCCTCATGCGCTCGCTCAAAAGCCTGCTCGGCTCCTCCCTGATCGAAAGCACCACCGACCTCGGTAACGGGTCGGCGATGCGCTATATCGACATCATCGCCACGTTCCTGCGCCATTTGCGCACGCACGCACTCAAGGCCAGTGGCGGCGATTTGCGTCACGTGGTCATGGGTCGCCCCGTATTTTTTGTCGACGACGATCCGCGTGCCGACGCGGCCGCGCAACGCTCACTGGAACAAAGCGCGCGCGACGTAGGTTTCCATGACGTGCATTTCCAGTTCGAGCCGATTGCGGCCGCGTTCGATTACGAATCGCGTCTGAGCGATGAACAGCAGGTGCTCGTCATCGATATTGGCGGCGGCACTTCGGACTTCTCGCTGGTGCGTGTCGGGCCGGAACGGGCACGCCATCTGGATCGCAAGGGCGACGTGCTCGCCCACCACGGCGTGCATATCGCCGGCACGGACTTCGACCGCCGCATCGAGTTGGCCACGATTCTGCGCGAACTCGGTTACAAGGCGCTCGGTCCCGACGGCAAGGAAGTGCCCAACCGGATCTATTTCGATCTCGCCACGTGGCACCTGATCAACACCGTCTACACGCCGAAGCGCGTTGGTGAACTGGCGCTCACAGCGCACCTGTACGCCGACCCGGCCCATCACCGACGCCTGATGCGCACGGTCGAGCAACGCCTCGGACACGCGCTCGTCGGTCATGCGGAAGACGCGAAAATCAACGTCGCCTCGGGCGGCGAGACGCGTATCGACCTGTCGGTGATCGAACGCGACCTCGCGGTCGCGTTCTCGGAAGCGGGGTTGGTGGAAGCCGTCAGCGACGAAATCGCGAGCATCACGGCAGGCGCCGTGCATACGGCGGCGTTGGCCGGCCTGCGCGCCGAGGATGTCGACGCGCTCTACTTCACCGGCGGCTCCACGGGGCTGCGCAGCCTTTCCGGTGCCATGTGTGCTGCCTTTCCGAAAGCGACACCGGTGTTCGGCGACCGTCTCGCCAGCGTGGCGCTGGGTCTGGGCATTCACGCCAGGCGCGTGTTTTCCTGAGCGGTCGCCGGCGTCCGTTACTGAAACGCGACTTCGTTGAAACTGCGCAGCTTGCGACTGTGTAGACGATCCAGACCGTTATTGCGCAGCAGCTCCATCGCCTTCACGCCGATCTTCAGATGCTGGTCGACGCGCTCGCGATAAAACCGGTCCGCCATGCCGGGCAGCTTCAGCTCCCCGTGCAGCGGCTTGTCGCTCACGCAGAGCAAGGTGCCATACGGCACCCGGAAACGGAAGCCGTTCGCCGCAATCGTCGCACTCTCCATGTCGAGTGCAATCGCCCGGCTTTGACTCATGCGCTGCACCGGCTCGCGGTGATCGCGCAATTCCCAGTTGCGATTGTCGACCGTGACGACCGTGCCCGTGCGCATCACGCGCTTGAGTTCGAAGTCGTCGAGTTGCGTGACGTCGGCCACGGCACGCTCGAGCGCGACCTGCACCTCGGCCAGCGGGGGTACCGGCACCCATAGCGGCAGATCGTCGTCGAGCACGTGATCCTCACGCACATACCCGTGCGCCAGGCAGTAGTCGCCCAAGCGCTGCGAGTTGCGCAGCCCCGCGCAGTGACCCAGCATGACCCAGGCATGCGGACGCAGCACGGCGATGTGATCGGTGATGGTCTTCGCGTTGGAAGGCCCCACGCCGATATTGACCATCGTGATGCCCGTGTTGTCCGGGCGCACGAGGTGATATGCCGGCATCTGCGGCAGGCGCGGCGGCGGCGTGCCCCGCGCGTCGAGCTCGGCAATGTTCTGATTCCAGTGCGTGACGTTGCCCGGTTCGACGAACGCAGTGTACTGACTGCGGTACTCGCGCAAGGCCGGATCGTCGGTCGCGCTCATCAGCTCGCGTCCCAGTTCGACGAACTCGTCGATATAGAACTGGTAGTTCGTGAAGAGCACGTAGTTCTGAAAATTCTCAGGCGATGTCGCCGTGTAATGGCGCAGGCGATGCAGCGAATAATCAACGCGCGGCGCCGTGAACAGCGCAAGCGGCAAGATCTCGCCGGGCATGGGATCGCGCGTGCCGTTCACGATGCTGTCGTCCATCGTTGCCAGATCGGGCACGTCGAACGCGGTGCGCATGGCGCGCAGGTGTGTCTGATCGAGATCGCCTTCGAGATACACGCCGTCCTGATAGGCGAAGTGCACAGGAATCGGCTCGTCGGAGACGCCCACTTCGAAGGCAACGCCGTGATTGTGCGCCAGACGGCGAAGCTGCTCGACATAGTAGTTTTCGAACAGATCCGGTCGCGTGACCGTCGTCTGATAGCTGCCCGGCCCCGACACAAAGCCATAGGACAGGCGTTTGTCCAGTTGGGTGATGTCTTCGGTGGTGATGCGAATGAATGGATAGTGCGCACTCACGCGCCGCGCCGCCTCCTTCTGCGCGGCGAAGCGGTCGAAAGCGGCGCGAAGGTACGCCGTGTTGGCATCGTAAATCGTTTTCAGGTAGGCGACGGCTTCCACCGGATCCGCGATCGATCGGGTGGCATGGACCGGTTCTTGTTCGGACATGCGCAAACCTCTTCTGTCTTAATCATGAGGGGGAGTATGCGCCCATTGTGACACGACCGGCGGGCGTCTCCGCGTCCCGTCCGCTGCCGTGGCCAAGCCAGTCGAGCGCGCCCTCGCCGGCCGTCTCCGCCCCTGGCCCGGCGCGCCGTATCGCCACGCCCACGGCGAGCACATCGATCGCCGCGAGGTGCAGAATTCTCGCGATCATCGTCACGTGAGCGCCCATGGTCTCGACGTGATCGTTGGGCAGCACGAGCGTCGCCTTGCGCGCCAGCGGCGAGTTGCGCGCCGTGAGCGCAATCACTTTCGCACCGCGCGCCACGGCGACGTCGACCGCGCGGTTCAGATCCGCCGAGCGGCCCGACGCGGAAATGGCGACCACCACATCGCCGTCTCCCAACAGCGCTGCCGACGCCTGCAACAGGTATGGGTCGCCGTACGCGATGGTCGGCATGCCGAAGCGGAAGAACTTGTAGTGCGCGTCCTGCGCAATCACGCCGGAGTTGCCCAGCCCGTAGAACTCGATGCGGCGGGCACCGTCGAGCAAGGTGACGGCCGCCTCGAGCGTGCGCGCGTCGAGATGCTCGCGCATCTGCAGAATCGACGACACGGTGTTGTCGAGCACCTTGGCGCTGAATTCGGCCGCCGAGTCGCCCACGTGCACCTGTCCATGACGCACCGGCAGCGTGCCGGTCAGCGCACTCGCGAGTTTGAGTTTGAAGTCCGACAGTCCCTGACAGCCGAGCTTGCGGCAAAAGCGAATGACCGTGGGCTGGCTCACCCGCGCCAGACGCGCGATTTCCGACACCGGCTCCGCGAGCAGGGCACGCGGTTGCTTGAGCGTGAGTTCGGCCACGCGCTGCTCGGCCGGGCTCAACCGGTCGCGCAACCGATGCAGACGATCGATCAGCGCACCCGCGCCCGCCGCATGCGTGCCGAGCTGTTCGGCAAGGATGGCGGACGTGCCCAGAAACGCCGGATGATCGGCCGTAATGACGTAAGTCGGGATCGCCTTCAGATACGCCTCGAATCGCCCCTTCGCCTCGAAGCGCCGACGAAACGGTGAGTCCTCGAACAACTTGCCGAGCTTCGGAATCACGCCGCCCCCCAAGTACACACCGCCCACCGCGCCCAGCGACACCGCGACATTGCCCGCGAGCGTGCCCAGCATCGCGCAAAAGCAATCGACGGTCTCACGCGCGAGCGCATCGCCCGCCTGAGCGAGCTTTACGATGGCGGGCGTCTCCAGCGATGGCGCCGGGCGGCCGTCTCGGGCCGCCAAGGCTTGATAGACGAGCGCCATGCCGGGCCCGGCCACCAGACGCTCGAATGACACGTGGGCGAACTGCTTCCAGGCATAGCGCAGCACTTCGATTTCGCGCTCGTCTGCCGGCGCGAACGTCGTGTGCCCGCCTTCGCTGCCGAGCGCGATCCAGCGGTCTGCCGCCGGAATCAAGCCCGACACCCCAACGCCGGTGCCCGGACCGAGCAAGCCGATCACACCGCCCGGCTGCGGTTCGCCGCCGCCCACCTGACGCCTCTGTGCCTCGGACAGGTAAGGCAGTGCCATCGCCAGTGCGGTGAAATCGTTGACGACCAGCAGCGTCTCGAAACGCAGCGCACGACGTGTCGCTTCAATCGAGAAGTGCCAGTCGCGATTCGTCATGCGCACCTCGTCGCCGGCAATCGGATTCGCAATGGCGATCGCGGCATGCCGCACCGGTTCAGCGTGATCGGCCTCGTCAAGATACGCACGGATGACTTCGGGAACGCCGGGGAAATCGTCGCAAGCATAGTCGCGGATCTCGACGAGATCGCCGGGTGCGACTTCCAGCGCGAACCGGGCGTTGGTACCGCCAATGTCGGCCAGCAGTCGGGGACCGCTTACGTGCGGCGGATTATTCCTCACTCCAGAAGACATCGATGTTCACTCCTTCACAGTGGATCAGCCGGGAGATGGCGTTGTCCTGCACCTCGGCCTGCGCCGCTTCGAAGACGGCGCGTTTAGCCGGGCCTTGAATTTGCAGCAAGAGGCGCTCGCAGGACGCGAGCGCGGCGAGCGACCACGACACGCGCAGGTGCGGCGCGTGCTGCGGCTGCACAAGCACGAATTTGTCGTGCGTGGCGATGGCGTCGTGCCATTGCGCCGCGTCGGCGAAGAGCGACGCCGTATGGCCGTCCTCGCCCATGCCGAGCACGGCCACTTGCGGCACGCCATGCCTCCACGTGTCGTTAAGCGTTCGCACCTGCAGCGCGGCGGACGTCGCGGTGTCCACCAGCGGCAACCAGTGCGCGCCGGTCGCACCGGGCAGCAGTGTCTCGGCCACCAGCCGGGCATTGCTCTGCGCGTGCGTCGGCGGCAGCCAGCGGTCGTCGACGAGCGTGATGTCGACGTCGCGCCACGCCACGGGAAGCCGGGCCAGTTGCAAGAGAAATGCCTTCGGACTCGTGCCGCCCGATACGGCCAGCAACGCGCGCGGACGAATCGTCAAGGCTTCGTCGAGCCGCGCAACGACGGCGTTGGCGAGCGCCAGCGCCTGTGCCTGCCGGGTGGGGAAGGTGCGCCAGTGGATCATGGGTGTTTGCCTCCGGTTGACTTGACGTCAGACCGACGTGCCGGGCCTCGCCCGGCGATCCGCCTCAGTTGTCTTCTTCGACCCAGCTGGTGCCGGACTGTGCCAGAAGCGCGCTTGCGGCGGGCGGCCCCCACGTGCCGGCGGCGTAACGCTTTGGCCCTTTGTGCTGACGCGACCAGTACGCCTGGATCGGCGCGACCCAGCGCCAGGCCGCCTCTTGCTCGTCTCGACGGACAAAGAGCGCGAGACGCCCGTTGATGACATCGAGCAGCAGGCGCTCATACGCATCCATCCGATGTCCCTTGAAGAACTGGTCGAACGCCAGGTCGAGGTGCACCGTTTGCAGGGTCATGCCTTCGCCCGGCTGCTTCGCCAGACAGTAAAGACGAATCGATTCGTTCGGCTGCAGACGGATGACGAGACGATTGGCGCCGGCCTGCGCCGTGGCTTCGCCGAGCAACGGATAGGGCGTTGCGCGGTAGTTGACAACGATCTCCGCCACGCGCTCGCCCAGCCGCTTGCCCGTGCGCAGGTAGAACGGCACGCCGGCCCAGCGCCAGTTGTCGATCTCGGCCTTGAGGGCCACGAACGTCTCCGTCTGGCTGGACGGCGGTACGCCCGGCTCGTCGACATAGGCTGGCACCGCCGATTTGCCGATCGCGCCACCACCGTATTGGCCCCGCACCACGTTGCGCGCGACCGTGTCGTCGTCGAGCTGACGCAGCGAACGCAACACGCGCAGCTTCTCGTCGCGCACGGCGTCGGCGTCCATCGACAGCGGCGGCTCCATCGCGACGATGGCGAGCAGTTGCAGCAGATGGTTCTGCACCATGTCGCGCAGCGCGCCCGTCTGTTCGTAGAACTCGCCGCGCCCTTCGACGCCAATTTCCTCGGCAATGGTGATCTGAATGCTGTCGATCAACTCGCGTCGCCACAACGGCTCGAAGATTGCGTTGCCGAAGCGCAGCGCCAGCAGGTTTTGTACCGCCTCTTTCCCGAGGTAGTGGTCGATGCGGTAGATCTGGTCTTCGCGAAAACTCGCGCCCACCGCATCGTTGATCGCCTCCGACGAAGCCAGATCGTGCCCGAGCGGCTTTTCCAGCACGATCCGGCTGTTCTCGTTGAGCCTGGCGCTGCGCAGTCCTTCGCAGATGGGGATGAACAGCGACGGGCCGGTGGCCAGGTAGAAGATGCGCACGCCCTGCCGTTGGGCGAGGCGCTCGGCCAGTACGCCGAACTCGGCTTCACGCCCGAGATCGAGCGGCATGTAGTCGATGGTGGTGAGAAACCGCGACCAGGCGCCCTCGTCCCAGACATCGGACTTGATGTGCCCGCGCACGTGTTCCTCGCACCACTTGTGGTACGCGGCGGCCTCCATCGGCTTGCGGGCAATCGCCAAAATGCGGCCGGTACTCGCACCGGTGCCAGCGTCGGCATCGGCGCCCAATTGCCCCGTGCGAAACGCCCGGAACAGCGCGGGCAACACCTTGCGCAGTGACAAATCGCCGGTGGCGCCGAACAAGACAAAGGTATAGGGTGAAGGCGTGGTCATAGACAGCGTGGACTCCCGTGCGGCCGAACGCTTCTCCCGGGCACCGCTCGGCGCGCCGACTGGCGAGCCAGCAAGCGGCGAATGGGCCGCCGGACACGGCGAATGTCCGAATGTCACCGAAGAAGCGCAACTTTGACACTGCATTGTAGTTTAACTACACTTTAAATCAACAAAGTTTCGTTCTTTGACTACATCCCCCACGTCGGGCGACCCACAACGTTCCGGACACCCCATGACCCAGTCTTCGCAAAATGTACCGCTGCATCCGGTGGTTGAGCGCGTGACCCAGCGACTGATCGAGCGCAGCCGTTCAAGCCGTCAGGCCTATCTGGAGGGCGTGGCCCGCGCCACGCAGGGGCAGCCCGGTCGCGAGTCGATCGGCTGCGCCAATCTCGCGCACGCGCTGGCCGCCGCCCCCGCCGACGACCGCATCAAGATCCGCACCGAGCGCACGCCGAATATCGGCATCGTCACGGCCTACAACGACATGTTGTCGGCACACGCCCCGTTCGTTGAGTTCCCCGACGTCATCAAGTCCGCAGCACGGGCGCATGGTGCCAGCGCACAGGTGGCCGGTGGCGTGCCCGCAATGTGCGATGGCGTAACGCAGGGTTATGCGGGCATGGAACTCTCGTTGTTCTCGCGCGATGTGATCGCGATGGCCTCGGTCGTGGCGCTCTCTCACCAGATGTTCGACGCCGCCATGTTCCTCGGCGTGTGTGACAAGATCGTGCCGGGGCTGGTCATCGCCGCTCAGGCGTTTGGCCATCTGCCCGCCGTTTTCACCCCGGCGGGCCCGATGCCCTCCGGGCTGCCCAACGACGAGAAGTCGCGCATCCGGCAGGAGTATGCCGCGGGCCGCGTCACGCGCGCGGCGCTGCTCGACTCCGAACTCGCCGCGTATCACACCGAAGGCACCTGCACGTTCTACGGCACCGCCAACAGCAATCAGATGCTCATGGAGTTCATGGGGCTGCACTTGCCCGGCGCGTCGTTCGTCAATCCGCATACGCCGCTGCGTCACGCGCTCACGCAGGCGGCCACGGCGCGCGCCGTGGCGCTGGCGAAGACCGGTATCAACACGTCGCATATCCTCGATGAGCGAGCGTTCGTCAACGGCGTCGTCGGCCTGCTGGCCACGGGCGGCTCGACCAACCACACGCTGCATCTGGTGGCGATGGCACACGCGGGCGGCATTCTGCTGGACTGGCAGGACTTCGCCGAGCTGTCGGACGTCACGCCGCTGCTCGCTCACGTCTACCCGAACGGCAAGGCGGATGTGAACCAGTTCCACGCGGCGGGTGGCCTGAACTTCCTGATTCGCGAGTTGCTCGACGCCGGCTTTCTGCACGATGACGTGACCACGGTCATGGGTCACGGTCTTCGCCCATACACGCAGGAAGCCGTGCTGCACGACGACGTGCTCTCCTGGCAGGACGCCCCCAACGACAGTCTCGACGAGGGCATCGTGCGCCCGGCATCGCGGCCGTTTGCGCGCGAAGGCGGCTTGCGCATGCTCGCGGGCAACCTGGGACGCGCGGTCATCAAGTCATCCGTCGTCAAGCCGGAACATCAGACGGTACGCGCTCCGGCGCGCGTGTTCGCCGATCAGGAGAGTGCGCAAGCGGCGTTCAAGGCGGGAGAACTGACGCGCGATGTCGTCGTCGTGGTGCGTTTCCAGGGCCCGCAGGCCAACGGCATGCCGGAGTTGCACAAGCTCATGCCGATGCTCGGCCTCCTGCAGGACGAAGGCCATCATGTGGCGCTCGTGACTGACGGGCGAATGTCCGGAGCGTCGGGCAAGGTGCCCGCCGCCATTCACCTGTCGCCGGAAGCGGAGCAAGGCGGCATGCTCGCGCGTGTGCAGGATGGCGACATCATCACGATCGATTGCGAGAAGAACCTGCTGCACTGCGAAGTCGACGACGCCACGCTCGCCGCGCGTGCCGCGGCCGCGGTACCGCAACGGCCGTTCGATCCGTGGCGCAACGTGTTCCGTCTATTCCGGCGCAATGTCGGTACCGCGCCGCATGGCGCGTGTGTGCTGTTCGACGACTCGGAGTATCCGAAGCACTCGTGACCGGCAGGCGCATCGCCCTGCCGGGGCAAGGGGCACGGGACGAAGGGGGCAACGCGTCAGGCCGTCCTGACGCCGGAGGCGCCCCCAAGGCCGGTCATGCACCGGAAGGTTTGATGTTCTGGTTGCAACGGAACAGGTTCTGCGGGTCGTAGCGGGTCTTCACCGCGACAAGACGATCGTAGTTCGGACCATAGGCCGCGCCGATTCGCTCGGCCTCGTCCTGCGTCAGGAAGTTGACGTACACGCTGCCCAGTGCAAAAGGCGCAGCCGATTCGAAGAACGCGCGCGCCCAGGCGACGCATCGATCATCGTCGCTCGCCTCGGTCCAGCGGGCGTGCACATTCATGACATATTGCGCATCGCGGCTTGAATAGGCCGTGGCCTCGACCGGAACCCGACCGGTTTGTCCCCCGATCTGCCCGAAGAAGATTTCGCATTGCGGCGAGGGAAGATGGCCGACGGCGTCGATCAGCACGTCGAGCAGACCATCCGATATCTCGGCCAGATTGTGGGATTTCCAGTAATTGCGCGCACCGGCGGTGAGCAGCGGATCGAACGCCTGTTGCCACATGGCATACGGCATCGGCCCGAGATGCTCTCCATAGGGGGTGCCGAACGTGCGTACCGCCTCGACGGCTGCCGGACCGTCGGCGAGTGCACCGTGATAGCAAATCGCAAAGGCCACGATCGGTTTGCCGTGAACGTCTGCCGGCAGGAATGGCAGCGGTGGCGCGAGGCGCAGCACGGCCCAGACCGAGAGGTCATCGGGCATCGTGTCAAATGCCGCACGATATTTCACGAGCGCCGCCTTTGCCTGGTCCAACGGCAATACGACGAGCCCGCCGTAGACCTGCGGGCCCACCGGGTGCAATCGGAACTCGAACATGGTGACCACCCCGAAGTTGCCGCCACCGCCGCGAATTGCCCAGAACAGATCCTCATGATGATTCGCATCGGCATGAACCAGTTCGCCGTCTGCCGTGACGATATCCACGGACACCAGATTGTCGACCGTCATTCCGTATTTGCGACTCAGCCAGCCGAAGCCGCCGCCAAGCGTCAGCCCGGAAACACCGGTGGTTGAATTGATCCCGAGAGGTGTCGCCAGCCCGAACGCCTGCGCTTCATGGTCGAAAGCGCCAAGCGTCGCGCCCGGTTCGACGTACGCGCGACGCGTCGCCGGATCGACGCGTACAGACGTCATGGGCGACAGGTCGATCATCAGCCCGTCGTCGCAGACGGCGCTGCCCGCGATGTTATGCGCACCGCCGCGCACGGCGAGCCGAAGTGGGTGATCGCGCGCGAAGGCCACCGCGCGGCAGACATCGGCAACGCCCTTGCAGCGCACGATTACCGCCGGGCGGCGGTCGATCATGGCGTTCCACAGACGGCGTGCGTCGTCAAAACCGGGATCGGCCGGCAGCAGCACTTGCCCTCTCGTGCCGGCCTTGAGATCCGCGATCGCATCGCTGGACAAATTGACCATGAGACACCTCCTGGCAGGCAAACAACGCGTGATTACGCGTGACGCGGTGCATCAACCGGCGGTGTCCCGTCGTGAAATAGCGTACGCAGTTGCGAACGCAGCTCGGCGGAATCGGTATGTCCGTGAACCGTAATGGCGTGTTGCACAGCCGCCTCCATCAGTTCGTTTTCGGAATCTGCGGATAGCGCCACGGAACAGTTCATTGCGCTCGGGAATTCCCGGCAATCGATGAATTTGCGGGTCATGATGGTCTCCTCACACGAGAGCGTGATGTGGGGTAAATGACCGCGCCTGATGCCACGCGACGCCTGCAGGGCGCGATTTCACCTTCTGCGGATGGCAAACAAAATCATTCTGAAAGTATAGGTCGCGGGTGGCGAAACTTCGCTAGCTCAACGGTGACGTTGAGCGTGCCGAATCACGAGGGCTCATCCAAACGTCGTTTGAAGGCCAGCGGCAATCCTCTCGCCGCTGGCGTGGCGTGTCACGCCGAGGCCCGAGCGCTCACTGCCACCCGAACCGACGCGCGAACATACCTTTCATCATTTGCGTGAGCACGGCATAGGCAAGCAGGATGGCCGCGAGCATCGGGAAGTACGCAAGCGGCAATGCCTGCATCTTGAACGTGTCCGCGAACGGCGACATCGGCAGCATCACGCCGATCAGCATCACCGCGGCCGTCATCATCAGCAACGGCCATGCCGCGCGGCTCTGCACGAACGGAATGCGACGCGTGCGGATCAAGTGCACGATGAGCGTCTGCGACAGCAGCCCCTCGACGAACCAGGCGGACTGGAACAGCGTTTGATGCTCGGCGCTGTTGGCGCCGAACCAATGCCACATCGCCACGAACGTCAGTACGTCGAAAATCGAACTGATCGGGCCGAAGAACACCATGAAGCGCGACAGATCCGCCGGATTCCAGCGCTGGGGCTTCGTGAGCTGTTCGTCGTCGACGTTGTCGAACGGAATGGTCGTCTGCGACAGATCGTAGAGCAGGTTCTGCGTGAGCAACTGCAACGGCAGCATCGGCAGGAACGGCAGGAAAGCACTCGCGATCAGCACCGAGAAGACATTGCCGAAGTTCGAACTGGCCGTCATCTTGATGTACTTGAGCATGTTCGCGAACGTGCGACGCCCCTCGATCACGCCCTGCTCCAGCACCATCAGGCTCTTTTCCAGCAGGATCAGGTCGGCCGCTTCCTTGGCGATGTCCACCGCCGTGTCCACCGAAATGCCGATGTCGGCCGCGCGCAAGGCCGGTGCATCGTTGATGCCGTCGCCCATGAAGCCGACGACATGACCGTTCGCGCGCAACAGGCGCACCAGGCGCTCCTTGTGTGACGGCGTGAGCTTCGCGAATACGTTGGCGCGTTCGACCGTGTGCGCCAGTTCGGCGTCGCTCATCGCCTCGATGTCATCGCCCAGCACACAGCCGTTCACCGCCAGCCCCACTTCGCGGCAGACCTTCGCCGTCACGAGATCGTTGTCGCCCGTGAGCACCTTGACCTGGACACCCGCCGCCGCGAGCGCCTTGAGCGCCGGCGCCGTCGACTCCTTGGGCGGATCGAGAAACGCGATATACCCGACGAGCACGAGTTCGCTCTCGTCCGCAATGCCATAGCTGTCGCGCACCGGCGGCAAGTGGCGCGTTGCCACGGCCACCACGCGCAGACCTTCGGCATTCAGGTCGGCCGTGACGCGACGCAGGCGGGCCAGCACATCGGGCGTGAGCGGCTCGACGTTCGCACCATGCTGCACGCGATTGCACACGGCCATCACCTCCTCCACCGCGCCCTTGCAGATCAGTTCGTGATGATCGCCGTTCTCGCTGACCACCACCGACATGCGACGGCGCTGGAAGTCGAACGGGATCTCGTCGATCTTGCGATACCGGTTCACGATGTCGAGATGCTGGTGCAGCTCCGCATGATCGAGCACCGCCACGTCGAGCAGGTTCTTCAGGCCGGTCTGGTAGAAGCTGTTGAGATAGGCATACTCGAGCACGTCTTCCGACGCATGGCCCCACACATCGGTATGACGCTCGAGACAGATCCTGTCCTGCGTGAGCGTGCCGGTCTTGTCGGTGCACAGCACATCCATCGCGCCGAAGTTCTGGATCGCGTCGAGCCGCTTGACGATCACCTTCTTGCGCGAGAGCACGACCGCGCCCTTGGCAAGCGTGGCTGTCACGATCATCGGCAGCATTTCAGGCGTGAGTCCCACCGCCACCGACAGCGCGAACAGCGACGCCTCGAGCCAGTCGTGCTTCGTGAAGCCGTTGATCAGGAGCACGATGGGCGTCATGACCAGCATGAAGCGAATCAGCACCCACGACACACGATTCACGCCCTGTTGGAACGACGTCACCGTCGGTTGCTGCGCCGTGACACGCTGCGCGAGCGAGCCGAAGAACGTGCGCGCCCCCGTCGCCACGACGACAGCCGTGGCCGACCCGCTCACGACGTTCGTGCCCATGAACGCGAGGTTGTCGTAGGCGAGCGGATTGCTGCCGCCGGACTCGCAAGCGTGCGCGAATTTCTCGACGGGCAGTGCCTCGCCAGTGAGCGCCGATTGCGAGACGAACAGATCCTTGGCCGCGAGAATGCGCACGTCCGCCGGAATCATATCGCCCGCCGCGAGCAGAACAATGTCGCCCGGCACCAGTTCGGCCAACGCGATTTCACGGCCCATGCGCCCCAAACGCCGCACGTTGTCGGCCTCCGCGCCCTCATGGCCGAACGCTTCGCGACGCAGCACCGTCGCCGTCGTGCTCACCATGGCCTTGAGCTTTTCAGCGGCCTTGGTCGAGCGCGCCTCCTGCACAAATCGCAACACCGTGGAAATGATCACCATCGACGCGATGATGATCGTTCCCTCGGTGTCGTCGGTCGCGTACGACACAGCGGCCAGTGCCGAGAGCAGCAGGTTGAACGGATTGCGGTAGCAGTTGAACAAGTGCCGCCACCAGGGCAACGGTTTTTCGTGCTCGACTTCGTTGACGCCGGCGTGGGCCCGCACGGTGGCGGCCTCGTCATCCGACAGACCGTCGCGCGTCGTGTGCAGACGGGCGAGCAGATCCGGGCCGGCGTCGCGGGCGGCGTCGAGCAGACCTGGCGGTGCCTCGTGGCCATGCGCTGGCGCATCGAGGGTTTCGAGCATGTCGCGGCGGCGGAAGAAGCGCAGGCCAAGGCGCGCGCCAAGCACCGCAATCAGTCGCTCGCTGAACGTGAGAGCTTGTTGCATCGGATACATCCTGAAAATACGGTTGATATCGCTGGGCACCGGCCAGTCGCCGATGCCTGGGGACCGTTATCGCGTAGGCTCAGCCCGCGCGTCCGGTCGGTGCGTTGCGACGCACGAGCGCCAGCAGCCACTGTCCGAGTCGCGCACTCGCGCCCGGGCGCGCCGTGACAGCGGCGTCTTCGGCATGTGGGGCGACGTGATAGTGATGCAGGCACTCGGTGGGCAGCATCAGGGCTTGCGGATTGCCTCCGCGAAGGGTCATGGAGTAACGGAACACGATGATTCTCCCGGCCGCGCGGCAATCGGCCCGGCGCGCACGAGAGGCTCGCATTTCATCACCGGCGCCCACGGCAAACGGCCTGAAAACGAACCCCTGCGCGCCACGGGACAGCCCGAACGGCAGATGTAAAGCAAATTAGGGAGCGTGCTACGAAAGACGGACGCTATCGGTATGGCCCAAGAAAACCCTTCGGCGCGGCGGCCAAGGGCATTGGACATTCGATGCGTACATCAGAGGTGCGCGCCAACCCGGCTATGCGAGTCAGCGGCAGGGAAGATCCCGGGGACTAACTCGCGGTGAGGGTGTCGACCTGCGCCGACCGGCAACTACCACTAGAACTACTGTCCACGGAAGGACCTCCTTAGAGCTATGACGGCGCGATTTTACCCCCGAGTGCGTCGAAAGAAAAGTGACAATTCACCGTGTTACAAAATGATGACGAATGCAACTTTCCAGCGGGAAGCGGCTCAGTCAGAATCTGTCATGTTTTCGTCACAAACCGCCCGCCGGCGGCCGTCGAGGCACCGGCACCGCACGCAACCCGGTGGCGTGCCGGGCGACCGGCCTGGCCGGTTCGTGCTTCCTGCTTTCTGCTTCCTGCCCCCGGACTTCATGGATTCAATCAACCGCGCCCTGTTCCTGGCCGTCAATGCCTCGCCCAATGTCAGTGAAGGCGAACTGGCCATCGCCGTTCTCCTCGCCAAATACCTGATCCTGCTGCTTCCGGTGGGCCTGACCCTCCTGTGGTTCGCTGGCGGTCGCGACCGCGAGGGGGCCGTGCACGGTCTGCTGGGCGTGGCGCTCGTGCTACTGATCAACGGTGCGATCGGTCTGGCCTGGTTCGAACCGCGGCCGTTCGTCGTCGGTCTCGGCACGAACCTGCTCCCGCATGCGCCGACGAGTGCCTTCCCCAGCAATCACGCGTCGATCCTGTTCACGTCGGCATTCGTCCTGATGGGCGCACTCGCGCGCTCGCCGCGCCTGCTCGGCCGGCTCCTGCTGCTATGCGCCGTGCCCGTGTGCTGGGCGCGCGTGTACCTCGGCGTGCACTGGCCGCTCGATATGGTCGGTGCGCTGGTGGTGTCGATCGTAGTGGCGCTCATCATGCACACCGCGAGTGCGCGCGAGACGAGTCGTATCGTCGCGGCTATCCTCGAAGCCCTCTATCGCCGCTTGATGGCGTGGCCGATTGCGCGCGGCTGGCTGCGTCGCTGAGCCGGCGGACTTGGGAAACGACGGGAACTGCGGATTTGCGGACCTGAGGGAAGCGGTGGAAGCGTCAGGGGGGGTGACGAACGGGCAGGAACGATAGGGAGAATCGGGAGAATCGGGAGAATCGGGAGAATCGGGAGAATCGGGAGACCCGAATCTCCCAGTGCGGCGTCGGAGACGGGGGATCAGCGGTGGTATTCGCCGGCGGCTTCGGGCTGGTAATCGATGCCGAGCAATGTCAGCGCGATCTGGTGGCCGCCCGGCACCTGCCACTGAATCGACTGGCCAACGCGCAAGCCGAGCAACGCGCTACCGACCGGCGCGAGCACCGAAATGCCGCTCGGCGTGCTCGCCAGATGTTGCGGATACACAAGCGTGACGCGATGTTCCTGCTGCGCGGCGAGATCACGATAGCGCACCACCGAGTTCATCGTGGCGATGTCGGCCGGCATCTGCTCCGGTTCGACGACGCTCGCCCGGGCAAGCTCTGTTTCGAGTGCCTCCACATACGGCAATGCCGCGCGGGGCGCCTGGGCCATGAGCGCTTCGAGGCGTTCGAGGTCGAGCGTGGAGACAGTGATCGAGGGGCGTTGCGAATGGACGGTGAACATGTCGGCGGGCCTGTTTTTCCTTGATGTTGAGGGAGTGGCCTTCAATCTAACAGAAGCCCCGCGCGGCGAGAAGTCCCGGACTTGACCGCCATCCGCTAGAATCGACGCATTAGGCACACAAAGTCGAAGTCATGTCCGAACACACTACCAATGCCGCGCTCTTCGAGCGTGCCCAGCAGACCATCCCCGGCGGCGTGAACTCGCCGGTGCGCGCCTTCCGTTCGGTCGGCGGCACGCCGCGCTTCATCGCCCGCGCCCAAGGCCCTTATATGTGGGACGCCGAAGGCACGCGCTACATCGACTACATCGGCTCGTGGGGCCCGATGATCGTCGGCCACCTGCATCCCGACGTCGTCGCTGCCGTGCACGCCGCGATGTCGCAAGGCTTCAGCTTCGGCGCGCCCACTGAAGCCGAAGTCGTGATGGCCGAAACCCTCAGCGCTCTCGTGCCGTCCATCGAGCAGGTGCGCCTGGTGTCCTCCGGCACCGAGGCGACGATGAGCGCACTGCGCCTCGCGCGCGGCTTCACCGGCCGCAACAAGATCGTCAAGTTCGAGGGCTGTTATCACGGCCATGCCGACAGCTTGCTCGTGAAGGCCGGCTCGGGCCTGCTCACGTTCGCCGATTCGACGCGCAACGCGCCGTCGTCGGCCGGCGTGCCGCCCGAAGTCACGCGCGACACGCTCGTGCTGGAGTACAACAACGTCGAACAGCTTCGCGAACTGTTCGCGGACCAAGGCGGCGAGATCGCGGCCGTGATCGTCGAGCCGGTGGCCGGCAACATGAACCTCGTGCGCGGCTCGCGTCACTTCCTGCAGACGCTGCGCGAGCTGTGCACCGCCCATGGCGCCGTGCTCATCTTCGACGAGGTGATGTGCGGGTTCCGCGTCGGGTTGGGCGGCGCGCAAGCGCTCTACGGCATTACGGCCGACCTCACCTGCCTGGGCAAGGTTATCGGCGGCGGCATGCCCGCCGCCGCGTTCGGCGGGCGCCGCGACATCATGTCGCATCTGGCGCCGCTGGGCGGCGTCTATCAGGCCGGCACGCTCTCCGGGAATCCGCTGGCCGTGGCCGCCGGTCTCGCCACGCTCAAGCTGATTCAGGCGCCGGGCTTCTACGAGGATCTGGCCAAGCGCACATCGAAGCTCGTCACGGGGCTCGTCGACGCCGCCCAGACGGCTGGCGTGCCTTTCTCGGGCGACAGCGTCGGCGGCATGTTCGGTCTGTACTTCCGCGCCAACGTGCCGCAGAGCTTCGCCGAAGTGACAACGTCCGACGTGGCCCGTTTCAACAAGTTTTTCCATGCGATGCTCGATCGCGGCGTGTATCTCGCGCCGAGCGCCTTCGAAGCGGGCTTCGTCTCTGCCACGCACGACGACGCGATCATCGACGCCACGCTCGACGCTGCCCGCGACGCGTTTCGCGCCATCGCGTGATCGTTGTCGGTCACGTGTCTGCCTTCGGCCGGGTTTCGCACACGTAGCGAGTCGGCCCGTCTGACCCACACAGGGAGAAACATCATGCAAGTGTCGTTGCCGACAAAGCTTCGCCAGTCGTTCGTGCGCTGGCTGGCGCTGGGGTTGCTCACCTCGTTGCTGTCCGCCTGCGGATACAACCAGATTCAGGTCAAGGACGAAGCGGTCAAGGCCGCCTGGAGCGAGGTCGTCAACCAGTACCAGCGACGTGCCGACCTGGTACCGAATCTGGTGAACACGGTCAAGGGCTACGCCACGCACGAGCAAACGACGCTCACCGAGGTGATCAACGCCCGCGCGAAGGCCACGAGCATCACGGTCACGCCGGAGACGCTCAACGACCCCGAGGCGTTCAAGCGCTTCCAGCAAGCGCAGGGTGAACTGTCCGGCGCACTCTCGCGCCTGATGGCTGTCTCGGAGAACTATCCGAACCTGAAGGCCGATGGCCTGTTCCGTGATCTGCAATCGCAGCTCGAAGGCACGGAAAACCGCATCACCGTGGCGCGCAATCGCTACATCCAGGCGGTGCAGGACTACAACGTGTATGTGCGCCAGTTCCCGAACAATCTGACGGCGAAGATGTTCGGCTACGGGCCGAAGCCGAACTTCACGGTCGAGAACGAAAAGGCCATTTCGACCGCGCCGGCCGTCAAGTTCTGAGGATCGGATCATGGCTGCCGTCTCCGCGGACTACAAGGTGTCGCCAGAGGGCCGCGGGATGCCGACGCGCCGTCCGGTGACGGACGACGCGCGCTCGCGTTGGTTGCATTGGGGACCGACGCTTTGGGCGATGTTGGCGCTGGCGTTGGCGTGTCTGGCGTCGCTGGCGTTGCCCGCCAGCGCAGAGGATCTCGTGGCCGTGCCCGCGCTCACCGCGCGGGTGACCGACCTGACCAGCACGCTCACGCCCGAGCAGCGCAACGCGCTCGAGACACAGCTCGCGCAATACGAGCAACAACGCGGCAGCCAAATTTTCATTCTGATGGTGCCGAGCACGGCTCCCGAGACGATCGACCAGTACAGCATTCGCGTGGCCGATGCCTGGAAGGCCGGCCGCAAGGGCGTGGACGACGGCGTAATCGTGCTCATCGCCAAGAACAATCCGAACGACCTGCGCAAAATGCGCATTGAAGTCGGACGCGGGGTACAAGGCTCGCTGACCGATGCCATCTCCGGGCGAATCCTGCGCGACGTGATGGCCCCCCATTTCCGCAGCGGCGACTTCTTCGGCGGTCTGGCTGCCGGCGTCGCGGCGGTCGAGGCGGCGATGAACAACGAGGCGCTGCCCGCCCCGAATTTGCCGTCGACGCGCGCGCCGCACTCGGATCTGTCCGACTTCCTGCCGCTGCTCTTCATCGTCTTCATCATCGGGATGGTCGTCCTCATGGAAAGCCGCAGGCGGTTCCAAGGACCCGGTCTGCCCGGCGTGAGCCCCACCGACCCGCGTTCTCGCGTGCTCACCGGCCAACGTGGGCGTATCGGTGCCGGGGGGTTCGGCGCCGGTCTCGGCGCCGGCTTGGGCGGCGGCTTGGGCGGCTGGGGACGCAACGACGGCGGCGGATTCGATGGCGGCGGCGGGGGCGGTTTCGGCGGCGGCGGTGGGGGTGGATTCGACGGCGGCGGTTCGTCAGGGAACTGGTGATGGCGATGGCAAACGAAGCAATCGCAACGCAACACAAGACGCACGATATCTCGCGCTGGCTGCGGCATTTGGGCACCTGGCGAGCGCACGCCCGGTGGCTCTTCCCCGACAAGGCGCTCGATGCCCTCGAAGCCGCGATCCGCGATTCCGAGAAAGAGCACCGCTGCGAGATCCGCCTCGTGATCGAAGCGGCCATGCCGCTCGCTGCCGTATGGCACGGGCATACCTGCCGTCAACGCGCCGTTCACTTGTTCCGCCAGCTCGGCGTGGCGCATACGGGCGAGCGCACGGGCATTCTCCTGTACATCAACATCGCCGATCACGATATCGAGCTGATCGCCGACAAGGGCGTCGATGCGCTGGTATCCCCCCGCACGTGGGACACCGTCGTTGCGCAGATGAGCGCCGGGTTTCGTGACGAACGTTATGTCCAGAGCGTGCTCGACGCGCTGAACACCCTGCGCGGCATTGCGCGCGAATTCCTGCCGGCCCATGCCGGCGCGGCGCCGGACAATGCGTTGACCGACCGGCCGCTGATGCTCTGACGCCTCATGTTCTCCGAACAGGATTTCTCTTATATGCGTCGCGCGCTGGCGCTCGCCGAGCGCGCGATGTTCACCACCACGCCGAATCCTCGCGTTGGCTGCGTAATCGTGCAGGACGGACGGATCATCGGCGAAGGCTTCACGCAGCCGGCCGGCCAGGATCACGCCGAAGTGCAGGCCATGAAAGACGCGCGCACGCGCGGCGAGTCCGTGCGTGGCGCCACGGCCTATGTCACGCTCGAACCGTGCAGCCATTACGGCCGCACCCCACCGTGCGCGAAGGGACTCATCGACGCGGGCGTGAAACGCGTGATCGCCGCGATGGAAGATCCGAACCCGCTCGTGGCCGGGCGCGGCCTGAGCCTGCTGCGCGACGCGGGCATCGAAGTGCGCTGCGGACTGCTGGAGCATGAGGCGCGCGAAATGAACGTCGGATTCGTCGCCCGCATGACGCGCGGCACGCCGTGGGTCCGCATGAAGGTAGCGGCCAGCCTCGACGGCAAGACCGCCCTGCACAACGGCGTGAGCCAATGGCTGACCGGCCCGGCCGCGCGCGCCGACGGCCACGCGTGGCGGGCGCGCGCGTGCGCCATTCTCACCGGCATCGGCACGGTGCGCGAGGACGATCCGTCGCTCACCGTGCGCGAGGTGGAAACGACACGCCAGCCACTGCGCATTGTCGTCGATTCACGTCTTGAGATTTCCCCGACCGCGAAGGTGCTCGCGAACGGCAACGCGCTCGTGATCTGCGCCAACGGCGATCATGAGCGTGCGTCTCGTCTGCGCGACCTGGGCGTGGAGGTGCTCGACCTGCCCAATACGACCGGCAAGGTCGACCTCTCGGCGCTGCTGCGCGCGCTCGGCGAGCGCCAGCTCAACGAACTCCATGTAGAGGCGGGCTACAAGCTCAACGGCTCACTGCTGCGCGAGCGCTGCGTGGACGAGTTGCTCACCTACCTCGCGCCGTGCATCGTCGGTGACGCGCAAGGCATGTTCCACCTGCCTGCGCTCACGTCGCTCGACGACAAGCTCGCGCTCGAATTCACGGACGTGCGCATGATCGAAGGCGATCTGCGGGTGATGGCTCGCGTCAAACGCGACTGAATCCGCGTGCTGCTGTCTAGAGGGATGCAGGCAGGACAACTCCGGGCGTGCCGTCGGGCGCGCCCCGCGTACTTTGCATGGCCGGACGCGCTCACCCTGCCATGACACGCCCCTCCCCTGCATGCTCAGACGTGGAAGCCCACGCGACCGAGCGCCTCCATTTCCACCGACACATACTGGCCCGGCTGGATGTATTCAGCCGGCGTTGCACCGCCAGCCATCACGATCCAGCCGGCTTGGAGCGGCTCGCCCGCGGCGGCTGACAGACGCGCCGCCGCGACCAGCGAACGCAGCGGATGGCCGAGCAGCGCCGCGCTCGACCCCACCTGCACGGTGCGACCGTTGATCGTCATGGCCAATCCCAGATTCGAGAAATCGACATGCGGATCGTGCCAGGCCCCAATCACGAAGCCGCTCGACGACGCGTTGTCGGCAATCACTTCCGGCAACGTGAACTTGAAGTCCTTGTAGCGCGAATCGATGATCTCGATGGCCGGCGCAATCGCTTCGACCGCCGCGAGCGCCTGCGGGCCCGTGACATTGCCTTCGAGCGGTCGCTTCAGGATGAAGGCGATTTCCGGCTCGACGCGTGGATGCACGTACCGCGTGAAGTCGATGGCCGTGCCCTCTTCGACCTGCATGCCGGACGTGAGGCGCCCCCATATCACGTCGGACAGTCCCATCTGCATCATCTTCGCCCGGCTGGTAAAGCCCATCTTCACGCCGACACGCGTTTCGCCGCGTGCGGCACGACGGGCGAGCGATGCGGCCTGAATGGCGTAGGCGTCGTCGAGCGACAGACGATTGTCGGTATCGAACTGCTCGACCTCGTGCGCGAAATGCGCCGCGTCGTCGAGCAGCGTTGCGTAGTCTTGAATGTGGCTCATCGTGCCGCCTCGCTGGCAGGTTCGAACACGGCGCGGACCGAGCCCAGGCCGTTGATGCGGGTCTCGAAAATATCGCCGGGCGAGACAGTGGCCATCGGGCCAAGCGCGCCCGAGAGCACCAGGTCACCCGCCTTGAGCGGCGTGCCCACCGCCGCCATCGTACGGGCTAGCCACACCACGGCGTTGATCGGGCTGCCCAGGCAGGCCGCGCCCGCGCCGACGGACACCGGCTCGCCGCGACGCTCCATGACCATGCCGCACAGGCGCACGTCGAATTCGGCGAGCGTCTTCGGCGTGTTGCCGATCACGTAGGCCGACGACGATGCGTTATCGGCAATCGTGTCGGTGATGCGGATGTTCCAGTCGGCCACGCGGCTGCCGACGATCTCCAGTGCGGGCAACGCGTACTCGATGGCGTTGATGACGTCGAGTTGGCCCGGGTTGTCCACACGCAGATCCCTGCCGATGACGAAGGCGATCTCGGCTTCGATCTTCGGCTGCGTGAGGATCGAGGCAGGAATCGGCTCGCCGTCACCATAGCCCATGTCGTCGAACAGCAAGCCGAAATCGGGCTGATCCACGCCGAGTTGCTTCTGCACGGCGACCGACGTCAAGCCAATCTTGCAGCCGACAGTGCGACGCCCGGCCGCCAGACGCCGCTCGGTGTTGATGCGCTGAATCGCATAGGCGTCGTCGATGGTGAGCGGCGCGTACGTGTCGCGCAACGGAGCGATGAAGCGGTGCGAGCGCCCCGCGTCGTGCAGCGCGTCGGCCGCCTGCTGCAAGCGCGCCTGCGTGGCGGCGTCGCGGGGTGAGGTCGCGCTCATCGGGCGTCCGCCCTGGCCGGCGCCGCCGGCTCATCCTTGGTGTGCTCGCCCACCGCCCAGTGCGCGGCCGGTACTTGCGTCGCATACACGCGGATCGATTCGAGCGGTGCGCCGAGTGTCTCGTGGACGGTGCGTGCCACGGCCTTGACGCAGGCCTTCACGGTGGCGTCGTCGCGACCTTCCACCAAATGGATTTGTACGATTGGCATGAGGCTGTCCCCTGAAAATGCCGAAAAGAAAGCTTTCGGAGGAAGCCATCATGCGCGCGCCGAGAGATACCGTCCAATACCGATTTCCAAGATTCCGATACTATTTCGGTATCACATTATCTCGCCGGAACGGAGCCTTCCATGGACATCAAACAAATGCGCTACTTTCTTGCCGTCGCGCAGGAGGGCCATTTCGGGCGGGCGGCACAGCGGCTGAACATGGCGCAGCCACCGCTCACCCGCCACATTCACACGCTCGAAGCCCAGTTGGGCACGCCGCTATTCGTGCGTACCCCCAAGGGCGCCACGTTGACCGCTGCCGGGCAAACGCTGCTCGCCGAAGTGCCGAACATCCTGGCGCTCGCACGCCGCGCCGAGGAGCAGACGCGCCTCGCCGGCGAAGGCTATATCGGGCGGCTCGACGTCGGCATCTTCAGCTCGGGCATTCTCAACGCGATTCCGCGCCTGCTGGCGAGCTTTCACACCGAGCGCCCCGAAGTGAAGATCGGTCTGCACAACCTGTCGAAGACCGACCAGATCGCGGCGCTGCGCGAGCGACGCATCGCCGTTGGCTTCAATCGGCTGATTCCGGACGAGCCGGATCTCGTCGTCGACTGGATTCATCGCGAGCCGTTTCTCGTCGCGCTGTATGAAGGTCATCCGTTATGCGAGCGCGCGTCGCTGAGCTTGGCCGATCTCGATAACGAGCGAATGATCCTCTACCCGAATGCACCGGTCGCAGGACTCGCCGAGGAAGTCGCCGCCGCGTTTCGGGCCGAGGGGGTGACGTTGCGCGTGGAGCAGGAAGTGGAGGATGTAGTGACGTCGATCGCGCTCGTCGCGAGCCGCTTCGGCGTTTGCGTGACAACCGAGTCGGCGGCGAACCTGCGGCTGCCCGGCGTGGTGTACCGGCCGTTGAAATCACGGCATCTGCGCGCCATCGAACTGAACTGCATGTACCGGCGCGACGACGATTCCCCGATTCTCAACGCCTTTCTCGCGCTCATCCGGCGCTCGCGCAATCGGCGTCACACCTTGGCGATGTAGCGCGTCGATCGATCCGGCGCTCCCGAGATCGGATGCAAACCGCCAAAATTGGATATCAATGATCGGCGGATTGTATCCAAAATGTCCTACTCGACAATCCATCCCGTCTTCTCCCCTGGCGCCGAATCGCCCCCTCGATTTTTCGATTCATCTCCGATTTTTTTAATTTTCAATCTGCGTAGTACTACGCATTATTGCTGTGACGACTCTTATTTTTTCCTTACGACTGTCTTGAAACGCTTTATTCATGCGGGTTTCACGGCATCACTGGATAGCTATTCCAATTTAACGGCGGATTACGCTACTATGGCGCATCGTTTCTGCCGCCTGCGGCAGGAGTGAGCCAATACCGACCGGGTTCCGCCGTCGATCAAGCGCACCGCACGACCGGGTGCTCAAAAAATACAAATCAAGGAGATGTCCACGATGCAGTTCCGTCACAAATCCCTGTTCGTCGCCGCTGCGCTTGCCGTCCTCGGCACGGGCGCCAACGCCGAGACCGTCAAGATCGCCATCGCCGGCCCGTTCAGCGGTTCGGTCGCCCAATACGGCGACATGGTGAAGGCGGGTGCGCTGACCGCCATCGACGAAATCAATGCGGCAGGCGGGGCGAACGGCAACAAGCTGGAAGCCGTGATGATGGACGACGCGTGCGAGCCGAAGCAAGCGGTCGCCGTCGCCAACAAGATCGTCAGCCAGAAGATCAAGTACGTGATCGGTCACGTGTGCTCGGGCTCGACGATTCCGGCATCGGACATCTATGAGAACGAAGGCGTGGTGATGATTACGCCATCGGCGACTGCACCGCAGCTGACCGAAGGCAAGAAGCGTCACTTCATCTTCCGCACCATCGGCCGTGACGACCAGCAAGGTCCGGCGGCCGCGCAGTACATCATCAACAAGGTCAAGCCGAAGAAGGTGGCCGTGCTGCACGACAAGCAGTCGTACGGCCAGGGTATCGCCACGTCGGTGAAGAAAGACCTCGACGCCGCCAGGATCCCGGTTGTGCTGTTCGAAGGCATCAACGCCGGCGACTCCGACTACTCGGCCGTCATCACCAAGCTCAAGGCACAGGGCGTGGACTTCGTGTACTTCGGCGGCTACCACCCGGAAATGGGTCTGCTGTTGCGCCAGGCACGCGAGCAAGGTGTGAAGGCCACGTTCATGGGTCCGGAAGGCGTGGGCAACAAGGACGTGACGGCCATTGCCGGCCCGGCCTCGGAAGGCATGCTCGTGACGCTGCCCGCCGACTTCGCAGCCGACCCGGCCAACGCCAAGCTGGTGAAAGCCTTCGCGAGCGCCAAGCGCGATCCGAACGGTCCGTTCCAGATGCCGGCCTACACGGCGGTGCAACTGATCGCCAAGAGCATTACCGGCGCGAAGAGCACCGACTCGGAGAAGGTGGCCAAGTACCTGCACGCGAACACGTTCGACACGCCGATCGGCAAGGTGGCGTATGACGCGGCAGGCGATCTGAAGTCGTTCAAGTTCGTGGTCTACACCTGGCACAAAGACGCCACCAAGACCGCCGCCAACTGATTTCCTGACGCATTACCGGCCAGCGAATCCCCCCAGCCGCCCGCCGATCCCGGCGGGCGGCGTGCATTCGCGCTCGGCCCCCGCTCGTCGCGAGGCTTCCCGCATGAACGAATTTTTCCCGCAGTTTGCCCAGCAACTGGTCAACGGCCTGACGCTGGGCGCGATCTACGCGTTGATTGCCATCGGCTATACGATGGTCTACGGCATCATCGGCATGATCAACTTTGCTCACGGCGAGATCTACATGATCGGCGCCTACGTCGGTCTCGTCACACTGACGGCCATCGGTACCGCAGCGGGTTACCCGTTGCCGCTCGTGCTGGGCGCGGCGCTGCTGGTCTCGGTGCTGATCACCGGCCTGTATGGCTTTGCGATCGAGCGGGTGGCGTATCGCCCGCTGCGCGGCGGCCCGCGTCTCGGACCGCTGATCTCCGCCATCGGCATGTCCATCTTCCTGCAGAACTACGTGCAGATCGGCCAGGGAGCGCGCGACGTGTCCGTGCCGATGCTGATCTCCGGCGCCATCGATATCCCGATGGGTGACTTCACGGTGACCATTCCCTACGCTCGCATGCTGATCGTAGGGGTGACCGTCGCGCTGATGATCCTGCTCACGCTGTTCATCGCCAACTCGCGCATGGGACGCGCCTGCCGTGCCTGCGCCGAGGACATGCGCATGGCAAACCTGCTCGGCATCGATACGAACCGCGTGATCTCGTTCACGTTCGTGCTCGGCGCCATGCTCGCGGCCGTCGGCGGCGTGCTGATCGGCCTGACCATCGGCAAGCTCAATCCGTACATCGGCTTCATCGCCGGTATCAAGGCCTTCACGGCGGCGGTGCTGGGCGGCATCGGCAGCGTTCCCGGCGCCATGCTGGGCGGTGTACTGCTGGGGCTGGCGGAAACGCTCGCCTCGGGCTACATGCCTTCCGAGTACAAGGACATCGTGGCGTTCTGCCTGCTGGTGCTGGTGCTGCTGTTCCGCCCCACCGGCCTGCTGGGCAAGCCCGACGTCGAGAAAGTCTGAGGTCGACCATGACACAACCACTCACGCTCAAGTCCGGCGCCGCCCAACGCGCACCGGCCGGCGGCACGCTCAAAGGTGCGGTCATCTCCGCACTCGTGACGATCGTGCTCACCGCCCCCATCCTCGGCCTGCAACTGAAGCTCGACGGCTACCGCGTCGTGATCGAGCAGCACTGGCGTCCGGTCTGGATCGCCGCTGCGGTCGTCTTCGTGTTCCAGATGCTCAAGCCGTTCCTGCTGCGCTCGACGCGTGCCGTGAAGCTGCCCGCCATGCCCACCCTGGGACGCCGTCAACAACTGAGCGCGATGTGGGTGCTGCTCGCTATCGGACTCGTGTGGCCGTTCGTCGGCTCGCGCGGCGCGGTGGACGTTGCGACGCTCGCGCTCATCTACTGCGTGCTCGGCCTGGGCCTGAACATCGTCGTGGGGTTCGCCGGCCTGCTCGATCTGGGCTACGTCGGCTTCTACGCGGTAGGCGGCTATACCTATGCCCTGCTCAACCAGTATTTCGGCCTGACCTTCTGGGAATGCCTGCCGATCGCCGCACTCATGTCGGCCACCTTCGGCTTCCTGCTCGGCTTCCCCGTGCTGCGTCTGAGGGGTGATTATCTGGCCATCGTGACGCTCGGCTTCGGGGAAATCATCCGCCTGCTGCTGAACAACCTGACGAGCCTTACCGGTGGACCGGACGGCGTGTCGGGCATTCCGAAGCCCAGCGTCTTCGGCATCGAGATGGCGCGATCATCAAGTGTCGATGGCGTGAAGACATTCCACGAACTGATCGGCTTGCCGTATGACGGCTCGCACATGGTGATCTATCTCTACCTGCTGGCGTTTGCGTTGGTGGGCTTCACGCTGTTTGTCACCAGCCGCCTGATCCGCATGCCGATTGGCCGCGCCTGGGAAGCGTTGCGCGAAGATGAAATCGCGTGCCGCTCGCTCGGCCTGAACCCCACGCGCATCAAGCTCTCCGCGTTCACACTGGGGGCATCGTTCGCCGGGCTCGCCGGCGCATTCTTTGCCGCACGTCAGGGGCTGGTCACGCCCGAATCGTTCACGTTCATCGAATCGGCGCTGATCCTCGCCGTGGTCGTGCTCGGTGGCATGGGCTCGCAGATCGGCGTGATTCTCGCGGCCATTTTGCTGACCGTCCTGCCGGAGGTCGCGCGCGACTTTGCCGAATACCGCATGCTGATTTTCGGCCTGGTGATGGTGCTGATGATGATGTGGCGTCCGCAGGGCCTGTTGCCCGCCACCCGCCCGCACGTGGAGCTGCCGCAATGAGTGCACCCCTATTGAAACTCTCCGGCCTGCAGATGCGCTTCGGCGGTCTGCTGGCCGTCGATGGCGTCGATTTCGACGTCCGATCGCACGAAGTCTTCGCCATCATCGGCCCGAACGGCGCCGGCAAGACGACCGTCTTCAATTGCGTTGGCGGCTTCTATCGCCCCACGGGCGGCTCGATCACGCTCGACGGCGACAACATCACCGGCCTGCCGAGCCATAGCGTGGCGCGACGTGGCCTCGTACGCACGTTCCAGAATATCCGCCTGTTCCGCCAGTTGACGGTGGTGGAAAACCTGCTCGTTGCACAGCACATGCGCGTGCATAGCGGCTTTGTGCAAGGGCTCTTCTCGACGAGCGCGTTCCGTCGCGCCGAACGCACGGCGCTCGAGCGCGCCAAGGCGTGGCTCGACCGGTTGGGCCTGACGGCCGTCGCCAACCGCGAGGCCGGCACGCTGTCGTACGGACACCAGCGACGTCTGGAAATCGCACGCTGCATGATCACGGAGCCGCGTCTGCTCATGCTCGACGAACCGGCCGCCGGCCTCAATCCGCAAGAGAAGGTCGAGTTGCAGCAACTCGTCGACAACCTGCGTCACGAGTTCGGCATCTCAGTGCTGCTGATCGAGCACGACATGAGCCTCGTCATGGGCGTGTCCGACCGGATTCTCGTGATGGAACACGGCAAGCCGATCATGACCGGCAAGCCCGACGAGGTGCGGCGCGACCCGCGCGTCATCAAGGCCTACCTCGGGGAGGAATAATGCTCAAGCTGGAACAGATCCATACCCATTACGGGGCCGTCGAGGCGCTCTCGGGCGTGTCGATCGAAGTGAACAAGGGCGAGATCGTCACGCTCATCGGCAGTAACGGCGCGGGCAAGACGACGTTGATGATGACCGTGTGCGGCGCGCCGCGCGCATCGAGCGGACGTGTCATGTTCGAAGGTCGCGACATCACGGGATGCGCCACGCACGACATCATGCGCATGGGGCTGGCGATTTCACCGGAAGGCCGCCGGGTATTTCCGAGTCTGACGGTCATCGAGAACCTGAAGATGGGCGGCTTCTTCGCCTCCAAGGATCAAATCGATGCCGGGATGGACCACGTCTTCAAACTGTTCCCGCGGCTCGCGCAGCGCGGCAAGCAGCGCGCCGGCACGATGTCGGGCGGCGAACAGCAGATGCTGGCGATCGGGCGTGCACTGATGAGCCGTCCGCGCCTACTGTTGCTCGACGAACCGACGCTCGGCCTGGCACCGCTCGTGATCGCGCAGATCTTCGATATCATTCGTGCGATTCGCGAAGAAGGTGTCACCGTGTTTCTGGTGGAGCAAAACGCGAACAAGGCGCTGCACGTGGCCGATCGCGGCTATGTGCTCGAGACCGGTCGTGTCGTACTCGCCGACTCGGCCGCAAACCTGCTTGCGAACGACGACATCAAGCGCGCGTATCTCGGCGCCTGACATTGCGTCACGGCCCGGCGCACGCGGGATCGACGTCAAAGGCAAAATTGAAAATGGGAACGTCCCCTTCAGGGCGTTCCCATTTTTCATTCGGCGATGCGAGTGTGCGACCCGCGACCTTGTGAAGGTCGGCGCGTCACGTCATCAGTTCGACCAGTTGATCGAGCGCCTTGCCCCAACCGTCGTGGAATCCCATGGCCTCATGTTGCGCACGGGTCGCTTCGTCAGCATGCATGGCAATGGCCGTATATCGCGTGCCTTTGCCGTGCGCCTCCATGAGCACGGCGGCGGTGAAGAGGAAGCCACCATGTTCCGCGACCGGCGCAGGGGCCGGACGAAACCCCGGCAGCACAGCATTCGTCCATACGAGCCGCGCGTTCTCCACCACTTCGAGGTAACACCCCACGTTCGGAAACTGCTGCCCCTCCGGCGAACGCATGACCGTACGAAACAATCCCCCTGGACGTAGGTCGATCTCGCACGCAACAGTCTGCCAAGGCACAGGCGTGAACCATCGTTTGAGATGTTCCGGTTGCGTCCACGCGGCCCAGATGCGCTCGCACGGTACATCGACATAACGCTCCAGCACCAGATCCAGCGTCGGATCGACGGAGAAAAGACTGGCTTGACTCATGTTCACGTCTCCTTCATCTGCAAAAGATAGTCATCGAGTTGATCGAGACGGCGCGCCCACCTGTCGCGTTGAAAGCCTAACCAGTCCTGCGCGCCGGCCAAGGCCTCGGTGGCCAGCGCGTAGGTGCGAACGCGCCCGGTTTTGTGCGAGACAACCAGACCGCTGTCCTCCAGCACACGTAAGTGCTGGGAGAAGGACGGTAATGCCATCGAGAACGGACGCGCCAATTCGCTGACAGACGCAGAGCCCAACGTCAGGCGCTCGACGACCGCGCGTCGCGTGGGATCGGACAACGCCAGAAAGATCCGATCCAGCGGAATGGAATGCTTAGTCATTTGCCTGACTATAGTCACCGCAATTACTTAGGTCAATACCTAACTATCAGGGAATTGCGACACTCGGACGGACAGACCTCGCCCGCGCCAAGCCGATTCTTCCGCGATTCGAATCGAACGCCGCCGGAATTGTCCATCCCGGCCGATTCCGCGGGGCGCTCCGTGCGAGATTCGGGCGCAGACGGACACCGGCATGGCGTAGAATAGAGCCTTTCCAAATTCCGCCCTGCGTTGTCCGCTATGCCGTTGGCCACTACAGAAGAAATCATTGCCGAGCTGAAGGCCGGCCGCATGGTTGTCCTCGTCGACGAGGAAGACCGCGAAAACGAAGGCGACCTGGTCATGGCGGCCGAGTTCGCGACGCCTGAAGCCATCAACTTCATGGCCAAATACGGCCGCGGCCTGATTTGCCTCACGCTCACGCAGGCGCGCTGCAAGCAGCTCAACCTGCCGCTGATGACCTACCGCAACGGGACCCAGTACGGCACCGCGTTCACGCTGTCGATCGAGGCGGCCGAAGGCGTCACCACGGGTATCTCGGCGGCGGATCGTGCCCACACGGTTCAGACGGCCATTGGCCGCGACGCGCGTCCGGAGGATATCGTCCAGCCGGGCCACGTGTTCCCGATCATGGCGCAGCCCGGCGGCGTGTTGGTGCGCGCCGGTCACACCGAAGCCGGTTGTGACCTGACGGCGATGGCCGGTCTCACGCCCGCCGCCGTCATCTGCGAGATCATGAACGACGACGGCACGATGGCACGCCTGCCGCAGTTGCTGGAGTTCGCCGAGCAGCACAACATCAAGATCGGCACGATCGTCGATCTGATCCACTACCGCAGCCGCACCGAATCGATGATCGAGACGGTCGCCACGCGCGAAATGCAAACCGCGTGGGGCCCGTTCCAGGCGACCCTTTACCGCGACAAGCCGAGCGGCAATCCGCACCTCGCGCTGGTGCGCGGGGTTCCGAACCCGGCCGACGAAACGCTCGTGCGCGTGCACGAACCGCTCTCGGTGCTCGACCTGCTCGAGACCGGCGTGTCGACCCACTCCTGGACCCTCGCGGGCGCGATGCAAGCGATTGCCGAAGCGGACAAAGGGGTTGTCGTGCTGCTGAACTGCGTGGAGACGCCCGAGCATCTGTTCAATCAGTTCGAAGCGCTCGACGAAACCGAGCAGGCGGCGCGCGCCAAGCGCCGCCCTGTGGACTTCCGCACGCACGGCGTTGGCGCGCAAATCTTGCGCGAGCTGGGCGTCGGTAAAATGCGGGTGCTCTCGAGCCCGCGCAAAATCCCCAACATGGCAGGTTATGGTCTGGAGGTCACCGGCTTCCAGCCGATGCCCGGCGCACCGGGCGCCTGAATAGTCTTGTATCGATGGCCCGCCCGCCAGTGGCAGCGGGGCATCATCTTGCCGAGCCATGCCTGTCTCGGGCATGCCGGCACAACGTTGGCCGCACCGCCTGGACGGTACGTTTTTAGAGGAAGCCCATTATGGACATCGGACAATATCAGCCCGAACTCGACGGTGAAGGCCTGCGCATAGGCATTGTGCAAGCACGATTCAACGACGCCGTTTGCACGGCACTTCGCGCCGCTGCCGTGGCCGAACTCGACCGCCTCGGCGTCGATGGCGACGACGTGCTGCTCGTCACGGTGCCCGGCGCATTGGAAATTCCGCTGGCATTGCAGAAGATGGCCGAATGCGGCCAGTTCGACGCGCTGATCGCGCTCGGCGCAGTCATTCGCGGCGAGACATATCACTTCGAACTGGTCTCGAACGAGAGCGGTGCCGGCATTTCGCGTATCGGTCTCGATTTCGGCATTCCCATCGCCAATGCCGTGCTCACGACCGAGAACGACGAACAGGCCGAAGCGCGCGCCGCCGAAAAGGGCCGCGATGCCGCCCGCGTGGCGGTGGAAATGGCCAATCTGCTCGAAGCGATCGACATGCTCGGTGGCGACGACGGATTGGACGAAGACGAAGACGAAGAAGAGGAAGATCGGTAATGAAGAGTGCTCGCCGCCGCGCGCGCGAATTTGCGTTGCAAGGGTTGTATCAATGGCTGCTCTCGCGCGACCACGCGGGTGAGATCGATGCGCACCTGCGCACCACCCCCGGCTACGACAAGGCCGACCGCACTCACCTGGATGCCCTGTTGCACGGCAGCATCCGTGAGGCGGACGCCTTGTCGCAGCAACTCCAGCCCTACCTGGACCGCCCGGCCGCCGAACTGTCGCCGGTCGAGCATGGGGTGCTGGTCATCGGTGCCTACGAACTGATTCACCACCTGGACATTCCGTACCGCGTGGTCATCAACGAGGCGGTCGAACTCGCCAAGACCTTTGGCGGTGTCGAAGGCTTTCGCTACGTGAATGGCGTTCTCGACAAGTTTGCCGCGGAAGTGCGGCCAGACGAAGTCGCCGCGAATCGCAATGGCGGCCGCGGCAAAAGCGCATAACCCTACGCGAGGGCTGCGCAAGGTATCGCAGGCCGGCAGGCCTGACGATTCCCCCCGCCTCGCCTGCTCGGCCAACGGGGCAATCGCCCCATAGCGCACGCCCCGCAAGTCCCTCACCCTCTCCTCACTGTCTCCCCCCGACATCATGGACCGCACGCCCGACCTCGGCCACGCCCAAGCCACACTGAAGCTGGCGCAACGTGTCGACGACATCGCCCCCTTTCACGTCATGGAACTGGCCAAACAGGCTGCACTGCGCGAAAAGGCCGGGCATCACGTGATCCACATGGGGATCGGCGAGCCGGATTTCACCGCCCCCGAGGCGGTGATCGAGGCGGCGGTCAAAGCCATGCGCGACGGGCGGACCCAATACACGGGGGCGATGGGCATCCCCGCCCTGCGCGAGGCCATCGCCGGCTACTACCGTAGCTTTTACGGCGTGGAGGTCGAACCGTCGCGCATCGTCGTGACGGCGGGCGCGTCGGCCGCCCTCGTATTAGCGTGTGCCGCGCTGGTCGGCGTGGGCGACGAAGTGCTCATGCCGGATCCCTGCTATCCGTGCAACCGTCATTTCGTCTCCACGTTCGACGGCAAACCAGTGTTGATCCCCTCGGGCCCCGCGGAGCGCTTCCAGCTCACTGCCGAGCGCATCGAATCCCATTGGGGCGCGGCGACGAAAGGGGTGCTCCTCGCCTCGCCGTCGAATCCAACCGGCACGTCCATCGAGACGGCGGAATTGGCCCGCATCGTCAAGGCCGTGCGCGCGCGCGGCGGCTTCACGCTTGTCGACGAGATCTACCAGGGCCTGTCCTACGACAGCCAGCCCACCACGGCGCTGTCCTTCGGCGACGATGTCCTGGTCGTGAGCAGCTTCTCGAAATACTTCAATATGACGGGCTGGCGCCTCGGCTGGCTGGTCGTGCCGCCGTCGATGGTGTCGACGTTCGAAAAGCTCGCGCAGAATCTGTTCATCTGCCCGTCTGCCGTGGCACAACATGCGGCGACGGCCTGCTTCCAACCGGAAACGATGGCGATCTTCGAGGCGCGCAAGAACGCCTTCCGCGAACGACGCGACTATGTCGTGCCGGCGCTCGAACGCCTTGGCTTCCAGGTTCCCGTGATGCCTGACGGTGCGTTTTACGTCTATGCCGACTGCACCGGCGTATCGCATCCGGACGCCGCCGACAGCGACCGCCTCACGCAGTCCCTCCTGCAGCAAGCCGACGTCGTACTCGTGCCGGGACTCGACTTCGGTTTTGCCGAGCCGCGTCGTTACATCCGCTTGTCGTATGCCACGTCGCTCGAGCAGTTGCACGAGGCGATGGACCGGATCGGACGGGTGTTCGCGGCGGGCTGAGTCGCCGCCCTGCCCAGTGTTCGGGACAGGAAAATGAAAAAACCCCTCGAATCGCTTCGAGGGGTTTTTTCTTGGGCGGCGAGGCGCCTCTATATATATAGAGCGCCACCGCGTACCGACGACCCGACGCGATACGATGCGCCGGCCGAGGCGCACCGTGCCGCCGATAGCCGATCAGGCGGCGGTGCTGTCGTCCGCTTCGAGCGACTTGGCGGCAGCCTTGCCCACCGAGGCCGCCGGCGTAGCCACCGAGTCCGCGGACTCGCCCGACTTACCGGCCGAGACCGGCTTCGCCACCGGCTTGGCCGAGCTGACGATCACCGGCGCTTGCGGCGCGTTGGGCGAGACCTTGTGTCCCATGGCAACGCTACGCAGTCGATCGCGCTCGGCGAGTACCTTGGCACCGTATCCACCGTCGCCCGCGCTGGTCGACCCCACGTAGCGGCGCAGACCGCCGGCGAGCGAGCCGCCGCTGGCGATGCATTCCTTCAGGATCAGCGCCCCCACCTTGATGTTGGCAATGGGGTGCAGTGCCGCCTCGGGACCGCCGAAATACTCAAGCTTGTCGCGATGCACCTTCGACATTACCTGCATGAGGCCCTGCGCACCCACGGTACTTTCGGCATACGGGTTGAAGCCCGATTCGATGGCCATCACGGCCAGCAGCAGCAGCGGATCGAGGCCCACTTCCTTGCCGGTCGAGTACGCCGCCCGCACGAGGTTGCCCGTGACATCACCAGCCACGCGATAGCGACGTGCCAGATAGTCGGCGACGGCGATTTGCTCGCGCGAGTCCAACGGCTTGGTGGCGCGCGCATCGGCGGCCACACGTTGGTTCGGAATATAGGCCGCGAGCACTGCGGCCGACGGCACGTGCTGCGCCGCTTGCGCCATCATCGCCGCATCGGACGTCGACCGCTGAGCGACCACACTGCCGTTGCCGCCCGGATCGGCCGCATGGGCGGATCCCGTGGCTGCCTCAAGCAGCGGACCGACTTTCGACGCCAGGTCGGCGCGCCACGTCGGTTGCGCCCACAGCGCCAGCGTGCCGACCACGGCAACCAGGCCGACCGCGCTGGACGTATAGAGTCCAACACGACCGCCGTGCCATGCGAGGCGACGCCAATCGCGACGAGCCAAGGCTACCGTTGCCGCGCCTCGCGCGCCGAGCGCACGGATCGCGGCCAGTAGCCAGGGTGATAAACCAGACTTCTTCATACTACGTACTCCGGTTACGCCGTCACCACGGGGTGGCCCCGGGGCGTATGGAAATGAGCCGTTATGCCCGCCAGGCATCCCGTGTAACGCTCATTTACGGCATAGGGAACAAGGCGGGGCATCGTGTGTGTCTTGGACGATGCCACTACCGCCGCAGCACGCCGACCTGTTCAGGTCTCTGGCGCTGACGAGCTATTGCCCGCGCTGCTTCCTAAAACACTGGTTTCCCGACCTCGGTGAGAAAACCAGCGACTGAAAATCCACGTCAATGTTGTAGTTATCGCTAAGCTTGAGCGGGTCGGCCTACCCGTCTTCAAAGCCGCCTTTTTGGATTCAACGGGCGGATTGTAGCAGCCATATATAAACAGTCAATACTATTATCACGACAAAACATTACCAAAAGTAATTTGTAACAACGGTTTTGCCGTGACGTCTGGACACCTTGACCGGTAAAATGCCCTGCCTAAGCCCCGCGTTTACAAGGGTGTCACTCCGACTTTCCTGGAATTCAAACGGCCGTTTTCACCGGCCGTATGAATTTCGTAAAAATTTTTGGTAACGGTTTGTTTCATGAAATATGTCGATCTTCGTGACTTCACCGCGCAACTGGAGCGATCCGGCCAGCTTCGTCGCATAGACGTGCCGGTCTCGCCGGTGCTGGAGATGACGGCGCTCGCCGACCGTGTCCTCAAAGCGGCCGGCCCGGCACTGTGGTTTGCGCGGCCGACCGGTTACGACATGCCCGTGCTCGCCAACTTGTTTGGCACCCCTGAACGAGTAGCGCTCGGCATGGGCGTCGATAAGGGCGAGAACGCGCTTGGTTCGTTGCGCGATATCGGTCGCCTGCTCTCGACGCTCAAGGAGCCCGAACCGCCACGCGGGCTCAAGGATGCGGGCAAGCTGCTGGGCATGGCCAAGGCCGTTTGGGACATGGCGCCCAAGGAAGTCGGCAGCCCTGTGTGTCAGGAGATCGTCTGGGAGGGCGACGATGTCGACCTCGCGCGTCTGCCGATTCAGACCTGTTGGCCCGGCGACGCCGCCCCGCTCATCACGTGGGGCCTGGTGATTACCAAAGGGCCGCATCGCAAACGCCAGAATCTCGGCATTTACCGCCAACAGGTCATCGGACGCAATCAGGTCATCATGCGCTGGCTCGCCCACCGGGGCGGTGCGCTCGACTTCCGTGAGTTCGCACAGGCGAATCCCGGCAAGCCTTTTCCGATGGCCGTCGCACTGGGCGCCGATCCGGCGACCATGCTCGGCGCCGTGACCCCCGTGCCCGATACGCTGTCCGAGTATCAGTTTGCCGGCCTGCTTCGCGGTAGCCGCACCGAGCTGGCCAAGTGTTTGACGCCGGGGCTGGAATCGTTGCGCGTGCCCGCACGCGCCGAGATCGTGCTCGAGGGCTTCATTTATCCCTGCGAGACACCGCCGAGCGTGCCCAATGGCGCCCCGCCGCCACCGACGCGCGGCGCGACGGCGGGGTACGCCCATGCGCTCGAAGGCCCCTACGGCGACCACACCGGCTACTACAACGAGCAAGAGTGGTTCCCGGTGTTCACGATCGAGCGCATTACCCTGCGCCGCAACGCGGTCTATCACTCCACCTATACGGGCAAACCGCCCGATGAGCCAGCCGTGCTCGGCGTCGCGCTCAACGAAGTCTTCGTGCCGCTGCTGCAGAAGCAATTCCCCGAGATCACGGATTTCTATCTGCCTCCGGAAGGCTGTAGCTATCGAATGGCCATCGTGCAGATGAAGAAGGCGTATCCGGGGCACGCCAAGCGCGTGATGTTCGGTGTCTGGAGTTTCCTGCGGCAATTCATGTATACGAAGTTCATCGTCGTGGTCGACGAGGACGTCGATATCCGGGATTGGAAGGAAGTCATCTGGGCCATCACCACGCGCGTCGATCCGACCCGGGACACAACGCTCGTCGACCAGACCCCCATCGACTATCTCGATTTCGCGTCGCCCACGGCAGGACTAGGCTCGAAGATGGGGATCGACGCGACCAACAAATGGCCCGGCGAAACGTCGCGCGAATGGGGACGCCCCATCGAAATGACCGCCGACGTCGACGCGCGCATGGCCGCGCTATATCGCGACCTCGGCCTGTAGGCCCCTCTTTGGGACTAGGTGGCCTGAGGGTCGGCAGTTTCGCCGCCGATCCTCGTGGCCCAAGCGGTTCCCCGGTTCGGCACCACCGACGTCGCTCTCGCGCGGGCCCTTTCACACGCGGCATCGGTCGGGCCGGACACGTTGCTGAAGGCGTTGCAACCGGCAACGTCGACATCGAGCAATTCCCCCCCGGAAATGAAGTCCCCCTTGGTCTCGCTGGGGCGCACTTTTCATCTGACCCTTTAATAATTTGTAATAGGTGCTTTCCCGAGGCCGAGAGCCGCGTCCTGTCTGGCTTGCGCGCACTCCGACCCGCTGCCGTCACCCCGGAGCCCCTCGCGAAAGTGCCACACGGCGGTGCCGGCTCGGGTAGAATCGCGATTTTTTTGCGATCGGCGACTCCGACCCCAATTCGGGTGATGCACGCGTCCGCGTGTGTTGCGCAGTCGGACAGACGTCGAAACTCGCGAAGCCCATCAACAGAAGTTGCGTCCGCCAGCGCCGTCCCCCCGCCGTCATTTTCCCGATGACGACGACCGGCCTGCGGACAGTTTGTCCGCCCTCGCGCAGCGTACCGCCCGCCCTCATCGGGACCGGTGCCTGCTCCCCCCGGGCGTGGAGAAGACATCAAATGGATAACAATCAACCCCTCATGCGTAACATCGGGCCCTTCGCCCTGATGTTGACCGGTCTTGGTTCGATCATCGGCTCCGGCTGGTTGTTCGGTGCCTGGAAAGCCGCCAAGATCGCCGGCCCCGCCGCCCTTTTCGCGTGGCTCATCGGCGCCGTCGTCATCCTGGCCATCGCGCTCACTTACGCCGAACTCGGCGCGATGTTCCCCGAGTCAGGCGGCATGGTCCGCTACTCGCGTTATTCGCACGGCAGCCTCGTCGGCTTCATCGCCGCGTGGGCCAACTGGATTGCCATCGTCTCGGTCATTCCGATCGAGGCTGAAGCCTCGATTCAGTATATGAGTACGTGGCCGTACGACTGGACGCACGCGCTGTTTGTCGACGGCACGCTCAGCACAAGCGGCCTCATGCTCTCCGCGCTGCTCGTGATCGGTTACTTCATGCTCAACTACTGGGGCGTGAAACTGTTCGCGCGCGCCAACACGGCCATCACGCTGTTCAAGTTCGCCATTCCGGCACTGACCATTGCCGGCCTGATGATCGCGGGCTTCCATCCGGGCAACTTCAACATGGCGGAGCACGGCGGTTTCGCGCCGAACGGCATGTCGGCCGTGTTCACCGCCGTCGCCACGTCGGGCATCGTGTTTGCGTTCAACGGCTTTCAGAGCCCAGTGAACCTCGCCGGCGAAGCGCGCGACCCGGGGCGCAGCATCCCGTTCGCGGTGGTCGGCTCGATCCTGCTCGCCACTGTTATCTACCTGCTGCTGCAAGTGGCCTACATCGGCGCACTCTCGCCCGAGCAACTGGCCGGCGGCTGGCACATGGTGAGCTTTAGCTCGCCGTTCGCGGAATTGGCGATCGCACTCGGCCTGAACTGGCTGGCCATCGTGCTGTACTTCGATGCGTTCCTGAGCCCGAGCGGCACCGGCACCACCTACATGGCCACCACGAGCCGCATGATCTACGCGATGGAGCGCAACCGCACATTGCCCGCGATCCTCGGTCACGTGCATCCGCTGTATGGCGTGCCGCGCCCGGCGATGTGGTTCAACCTGGCGATCTCGTTCATCTTCATGTTCTTCTTCCGCGGCTGGGACTCGCTGGCCGCCGTGATCTCGGTCGCGACCGTGATCTCGTACCTGACGGGCCCGATCAGCGTGATGGCGCTGCGTCGCTCGGCCCCCGAGCTGCACCGTCCGCTGCGCCTGCGAGGCCTGTCACTGATCGCACCGTTCGCCTTCGTGTGCGCGTCGCTGATTCTTTACTGGGCTCGCTGGCCGCTCACGGGTCAGATCATCGTACTGGTGATCGTGGCGTTGCCCGTCTACTTCTACTATCAGGCGAAGGATCGGTGGCAGGGTTTCGGCCGTGACCTCAAGGCATCGTGGTGGCTGATCGGCTACTTGCCGGCGATGGCGTTGTGCTCATATATCGGCAGCAAGGAATTCGGCGGTCTTGGCCTGCTGCCGTATGGCTGGGATATGGTGATTGTGGCCGCCATGTCGCTTGCGTTCTACCACTGGGGCGTGAAAGCCGGCTGGCGTACGCCTTACCTGGCGGGTGAGCGCGAAGAAGACGTCGCCAGCATGGAAGGCATGCCCGCGCTCTCGCACTAAGCGCTCCGAACGTCGGCAGCGCCGACGGAAAAGCCCGCCTGCAATGCATTTGCGGCGGGCTTTTTTTACGTCATGCGCGGCATGCCGGGCACGCTCACCGATGGGCGCGCCGATGCTCGACGAACAGGCTGTTGCCCAGCGCGCGCTTGGCCATCTTCTTGGCATCCGCCGCCGCGGCCGAGACTTCCACGTGCGAAGGAAAGCTCTCCGGCGTGACCGCCACCACGCCGATCGACAAGCTCGTGATCGGGTGAAAGATGATCATGCCCCGACGATCTTCCGCTTCGAACCCGCCCGCCGCAATCTGATCCGGATGGAAGTATTCCGTCACGGCCTCGCCGAAGCGCGTGAGCGCATCGCGGCAGCGCGCCTCCCAGTCGGGGCTGCGGAACACCACCAGAAAGTCGTCGCCACCGATGTGACCAAGGAAGTCGCGCTCAGGGTTGCGCACCGCCATGAGCACGCGCGCGACCAGTTGGATCAGGTCGTCGCCGCGCCGGTAGCCGAACACGTCGTTGAACGGCTTGAAGTTATCGAGATCGACATAGCAGGCGTAGAACGACTGCCGCTCACCGATCATGCGATCCATGTAGTCGTCGATCGGCACGTTGCCCGGCAGCAGCGTGAGCGGGTTGGCGTACCGCGCCGCGTCGAGCTGCATATCGGTGATGTGACGCATCAGGGCATGGCCCTGCGCCACCCCCAGATATCGCCCTTGATCGGTGACGATCAAACCGCCCGCGATTTGCCGGCTGGCGCCCTCGGCGATCATGCGGCTCAGATCCTCCATGCGCGCGCTCTTGTCGAACGTGAGCGGGCGCGGCTCCATCACGGCCGAGCAAGGCTTGCGTCCATAGAGTTCACGCGTAAAAGGCCGAGCGAACCGGCCGATCAGCGACGCGCGGCCGATCAATCCCACGGCTCGGTCATGCTCGACCACCGGCAGCACATCGAGCGTCGCGTCGCTCTCGAAACGCGCCACGACATCTTCGCTGCGGGTCTCCGGCGAGACAGGCGGCACATACGACGCGATTCGCTCCAGCGTCACATTGCCCGCACCAAGTTGACTCGGTTGTTGATGCACATAGGCGCGGCGCTCGTTGACAACCGCCCGCACGTGCGCAGTGATCGCCCGTTGCGGCTTGGCTTCCGGACGCGCGATGAAATACCCCTGACCGAGGAAGATGCCGAGATCGCGCACGACCTGCAGTTCCTCGGCGTGCTCGATGCCCTCCGCGATGACCCGCGTGCCGCTCGTCTCCGCGATCTGGCGCATCGACCGCACGAACTGGAGTTTGACAGTGTCGGTGTCGATGCCGTCGACGAAATGCCGGTCGATCTTGACGTAGTCGGGCCGCAGCTCGGACCACAGCCGCAGGCTGGCGTAGCCCTCGCCCATATCGTCGAGCGCCACTTCGAAACCCAGCGCGCGATACGCCGTGAGCGAAGCGCGCGTGCTTGCCAGATCCAGCGCGGGTGCATGCTCCGTGAGTTCGAGCACTACACGCTCGGGGGCGAGGCGCAGCGACTGGAGCATGGCAAATGTTTCGTCGAGACCGAGCGATTCGCTCACGCCGCCGACGGGGTGGGCACGGGTGACCGGGCCGATGTTCAGGAAGAGGCGTTCCGGCAGATCCTGCTCGACGAAGCCACGCAGCACCGTGCGACGGCACGCCAGTTCGAGCGGCGCGAGCAGACCGTGACGTCGGGCTGCGGCGAACAGTGCCAGCGGCGAATGGATCGCCGTGCCGGCGGGCCCCCGCACCAGCCCCTCGTAGCCGGCAACGCCCGACGTGCGAAAGTCGAGAATCGGCTGGAACACGCAGGTCAGACCGATACCCTCGCACAGCTCGGCGAGCCATGCGGCCTCGTCGGGTTCCGCATCGGGCACTGACGCCGCGACCGACGTCGATATCGCATCGAGCGATGTTCCAGGCGCGGCAAAGCGCTCCGGCGGGCGTATCGCGACAGGCGGGAGAAGGTTCAACGGGAACTCCGTAGGTCGGTGCGGTGCGCCGCCATCATGCAAATCGCATTGCGTTGTGCGGGCATGTGCCGGGCGCGTCCATGCCCATCGAAGGCGCGCTGCGCTCCGCTGAAGCGTTTCACCCGTTCCCCGTGCTTCGCTTGCGGTAGCTGCTCTATGGCCCGTATCCGCGTCTGTTGACGGTGCCCGCAGGCACCCTCTTTTACTTGCCCTCAGGCTATCGCCGTTATTTGACAAATCCGTGACAGTGTCGGATTTGCCACACACGCCGAGACGGCGGAATCATCACCGTCGAATACCCTGGATATCCGTCGCGTGCGCCCGGCATTCCTCCGGCATGGAGACGAAAAAAAACGGCAACGCCGCAAAGCGTTGCCGTTGCTTCGCGAGGGTGCCGCCGACCGGCGCGCCCTCCCGAACTTACCAGGCAGTGACCACCGAGCCGCCGAACTTCTTCTCGATGAAGGCCTTCACTTCCGGCGAATGGTAAGCCTTGATCAGCTTGGCCACCCAGGGCTTGTTCTTGTCGGCCGTGCGAATGACCAACACGTTGGCGTAAGGGCCGTTGGCATCTTCGATGGCGATCGAATCACGCTTCGGGTTCAGACCGGCTTCCATCGCGAAGTTGGTGTTGATGACGGCCACCGCCACATCGTCGAGCGAGCGCGGCAGTTGTGCGGCGTCCAGCTCCACGAACTTCAGCTTCTTCGGGTTGTCGACCACGTCGAGCGGCGTCGCCTTCAGACCGGCGTCGGCACGCAGCTTGATCAGACCCTGCTTTTGCAGCAGCAGCAGGGCCCGTCCGCCGTTGGTCGGATCGTTCGGCAGCGACACCTTGTCGCCCGCCTTCAGATCGGCCAGCGACTTGATTTTCTTCGAATAGATGCCCATCGGGAAGATCACGGTCTTGGCGATCGACTCGAGCTTGTAGCCACGGTCCTTCACTTGGGCGTCGAGGTACGGCTGGTGCTGGTAGCTGTTCGCGTCCAGGTCGCCCGACGACAGCGCGGCGTTCGGTTGCACATAATCGCTGAACTCGATGACCTTGATGTTCAGGCCGTCTTTGGCCGCGACCTTCTTCACTTCGTCGAAGATCTGCGCGTGCGGGCCGCCCGTGACACCGATCTTCAGATTGACGGCATCGGCGGCAGCCGCCGGCGCAGCGAATTGCGTGGCGAAAACCGTAGCGGCACCGACACCGGCCAGCAGTTTGAAAAGCGTGCGACGTTGCATAGAAAAACCTCGTGTGTGTGATGTGCCGGTGCGCCGGCGACGTTGTTATATGAGACGTTACTTATGGCTCAGGCGGCGCACCAGCCAGTCGCCGAATGTCTGGACCAGTTGCACGAAGACGATCAGGATCAGCACGACGGTAATCATCACTTCGGGCAGGAAGCGCTGATAGCCGTAACGGATGCCCAGGTCGCCCAGACCGCCGCCGCCGATGGCGCCGGCCATTGCCGAATAGCCGACCAGACTGACGAACGTGATCGTCAGACCGGCCACGATGCCGGGCAACGCCTCGGGCAACAACACCTTGGTGACGATCTGACCGGTGGTCGCGCCCATCGACTGCGCCGCCTCGATCAGGCCACGGTCGACCTCGCGCAGGGCCGTCTCCACCAGGCGCGCGACGAACGGCGCGGCGGCGATGGTGAGCGGCACCACGGCCGCCATCGTGCCGATGGACGAGCCGACAATCAGACGCGTGAACGGGATCACCGCGACGAGCAGGATGATGAACGGTGTCGAGCGCACCGCGTTGACGAGGATGCCGACGACACGATTGGTCGGCAGGTTTTGCAACACGCCGTTGCGATCCGTGAGATAAAGCAGCACGCCAAGCGGCACGCCGACCACGGCACCAATCAGGCCGGAAATCCCGACCATGATGAGCGTCTCCCAGAAGGAGGAGACGAAGAGATCGAACATTTCACTCCACATGGCTCAGCTCCTCAACGACAACGCCTTGACTGGCGAGGAACGCCATGGCTTCGGCCACCCGGGCCGGGGTGCCGCCCGCCAGCACGGCGAGCGATCCGAACGCCTGCCCCTGGATCTCGTCGATCTGGCCGTGCAGGATGTTGAAATCGAGTTCGTAGCGACGAATTGCCTCGGAGAGCAGCGGCTGATCCACGCCCGCGCCCGAGAACGCCAGACGATACAGGTGATCGTGACCGTTGCCGATGCGCGACGCGACACGCTCACGAACGCCCGCGGGCAGCTCCTGCGAAATCACGTCGCCGATAAGCGCCCGCGTAACGTCGTGACGCGGACGCAGGAACACCTCGATGACACGGCCCTGCTCGACCACACGGCCGGCATCGAGCACGGCGACACGGTCGCACACCTGCTTGATGACTTCCATCTGGTGCGTAATCAGCACAATGGTCAGGCCCAGCTCGCGATTGATACGCTTGAGCAACTCGAGAATCGAGCGCGTCGTCTCGGGATCGAGCGCCGACGTCGCCTCATCCGAAAGCAGCACCTGCGGCTCGCTCGCCAGCGCGCGGGCAATGCCCACGCGTTGCTTCTGGCCACCGGAAATCTGCGACGGATAACGATCCTTTTGTGCCGTCAGACCGACGAGCTCGAGCAGCGGCAGGATCTTCGCTCGAATCTCCGCCGCAGACAGACCCGCCAGCTCCAGCGGCAACGCCACATTCTCGTAGACGGTGCGCGAGTTGAGCAGGTTGAAGTGCTGGAAGATCATGCCGATGCGGCGGCGCGCCTGACGCAGCGCGTCGGACGACAGTGACGTGAGGTCCTGCCCGTCGACGCGCACGCTGCCGTCGCTCGGACGATTGAGCAGGTTGATGACACGCACGAGCGTGCTCTTGCCGGCGCCGCTTCGGCCAATGATGCCGAAGACTTCGCCGCGCTCGATCGACAGGCTGATATTGGAAAGCGCGTCGATCGGCCCCTTGGGCCCAGCGAAACGCTGGGTAATGTTCTGGAGTTCGATCATGCAAAAAAATAGCAGCCCCACTGCTGAAACCGCCCGCAGTGCCGCCGCTTTGACTCGATATTCAGTGCAAAGACAACATTCTAGCCCATGCATCTAAATAGATGAAAATAATAAAACCTGATCTCCTTATATCGGATTTCAACTGAACCTGACGGCGATCACGCTTGTCTGCGTGAGGCGAAGTCGTCGAGCACTTCGATCACGCGGTCAAATTCGAGCGATTTGTCGAAGAAGTACTGCACGCCCAGTTGCTGGCATCGCTTGCGGTACGTGGCCAATGCATAGTTCGTGAGCACGATGGCCATGAGTTGGGGCAGCAGTCCCGCGCCGTGCAGGTAAGAGAGCACGTCCATGCCGGAGCCGCGTCGCAGTTGAATATCGACGATCACCGCGTCGAACGAATCCTCCTGGAGTGTGCGCACCGCGTCGTCGGCCGTCTCCGCCACGCCTGTCACCCGTAGCATCCCGGTCGAACCGAGCGCTTCGGACAGGCTTTCGCGGATGACCGCCGAGTCTTCGATCAAGAGCACCTTGAGGGGCAAACCGGACCCCGTATGCGTTGCCGCGTTCCCGGTTGGCATGACAACCTCGCTATCAACTGATCAAGCCGTTCTTGAGCGCGTAGAGCGTCAGGTCGGCATTGGTTTTCAAATGCATCTTTTCCAGCACGCGCGCGCGATACGTGCTGACGGTCTTTACCGACAGATGCAACTCGTCCGCAATTTCGGTGGGCGTGCGGCCCTGCGCGAGCTTGCAGAACACCTGGAACTCGCGCTCCGAGAGTTGCTCGTGGATCGGCTCGTCACCCGGCTGGTCCAGCTTCTGCGCGAGCAGGTCGGCGGTACCTTCGCTGACATAACGGTGGCCGCGCGCCACCGTGCGGATAGCCCGAATGATTTCCTCGGGCGCCGCATCCTTCATCAGATATCCGTTCGCGCCGGCGCGCAGGAGGTTGACCGCATACTGCGCTTCAGGATACGTCGACAGGAACAGTACGCCCTGAGCCGGGCGCAGCTGTTTGATCACGCGCAACGTATCGATACCGTTCTTGTCAGGCATGGCGATATCCAGCAACACGACGTCGAAGGCCGTATCGCGAACCGCACGGATCACTTCGTCGCCGCTCGCCGCTTCGCCCAGCACTTCCATGTCCGACTCGTCGGCAATGAATTGCTTGAAGCCGGTACGGACAATCGCGTGGTCGTCGGCAATCAGGATTTTTATTGTTGTCGGTGACATCTAAGCTCCAGTGACGCTCGGTCGCTCGAATAATGAATCATCTGCCGGTAACTCTCAATGGTGCCGCACGAGATCCTGGCCTCCACAGCCAGCACGCCGGGCCGCCAGGCGAGCCGCCCGGGCGGCCCCAGACGTCGTCTATCGTCGGAACACCCCAAAGAGAAGCGTGACCAGGAAGATCACCAGAAAGATGAAGAACAGGATCTTTGCGATCTCTGCGGCACCGACGGCGATTCCCGTAAAGCCGAACACTGCAGCGATCAACGCGATCACGAAAAAAACGACAGCATAGTGAAGCATCGCAACCTCCTTGTAGGGGAACGGTCCGCGCGCGTCTGCATGACGCGTCACAGTATCGCTTCAGCGCACGGACAAGCCCCGTGCGGCAGCGCTCCGTCTAATCGACGATCTTCTTGGCGACAGTCAGTCCAAGCAGCAGGAAGATCACAAACAGCACCAGGAACAGCACGAACAGAATCTTCGCGATCCCGGCGGCACCCGCGGCGATCCCGGTGAAGCCCAACAGGCCCGCCACGATCGAGATCAGTGCGAACATCAACGCCCACTTCAACATAGCGCTCTCCTCGGTCAATGCATCGTTTCCCGGAGACTTCGTTCGCCTCCGACGGCGCGACACCGGTTTGCGCAACGCGGCGCGAACCCTCGGACGCTGAGTGAATGGTAGAAAAACGGCGCGCAGGAGACTGCCCGGACCTCGCTGGTTTTTGCGTAGGAATTGACTGACAATTCGCGAAACAACGCGATTTTCGACTTATGATCGAAACACGTCCGATCATCGGTATTCCCTGAACGCCCCTCGTCAACACCACGCCACAGGCCCTCATGTCCCGATTGCTCACGTCCTGGTTGCGTCGCCGAAGCTGGATCATCGCCATGATCGCGGCGATCGCCATCACCGTTGGCAGCCTGATCGGGCTGGAGTCTGCGCACCGCCGGCTGGCGTCCACCTACGAGGCGGCCTTGCAGGCCATGACCGCGGCCAACGAACTCAACGAGATCATGGCGCGCACGTCGACCGTTGTGTCGAGCCAACGCGGCTACCTGCTCACGAACGACCCGATCTATCTCGATCCCTACCTGTCGGCCGTGCGTCGCATTCGTGATCTCGCCGCCCTGATCGTGCGGCATTACGAAGCAACGGGCGACACGCAGGCCACGAAGGACTTTGCCAATGTGATGACGCTGTTCTCGCAGCGCATCACCGCCATGGAAACGGCGCGCGCGGCGGTCAAGCAAGGGGCGATGAATTTCGAAGAGGCGCTCTCGCCCGCCAGTCTCGGCATCGGCACGATGGAGCCGGTGCAAGACGGCATCACCAACCTGTATAACCGCGAGCTGGCGCGCGCGCGCACCGCACAGGACGACGGACGCTTCGATCAGGCGATCTCCGCGATAAGCGCCGGCGCGCTCTCGGTGCTCACCATCCTGCTGTTCGTGCTGCTGTTTCGTTCCCTCGGCCGGCAGATGCGGCAGGAGCGACTCGCGCGCGACCGGTTGAGCGAGCAGCAAGCACATCTGGATCGGGTAGTGCGCGAGCGCACCGAACAACTGGACGAGTTGGCCACCCACTTGCAGAACGTCAGCGAGGACGAGAAGACCCGTCTGTCGCGCGAGCTGCACGACGAACTCGGCGCGATTCTCACCGCCTGCAAGATGGATGTGACCTGGGCGCATCACAAGCTGCGCAACGTCGATCCGGTGATTGCCGAGAAGCTCGCCCGCGCGCAACGCAATCTCGACGCCGGCATTCAGACGAAGCGCCGCATCATCGAGAACCTTCGTCCGACGGTTCTGATCAACTTCGGTCTCGTGACGGCGTTGCGCTCGCTCGCCGAGGAAACCGCCGATCAACAGCACTGGCAGCTCGATCTCGACCTGCCGGAAGAGGACTTCGCCCTGCCGGAGTCGACGGCCATCGTGCTGTTCCGCGTTGCCCAGGAAGCGCTCACGAACGCGGGCAAGTACGCGCGTGCCACCACGGTGCGCGTGGCGCTGGCATGCGACGATCAGCGTGTGCGTCTCGAAGTCATCGACAACGGTATCGGTCTCACGCCGGATCAGTTCAACAAGCCCAAGACACATGGCCTGTTCGGCATGCGCCAACGGGTCTCCGCCAAGGGCGGACGCATCGACATTCACTCGCTGCCGCTGCGAATCGGCACCGAGATCCAGGTCGTGCTGCCGCTGTGCAATCCGGCGGACGCGCCCAACATCGCGACAGAAGTCACCGAAAGCACCGCCACACATACACCTGCCCCCGGGAAACCCGACGACGGTGTGAGCGCCTCGCCGCAAACGCCTTAATCCTCTCATCCTCAATACGGCGCCCTCGGTACTGCGTCCTCCCTCGATACCGAGCACGTCGGAATGCGCCGACAGCGCAACCCGACGCCACCTACGCCGCGACGCTATCGCGGCTGACATCGCGAACGCTTCGCACTCCCTACCATGGAATCTCGTGCCGCATCGAAAGCGCGGCAACGGGGCGCGCCGCTTTGCGTGCCGAAGCGATGGAAATTCTCCGAACCGAACCTATCCCAACCCAACATGAAGGAGTTGCTATGAACTCGGATCTGATCAAGGGCAAGTGGAACCAACTCAAGGGCGAAGCGAAGAAGCAGTGGGGCAACCTGACGGATGACGATCTGCTCAAGATCGAAGGCAACCGCGACAAGTTCGTGGGGACGATCCAGGAACGATACGGCAAGGCGAAGGCCGAAGCCGAACGCGAAATCGACGCCTGGAACGACCAGCACAAGCTCTGGTAAGCGCTTGCCGCCGAGCCCGCCCAAGGGCGGGCGCCCCGACGCGCCCCGCTCGCTTCGCGCGCGTACCGCGCGTCGCACAACATCCTTTGTCAAGGGAGACATTCCAATGAAACGACTGATCGCCATCGCATTGCTCTCCGGCTTCGCCCTGGGCCTCGCCGGTTGCAACACCATCCACGGCGCGGGCAAGGATGTCGAACGAGGGGGCGAAGCCATACAGGGCGCCGCCGATCGCGCCAAGTAACCCGGCATATCGCCGAATCCACGTTCACCGCATGTCCCCCCGCCCCCCGAAACTTGATGCATCGGCAGTGCGCCTCATGCGCATTCCATTGCCAGCCTGAAGGAGGACCCCGACATGTCACATCGAACTGTCATGAACATCCTGACCTGCGCCAGCCTGACCGTGGGCACCGCGGGAATGCTGAGCACCGCGGCGGCCCACGCGGCCGACGCGGCGGCCAAGGATCGCTACGAGGCGACGCAGAAATCGGCCGAGGCCGACTACAAGGCGTCGGTCGCGCGTTGCAAAGCGCTCAAGGACAACGCGAAGCGTGTCTGCGTCGAGCGTGCAAAGGGCAACGAAGCCATTGCCAAGGCCAATGCGCAGGCCGACTATGAGCAAACACCCAAGGCGCGCTACGAGGCCGCCATCGCGAAGGCCGACGCCGATTACCGCGTTGCCAAGTTGCGCTGCGACGACAAGAAGGGCAACGACGAGGACGTTTGCGTCAAGGACGCCGAAGCCGCCAAAACCAAGGCCTACGGCGATGCCAAGGTCATGCGCACGAGCCGGGAATCGTCAAAGGACACGATGGCCGCGCGGCAGGACGCCAATGCCGAGGCGGACAAGGCGCAGTACAAGGCCGCGCTCGAACGCTGCGACGCGCTGGCCGGCAATCCCAAGGACACCTGCGAGGCGGACGCCAAGGCGCGCTTCCACCAGTAAGCGCAGGGATCTCCCAAACCATGCGGATCGCGGCCACGGATCCGTCCCAAAAAGCAGCGGATCCGGACGCACCGGGCGAACCGGTTAGGCAGGGAGGAGACGGCGGCGTTGCGTGCAGTCCCACGACGTCGATGGCGGGCGGATGCGGCAAAAGCGGCATTCGCCTGCTGTTTTTGTGCCACAGGCGGCGAGCGTGCATGTAAATGAATGTAACAAGCGCGGCCCGACCTGACGCTACCCGACGCGAGCCCGGCAACGCGAGACGCTCACCGAAACGAGCGCAAATCGTTGATTCTGAATAGAATGAGGACTTGATTCACACGTTTGGCGGCTGCTTTTCTACGCCCGGACGTTCCCTGTGCCGTGTCAATGCGCATACTTTGCAACAATTGCGCCACGCCCGTGTTTCGGAACTTCAGTAAAGTTAAGCCAAGGAATCTGACGAACAACGGTGCTCAAGGGCACCCGGCGCGTCGCACGGCATGGTGCCGTCCGGGCGCGGTCATCAGTACGCTGCCAAGTCCGCAGGAGAAATATCATGAAAACCAAGTTTGCCGCCCTTGCCATCGCGGGGATCGCGCTCGCTGCGGGTGCCGTCGGGACAGCGCAGGCTCACGTCTCGGTCGGTATCGGCATTGGCTTGCCGCTAGTCGTCCCGGCACCGGTCTATGCGCCGGCCCCCGTGTACGTCGCGCCCCCGCCGCCCGTCTACTATGCCCCGCCGCCCGTCTATGTCGCGCCCGCGCCGATCTATTACGGTCCTCCGCGGGGCTACTACGGTCGTCCGTACTACGGTTACGGGCACGGCCACTGGCGCCGAGACCGCTGGCATCGCGATTGAGCAACGGCCGGCGTCACGCGGGCTGACTCACCGGCTAACGCACCGCTCCCCGAAAAATGAACGCGCCACCGACTGCGAAGTCGTGGCGCGTTGTCGTTGGCAGCGCCGACCGGCGCAACGGGTCTAGCGACCGACGCGATAGGCGATACGAAAACCGCCCCAATGACGCCCATTCACATAAATCGGAGCCGAGGCGTCTTTCATCACCATGAACTCCCCACCGCCCATATCGCGCCGGTAAGTCTGCAGCAGCAGCGGTTGGGTGTTGCGTCCGGCGGCCGCGCCCGTGCGGTCGTTGAACAGACGCCGGTTGCGGCAATGCGCGGCATTCCAGACCGGATCGTTGGTCGGTGCCTGAGAGAACTTGTGGTTATGCGTCGGCAGATAGCCGTTCTCGTCGACGGCGGCGCAAAAGGCGATGCGCTCGTTGAGCGCGAGCAACGGCTCCTGGATGGCCGGCAGCGTCTCGTCGGTAAAGCGCGTGAAGCTCGCCATCAACTGCTGCGGGTTCGAACCGGGGATCGGCTCGTAGCGGCGGTCAAACAATGCCTGCTCGGTGATCTTGCCCTTGGCAAGCGCCGCCTCGAAGCTCTCCCCGACCTGCTTGGCCGCGCGGCGTACCGCGCGAATGAACGGCGTGTCCTCCGTCTCGACGTCGCTGCCGGCGATCAGGCCGATCAGATGCTCCGAGACGCCCAGCAAACCGTTGATGCGCTCGCGCGCACGCTCAACGTGTTCCGCCGAATGCGAAACGCCGTCGGCCATTTCATCGACGTGGGCGACGAGCGTGGCGCATTCGCTTTCGATGGCTTCGCTGGCCTGCGCGATCTGTCCGGCCTGACGGTCGAACGTGTCGAGCGCAGTCCCGGCCGTCTCGATCACGCTGGCGATGGCGCGGGTGCCTTCGCGGGCGTCGTTGGCGCGCGCAACATTCGCGTTGCTCTCGCGCATCAGGCGCTCGGTGCGCTCGCCCAGCGTGGCGAGCGTGTGCTCGATCTGCTGCGTCGCTTCGGCCGTCTTGCTCGCGAGCAGTTTGACCTCGGTGGCCACGACCGCGAAGCTGCGCCCGGCCGCCCCGGCGCGCGCGGCTTCGATGGCGGCGTTGAGCGCCAGCAGATTGGTCTGGCGGGCGATGACCGAAATACCTTCCGCCACCTTGCCGACGTGATCGAGCGCGTCGCGCAGCCCGGCGATTTCGCCGGCCATGCCGGAGACACCCTCCACGAGACCATGGATCGATGCCAATGACGCGTCGGCCGTGTGGCGCGACGCCGCAATTTCGGCGCTCGCGCGATCGGCCACATCCCGGGCCTCGCGCGCGGCGCTGGCGATACGTTGGTTGCCTTCGCTGGTCTCGGTGGCGGTTTGGTGAAGCGCCTGAAACACGTCGGCCTGACGCTTGATGCGAACGGCGATCTCGTCGACGTTACCGGCGATATCGCATAGTTCAACGCCGAGGGTGCCGGCATTGGCCGCTACCTCGTTCATGATGTTGACGGTTTGCGCCGCTCCCCGGGTGCGCGTGAATAGCCCCATTGTCAGTCTCCTCGCGTCTCTGATCCACTTGTTATGACGAGGGCGCGACAGTCGCCGTACCGGACGGAAAACATCGGGGCAGACGCTCGCGCCACACGCTGGTGTGTCGAAAGAGATAACGGGAGAAAAAACGGTCGACTTGAGGATTGTTTCGCTGGTCGCCGCCCCGCGCTTCCGACTTTATAGGACCACCCTCTCATGCACGGCTTACGCGGGACTTACTGACACGGCAGTGTCGCGTCGGCACGCAATCATCCGAATAATGGCTATGATGATGACCAATCATCACCCTATCCGATGGATTCGACATGACGCCGGACCAATTGCTCACCTTCGCGACCGTGGCCGAACTCGGCAACATCAGTCATGCGGCGCAAGCGCTGCACCTATCGCAACCGGCCGTCTCCGGCCAGTTGCGGCTGTTGCAGGAGTCGTTCGGCGAGCCGTTGTATCGACGCGATGGACGCGGCATCCGGTTGACGGCCGTGGGCGAGCAGGTCGCCGTATACGCCAACAAGCTGCGGCAGGACTATCGCCATGCCATGGCACTGCGCGATAGCCTGCGCGGCATGGAAACCGGGGCGCTGCGCATCGGGGCGAGTACGACGCCGGCAAGCTACCTGCTGCCTTACGCGATTGCGGAATTCCATCAACGCTACCCTGCCGTCGCACTGCATATCATCGACGGCAATACCAGTGAAATCGTGGCGCAACTCGATCGGCTCGACGTGGCATTCATCGAAGGCGCCGTGCCGCCGGGACTGTCGCCGGAGATCGCGGTGCGTCCCTGGCGCGACGACGAAGTCGTTGCCATTGCCCGGGCCGACCATCCCCTCGCGCGACATCCGCAAGGCGCATCGCTGCAGGCCATCGCCGAGTTCCCGTTGATCCTGCGCGAACCGGGTTCGGGGGTGCGAGCGCTGGTCGCGCGCGCATTCTCGGTAGCCGGACTCGCGCCTCGCGTGGCACTGGAACTGGCCGGGGTGGAAAGTATCAAGGAAGCCGTGCGGGCGGGCATGGGCGTGGGCTTCGTGTCGGCGATGTCGATGCGTCACGAAGACGCGGCACTCGCTTCGATTCGCATCGATCCCCCGCACGGCCTCAAGCGTCTACTGACGGCGCTCGTGCCGCATGCCGACGCCCTGTCGCGCCCGACCGAGCGATTTCTCGCCCAGTGCTTCGCCACGGTCACTGACGAACCGGCAACGTTGCGGTAACCGCCCGCGGTTCGTCCGCGCGTCGGCACGGGAGCCCCAGCGACGCACCCCGCTTGCCGCGTCCCGCTCAGAACGGCATGCGTACCAACTCCTCCACTGCGCCCACGACCTTGTCACGCGTTCGCATCAGCAACGAAAACGACAAGTCGGCCTGAGCGCTCGCCAGCATCGCACCGGTCAGGTCGTCGCTCTGGCCCAGATCGAATGCACGCATGCGCTCGCCGGCGTCGCGCTGGGCCGCGTCCACGCCGCGCAGCATCGCACCGAAGTCGGGACCGACTGAAGCACCGGCCAGAGCAGGGTCTGCGTCGCGCACACCCGCCACGCTATCCAGTTCGCGCTGCGTCGCATGCATGCGGCGCATCTCAGCCATCAATGACTGTTCCATCGAGACGGGCATTCGGATCTCCTGAGTGAGTTTCGAGGTGTGCCTCGCGCGTAAGGCAGGCAGCACCGACAAGACTCCGCACTTTACGCACACTCTCCCCCACCCAGAATGGGGAATCCCCCAAAGCCCACGCAGTTGAGTCATTCCCCATCAACACAGGGGGAAGACGCCTTTAGGATGCGAACTTCCCTGCGCCACCGAGCGCTGCGAACCGACATCCAAACACATGAACACAATGCACGCGCCTACGCCGCCCGGCGCGATCCGGGCACTCGATCCGTGCCGGCTGGGACAGCCGACGCAGCTCCTCGACCCCCTGACCGAGCGGCTGCGCTCGCGCCTCGATGTCCAATTGCCGCAGCACGTTCGCCATCGTCATGCTATGGCATGGCGCGTCGCCGCCATGTCGGTGAGCGCCAGCGCGCCGAGCGTCACCGATGTCATCGTGCAGCGCTTTCAGGTGGACGGTCACGGCATCGACGTTGCCATCGACGCGGGACTGCTGCGCGACGCGTTCCGGCTGCGCTACGACGCGGACGACTTCGTCGGGCCGCCCGCCCTGCACGCCGCGCCACCTGCGGCGACCTACGAGCGTTTCGTGACGCGCTTCGCGAGGCAGATGCTCGACGCACTGCGCCAGGCCGTCTCCGCCGAGATGTCGCCGACCACGGCGTATGTCGAGACCCTGCAGAGCGCCCCGGGGTCGACGCCGCCGTCGCTCTGGATCGGCGCGCGCATCGCGGATCGTGCGGCCGATGCGCCTCTGGGCACGGTCACCTTCCGGCTCGCGGCGGAGGACGCACGCCGCTGGCTGACCATGCTCGGCCCCGACGCGGGGGAACGTGTCGCCGAGCACACGCCGCCCGCCTGCGACGTCGCCACGATTCCGGTGCGCCTGAGCGCGCACTGGCTCGACGTCGACTTGTCGCTCGGCGCGCTGCTCGACGCGCAACCGGGGGATGTCCTGCCGGTGCGGTTCATGCAACGCGCCCTCGTTTGCGTGGACAACGACCCGTTGATGAGCGCCGATATTGTCGAGCGCGATGCGCACTTGTGCCTCACGCACTTCCAAACTCTTGAGTAAGGACTCTGTATTCGTCATGTCTACCCACTTTCCTCACGCCCCGTCCGGTCAAGCGCCTCACGCCGGTGCGCCCGCCGACGTCACGACGTCCACCGCTGCCGATCGGCGGATGGACGCACCGACCGATGATCTGCCTGCCCTCGGCGCGCTGACCCACCTCGCCGACCTCGCCGATCTGCCTGACGATTTGGCCGGTGACTGGCTCGGTGAGACGGGCAGCGACAACGCCGCGCCCGCCTCCCGTTCCGCTGACGCGGCCGGCACAGCGCCGGTGCCGCTCGCCATGCGCGAGACGCTGCGCCGTGTGCCGGTGAAGCTCACGCTCGAAGTCGGCGCAACGCGTCTCACGTTGGGCGAGCTGGCGGCCCTGCGTGCCGACGACGTGCTGAGTCTCGATCGCGCGGCCGGTGCGCCGCTTGCCGTGCTGGTCAACGGTGTGCCGGTGGGACTGGCGGAAGTCGTCGTCTCGGGTGCGCAATACGGGCTGAAGATCCTCACGCTCGATGCGCTCGAGCTGGACCGGCTGGCGCCATGAAAGCCGCGCTACACCGCCTGCGCCTGCGGCGCTCGCGCCCTCACGCGCCGCGCAACTTTCCGCTGTGCGCCTCGGAGACACTCGTGCTCGCGATCCTCGCGATCGGCTTCGCGCTGTTCGCCACCGGAGCGCACGCCGACGAGACGGGCGAACTGATGCGCCTGCGCACGCAAGGCGGCACCACCGACTTCTCCGTCAAGACCCAGTTGCTCATTCTGATGACGCTCCTGGGACTGCTGCCGATGCTGCTGATGGTGATGACCACGTTCGTGCGTTTTGCCATCATCCTCGCGTTGCTGCGCCAGGCATTGGGCTTGCAGCAGGGGCTGCCCTCGCGCGTGCTAACCGGCATGGCATTGCTGCTCAGCCTGCTCGTCATGCGCCCGGTCGGCGAAGCGATCTGGACGCAGGCGGTCGTGCCCTATGACGAAAATCGCATCACGCTGACCGAAGCGATTCGCGTCGGCGAAGCGCCGCTCTCTCGCTTCATGCTTGCACAAACGCGTCAGACGTCGCTCGAACTGATGGCCCGGCTGACCGGCGAGACGCACGTTGCCGAGCCGCAGGCGCATAGCTTTCTGGTCAAGGCATCGGCGTTCCTGCTGAGCGAACTCAAGACGGCGTTTCAAGTCGGCGCGATGCTCTTCGTGCCGTTTCTCGTCATCGATCTGGTGGTGGCCTCGGTACTCATGGCCATGGGCATGATGATGCTCTCGCCGCTGGTCGTCTCGTTGCCGCTCAAGCTCCTGCTGTTCGTGCTCATCGACGGCTGGACGCTCACGGTCAGCACGCTCGTCACCAGCGTGCAGGCGGTCTGAGGAGAACGCCATGCTCACCAGCGACATCGCCATCGACATGGGGCTGGACGCCCTGCGGCTCGTGATCGTCATCGTGCTCGTGCTCATCGTGCCGAGCCTTGTGACCGGTCTCGTCGTAGCGCTCTTTCAAGCCGCGACACAGATCAACGAGCAGACGCTGTCGTTCCTGCCGCGCCTGATCGTCACACTGCTGACGCTCGGGCTCGCGGCGCCATGGCTCGCCGGCACGCTCACCGATTTCGCCGCCGACATCTTCGCCCGCGCGGCGACGCTCGCTGGGTAGCGCGGCGCGCCGCCAACGCCCGCAGCCGGACCCCCGATCATGCCGTTTCCTCTTCCCTTGGCCGCCTGGCCTGGCCTCGAAGGCTGGCTCGCCCAATGGCCCGCGCAGCTCGTGATGCTGTGGTGGCCGTTCTGTCGCTTCGTTGCCGCGCTGAGCATGCTGCCGCTCGTCGGCGAGGGCGTGGTGCCGATGCGCTGGCGCGTACTGGTCGCGCTCGTACTCAGCCTGTCGCTATGGCCGGTGCTCGCCAAAGGCGGCGTGCCCCCGATCGACCCGTTCTCGCTGGCCGGCATGGCGCTGGCCGCGGAGCAAGCGATCATCGGCGCGTGTCTGGGGCTGGCCTTCTTCATCGTGCGCAGCCTGCTCACCCTTGTGGGCTACCTGTGCGCGTCGCAGATGGGACTGGCCATGGCGGCCATGAACGATCCGATGAACGGCGAAGCTAGCGAGCCGGTCTCGCTGCTGATGGTCTGCCTCGGCACCCTGCTGTTCTTCATCGCCGACGCGCATCTCATCGCGGTGGCCATCGTTGGCCGCAGCTTCGAGGTGTGGCCCATCGGCGGGGGACTGCCGCTTAGCGACCTCGCCGGTTTGTTGCGCGCGCTGGGTTGGACGCTGGCGGCTGCCGTAACGCTGGCGCTGCCCGTGGTGCTGACGACCTTCGTCGTTCAGTTCGGGCTCGGTCTGCTCAATCGCGCCGCGCCGGCGCTGAACCTGTTCTCGCTGGGCTTCGCCGTGACGACGGCCGTCGGGCTCGTTGTGCTCTCGGCGGTCATCCCGGCCCTGCCTGCCCACTATCTGGCGCTGACCGAACGCGTGCTCGACGCGCTCGGCCCCGTCGCCCGACCGATTTGAGCCCATGACGACCCAAGACACCGGCGACAAGTCCGAAGCCCCCTCGTCCCAGAAGCTGCGCCGCGCACGCGAGCAGGGACAGGTAGCGCGCTCGCGCGATACGGCCACGGCGGTCGGCATCATGAGCAGTGTGGCCGTGCTCGCTGTCACCGCGCCCGCGCAGCTCGACGCATTCCGCTCGCTCTACGCCGCGGCGTTCGCGGATCTCGCGGGCATCGGCTTCGACGACGCGTGGACGGCCTTGCTGCCGGCGGCGATGTGGCTGCTCGTCAAGCTCCTCGCGCCGCTGGCCGCGATTCCGCTGTGCATCAGCGTGGCGGCCATGCTGCCCGGGGGCTACGTCTTCAGCACGACGCTGCTCAAGCCCAAGTGGCAGCGGCTCTCGCCCAAAGCCAACCTGGGCCGACTCGTCTCGATGAAGCACTACGCGCAGGTGGGCATCGCCGTAGCGAAGGTTGTGCTGGTGGCGGCCGTGTTGGTCTTTGTCGTGCGCGCGCACTGGGACGCGTTGCTCGCCCTGCAGGCGAATGCCCCGCGCGAGGCGATTGCCGTGGGACTCAGGCTGTTGCGCGACGCTGTGCTCGTGCTCGGCGGCGCGTTCGTGGCATTCGCGTTGCTCGACCTGCCGATGCAGCGCTACTTCTTCCTGCGTGAGCAACGCATGACCAAGCAGGAAGTCAAGAACGAGCACAAGCAGTCCGAGGGACGTCCCGAAGTCAAACAGCGTATTCGACAGATCCAGCGTCGTATGGCCGAGCGCAGCTTGCGCCGCGCGGTGCCATTGGCCGACGTGGTGATCGTCAACCCAACGCACTACGCCATCGCACTCAAGTACGACACCGAGCGTGCGCAAGCGCCCTATGTCGTGGCGCGCGGCCTTGACGAAATGGCGGGTGTGCTGCGCCAGATCGCCCGCGACCACCAGATCGATGTCGTGAGTGCCCCGCCGCTGGCGCGAGCGCTTTACCACACGAGCCAGGTCAACCAGCAGATTCCCGCCGCGCTATACGAAGCGGTCGCGGTGATTCTTGCCTACGTGCTGCAACTGCGCGCATGGCGAACCGGCGAACGCGCCACACACCCCGACCGTCCGGACACGCCCGCCGTGCCCGCCGCACTCTCCGATCCTACTGATCCAACCGCCCCAACCGACAAACGCCCCCGTCCCTGAACTCATGAGCCGACTACTGACCCACCTTCGGCGTCAAAAATTTCTGACGCCGCTTCTCGTCTTCGCCATCCTCGCGATGGTCATCCTGCCTCTGCCGCCGCTGCTGCTCGACACGCTCTTCACGTTCAACATCGTGCTTTCGATGGTCGTGATTCTGGTGAGCCTGTCGGTGCGGCGTCCGCTCGACTTCTCGGTCTTCCCGACGGTCATTCTCGCCACGACGCTCATGCGTCTGACGTTGAACGTCGCGTCCACGCGCGTGGTGCTGCTCAAGGGCAACGAAGGCACCCATGCGGCCGGTAGCGTCGTCGAATCGTTCGGCAATGTCGTCATCGGCGGCAACTTCGTCGTGGGCCTCGTGGTGTTCGTGATCCTGATGATCATCAACTTCGTGGTCGTCACCAAGGGCGCGGAGCGCATCTCCGAAGTCTCGGCACGCTTCACGCTCGACGCGCTGCCCGGCAAGCAGATGGCCATCGACGCCGACCTGAACGCCGGGCTCATCAATCAGGAAGCCGCACAGACTCGCCGTCGAGAGGTGAGTGCCGAAGCCGACTTCTACGGCGCGATGGACGGGGCGTCGAAATTCGTGCGCGGAGACGCGGTGGCGGGCATTCTTATCCTGCTCATCAATCTGATCGGCGGTGTCGCCATCGGCGTGACGATGCACGGCATGAGTGCGGGCGACGCCTTCCGCCAATACTCGCTGCTGACCATCGGCGACGGTCTGGTCGCGCAGATCCCGGCACTGCTGCTCTCGGCGGCGGCGGCGATCATCGTCACGCGGGTGTCCGACGCCGGCGACTTCGAAAAGCAAGTCGGCGACCAGTTGCTCGCCTCGCCGTCGGTGCTGGCGAGCGTCGCCGTGCTGATGTTCGTGCTGGCGCTGATTCCGGGCATGCCGACCGCGCCGTTCCTGGCGTTCGCGGCCGTCGTGGGATTCGTGGCGTGGCGCGTCGGCCAACGCCGCGCGCCCGACGTCACCGACGACACCGACGCGCTCGAAACGGCGCTCAGCGCTCACGAGCCGCCCACACTCACATGGCAGCAACTACCGTTCGTCTCGCCGGTGACCGTCAGCCTCGGCTATCAGATCGTGAGCCTTGCGGACAAGCGAGACGGTGCGCCGCTGGTGCAACGTCTCTACGGCATGCGGCAAACGCTCTCGCAGACCATGGGCTTCCTCGTGCCGGCGGTCCGGCTGGATACCGGACTCGGCCTAGGGGCGAATGAATATGCAATTGACGTTGGCGGTGTACGCGTCGCCAGCGCGTCGCTGCCGCACGATCGGTTGATGGCGATTGCGGCGCCCGATTGCTATGGCGAGCTCGATGGCATGCCGGCCATCGATCCGTCGTTCGGCATGTCGGTGGTGTGGATCGAGCCCGAGCAACGGGCCCATGCGCTAGGGCTGGGCTATCAGATCGTCGATCCGTCCGGGGTGATCGCCACGCACGTCCAGCAATCGATGAAAGCGCATCTGGCCGATCTGTTCACCTATCAGGACGTGACCTCGCTTGGCGAAAGGCTACGTGAGTTATCGCCGTCGCTGGCCGACGCACTGGACAAGGCGCTCACGCATCAACAGCAGTTGGCGGTCATTCGTCAATTGCTGGCCGAAGCGGTGCCGTTGCAGGATATCGATGTGCTGGCGACGGCGCTGGTCAATGCAGCCGCGACGAGCAAGGATCCGCTGGTGCTGGCCGCCGAGGCGCGCAGTGCGCTGGGGCGCCGACTGATACACGGACTGATTGGAGACGAGCCGACGCTGCACGTCTACCAACTCACGACGGATCTGGAAAACCTGCTATTGGGTGCCTATACGGCCGCGCAGCAGTCGGGCAAGACCACCGCCGATGCGTTCCCGCTCGATCCGCAATTGCTGGAGCAGTTGCAGTCTTATATGCCGCAGGCGCGCGAGAACATGAAGCAAACAGGGCGCACGCCGGTGTTGCTCGTGATGCCGCAACTCCGACCACTGCTGGCGCGCTATGCACGGATGTTCGCGAGCGGCCTGCATGTGCTCTCGTATAACGAGGTGCCGCAGACGAAGGAGATCGAGGTGGCGGGAACGCTGGGGTAAAGTGGCGCGCAAGCCGGTCTTTGAGAACGCCACGATAGAGCGCCATCGGCATGACCGTCGTTGGCGCATTTTGCAGCGTGTCAGGCGCCGTCCGCGTTTGCCCAGACACGCTTGCATTCTTCACATTTTTTGGCACAACGATGACACAAAGAACCTATCGGGCTGCATGTCCTGAAGATGCGGCCATCTGTATCGAAATTCGCGGCCGCACACGTGAGAATGCGTTCTCCGCCGAAGCGTTGTTGGCGTTAGGAATTTCGGTGCAGACCTGGTGCGACATCATCGAAAGCGGTGCAGTCCTGGGAAATGTATGCTGCGTAGACGATCAAGTGATCGGCTATTGCTTTGCGGATGCCCAGACCGGAGAAATCCTGGTGCTCGCAGTGTTGCCCGAGCATGAAGGTCTGGGTGTGGGTCGCGCTCTCTTGCAGCGCGTGGTCGATGCGCTTCTGGAACGAGGCTTCCACCGGTTGTTTCTCGCGTGCTCGGCCGATCCTGCCTCGCGTTCATATGGTTTCTATCGCAAGCTGGGCTGGACGCCGACGGGCGAGCGAGACGATGCAGGTGACGACATTCTCGAGCACTTCCTTCGTTGAACGCTCGCTTCCCCTAAAGCGGAAGAGCCAACGGCATGAAGCCGTTGGCTCTTCGGTTCAGACGGACGGGCCGGAAGCACATCCCGGCCGGTGCAACGCGATTAACGCAGCAGCATCTGAATCATGCTCGGCATTTCGCCGGCTTTTTGCAGCATTTGCAGGTTCACGTTCATCTGCGTTTGCAGCTTGGTCAGCTCCGACACCGATTCGGCGAAGTCGACTTCGTTCAAACGCGAGTTGGCTTCACGCGTGTTTTGCAGCAGCGTCGATTGCACTTCCTCGCGGCCGTCCAGATCCATCATGGCGGCACCGATGCTGGCTTGCACGGTAGCCAGTTGGCCGATGGCGGTTTCGAGGTTGGTGATGGCGTTTGACGCCGAGGGCGCGTCGAGCAGTTGCGTCGACGGCGCATTGAAGCGCGCGTTCAGCACTTCGTCGAAGGCGTTGAAGAGCTTGGCTTGCTCACCCAGATCGAGCGAGTTGCCCGCCGTGGCCGCGAGCGCGTTGAGCGGCGTGGTGAGGGCCGTGCGCAACGCAGCGAAATCGGCGCGAGTACCTGCCGCCAGACCTTCGATCATCGTCGTCAGACCGGCCTCCCAGGTCACGTTGCCCGTGGCGTTCTGCACCTTGCTCAGGATAGCGCCGACGCCGGGCTTCGCCGAAAGGTCCTGGATCAGTTGTGCCGCGGCATCACCGTCAGTACCGGCGCCCAATGCGGCCGTCAACGAGGTCCCGGCCGGGTACGACGAGGTCGTCTGTGCGCCGAAATTGGCCGTGGCACTACCAACGCTGGCAAACAGGCTTTGCAGATCGCTGCTGATGTCCATGACCTTCGTTTCGGCCGCGCCCGCGCCGACTTGCAGGTCGATCTTGCCGGCGGCGAGAATACCCGACGCAGCGCTGCCGAACTCCATCTTCAGCAGGTTCTTGCCGGCGAAGGTGGTGTTCTCGAAGATCGCCTGAAGCGCTTGTGCGTTGTTGGTGTATTGCTGTTGCAGCGCGGTCTTCTCGGCGTCGCCCTTCAGGCCATCCTTGGCCTGCGTGGCCAGATCCTTCATGGTCACCAGCAGTTCGTTGGCCTTGTCCAGAGCGCCCTGGGCAACGCGAGTGCTCGACTGTGCGTACTTCATGTTGCTGATGGCCGCCTTGGTGCCGCTGGCGTGCATGTTGAGCATGGCCGAAATGCGGGCCGCCGCCGGATCGTTCTTGTACAGGTCGTTCTTGGTGCCGGTGGACAGGTCGCGCATGATGGCGTTCAGCTTGCCGCCGGTGCTGCGTTGCGAATTCAGCGACGACATTTGCGCCACGTTGGTATGCAGAGTCAACATTGCTAGGGCTCCTTGTGCTGGTGAGCAATTTGGCAGACTGGATTGTCTGCCTCACCGTGATAAGGCGTCCCTTCGCATAAATTGTTAATGCCTTTCGGCGATGATTTTTCCCATCTGACGAGCCCCTTGTCGGCGTTCGCGCACGACACGCGCATTCCCCTTACCGATCCGCCAACAACGCCCGAACATTGGCACGCGTGACAGGCATACCCCCCGGCATCGCGAGCCTCAGCGCCACGAACGGCGGCTGCTTGTGCAGCCGCGTCGTCCACGCGTTTGCCAAGGCGATCGCCATGTCGTAGGCGCCCTGATCGGTCGCGACGGCCCGGTCATCCCCCGCCGTACGACTGACGAGCTGCGCCGACGTCCGCGCCGTGTGCTTCACCGATGCGTGAGCCGCACGAATGGTGCGCACCATCGACGCGAGCGCGCGTCGCGTTTGCATAACCCCTTCCGGCCCATCGGCGCGCCATGTCCGCGGCGCGATGGCGTCGGGCGCCTGGCGAAGCGTTGCGCGTCGCGGGAGGCCGTCGGCGCCGCCAGAGGTAGCCTGCGGCTGGGTGGGCGACGCCGCTTGCGCGATGGCGAAGCGCGACGCCAGCGACGGCCACGCGGCGCCGGACGTGCTCATCACCCACCCGCGCTCCGGCGCAGGCGGCTCCAGCGTCACACCATAGGCGGCGAGCTCACGCGTTGCGCGGCGGCGCAATCCCGCCTGCGACACTGCGCTTGCCACGTCGATCTTGACACCCGCCTGGTAGGGCCCGGCGGGATAAAGCGTGATGTGCTCGGCTTTCGACGCGCGCCACTGCGCGGGGGCAACGCCCTCGACCGTGAACCGTTTCGGCACGCTGCCCGTTTCATCGAATTGCAGCCGGTCATCGACCGTCCCCAGACTTGCGCGCTCGCGGGCGTCCCATTGGACCGCCAACGCCTCCAAGGCCCGGTGTGCCTGTGCGTGTGATGCTGGATCGCCGTCTCGCCAACGCGCTAGCGACGTCAACGCCGCGCTGGCCGACGCATGAAGCGTCGATAACCATTGTGCGCCCGCACTGGCACGGCTGGCCGTGGCATGCGTCGAAATCAGGTCGGCGACTTGGGCGACACGCTGCCGATCGACTTGCGCCGCACCCGGCGACGCCAGCCGTGCCGACGCGCCCGCGCGCATGGCGCCGGTCACCCCCGGTGTCGCGGTCGCCGAACGCGCGCCTGTCATCGCGCGCGTCGATGAACCGGCTTGCGCGGTGTCGCCCCGGCGCAGGTTCGCGCGGGCCGTAGTGCGCGCGTCGTCGAGCCCCGGGCTCCCGGGAATCTCTCGAATCACGTCAACCATGAGTCACGTCCTGATTGTTCAGACGATGCGGCCACATGACGGCATCGAGTGCCATCAGAGGACATCGAAGAACGACAACTTGCCCACCTCGGCATGTGCCGTACGCGCAGCCGACATGGCGCGATACAAGGCCATCAGTTCCGGGAATGCTTCGGTGGCCGGCTTGCCCTCGATCGCGAGGCGCGCCTTGACGAGCACCTCGCTATGCACCCCATGCTCCTTGCGCACCGCCTCGAGACGTTTTGCGCTGTGGTCATTCGCGAATTGCACGTCGGCAATCCGGGTCACCTGATCGTCGATCGGCTCGGTCAACTCACGCAGTACCGCGGCCGCATCGGCGTCGAGGTCATTCGTCAATGTCGCCGCGGCGGCCCCGAGGCGATTGAGCAGATCAGGCAACCCGTGCCACATATGCGGCGGATGGGTATGGTGCAGCCCGTCGCCAATCTCGATGGAAGCCGGCGCGTGCCCGTTCGTCGCCAGCGTGAAATTCGTCGTGGCGGCGTCTGGCCCCGCCGTGTTGGTGATGGGCGCGCCAATGCGCGCGAAGACGTGGCTGCCGTCGGCACGACGAATATTGAACGCGTCCGTGAGACCGCGCATCAGCGCACGAATCTTGCCGACATCGTCCTGAGTCGCGCCACCTTGCAGCCCGCCCGCCTTCGTCACGACATCGCTCTTGAAGGCGCTCAACCGGTCGTGAGCGTTCTTGAGACTCACGCTCACTTGCTTGAGATCGGCCTCGAGGCTGGCAATGACCTTGGTGCGCTGCGCGAGGGTCTGCTGCGCACGGTCGATACGCGCGATGCGCTCGAAGTCGACCGGATCGTCCGACGCGCGAAGCACGCGCTTCTCCTCCCGCGCGTGGTCGGTCAGTCGTTCAAGTCGCTCGTTCATGTCGCGCAGCACCTGCTCGCGTTCGAACCGGCTGAAGTGATGATGGATTTGCATGAGGATGTCCTTTGCCGAGCTTCGCTCAGACCATGGCCAGCGTGGCGTCGAACAGCTCGTTGGCCACCGAGGCCACCCGGGCGTTCGCGCGGTAGAGCTTCATGTAGGCCATGAGCGCACCGCCCGACTCCGTCTCGTCGACGCCCGCCTGCTTCTGGAACTGGGCGCGCGCGGAGACCAGCACGGCCCCCGCCGATGCGGCGCTCGCTTCGGCCTCGCTTACGCGACGGCCCGTCTCGGCAGCCAGCGCACTCATGGCTTCGACAAGCGTCGTCCCCGCGCGCCCCGAAAGCGCCACCGGGCCGCCGATCGCACCCTTCAAACGATGCAACGTCTTGCCATTTCCGTTGGCGCTGTCCGTGTCCAGAGCAAGGTCTAGCGCTGTCTGGACCGTGCGCTGCATCATCGGCAAGCCATCCGGTCCAGTGCTCAGCTTCAGCAGCGGCGTATCGCTGAAATCGCCCGAAGCCACATCGGCATGCGCCCGATTCAGTTGATCGACCAGCGTGCTCGCAACGTCAGTCAAATCCGCGATGCGCGAGTCGAGGGCTCCCGTGAGGAATCTGTCGAGGCCGCCCAACCGTCCGCCGAGCGTGTCGGCCGGCACATCCACACGCGACGACCCCGCCACGACCGAATAGCCGCCATCCGGACGCGCTTCCAGTTGCGCTGCGCGATTGCCCAGTACGAGCGGTTGTCCGCTCCGGGTAAGCACGTGATACGCCCCGCTGGCGTCGTCCCGCACATCCACATCGAGAAACGCCGCCAATTCGCCCAGCGTCTGATCGCGTTGATCTTCGACGGCCAGTCGGCCCGCTTCGTCCGGCGCCAGACGGTGCAGACGATTCAGATCCGCCAGGGCCGTCGTGAGGCGATTCACCTTTTCCGCTTCCCCGCCCCGCACCGCGTTGACGGTATCTCGCAGGCGCTCCAACGCGGAGAACATCGCGTTGGTGCGCTCGGCGACACGTCCCAGCGCAGCGAAGACGCCGTCAGCATGGACATCGCTGCCGAGCGTCTGGGCTTCGTGATCGAGTGCGCCGACGAACTCGCGCAGGCCGAGCGGATCGCTGGCCACGTCGGTCCCGCCCAACTGCGTGAGCAGCGCGGCGAGGTGCGGCTTCTGCACGTCCAGTTCGCTGGCGCCGGACACGGCGCGCCACAACTGACGCCGCTGCTCCAGCCCGGCCACGCGAACGACGTCTTGCGCCTGCACCGTGCCGTCGGCGCGTGACGTGACGCGCACGTTGCGGCGCGTATACGCCGAATTGCTCATCTGCGAGATGTTGAGGGCCTCGTTGTCGAGCAGCGACTGCGCAGTTTTCACGCCTTGCGTGGCGATATTCAGCATGTTCATGGTTCAGTGCCTGTCCTGTCGGTATCGGCGCAGCGCGCGCTCAGCGCCCCGCCATTTGCCGGATGATGATGTCGGCGATGCCGAATGCACGGCGTGCCGCAAGCGCCTGTGCGACCTGTGTGTCCGCCCATTCGTGCAGGCCGTGCGTCGTGCGGTCGCGTTTGCCCAGCGCGCCGGCGTCATCGCGATCGTCGCGCAGCGCCTCGGTCGCCCGTCGCATTTCGCCGAGCAACTGGGCGACGAAGATCGCTTCGAACTGTTCGGCGGCGGCTTCAAGCGTCGCACTCGGCGCAACCGGCGTTGCGCCTGCCTCAGACAAAGGCGACCGGGCGGTGGAAATAAGCAAGGGGTTCGGCGTCATCGGTGGGGTCATCGGTCTCAAATCACATGCAGCTCGCCGTTCAGCGCGCCGGCTTCGTCCAGCGCCTGAAGAATCGAAATCACATCGTCGGGCGTGGCGCCGGAGCGGCGCAGACTGTCGACGATGGTCTGTAAATCGACGCCGGCCGGCCAGACGTGGATATCCATTTCGTCTTCCGCGACGTCGACGCGCGAGCGTGCCGCGCCCGCCGTTCGGCCGCGCGAAAACGGGGCCGGCTGGGCGATGACGGGCGACTCGGTCACCGTCACGCGCAACGAGCCATGCGACACGGCGACCGGCCGCACCGTTACGCCCTGCGAGATCACTACCGTGCCCGATCGCGCGTTGATGACCGCGCGCGGCACCCGGCTCACCCCCGGCACGGGCAATGCATGGACCTCGGCGAGAAAGCGCACGCGCGCATCGGCGTCGTCTGGCGATGTCACCTCGACGGTGCTGCCGTTCTTTGCCAGCGCGGTGCGTTCGCCAAAGCGGGCGTTGATGGCGTCGGCGATATTCGCCGCGAGCTGGAAATCCGGACGCTTCAGGCTCAGGCGCATCGCGCCGCCCTCGCCGGCCGGCACGGGAATCTCCTGCTCGATGGTCGCCCCGTTGGGCACGCGCCCGGCGGTCGGCGTGTTCTTCTGCACGCGCGACCCGCTGCGCCCCTCGGCCTGCATCCCGCTCACGACGAGGTTGCCCTGGGCAAGCGCATAGGTCTGGCCGTCGACGGCACGAAGTTGGGTCAGCAGCAGCGTACCGCCGCGCAGGCTGCGCGCATCGCCCATCGACGACACGGTGACATCGATGGTCTGTCCGCGGAGAAAGCCCGACGGATAGGTCGCGCTGACCATTACGGCGGCGACATTGCGCGAGCGCAATTGCACGTTCTCGGGCATGCTGACGCCGAATTGCTTGAGCAAGTTGGCGAGCGACTGGCTGGAATGGCGCGAGCGCGGGCCGTCACCGGTGCCGGCCAGCCCCACGACGAGACCGTAGCCGACAAGCTGGTTGTCGCGTACGCCTTCCACGTTGACGTAATGGCGCACGGTTTGCGCATGACTGGCCGGGGAGATCGTCGTCATCGACACCATGACGATCGTCGCCGACAAGGTCAACGCGTTGAACCAGCGAGGCACGCGCGCGAGCGCGTCAGGCATTCTGAACATACGGGCTCCCTCAGAGCGGTGCGAACTGGCTGTTGAAAAATCGTGTGAGCCAGCCGGGATTGTTGCTGTCGGCCAGCGCGCCCGTGCCGAAATACTGAATGCGCGCATTGGCCACGCGCAGCGACGAGACACGGTTGGTCGTATCGATATCGCCCGCGCGCACATAGCCAGCCACGCGCACGGTTTCCTCACCCTGGTTCAGAAACAACCGCTTCTCGCCGCGCACGTGCAGCAGCCCACTAGGCAACACCCGATGCACGATCACCGTGATCGCGCCGCGCAGTGTGTTCTGCGCCGTGCTCGAGCTATCCCCGCGAAAGCCCCGTCGCGCACCGAGCGCGGTATCGCCGATGAGCGGCTTTCCCATCAGCGTGGCGTCGTCGATCGACATGTCGCTGCGTTTGTCCAGTCGAGTGCCCGCGCGCTTGCTGGCCTGCGTTTGCTCCTGCAGCACGATGGTCAACACGTCGCCCGCGCGAAATGCCCGCTGGTCCGAGGTGAGCGACAAGGCGTGCCCGGCTGAAAAGAGCCCGCCCGCCTGCCCTTGCGACGACATCTCGGCCACGCCCGGCAGGTCGTCGCTCTCTTCGAGCTGCGGAGGCAGAAAGCCCGCGCAGCCCGTGAGCGCCACGGCGAGCACCACCGTGACCCCGGCACCCGCGCTACGACAGCGCATTCGGGCATTACGCGGCCCACGGGGCGTTGCGTGCGTCATCGTCGTCTCCGTCCGCGTCCGTTAGCGCGCAACCTGCGCGAGGTTCTGCATCATGTTGTCCGCGGCGGACAGCACCTTGGTGCTCATTTCATACGCGCGCTGCGCGGTAATCATGTTCACCATCTCTTCGATGGCCACGACGTTCGAGCCTTCGAGCGCTTTTTGCCGCAGCAGGCCGAGGTTCTCTTCGCCGGGATTGCCTTCGATGGCCGGCCCGCTTGCGGCCGTCTCGGCGAACAGGTTGCTGCCCATCGGGCGCAGGCCGGAAGGATTCACGAAGTCGGCGAGTTGCAGGCGGCCGAGCGACGTCGGCTCGGTGTCGCCCGTCTGCGTTGCGCTCACGTCGCCGTCGGCGCTGATCGTGAGCTCGCGCGCACCCGGCGGCACGACGATATCGCCCACGAGCGGGTGACCGGCCTGCGTGACCATGCGTCCATCGGCGTCGAGCCGAAGATTGCCCGCACGGGTATAGGCCGTCTCGCCATCGGGCATCTCGACTTGCAGGAAGCCACGGCCGGTGATGGCGACATCCAACGCGTTCTGCGTGTCCTGTTCGGTGCCGTTGATGAACTGCTTCTGCGTGCCGGCAAGCCGCACCCCGGTACCGAAGTACATGCCGCCGGGCAACGTCGCGTCGCCTTGCGTACGGGCGCCCGCGGGGCGAACGGCACGATAGAAGGTGTCTTCGAACGCAAGCCGGTCGCGCTTGAAGCCCGTTGTGCTCACATTGGCCAGATTGTTGGCAATGGTCTGCAACTGCGCGTCTTGCGCGTGAACCGCCGTGCGGGCGATGAGAAGTGCGGGATTCATGACATCTCGAAGGGAGGAGTTGGAGTTGACGCGCGTTATCCGCGCATGAGTCGGTTGCCGCCATCGGCCATGTCGTCGGCGATCTTGAGCACGCGCATCTGCATCTCGAAGTCGCGGCTCGCGCTCATGCTCTGGACCATCGCTCCGACAGCCGACACGTTGCTCGCTTCACGATGGCCGCCGCGCAGCGTGACGTCGTCGCCGGGCAACACACCGGCATCGCTCATGAGCACGCCGCTGCCCGCGTTGCGCATGTCGCCGGGCATGGCCAGCACCCGTTGCAGCCGGCCTATCGGCACAGGTTCCGACGCGCCCGCGAGCACCACCGCTACCGTGCCGTCCGCGCCGATGTCGAGTTCGCGATGCGGCGGCACCACGACCGGCCCGCCGTCGCCGAGCACCACACGGCCATGCAGTCGCAAGGTGCCGTCGCCATCGAGCGTGAGGGAACCGCCGCGTGAGTACACGACATCCGCGCCGTCTTCGGGACGCGCCGCGAGCGCGAGATAACCGTCCCCGTCGATGGCGACGTCGAGCGCACGTCCCGTGGGCTCCAGCACGCCCGGCGTGGTGTCGAGACCGGCCGGCGCCTGCACGGCGTAGTGGCGCGAGGCAAGACCGGCGCCCGGCAAGGCGTTGGCCTGCGCAACGGCCAACGACGCGCGAAAGCCGGTGGTCGCCGTGTTGGCGAGATTTTGCGCCACGACTTGTTGGGTGTCCTGCGCACGTTGCGCGCCGGACATCGCGGTATAGATCAGGGCATCCATCGCGTCAGATCGATTGCATCAGGTTGCGCATCATCTCGTTCTGCGTCGAAATAACCTTGGTGTTCGCTTGATAGTTACGCTGCGCGGACATCAGGTTGACCAGTTCGTCCGTCACATTGACGTTCGACCCTTCCAGCGCGTTACTCACGAGCACGCCCGTGGCGCCCTCGCCCGGGCGACGCAGTTGCGCCACGCCCGACTCGCCGGTCTCGCGCCAGACGGTGCCGTCGGCGGGGGCGAGGCCGCCCGCATTGGCGAAGTCACCGAGAGCGAGTTGATATCGCGTTTCGCTCGCGCCGTTGCTGTACTCCGCCACGACCGATCCGTCCTTGTCGATGCGGGCACGAACGAACTCGCCCGCCTCGCGGCCACCGACTTCGGTCGCGCTCGCGGTGAACGCGCCACGCTGGGAGGCCATGCCGGTGAAATCCAGTGTCGGCAGCGTGCCGGTACCGGCCATCCGGTCCAACGTCATCGTTGCGGGATCGAGGGTTCCCAACACGGTCACATTGCCGCCGTCGACTTCGGAGACTTCCAGGCGCAACGGGCCGTCCTGCATGGCGAATCGCAGCCCTCTCACCGCCATTTCGCCGTTGGTGTCGCGAAACGTGACCGACGTCTCTCCGATCTGGCCGGCCGTCGTCGGCAACGGGTCCGGCAAGCGGCCTTTGATGTCGACCCCGGTGCTGGCCAGCGCCGCCACCGGGCGCTTGTCGATCGTCACGTCGGACACGTTCGACTGTCCCTGCGCGAAGCCCTGTACGAGTCGCCCGCTCCCGTCGACGAGCCTGCTGTCCTTGTCGACGGTGAAATCGCCAACACGCGAATAGACGCGCTGGCCATTCGTCCCCCTAAGCACGAAGAAGCCGTCACCTTGAATCGCCTGGTGCAGGCGGTTCCCGGAATTCTGCAGACTGCCGCTGGCGCCGACCGAATATTCGGTGCCGCTGACCTTGACGCCGGCCGGTTGCGCCTCGGCCATGGCCGAAGCAAAGCGGGTGGTGGCCGACTTGTATCCTTTCGTCGACACGTTGGAGATGTTCTGCGAGATCGTCTCCAGCGACTGATTGATAGCGTTGATGCCCGACAGGGCGATATCGAAACTCATGGTGTCCTCGTGTACTCAGGCCGCGCCAGAAGAGGCGCTGCTCGACAATTCCTTGATCGCTGCGGCGTCGAGGTTCGTCCCTACGCCCAGCACATCGACGCGCGTACCGGCGTCGCCCAGATGCACGCGCTCGACGCGGCCCGACAGACGGACCGGCAACGTCGTGCTACCGGTCTGAACGTGGATGTCGAAGCGGCCCGCGCCCAGACGGTGCTCGGCGAACCATGCATCGTCGAGGGCGAACTCGGTTCGTCCCGAGGACGCCGGCAACGGTTTGCGGATCGTTCTACCGTCGCTGCCGCGCAAAACGACCTCGGCCCCCTCGCCCTGCGCAGGCAGATCGACCGTGCCTCGAATCGGCTGCCCGCTCACGCGCTCGACGCGCGTCGTCTCGATACTCACGTCGCGACCGACGTGGCTGCCCAGCGCATAGCCCTGCATGCCCGAGAGCACCTTGGTCTGCGCGAGCACCCGCTGGCTCATCTGCTGCATCGATTCCGCCTGGCTCAGTTGCGTGAGCTGCCCGACGAACTGCGCCGGATCGGTCGGGTTGAGCGGGTCCTGATGACGAATCTGCGCGACCAGCAGCTTCGTGAACATCGCTCGCATCTCTTCGCCTGCGCCGTTCGCAGACACTGATGTCGCGGCACCGCTTTGCGCTGCGGCGCGAGCGACGTCGTCGGGTCCAATTGCTAGCGTCATCCGCGCTCTCCGAGTCGTAACAAGTCCTGCTGCGCCGCGCGCACGCGGGCCAGCACTTCCAGATTGGTTTGAAATGCACGCGACGCATCGAGCATGTCCGTCATTTCCTCGATCGCGTTCACGTTTGCGTAGAAGACGTTGCCATCGGCGTCGGCGAGCGGGTTCCCGGGTTCGTGCGCAACACGCGGCAGATCCTCGCTCTCGTAGATATCAACGACCTGCACGTGCTGAGCCCCCTGGGCATCGCCAAGCGCCGTGGCAAACACCGGCTTGCGTGCGCGATACGCCGTCTCGGCGTCGCCTGCGACGGCACCGGCGTTCGCCAGATTGCTCGCCACGGTGTTCAGTCGAATGGTTTGGGCGGCCATCGCCGAGCCGGCGATTCCCGCAATCTCCCTGAAGCTCATCGTCAACGGCCTCCGTCGATGACTTTCTGCAGTCCGGCGAGTCGCCGATTCAGAAAGGAAAGGCTGGCCTGCCAGTCGGACAGGTTCTGTGCGAAGAGGGCCTGCTCGATACCCAGTTCCACGGTGTTGCCATCGGCGCGCGGTTGCATTGGCACGCGGTAGCGCAAGGCATCGGACGCCACGCTCGCCATGGGCGAACCAGCGTCGTGCACCGCCGCCGTTGCCGCATCCAGATGCTGCTGCACGCGCTCACCGAAATCGAGGTCACGCGCCTGATAACCCGGCGTGGCTTCGTTCGCGAGGTTGGCCGCAAGCACACGCGTGCGATCCTCTCGCGCGCGCAATGCCGCAGCGTGAACACCTAGCGCCTGCGAAAAAAATGTCTGCAAAACTTCGCCTCCGTGGTTGACCGATAACGACGTCGCCCATTGTCGACAAAACTATCGAAAAGCGGCCCAAACGGCCGTGAAATTGACGCGTTTCCCAAACCCATGGATCGGCTTTGGGACAAAGACGCTATTTGCGTGGTGGTTTGTCGATTGATTTCCCCGTAACCTGCGACGCTGCGACGCTTGCGCTACAAGGCGACAAGGCTACGACGCGGCGAGCCGACGCCAGGGGCTTATCGCGGTGGCGTGTAGGTCGCGGACTGTGAGGCGGGGGATAACACAACGTCGAGGGCATGGAGGCGCGTGCCGATCTCGCGCAGGTTGCGCGTGTTGATCGCCTTGCAGCGGGCCGCGCTCGCTTGCAGCGCCTGCCAGCGGGCGGACAGGGCGTCGCGCGCGGGGGTATCCAGCCATTGGAAAACGGGCGCCAGGGTGTCGGCGGCGGCTTCGCCGAACGCCTGTTCGAGACATTGCACGCGACGGCGTGCCCGAACGCGCAAACGGCTGACCAATTGCGCCGCGCGATCGTGAGCGCGCGTGAGTGTGTCGAGCTTGTCCGCGACGAGCGCGCGATGCAGCGCGTCGAGCGTCTCGATCAGCCGGTGGTAGTCGACCAGATCGGCGTCGACATCGGCCACGATGCGCCCCACGCATTCGCGGCGCAAGCGCTGCGCGGCGGTGTTCACCGCAGCATCCCGTGATGACTGAGCATCCGGCTCGCGACTCGCTCGCTGTCGAACGTCAGCTCGCCGCGCGCGAGTTGCGCCTTGATCCGCGCGACCTTGTCGGCGTCGATACGCGCAACGGACTCGACGGCCGCTTGCGCGCTGGCGAGCCAATCGCTCGCATCGGCCCGCACGGCGCGAGGCGCGCCCGCGGGAGCGGCGTGCGCCACAGGCGCCTTGGCTGCAGCCGACGTCAGGCGCCGACGTGCAGGGTCGATAGGCATGACATTGACCATCGAGTCGATCTTGGGCATGAGAAGAGTCCTGGGAAATTACGGTTCACTCACATCAGGCGACCGATCGCCGTCGTTTGTTAAGCGTGCAGGCAGTTTGGCGATCTCGGCCGCGTCGGCCTGCGCGTCGCTTCCGGAGAGCACCAGCGCCGCATCGTGCGAGGCGCCAAACATCTGCGCCAGTTGCGTCGCCCGGGCTTTGGTGAGGACGACGAATTCGATGCGCCGATTGGCCGCTGCCGTGGGATGGTCGGTCAGCAAGGGCGCGTGGTCGGCCATCCCGACGGCCATGAGCACGCGACCGAGTGGCAGCCCGCCGGCGACCAGTGCGGTGCGTGCCGCCAGCGCGCGTTCCGACGACAGGTGCCAGTTGGTGTACCCGTCGGCTGCGGACGTTCGGTATCGCACGGCATCGGTGTGGCCCACGATCATCAACGCGTTATCGACGCCGCCCAGCAGCCCGCCGATGCGCGAGAGCAGTGCGCGGGCGCGGGGCGACGGTGTGGCGCTGCCGCGCTCGAACATGCCTTGCTCGTCGGAATCGGCCAGCCGCACCCGTAGCCCGTCCGGCGTGATGGACGTGCTCACATGATCCGACAGATTCGCGATCTGGCTGAGCTGTTGCACGGCAGATGCCAGGCGCGCCATGTCGGCGGGCGATTCGAACTGCCCCTTGGGGGTCGCCTCGATCCGGCTGGGATCCGTTGGCAGCGCGGGCGGCAACGCGGCTGAGGCCTGCGTACTGGTGCCCGGCGCCTCGGACGACGGCTGCGACTCGAACACGCGCCGCTCCAACACCCACATCACCACGAACAGACACATGAGCACCAGGCAGAGATCGGCAAATGCCACCTTCCAGGCATGACTGCCCTCTTCAACCGTGGCGCGAGCTCGACGCGTACTCATCGTCCGTCCTCGGCGCTACGCACCCAACCTTCGAGCGCATTGAAGCTCGGCAACGCGCCGTATTGCAGCATGCGGCGTCCGGCGTCGGCCGAGAGCAGCGGCGTTTTCCCGCTCAGGAACGCGATGATCGCCGCGCGCACGCATTCGTAGCCGGTCATCTCCACGGCGACAGATTGCGACAGCCGGTTCGCAATCGGGCTCAACACGGCGTAGCAGGCGAACACGCCGAAGAACGTGCCGACCATCGCCACCGCGACCTGACGGGTGATCATGGCCGTTGCCGCACCGGCCCCGATGTCGTACATGGCGAGCACCAGGCCGAGCACGGCGGCGATGATGCCGAAGCCCGGCATCGACTCGGCAAGCTTGTGCAGCGCCTGCACGGGATGCATCATGCGACGCTCCCGACTCTCGATTTCCATCGCGAGCAGGCTATCCAACTCGCCCCGCGAGCCTTTGCTCAGTGCCGCGACGCGCAAGGCATCGACCGTAAAGTCGATCAGCTTCTTATTGGCGAGCACGTGAACACTGCGCTGGAAGATGGCGCTGCGCGCCGGGTCGTCGAGGTGGGCGTCGAGCGCACGATCGCCGTCGCGCGACGAAGTTTGCAGTAGCGTGTAGGTGAGCGTGAGCAGTTCCCGCTCGAACGCCTCGCCATGACGTCGCCGCCGCATGGCGGCCGCGACGACCGCGCGCAGATCGCCCAGCACGCGCGATGTGTTGCCCACGAGAAACGCGCCCAGCGCCGTGCCGACGACCAGCACCAACTCATTCAGATGGAATACGGTTTCGAACTGGCCGCCGTTGAGCCAGAACATGCCGAACACGCTACCCGCGATCACGGCAGCCCCAAGCAGCAGTAGTTTCATTGTCTTTGCCTCGTCTATCTCGTCAAACTCGTCTGATCATTGCGTTGTGGGACGCGCGCGTTTCGCGCGCCACTTCGCCCTGCGTCGTGCAAAGCGATCTTCATTTTTCCAAGCGCCACCTGATGAATCTGGCAGATCCGCGCCCGGGTCAACCCCAGCACCTCGCCGATCTCCTCGAGATTCATATCGAACTCGTAGTACAGCTGCACGACGCGCTGCTCACGCGGGTCCAGCGCGTCGAGCGAGCGCGTCAGACTCTGGCGCATGGCGACCAGATCTTCCGGACTGCGCCGTTCGACGAGCACTTCGTTGGCCGCCATGCCACCCTCGGCGAGCAGTTCGTCAAAGCTCGCGATGCTCTCCGCATAGCCCGCCATCTCGGCTTCTTCCAGCGCCGCGGCGTCCATCCCCACATGGACACGCAGTTCTTCACGGGTTGGCGCGCGCCCGAGCGTGCGTGTCAATTCGCGTTCGGCATCGCGCCGCCGATGCGACGCCTGCCGCAACGTGCGCGGGCGCCAATCGAGCCGACGGAGTTCGTCGAGCACCGCACCGCGAATACGGGTCGCGGCGTAAGCGGTAAAACGTTCGTCCGGGGGACCGTACCGTCGTATGGCATCGAGTGCGGCGATCAGGGCGATCTGCGTCATGTCTTCCTGCGCCATCGCGACACTGGTCTGGGGCGCCAGCGAGCGCACGATGCGCGCGATCAATGGCATCAGGCGCAAGACTTGCGTTTGCTCATCGGCGGCCGGGACCGCCTGCCATGCCAACGGCGACGGTTCCGGCGGCGCAGCCTGCACCCGCTCGACACGCAACGACGGCGGCGCGCCCACGCCGTTGGCTGCGCTCGCCGTGTGGGCGTCGCGGCGTCTGTCGTCGCACCTGTCGTCACATGAACGCGTGACGGGGCCATACATCAGTGTGTTCATAGCCGGAATGCCTCGTCATTTCGACCCGCTGCCCCCAATGCGATGCCCGGGCTCGCGTCGCCGGCCCGGTGGTCGCGCGCATGCCGATCTCGCGCATTGCCCGACGCGCCGTCGCCGCCGTGTTGCGGCAGGCTTGCGATGCTCACATGGACATCCCCGGCGTGCCGTTGCGAGAGCATGTCCCGCAGCAACCCGACCGTGCCCTGAACGAGGCTCATCACCTCGGGGCGCGCCACGTGCAAGCTCACACTAAGTTGCATGGGCGACTTGCGCACGACAATGCCGATCTCGCCGAGTTCTGCCGGCATCAACCGCATGCGTGCTTCCTGAGCACCGTTCTCCATCATCGACTGCACGCGTTCGGACAGCGTTCGGGAAACAGCCGCGCCATTGCTCGCCGCCAGGGCGCCCCCCAGCGTTCCGCCCGACACGGTCGCGAGACTCGTCAGTCCAGACAATCCCGTTGCGGCGGTCAATTCCGTCGCCACTGCGCTCCCGGACAGCGTCGGGGAGAACGCAACGCGAGGCGCATGCGCCACTCCGTCATCGTTCGTCATGGTCGCGGGCAGCGACCCCACGGGCGGCGGCGACATTGGCGCCACGACGCGTACAGCAGATGCCGTCGCAGACCTGGAGGTCGATGTGTCGACAGCGCCGTTGCCGCGCTCGGTCGGTTGCGCACTGCCCACGGCCCCCTGCATCCGATGCTCACGCGCCGCGAGCATCGTTGCGAGGTGAGACGCTGCCGCGTCGTCCGGCGATTCGCCGTGACTCGAATGCGTGTCGAGCGGCATCAACGCGGGCTCACCAGCATCGAGCGTGACGGCCGCTGTCGTGACCGACACGACAGGCATCACCGGGTTGACAGGCATGGTTGGCGCGAGGACGGCGACCTCGCGAACCATGCCTGCCTCGTCCGGTTCCGGGTCGGGCTTGCCATTCGTGTCGACGGCGTTCTGCGGGTCAGGCCCCGCCAGGGGCATCGCGGATGCGGCCGCAGCGCCGACGCGCACCTCCATACCCTGGCGCAAAGCGGTGTCCGGCGCGTCGACCGACACAGCCCACCCTGTCTCGGACTCACCGGCCGCGGCGTCCAGGTCAAGGCCCTGCGTCGACAAGCGAACCAGCGACGCGGCAAAGTCGTGCGACGCCATCGCGTCCTGGGGAGCCGACACCGCTTGCGCCGAGTCGGCGGACGGCACGCCGTGCGCCACCTTGCTCAGTGGGTCCGCATGGGTGAAGGTCGTGAGACGCACGGGTTCAACGATCATCGTGCATCCTCAGGTAGCCAAGCGCACCGTCGCGCCAATGGCCGAGTCCGGCCAATTGTCTGCGGGCTTCCGATGCGGCGCGCTGGGACAGCAGGTAAGCCTGGTCGTGAGCGACGCGCGCATCGGCCATGGCCTGCGCGAGCCGCGCATCCCGCGCGTCGGGCGCGGGGGCGTGCCGCCAAGCCCGACGGAACAGCGCGTCGGTCGCCTGCAGCAAGCCCCACTCGCGCGCCGCGGAATGCCCTCGCAGATCTCGCGCCAGCGTCTGAAAGGTCGCCGCATCAACCACACCGCGTCTCCAGGGAACGCCAGCCCTGCGCGAGCTGGGTGACCACGGCCGTGACCTCGTCGAGCTTGGCGACATCGCCCTCCACGCTTGCCTGCGCGACTCCGCGCATGCAGAAGTCGTACACGGTCGCCAACGGTTGCGTGACGCCGGGGCCGTCGGCCGCATCGATGTGCGACGCCAGCCCATTGAGCAGATTCAGGCATTTGGTCACGCTGCGCAGACGCGCGTCGTTGCGCGAATGCTCGATGTGCGCGCGCACGCGCGCCAGTTCGTCGAGCAGCCCGTCGAGCAGGATCAGCATGAGCTGCAACGGGGTGGCGCCCGCGATGCGGGCGTCGAGGTCTGAGACGTGGTATTCCTGATAAGCCATGTTCGGTTTGACTCCCTAGAGGATAACGACGCGCATCATTCGTCGGATTTGCGCGATCCGCGGAAGAGCGCATCGACAAAGCTGCGTGTCTCGTTCATTTGCTGGCGAACCTGCTCCGCGCGCGCGAATTCACCGGTGTAACGGGCGACGAGCGCGCGAAAGCGCGTCTCCAGCCGGTCCTGTTGCTCGGATAGCCGGCGCGATGCGATTTCGTCGTTGTCGCTGCGGTGCTTGAGCACGCCGGCAATCTCGTCGGTCCACTCACGGATGCGCACCGCGAGCCGCATGCCCGCCGGCTGCTTGTCCAGGTCGGCGTTGGCGTCGCGCTTCATGACGTCGGCGCTCTCGCCGAACCACTTGGCCAGTCGTTCCTTGTCCTCGGCGTAGGCGGCTTCGAAGCGCGCCGCGTCGAAGGTGACCGACCCGTCGGCATTGCGCTTCACGCCGAACTGGGCAGGATCGAATGTCTTGCCGTCGATCGTCACGGGCCGTTCGAAATTGCGCTCCAGGTCGCGCAGCAATGCCCGCACACCGGCATCGGCGTAGAACGGGCCCGCCGCCTTGATGTCTTCGCGCTTCTCGTCGCCATCGAGCGAGACCGTCGCGCCCGGGGTGCCGGGGTCCATCAGTTCGCGCACCTGCTTGCGTAGCGCGTCGTAGGCTTGAACGAGGGCACGCATGTTCGCCGCCGTCCCCTCTCGGTCCGGCACGACCGAAACACGCGTCGTCTCGGTCCCGGTATCCGCTTTTTTCAACGACAGCGTGATCCCTGCAAACAGAGCGATCTCGTTGGTCGGATACGCTTCGTCCTGCCCCGCTTGATCGCCGAGGCGCACAATCGCGTTATCGCCTTTCGCAAGCACCGTTCCGGCATCGACGTCGGCGCCATCCTTGACGCTGAAGCGCGCGTCCAATCCAGAGGTCTTGGCCGTCAACAGAAGCCGTGGCACGCCGTCGCTCGCGACGTACCGAAGATCGGCGCGGACGTGGCCGCTCAAGTCGGGGTCGGCGTTGATGCGTCGGGCAAGCGCCCGGACACCCTCGGGCGTCGTCAGGTCCAGTCCAGACGTATCCAGCGCGACCGCCTCATCGCGTCCCGCCACGGCCACCTTGCCGTCGACGAGCGCCTCGACGTTCTGGATTTGCACCTGATGCACGGTGGCGAGCTGTTTGACGTGCACGTCGAAATCGAGCTGCTGCACGCCCTTCTCCAACTTGACGGAGAACGCCTGGTCGTTCGATTGCGTGGCCTTGTGCTGGCGCAAGTCCGCACTGTCGCCAAGGCGTCGCAATTGTTTCTCGAAGGTGCCCAGCACCTCTTTGAGCGTTGCGACACCGCTTTGGCGGGATTCGGTGCTGGCCTTGTCTTTCCCAAGACGGCCGAACTCCGCTCGCATGCGGTTGGAAGCGACATCTTGGGCCAGCTTCTCGATACGGTCTTTCACTTGCAGCATGGCGGAACTCCTGTTTCAGGGTGGGCACGAGACGCGAAACGCGTGGTTTTCCCCACCAAAGCGACCTCCGTGCGCACTTTGTCAACGCCAGGGTTCGAGGGGATTTCCTCATTTCGCGTCCGCGCGCTCGCCCTTCGCTGCCAAATCGCCAGCGCCTGGGCGGCCTGCTCGCGCGCCTCGCGCTGCCACGCCGCCTGTCTCGCGCTCATCTCATGGCGCGCGACGAGCGTTGCCACGCCTTCACGCCGACGCTGAGCGTCACGCACAGCCTGCGCCGCCACCGACTGCCAGCGCGCCAACTGCGCCATCGGCACCTGCTGCGTCTCGATCATCTCCACGAGCGTGCGCTTGTAATCGGCGCGATTCTGAAAGCTGTGCGCACTCGCGCGCGTGCCGTTGATCGCCACGGCGCGATAGAGCTGCGTGAGCTGGGCAACGTTGCGCGCCAGCCGTTGTTGACGTTGCGCGAGCTGACGGCCATCACGCTGTGCCGCATCGAGTTCGCGCTCGCGCATCGACAGCAACGCGCGCAGGGCACGCGGCGTGTTCCCGGTCATCGACATAACGCCTCCAGTCGCTCGCACAGATCGTGCGGCGCCCGGTGTTCCCCCTCGTGCTGGCACAGAAAGTCGAGCATGGCGGGATGTCGCGCCACGGCACGGTCGGTCTCGGCGTGCGCGCCGGGCACATAGGCGCCGAGCGGAATCAACTCGCGAATTTGTCGATACGCGTGCCACTGCGCCTTGAACGCGCGCGCCGCGCTCGCCTGGCGCGCGCCCACCGCCTGCGACATGCACCGGCTCACCGATGCCCCGATATCGATTGCCGGGTAGTGCCCCGCGTCCGCCAGTTCCCGCGAAAGCACGATGTGACCATCGAGCACCGCTCGGGCGGTGTCGACCACGGGGTCCTGCATATCGTCGCCCTCGGCCAGCACCGTGTAGATCGCGCTCAGACTGCCCGAGCCCGCGCCATTGCCCGCGCATTCGACCAGACGCGGCAAGCGGGCGAACACCGATACCGGATAGCCGCGCGCCGCGGGCGCCTCGCCAAGCGAGAGCGCGACCTCGCGGCACGCCATGGCGTAACGCGTGAGCGAATCGACGAGCAGGAGCACGTCGCAGCCCGCGTCGCGAAAATGTGTCGCGATGGCATGGCACAACTCGGTGGCTTTCATGCGCTGCGCGGGCGGTGCGTCGGCCGGCGCAGCAACGACGATAGCCTTGGCCAGCCCGGCGCGCCCGAGCGTCTCCGTGACGAACTCGCCGACTTCGCGCCCTCGCTCGCCGATCAGCCCGACCACGACGATCTGGGCTTCGGTATGCCGCGTCATCATGCCGAGCAACACGCTCTTGCCCACCCCGCTACCCGCGAACAGCCCCACACGCTGCCCCTTGCCAAGACTCAGCAGCCCATCGATCGCACGCACGCCCACGGCGAGCGGCTCGGCAATGGCGCGCCGATCCAGCGGCGCCGGCGGCGAACTCCGCGTATCGAGCCAGGTATCGCCGTGCAACGGCCCCTTGCCGTCCAGAGGCTGCCCGAGCGCGTCGACCACGCGGCCGAGCCACGCCGGCCCGATGCGCAGCGCCGGCGTCGAGTGGCCGGGCAGCACACGTGCACCGGGCACGACGTCGGCCACACACGCCAACGTCACGAGTTGCAGCGTGCCATCGGCAAACCCGACGACCTCGGCGTCGGTCCATCGGCCGGCGGACGTTTCAACACGACACGGCTGTCCAAGCGGAAACCGTTGGCCGCGCGCGTCGAGCACCGCGCCATTGGCCCGCGTGACGAACGCCATCGGTGTGGCGAGTGCGATCGCGTCGTTCATCGTTGAGCCTCTGGCGTCTCGTCCAGCATCGGGGCCGGCATGCACGCGTCGACCCAGTCAGCCAATCGACGCCGCACGACGTCATGCGTCGCGGCCTGGCGACCGTCGCATCCGGCGTCGTACCAAAGGCCGTCGGCGTCGACTCGGCAAGCACCGCGACCGAGTGAAGGATCGGCGACGATACGCCAACCCGGACGGTCGCCATCCGTATGCGAGGGTGCGTCAGCGATGTCGCCCCCGATACGCGTCGCGAGTACATTGGCGTCGTCGGGGCTGACGTAGACGGTGACCCGGTGGTCGCTCGCGCCCAACTGTGCGAGCAGTCGCTGCACGATGCCGGCGATGTCGGCCGGTGCCGTGTCCAACTCACGCTGCACGATCGCTTGCACCGCGCGTGTCGCCACCTCGCTCACTACGTCGAGCGCCCCCGCCGCAAGTCGCGCGTGGACTTGCTCGCGCGCCGCCTGCAGCGCCGCGAGCGGCAGTGCGATGACCTCGAGTTCGTCGCGCAGCCGCGCGGCGTAAAACGCCTGCAAGCGCGCCTCGGCAGCTTGCTCGCCATCGGCGCGTCCGGCGTCGAACGCTTCCTGCCACACGGCACGACGCGACTGCGCAGCGCCATGCGCCACGCCTAGCGAGTACGCCTGCGCACGCAGAGTCTCCAGATCCGGCTGTACGGGCACCCACCCCCGCTGCGCGGCGGCATCCGACTTCGTGCCAAACCGGTGCGGCTTCATTCGAGCACCTCGCCGTCTGCCAGACGCAGGAAGAGATTCGCATCGCGCGCTCGCGTGCGCAGTGCCGCCATGATCTCGCTGCGCGCGGCGTCCACGCGCGCCGCCGACACCGCCCCGAGACGCTGCATGGCCTGTGCGAGCGCGTCTTCCTGAAGGCGGGACATGCGCTCGCGCACGACTTGCCGCATGCGGGCGTCCGTCCCCTTGAGTGCTGTCGCCCACGTTTCGGTCGACACCTCGCCCACGGCCAGATCGATCACTTCCGGGGCTTGGTAGGCCAGGATGTCAAAGCTATACAGGTTCGCTTCCACGGACTCCGCCAGCGTGGCGTCATGCGCGCGCAGGGCTTCCATGAGCCGCTTTTGATCGTCGGGCACATGGCCGATGATTTGCGCCGCGAGTCGTGTGCCCGGGACATCGGCATTGTCGGCCGACAGTCCGGCGAGACAACGGTCCGCGATCAGTTCCAGATCCGCCAGCAGTTCGCGATCGACGCGCGTGAGCTGTGCCGTCGCCAGCAACAGCGCTTCCTGCTGCGACTCGGGCAGCGCACGAAGCAGTTGTCCCGCGAGGTCGGCGGGCAGATAGGCGAGCAGCAACGCCTGCATGCGGTGATGCTCGCGCGAGAGCACGTCGGCGAGCCTTGTCACGCTCACCCATTGCAGGCGCGCCAGCTTGGGTCGAACCCGATCGCCATAAATGCCGTCGAGCACGTTGCTGGCGATCCCCTCGCCAAGCGCTGCGGCGAGCGAGCGTTCCAGGTACGCACGCGGTGCGGCGTTCGCACCGCCATGCTGTGTACAGGCGTCGAGGAATTGGTCGACGATGGCGTGCACGTCGTGCTTCTTCACGCTACCGGCACGCGACATGGCGTGTGCCACGCGCAATAGCTCGGCGGGCGCGAGTTGCGCCATCACGGCGGCGGCAGCCCGCTCGCCCATGCAAAGCAGCAGCACGGCGGCGCGGTCGACGCCATTGATCTCACTCAGCGCGGAAGTGTCAGCGGGAAGCGGCATTCGTACCCATCCATTGTTTGATGATCTGGGCGACCCGCTCGGGTTCGCCGTCGGCCAGGGTTGTCAGGCGCGCCAGCTTCGTATCGAACGACGCCTCCGAGGCCGGCGGCAGGTCCGAGGCGAAGGCCGGCAACGCGGCTTGCTGCGCGTCGCTCTCGGCTTCCTGCCGACGACGCTCGCGAGCCTGCTCGTCGGCGGCAAGTGCGGCCGCCTTGCGGCGGCGCGCACGCCGGGCCAGTGCGGCCCACAGGCCCAACGCCAGAACGAGCGTCGCGGCGGCCGCGATGGCGGCATATTTCATTTGTGCGTCGCTCAGCAACGGGGGCTGGGCGGTCGGCTCAGCCGTGTCGACGAGCGCTGCGCGATCGGACGCCGCGAACGGCATGGCGCTCACCACCAGCGTGTCGCCACGCGCGGTCTGAATGCCCGTGCCGGCGCGCAAGGCACGCTCGAGCTCGGCGAGGGACTCGGCGGTCCACCCGTTGCCGCCCGGTGCTGCCTGCGAGTCGACCATCACGGCCACGTGCATTTGACGCACGCGTGGACGGTGACGCTTCGTCTGCGTGATCGAGCGGTCGTAAGCGAACTGACGTGTGGCCGAGGTGGTGCGCATTGCCCCCGCATCGCCTGCGAGCAACGGGGCGGCGTCCACCGGGCGGTTGGTCATCGCCCCGGGCACGCCGCCGACAACGGCGTCGTCGTCGCGCGCTTCGCGCACGGCTTCCTGCATCACGCGCGGATCGGCACCGAGCGCCTCGGTGGTGTTGGACACCAGGTCCTCGTCCAGATCGACGCTCACGCTTGCGCGATAGCGAGCGGGGCCGAGGATGCCGTCGAGCAGGCCGCGCACATTGCGAAGTGCATCGTCGCGAGAGCGGGTGCGGACTTCGGCGTTACCGTGCGTTGCATCGTCCAGATCGAGATTCGCCGTGAGCGGGGTGCCGTGCTGATCGACAACCGCAACATGCTCCGCCGCCAGACCGTTCACACTGCCCGAGACGAGCTTGACGATGGCACTGACCTGCTGCGGCGCAAGCGTCTGTCCGGCGCGTACGGAAATCAGCACCGATGCGCTGGCCGACGCCTTGGTATGGGTGACGAACGACGTTTTCGGTGCCAGCGCAATGTGTACGCGAGCGACATCCACCGCGTCGATCGACATGATGGTGCGCGCAAGCTCGCCCTCCAGCCCCCGACGAAAACGCACGTCCTGCACGAACTGGCGCACCCCCAGGCGTTCGTCGCGGTCGACCAGTTCGAGCCCTGGCGGCAGCTCCGGCGTGACGCCTTTGGCGGCCAACGCAAGACGCGCGCGTCCGACCCGGTCATGCGGCACGAGAATCGCGCCGGTATCCGGATGCATGCGGAACGGGATCTGCTCCGCTTCGAGCACGCCGGTGGCCTGCGCGATCGGAATGCGCTGATGCTGCCCGAAGAGCGGCGCGTAACCGGTGTCGCGCGAATACCAGGCGAGTGTGGCCGCAGTAATGGCACCGGCGGCGACCACGATCGGTAACGCACCGCGCAGGTGTCCGGCAAAGCCCGATGGCTGCGCGCGCCACTTCAGCCATCGCGCTCGCGATTGCGTGCCAGCGCTGCCCAGCGCACGAAAAATGTTGTCGATTCCCATATGTCGATTCACTTGACCGAATCACGGGTAGCCGGATCGCAATCCCACCACCGTCACTCGGCTAAGGGGTGACGCAAAGACCGCCTGCGTCGTGTGCCAAATTGAAGGAGCACATGGTGACAACGATTCCGTCAACTATCGAAAATCTGCGTAGCCTTTGGGCATCGGCCGCATTCAAAGCTAATTTTTGGTGCGTTTTCCCATTAACACGGGGATCGATGAGGGGCGCACCACCGCATCATGTACAAGCGCGCATCGGCGATCAGCCCTATGCGCGGCCCATACGTAGCAAAGCCCTCACGCGCGTCACTCGTGAGGGCTTTGCTATCTTTCGGCGGCGGCGCGGGGCCGCGTCGGTTCGCGTCAGGCGGCGATTTTCTCGGGCGTTACCGCCTCGTACTCCACCGAGCTGAGCATCAGATGCTCGAAGGCGCCCAGCGAGGCCTTCGCGCCTTCCCCGACGGCGATCACGATCTGCTTGAACGGCACGGTCGTGACGTCGCCCGCGGCGAACACGCCGGGCACCGACGTCGCGCCCTTGGCATCGACTTCGATTTCGCCGTGACGCGTGAGCGACACGCTCCCCTTGAGCCATTCGGTGTTCGGCACGAGACCGATCTGCACGAACACGCCTTCGAGCGCGATCGTGGAAACCTCTCCCGAGGCACGGTCGCGATACACAAGACCGTCCACCTTCTGCGCGTCGCCACGGATCTCGGTCGTCTGTGCGTTCATCAGCACACGCACATTCGGCAGGCTGCGCAGCTTGCGCTGAAGGACGTCGTCCGCGCGCAGTTGCGTGCCGTATTCGATCAGCGTGACTTCCTTGACGATGCCGGCCAGATCGATGGCGGCTTCCACGCCCGAGTTGCCACCCCCGACGACCGCCACACGCTTGCCCTTGAAGAGTGGGCCGTCGCAGTGTGGGCAATAGGCTACGCCCCGGTTACGGTACTCACGTTCGCCCGGAACGCCAATTTCACGCCAGCGCGCACCGGTGGCCAGCACCACTGACCGCGCCTTGAGCACCGCGCCGCTGGCCAGATGCACTTCGTGAATCTTGCCGGGAATCAAGGCTTGCGCGCGCTGCGTGTCGATCACGTCGACGTCATGCGTCTTCACGTGCTGTTCGAGTGCTGTGGCGAACTTCGGTCCTTCGGTGTGCGTCACCGAGACGAAATTCTCGATGGCCATCGTGTCGAGCACCTGGCCGCCGAAGCGCTCGGCGACCACGCCCGTCACAATTCCCTTGCGGGCGGCGTAGATCGCGGCGGCAGCGCCTGCGGGGCCGCCGCCCACGATCAGCATGTCGTAGACCGGCTTGTTCTCGAGCGCCTTCGCGGCGCGCACGCTTGCACCGGTGTCGAGTTTCGCGAGCAATTCCTTCACACTGGTGCGGCCCTGCGTGAACGATTCGCCGTTGAGGAACACGGTGGGGACCGCCATCACCCGACGCGCCTCGACTTCGCCCTGGAACAACGCGCCGTCGATGGTGACTTGCTGGATGCGCGGATTGATCAGCGCCATGACGTTCAACGCCTGCACGACTTCCGGACAGTTCTGGCACGACAGCGAGATGTAGGTCTCGAAGCGGAAATCGCCGTCGAGCGCACGAATCTGCGCGACGGTGTCGTCGTCGAGCTTGACCGGGTGACCGCCCACTTGCAGCAAGGCGAGCACCAGCGACGTGAACTCGTGCCCCATGGGCAGCCCGGCGAAGCGGATGCGCGGTGCTTCCCCCGGCGTGCCGATGGCGAAGGACGGACGACGCTCGCCCGCGCTGTCGCCGCCGTCGGCGTGCACCACGACGGCGATCTGCGGCGAGAGCGGGGCGATCTCGTCGACCAGCGCCTTCATCTCGGCTGACTTCGGGCTGTCGTCGAGCCACACGGCGATCTCGATCGGGCGCGTGACTTTCTGAAGGTACGTTTGCAACTGGGCTTTGAGGTTCGCGTCCAACATGGTGTTTCTCCGTCTCGATAGAGCGTGATGGGGTCAGCAAGGCCCACCGCGCGGGCCGCAGGCGGGCGCAGGTCGGCATCGGGGTTCGGGGTCGGGGTTCGGGGTCGGGGGCCGGCGCGCCAGACTCAGGAGGCTGGCGCGCCGGCGAGGCGCGTGCGGCGGCGATCGTGCGTAGCGCAGGGGTGGGCCCGGTAGCGCCCCGTAACGCCTGGATCTCGCCTGGATCTCGCCTGGATCTCGCCTGGATCTCGCTTAGATCTTGCCGATCAGGTCGAGCGACGGGCTCAGCGTTTGCGCGCCCGGCGTCCACTTGGCGGGGCAGACCTCGCCCGGGTGTGCGGCGATGTACTGCGCCGCCTGCACCTTGCGCAGCAGTTCCTTGGCGTCGCGGCCAATGCCGTTGTCGTGGATTTCACACAGCTTGATCTCGCCTTCCGGGTTGATCACGAATGTGCCGCGCAGTGCCAAGCCTTCTTCTTCGATCAGCACGTCGAAGTTGCGCGAGATCGCCAACGTCGGGTCGGCAAGCATCGGGTACTGGATTTTCTGGATCGTGTCCGACGTGTCGTGCCAGGCCTTGTGGGTGAAGTGGGTATCCGTCGATACGCTATAGATCTCGACGCCCAACTTCTTGAACTCGTCGTAGTGATCGGCCAGATCGCCGAGCTCGGTCGGGCATACGAAGGTGAAGTCGGCCGGGTAGAACACGACCACCGACCACTTGCCCTTCAGGGTCTCGTCGGTCACGGTGATGAAATCGCCATTTTGGTAGGCGTTGGCTTTGAACGGCTTGATCTGGCTGTTGATGATCGGCATGTCGTTGTCTCTCTGACGGGGTGGAAAGTGTTGACAGTATGCCGAATGCTATCAATTTACTTAAATTGATTATTAAAATCTATGTCATTGGTTCAGGCTATCGGCGCCGATAGCCTTCCCGAGTGCTTCCGACATGGCCCACCATGCCGGCTTTGCCGCGTCAGACCGGCCATTGTCCGACGCGCGGTGGCTCAGCGCTGCGGATAACGCACCGCGCGAACCTTGCCGCTTCCACCGCCGCCGCAGAAGAACAGATCGGCACCGTTATGCTCCAGGCCGCTCACGCCAATGCCCTGCGGCATCTCCACGCGCATGAGCACTTCACCGCTGGCGGGGTCCACCTGACGCAGCTCGCTCTCGTCGTTCTCCCACGTGCCGTGCCAGAGTTCATCGTTCACCCAGGTCACGCCGGTCACGAACCGATCGGACGCGATGCTGCGCAACACCTGCCCGGTGGCAGGATCGATCTGGAGAATGCGGCGATCGCGATATTGCCCGACCCACAGGCTGCCCTCCGCCCACGTCAGTCCCGAGTTGCTGCCGCTGTCGGGCGCGGGAATCGATGAGATGACCTTGCCGGTCGACGGATCGATCTTGTCGATACGCGATTCGGCGATCTGATAGAGGTGCGTGCCGTCGAAGGCCGTGCCGGCGTCGCTCGGGGCGGCGATCGTGCGACGAACTTCGCCCGTGGCGGGATCGAAGGCGATCAGGGTATCGCCCGTTGCGGCCCATACCTGTCGGCCGTCGAACGTGACGCCATGGATTCGCTCGTTGCCCGCGAACGGACCGTACTCACAGGCGATATCGGCCGCCATCACGGCGGCTTGGGGAAGCGGACGTTCCACTCGTTGCAGTTTGCTTGTCATGTCAGGCTCCGGTTGTGACGCCGTCGTCGGCGTGCAAGTCCACTCTAGCCAAACGACCATCCAACAGGGAGTAACAATGTCGTCGTGAATTCGGTGAGGGGCGGCGATGTCCATCGACGTGCTCTTGCGCGGCCGAACGCGCACACGCGCCCCTCGTGCTCCAGCGCGGACAAGGCGCGCTGCACGGTGCGTTGACTCGCACCGAGTGCAAGGGCCAGGGCGGAAGTCGACCACGCCGCACCGTCCGACAGCAGAGCGACAAGCGACGCGCGATTGCCGTCGATGGGCGGCAGCAGCACCGACACTGCGCGCTCACCTTGCGTGCGCAGCACGAACCCGCGCGGCGTCGCGTCGATGTCGGCGAGTCCCTTGAGCAACGCGCGCAGACGGCCGATCTCCACACGCAGGCGAGCGCGGTGGGTGTCGTCGGGGCGCCGCAGTCGAAACACTTCCGCGATGAGCGTATCGCGGTCGACGTCGCCGGGCCAGGCGCGCGCGAGTTGCAGCGCCAGGGTGAAGAGCGCCGGACGCCGCGCCAGCGGTCGCCAGTTGCTGCCGGTGCTGATGCCGCGCCGACAGGCATCGACAACGAGCACATCCGAATGCAGCAGTCGTGCCACTTCGTCGAGGTTCAATGCGCGCTCGCCGTCGGACTGCGCGAGGCGAGCCGCCGGTCGCGCCAAGGCTGCATGCACGCTCTCGACTTCGGCGATCAGCGCGGGAATGTTGGCCGCCGACGCGGCCGTTTGCGCATGCGCGAGCATGGCATGCGCTTGCGGAATGCGCAGTGTGCGCAGCGCCAGCTCGGCGCAGATCAGCGCATGCCCGGCGACGAGGCGCGCCGGGACGGCATCTGACGGGGTGTCCTGCAGGGCTTGCGCAGCGGCGTCGAGCTTGCCGAGCAGCACGAGGCGGCGGGCAAGGACCAGATGCGCGAGCATGGCATTGGGGATGTCCGCATGCGCAAGCAACACGGCGGCGGCGGCGTGGAGCGATCGCGTCGACCCGCCAAGGTCGCGCATGGCGAGCGCGACTTCGGCGTCGGCGACAACACATCGAGCGCGTGCCAGAGCCTCATGCGGGCCGAAGCTTCGCGCCGCCCGCTTGAACAGCTCTCGCGCGCGGGCGAACTCGCCCAGCTGTGCCATCGCGATGCCGCGCAGCGCGAGCGCGGGCGCGTCGTCGCGCAACGCGATCCGGCGCAAGGCACCCAGCGAATCGCCGGCAGCGAGCGCTCGGGCGGAAGCAGCAATGAGGGAGTCCATCGCGCGATATTACCTCGCGCACAAGGCGATGCCGACGGCGCGATGTCGGCATCGCAGAAGCGTTACAGACGAGGCGCGCTCGTGAGACTCAATACCCGCTCAACACCGCGAACGCGAGCACACCTCCCGAGAGCACCAGCAACACGAAGAACAGCGGCAGGATGAACTTCAGCCACTGTCCGAAGCCGACCCGCGCGGTCGCGAGATAGGCGAGCAACATGCCGGACGTCGGCGTAATCATGTTCGTCAGCCCGCCGCCCAGCAAAAACGCCAGCACGGACGTCTGAGGACTCACGCCCGAGAGCTGCGCAATCGGCCCGATGATCGGCATGCTCACTGCGGCCTTGCCGGAGATTGACGGAATGAAGACATCCAGTGCCATCTGCACGCCCATCAGACCATTGGCGACCGCCACCGCCGATTGACCGCGCACCGCACGCGTGAAGTCGTTGATGAGCGTATCGAGCACATAGCTCCCATGCAGGATGATCTCGACCGATGCTGCCAGTCCGATCAGAAGGCCCGCAAGCATCATGCCCTTGAGGCCTTCGACGAACGCGTCGGCGGCTGTGCGGGAATCAAGGCGCCCGACGACGGCCGTCACCAGGCTTGTCAGCACATAGAACGCCGACAGCTCGAGGTTGCCCCACTTCAGTTCGCGCGTGCCGTAGACCAGCATGGCCGCGGCAAGCGCCAGCACGAGCAGCGTGGCCTTGTGCCGTCGCGAGAGCCGCGCATGTAGATGCGCCACCGACGCCATTTGCGCCCGCGCCTCGGCCAGGCGGTACTCGCTGCGGTGCACATGCCAGAGAAAGTAGGCGATGCCCAGCGCCAGGAACCCCACGAACACCGCCACGCGAAGCCCGACGCCGGAGAACAGCGGCAAGCCGACGAGGGGTTGGGCGACGGCGAGCGCCAGCGGATTCGTGACGGACGCGATGTACCCGATCTTCGCCGCAATCGCCACCAACGCCACCGCGAACAGGTTCGACAGGCCCAGACGGCGCGTGAGCACCATCACCATCGGAATCACGACCAGGTATTCGGAAATGAAGCCGAGCAGCGTGCTGCCCAGCGCGATCAGCACCATCAGCAACGGCGCGAGGACGTACATGTTGCCCGCAGTGAGTTGCAGCAACCGGTCGATGCCCGCGTCGATGGCCCCCGTCTTGCGCATCACGCCGAACATGCCGCCCACGAACATCACCATGAAGATGAGCGGCGCATTCTTGACGAGCCCCTGCGGCACCGCGAGAAATGCCGACACCACGTTGGCGGGCTGCGCCTGCGCCGGTGTGCTGTGCGCGGCCTTGGGCGCCACGAGCGTCGCAATGTCGTGCGTCTTCGGCACGACTTGATAGGTGCCCGGCACCACGAGCTTGCCCTCGCGCGAGAAGCGCCCGGCGTCGACCCACCACGTGATCGCCACGGCCGCGATCAGCACCCAAAGCATCATGACAACGGGGTGCAGCATTTTGCCGTGCGGTTTTTCGACCTTGTCGGGCTCGCCGTGCGCATGCCCGGCTGGCGCGCTCGCGAGATCGGAATGGGAATGCCCGTCGACGGGCGTCGGCGCTAGCGCTGTCATGTCAATCCTGCCTGTTGTCTCTTTCGTGTTGTTGATATGACGTCGCCTGGCGCCTTGCCGCCACCGGCCGCCAATCCCTGGCGAACCGGTGCGGGTCTGGCGCCGCGCTACGCCACGTTGTCGGCTTGCGCCTCGTTCGGGGTCTGCGCGAGCGCAGCGCCCGCATACCCCAGTTCCGCCGAAATCTGGCGGCTGCACGCCTGCAGACGCTCCAGATAGTCGGGAATTTCGATGCGGCTGATACGCGCCTCCGGTCCCGAAATCGAGAGCGCCGCCACGACTTCGCCGGACACGTCGCGCACCGGCACCGCAATGGCGATGGCCCCGCTCGTGACTTCTCCCGCACTGATCGCATAACCCTTGCGCGTCACGGCGGCCAGTTCTTCGGCCAACGCCATCGTCTCGGCTGCGCCCGGCAGGTGCTTCATGCGCGTAAAAAATTCGTTGCGAATGGCGTCCGGGGAAAACGCGAGCAACACCTTGCCCGACGCTCCCGAACTGATCGGCCGACGATTGCCGACAGATCCCACCGAGCGCACCTGATGCGTGGATTCGCTGCGCGCCACGCACACCGTCTCCAGCCCTTCGCGCACACGCAGCACGATGGTCTCGTTGATCGCCTGATTGAGCACGAGCATCGACTTTTGCGCCGCGCGCACGAGAATGTTCTGCTGCGAGGCGGCCACGCCGATCACAAACGCCTGCGGCCCCAGCGAATAGGTTGTGGTGCGCTCGTCCTGCAATACGAACCGGTTGTGTTCCAGCGTGCACAGCATGCGATACGTGCGCGACTTGTTGATGCCCAGACGATTGGACAGCTCCGTCACGCCGAGTCCGGGATGCTCTGCGACCAGCGAGAGCAGTTTCAGGGCGCTGTCGACCGAATCGACGATGTAGTTCATGGGATTTCCTTAGAGCTTGCCTGCGCCCGCACCCAACGGGCGAGCGTGGCCGTGAACGTTTCCAGATTGCGCCCGAGCGTATCAAATCCGGTGTGCTTCACAAAGCGCGCCTCATCCATGTACAACGCGCGATTGATCTCGATCTGCAGACTCGAACGCCGGCGCGCGGGATCGCTCACGGCGGTGAGCAGGTCGCCGCCCTGGTACGGCGTATTGACCTGAACGCGATATCCCAGCTCGCGCAGCGTGCCCGCCACCCACTCGGTAAACGCCGGATCGGCCGTGGTACCGAGGCGGTCGCTCACCACCATGTCCGGGCGCGCGACCCCGTCGTCCACATTCATGGCGTTGCCGCGCGACTTCATCGAATGGCAATCGACGTGCCACAACGCGCCATGCATCGCGTAGGCTGCATCGGCCACTTCCGTCAGCGCGTGGCGATACGGCAGGTAGTAGCCGTCGATGCGACGGCGGACTTCGGCCACCGATAACTTGCGGTCATACATCGGCATGCCCGGCAACGCGTAGCGGCGCAGCAGCCCCATGCCGCGTGCCGAATATTTTTCCGGCGCGATGGGGTCGGGCCAGGGCCCATCGAGCATGTCCGTGTCGATATCCGTCACGGCGCGATTCGCGTCGATGTACATGCGGGGGAAATTCGCGGCGATCAGCGTGCCGCCATGACGCGGCACGCAGGCCCAGAGTTCGTCGACGAATGCGTCCCATCCCGAGAGCAGCGCCTCGCGCGGCACCACCGTGTCGAAGTCGGCCGGCAATGTGGCGCCGCTGTGCGGTGAGTCGAACACGATCGGCAGTGACGACTCGACCGGACGCACGACGACACATGCGTCATTGCGCGACACGCGCACGTCGGCGGATACATCGGCGTCCAAGGCAGTCGTGTTGTTTTCTTGCGTCACCATCAAAATTTTTCCCACATGCTTGCGACCGCCTGACGGGCCGGAATAGCGAAATCTTTCATCGTCAAATCATCGTTGTTTTGTTTGTTAAAACAACGTATTAAAAATTAAGCCTGAAAAAATTTAGGCGGTCAAGTGAGGAATCTGTCAGCGGCACGCGCCTATTTTGGTAGCTACCCGCATAATTTGCCAAAATTCACTATTTTTTCCGCGTTTCAATGAATGAAATATCAAATTTGTCAGTATCTTGATTGCGCGGGTTCGGAAAATTTTTCCACCGATTGACGTTGCCATCCCCTCAATTCAATAATTTTCAAAACATTGTTTTAATTATTAAAACATTGAAACACGACGTCATTCCACACACCCAGAGGGGGGAGATATGAAGCAGAAGGCAGGGTTAATCGCACGCGTCGCCATCATGGCCACCGGGGTCGCAGGATTTGCGGCCGTCAGCCCGTCGGCCGACGCACAATCGAACGTCAGGCTCTACGGCCTTCTCGACAGCGGCCTCACGTACGTGAGCAAAGTTGCAGGGCCGAGCGGCACGACGACCGGCAACCGGTTGAGCATCGATAGCGGTGATCTTCAACAATCGCGTTGGGGCATGAAGGGGACAGAGGATCTGGGCGGCGGCATGAAGGCGCTGTTCATCCTCGAAGGCGGGTTCTCAGTCGCCAACGGCACCGCTGGGCAAGGTGGCCTGGCGCTAGGACGCACGACCGTCGTCGGCCTGTCGAGTCCTTACGGCACTGTGCAGATTGGCCGTCGCAAGGACTACATCGACGAAATCGCCACCTGGTATTCGAGCGTCCACGACTTCGGCGTCTTCATCAACGGCGTTCACGACAACAATCTCGACCGCGTCGGTGGCAATCGCGCCAACAACTCGATCCGCTACGATTCGCCGGACTTTCGTGGTCTGAGCGCCAATGTTACTTATGGCTTCGGCGGCACCCCCGGATCGATGGCCACGGGGCAATCGCTGGGCTTCGGTGCGAACTACAGGTACGGCGGCTTCGGCGTCGGCTTCGGGTATTGGCAATCACGACTGGGCACCGGAACCGGGACGACGAACGCATCGAGCGATGCCGGCGCGACCCCTGGTGGAGGTTGCGATCCGGCCTACGGACATGCAAGCGATGTCTGCATTCGCACGTGGATGGTCGGCACGAGCTACCGGTGGGACAAGGCACGCGTCTACGCGTCTTGGTCGCGCACGCTGCAACCGCTAGCACGCTTCGGAGGCACGACGGCCCCGCTGGCAACGGCCTTCACTAGTGCCGCCGGCAGCGGCGCCTTCGCGGCCGCAGGTTCGAACAACGACGCGACCAACGTGTTCGACGTCGGTGTGAACTACTGGGTGCTACCGAATTTGAAGCTTGCCGCGGCAGTCCTGCACTCGCGGTATTCCTTCGTCGGCGCCTCGGCCACGGGTCGTCTGCTCCAATTCAATGTCGGCCTGGACTACTTCCTGTCCAAGCGCACCGACCTCTATTCAAACTTCGCGAACCTGCGCGCGTCGCATATGTACAACCCGGGCATCACGGGTGGCGCACCGGGACGCGACGCGACCCAGAGCGCCGTGACCCTCGGCCTGCGTCACGTCTTCTAAAGGGGAACACCGCGCCCTGCCATAGGGCGCGGCAGCCATGCCGTGCAGACGAGTCAATGGGACTGAGTCGCCGGGTCGCCGCGACAATCGCTCCCGGAACAGGACGATGCCGCTTTGCGCACGTGCGCTCCCGGCCCGGACGACGTGCCCTGACGTCCGAATCCGATCTGCTGAAAAACGCCGCCACCCAGTTCAAAACCGGAGGCGTAGTGATAGGCGGCCACTGTGGAGCCCAGCGCCACCGATAGCAACAACAACGTTCCCGTACGCCAGCGGCGTCGGACCGTGGAAGCCATGTCTCCTCCCTGTCAGAGGTCGGCCCGCTCGAACGGCGCTTGTCACCGACTATCGGCAACCAGCCTTCCGTCATCTCGGCGGGGATCGAGTTCCCGTCACTACTGAGTCTCGTTTTTTCGCGATTCTGCACGCACTGGGCCCGGTTTGTCATCCCGGCTATCCCTAAGCCCACCGAATGTATCGCGATATGATATATTTTTTCGTTTTTGGACTATGCGGCGCCTCTCGCCCGCTCGACTCATGCCTGCGCCTCCCTCGCCCAATCCAACGGTCACCACCGATGCGCTGACCAAGAGCGATTTCGAAGCCCTATCGGAATTCCGCTATCGGCTGCGCCGCTTTCTCAATTTCAGCGAGTCCGCCGCACGCGACGAAGGCATCACGCCGCAGCAATACCTGTTGCTGCTGCACGTCAAAGGTATACCGGGGCGCGACTGGGCGTCCATCAGTGAATTGGCCGAGCGCCTGCAAGCGGTGCATCACAGCGTGGTGGCGCTTGTCGCCCGCTGCGAGAAAGCCGGGCTCGTCACGCGCCGCCAAAACGAAAGCGACCGGCGAGTGGTGGAAGTGCACCTCTCAGCGGCAGGCGACGCATGCCTCATGAATCTCGCCGCCCAGCACCGCAACGAGTTGAGCACCTTTGCGGACATCTTCCACATTCGTGGCGTTCATTTGTAATCACGGCATTGTCATGGCTTCCGTTCCCCATACGCCTTCGCCTCACTCCACCATGGCCGCGCCCGCCAACGCACGGGACTTTTCGCGTGCGCCGGGCCTGCCTCGACTCATTGCGCTGGCCGCCGTCATCGGCTTTTGCGGTGTACCTGCCGCGTGGTTGCTGCTGCACCTCATCCAGGGCTTCACCAACCTCTTCTTCTATCAAACGCTCTCGTTCGCGCCACGCTCGCCCGCCAATAACACGCTCGGCGCGGCGGTCATCGCCCTACCGGTCATCGGCGGGCTGATCGTCGGCGCGATGGCCCGCTTCGGCAGCGACAAGATTCGCGGTCACGGCATTCCGGAAGCCATCGAGGCGATTCTGTTCGGCAAGAGCAAGATGTCGCCGCGCGTCGCCATCCTCAAACCGTTGTCCTCGGGCATTGTGATCGGCAGCGGCGGACCATTCGGCGCGGAAGGCCCAATCATCATGACGGGCGGCGCCGTCGGCTCGCTCATCGCCCAATACTTTCATCTGAGCGCCGCCGAGCGCAAGACACTGCTCGTGGCCGGCGCCACCGCCGGCATGACGGCCGTATTCGGCACGCCGGTCGCCGCCGTGCTGCTCGCCGTGGAACTGCTGCTCTTCGAATGGCGTCCGCGCAGCCTGCTGCCGGTGATCGCCGCATGCGCGGTCGCCGGTTTCGCACGGCCGCTGATGCTCGACGCAGGTCCGCTCTTTCCGATGGCGGAATCCGTCGTCGCACCCATCGCCCTGCTGTCGTGCGTGATCGCCGGGGTATGCGCGGGCATCCTGTCCGCCAGCATGTCGCGCGCCCTCTACGCCATCGAAGACGGCTTTCACAAGCTTCCCGTGCATTGGATGTGGTGGCCAGCCATCGGCGGTGTCGCCATCGGCATTGGCGGCTATCTCCAGCCGCGTGCGCTCGGCGTGGGCTATGACGTCATCGCAGACCTGCTCGCCGGACACTTCACGCTGCATGCCGCGCTGGCGCTGCTGGTGGTCAAGGCGATCATCTGGGCGATTGCCCTGGGATCGTGCACCTCGGGCGGGGTGCTCGCGCCGCTGCTCATGATCGGTGCCGGGCTCGGCACGCTCCTCGCACCGGTGCTGCCGGGTGGCGACGTCTCGCTGTGGGCACTGGTGTGCATGGCGGCAACGCTCGCCGGCGTGCTCGGCGCGCCGTTGACGGCCATCGTCTTCGCCCTTGGTCTCACGCACAACGTAAATGCGTTGCTGCCGCTACTGCTCACTTGCGGCATCTCGTACGGCATCACGATCTGGATCATGCCGCGCTCGATCATGACGGAGAAGATCGCGCGACGTGGCCGTCACATCCATCGCGAATACGGCGTCGATCCGCTGGAGCGCCTGCACGTTGGCGAATTGATGACCCGAGAGCCGGTGTCGCTGGCCGCCGGCATGCTCATCGACGAAGCGGCACAGCAAGCCTTCGGCGCGGGCCAGCGCCATCGCGCCTACCCCGTGGTCGACGCTGAGCACAGCGTGCTCGGCATGGTCGACCGGCAAGCACTCACGCGCGCGCAGGCACAAGGGCTGCAAACGCTGGGCCAACTGTATGGCGCGAATCCGCCGCTCGTCGCGCTGGCGTCGGAGACGGGGCGTATCGTGTCGGCACGCTTCGCCGCGCATCACCTGGAACGACTGCCGGTCGTGAGTGATGCCGCTTCACGCAAGCTCGTCGGCATCATCAGCCGCAGCGATCTGGTCAAACCGGCTGAGCACTGGCGCTCGGAAGAAGAAGTGCGCGAGCGCATGCTTCATCTCGGACGCCGACGTAGCTGATCCCAGATACGACGACGCGCCGTCAACCCTGGTTGACGGCGCGTCGGGACGCAACGAGACGAACGTCGGTGGTCAGTGCATCGGCGCCGAGTTGCGCGCGTCGTGCGAGGCAGCCGGCGGATTGCCGCTGGCCCGTTCCCAGGCATTCTTCGCGAGCAAGGCGAGCGTGGCGAGCACGGCCGGAATCGCCAGCAGCGAGAACGTCGACGCAAACCCCAGGTGACGGCGCATCAGCTCCGCACCCAGCAACGCACCGGCAATCCCGCCGAAGCGCCCGACACCGAGCATCCATGCCACGCCCGTGGCGCGGCCGTGCGTCGGATAGAACATCGCTGCCAACGACGGCATCGACGACTGTGCACCGTTCATCGCCGTGCCTGCCAGGAAAATCAGCACGACCAGCGCGCCGATGTTGCCCATCGCCTGCCCCACCGCATACACCAGCACGGCCGTCAGCGCGTAGCCCACAGCCACCACTTTCTGCGCGTTGAACTTGTCCATGCACCAGCCCGACAGAATCGTGCCGATGCCGCCGCCCAGCGGGAAGAGGGCCGTGATCAGCGCAGCCCGTTCGATCGTGAACCCCGCATCCTTGAACAGCAGCGGCATCCAGCTCGTGAGCAGATAGAAGATCACGAGGCCCATGAAGTAGGTGACCCACAGCATCAACGAGCCGAAGCCGTACTGCTTCGAGAGCACCACGCCGATGGCGGAACCGGCCCGTTTCGGCGCGGCTTCATTGACCGTGAACGTGCCGACGTCGTCGAGCGGCTCGCCCGAGATCCGCGACAGAATACGACGCACGCGCTCGACCGGCTTGTGACGCACGACGAGGAACTTCACCGACTCCGGCAAGCACAGGATCAACAGCACCGAGAGCACCAGCGGCAATACGCCGCCGAGCACGAGCACGGCATGCCAGCCAAAGTGCGGAATGACCCACGAAGCAACGAATCCGCCTACCGACGCCCCCAGCGGGAAGCCGCAGAACATGGTGTTGACGATGACCGCGCGACGCGATTCCGGCGCGTACTCGGAAATCAACGTCACGGCATTGGGCATGGCCGCACCGAGCCCCAGCCCCGTCAGAAAGCGCAGTGCCGTGAGCGTTTGCAGATCCTGAGCGACGGCCGTCGCGAGACTGGCGATGCCGAAGAAGACGACCGAGAGCACCAACAGCGTCTTGCGCCCGAGCTTGTCGGCGAGCGGACCGGCAAAAATTGCCCCGCCCGCCAGACCAAAAAGCGCCGCCGAAAGCACCGGGCCGAGCGAGCCTCGGTCGATGTGCCACTGCTGCACCAGCGAAGGCGCGATGTAACCGATCGCTGCGGTATCGAAGCCGTCGATGGCGACGACGAAGAAACACAGGATCAACACCAGCCACTGGTAGCCGGAAAATCGGTGTGCGTTGATATAGGTGGGCACATCCACCGTTCGCGTCTGATTCATGAAACTGTCTCCTCGGGGCGTGCCCGCCCCGGCTGTCATCGCTTTGTAATTTTGGCATTCGCCGCCGCGCAGGCGCGTCCATTTGCCGGGGGTGGCGCGCTTGTCGGCTAACCCGATTCGGCGGGTTTGCGGCGTCGATTTTCTGCCGCTACTGTAAGTCTTTCAACCGGTCGTCGAAATGATCTTTCGTCAGATCATCCATAACGGCCAGTTATACGTGCGAGCAGGCGAGCACCGGCGCCCGCGTGCCGATGCCTCGCCCTGCGCCTCAGGCAAGCGGCAGCCCCACATAGTTCTCCGCGAGCATGAGCGATGCCGCGCGCGAACTGACAACGTACTCCAGTTCCGAGCGCTGCATCTGTTGCTCGAACGGCGTGGCGTCGTCGAGGCGGTGCATCATGCGCGTCATCCAGTACGAGAAGTGCTCCGCGCGCCAGATCCGCTTGAGCGCCGCCTCCGAATATCCGTGCAAACCGGCTTCGTTGTCGCGATGGAAGAAGTCGTCGAGCGCGCGCGCCAAACGCCACACGTCGGCCACGGCCAGGTTCATGCCCTTGGCGCCCGTCGGCGGCACGATATGCGCCGAGTCGCCCGCCAGGAACATACGGCCATACTGCATCGGCGTGGCGACGAAGCTTCGCATCGCGATCACGTTCTTCTGGAAGATCGGCCCCTCCTTGAGGCGCCAGCCGTCGTCGCTTTCCGTGCGCATGTGCAGCTCTTGCCAGATACGTTCGTCGCTCCACGTCTCGGCGCGCTCGCTCGGATCGCATTGGAAGTACATGCGCTGCACCGTCGGGGAGCGCGTGCTGATCAACGCGAAGCCGCGCTCGTGTGCCGCGTAGATCAGTTCGTCGGACGATGGCGGCGCCTCCACCAGCACGCCGAACCAGCCGAACGGATACACGCGCTGATATTCCTTGCGTACCGAGGCGGGCATGGCCGGGCGGCACACTCCGTGGAAGCCGTCACAGCCCGCGATAAAGTCGCACGTCAGCCGTCGTACCTGGCCATCCACCGTGAATTGCACGCTCGGTGTCGTGCTATCGATGTCATGCACCGAGACGTCCGACACGTCGAACAGAATGTCACCCTGCGCCGCTTCGCGCGCCGCGATCAGATCCTTGATCACCTCGTGCTGCGCGTAGACGGTAATCGCGCGTCCGGTCAGTTCAGTGAGCGCAATGCGATGACGCTGCCCTCCGAACGCCAGCTCGATACCATGATGCAGCGCGCCTTCACGACGCATGCGCTCGCCCACGCCGGTTTCGTTGAGAATGTCCATCGTGCCCTGCTCCAACACACCGGCACGAATGGTCGACTCTACGGCAGCGCGCGCGCGCGATTCGAGCACGATCGAGTCGATGCCTTGCAGATGCAGCAGATGGGAAAGCAGCAGTCCGGCCGGACCGGCACCGACGATGACGACGGGGTAATGGGTTCGCATGCGTTGTCTCCTGTAGTGGCATTGCCCGCGCCTGGCACACCCGTGCCGGGGCATCTCGCGACGGGTCTACGGCATGCATGCGGCTTGCATTTCTCTACTGCCTTGCGCCTGCTGCACCGAATTGGGACTACGCGTAAACGAGCATCCCTAAACCGATGGACACGCCTTGTCACGAGGGGCGAATGCGTCATATCTTATGGACCGCACGCGTCGGGTTGAATGGATGAATCGACGCCTTTCTTGTACTTTTTTGACAACTTCGACCAAGGGAAAACCAGAATGTCAGGCGCGTCACCCCGGCTGCGCGCGGCGCGCGAGGCGATTCCGGAATTCTCGCTGTATGGTGAATTGACGGGCACCGACAGCGCCGATTTCGTCCATATCGAGTGGATTGAAACGCGCAGCCGCCTCTACGACTGGCATATCGACACGCACCGACATCTGGGACTGTTCCAGGTGCTGGCGATCTTCGAAGGGGCGGTGGAGGCGAACGTCGACGACGCCACGTGGGAGGTGCAAGGCCCGGCCGTCATCACCGTGCATCCGTCGGCCGTCCATAACTTCCGCTTCTCGCGCGGCGCGCACGGCTTCGTGTTGACGATGGCGCAGAGCGTGCCGTTCGATGCAGCGCTCGGCGCCGATGCCGACATGGCGTCGCTGCTGCGCAAGCCGTGGCTATTCCCGCTGGGGGACGCACCGCAAACGCGCGACCGTCTCTATACGTTGCTCGGCCTCATCATGGACGAGTTTTCGCGCCCGCAACTCGGGCATGCGGAAATGGTGGGATGGCTCACGCGCAGCGTGCTGCTGCTGCTCGCGCGCCTGCACGCGCATCACGATTCGGCGACACGGGCCGGACGCACGGAGCTGGATTTGTTCGCGCGCTTTCGCGCCCTTGTCGAGGCGCATTACACCGAGGCGTGGGCCGTACCGGCCTACGCCGAACGACTGCATGTCACCGAGAGCAAGCTCAATCGGCTATGCCGTCGCATCGCGGGAAAATCGGCCTTCGATCTGGTGCAGGACCGATTGATGCTCGAAGCGCGCCGCAAGCTGATCTATATTCCCGCGCCGGTCTCGCACGTGGCTTACGAACTCGGCTTCCAGGACCCGGCGTATTTCTGCCGCGTCTTCAAACGGCATGTCGGCGTCACACCGTCGGCGTTCCGCCGCAACGCGCAACATGCCCACTTGGGCGACGCCTCATAACCTCGCGCCGGGGGGGGGGCGGGCCGTCCCCGTTGAAGACCCGCCCCCCGGCGACGCACCGATTCTCAGATTCCCCGATACATCGATACATCGATGCGTCGATGCGTCGATGCGTCGGCGCTCAGTGCTTACGCATTGGCCGGCATCGGCACGCGCAGGAAGCTCAGGAGCGCCTCAGTCACGGCCGGGGCACACTCGATATTGGAGATATGCGCGCCCGGCACGATGATCTGCTGTGCACCGGGAATCCGTTCGAGCATCGCGCTCGACATCGCGGGTGGCGTCGCAAGGTCCCCCGCGCCGGTCACGATCAGTGTCGGGGCGGTGATCAACGCAATCTCGTCGAGCTGATTCATGTCGCGCACGGCGGCACACGCGGCCGCGTACCCCTGCGGCGACAGCGAGCGGAACATCGCCTTCATGCGCTCGACCAACGCCGGTTCCTTCGCCGCGAACGCGGGCGTAAACCAGCGCGACACCACGGCGTCGGCGACGGCAGCCATGCCATCGGCGAGCACCGTGCGAATGCGCGCATTCCAGCCGTCTTCGCCGCCGATGTGCGCCGACGAGCAAACGATAGCGAGACGCTCGAGACGCTGTGGTGCATGAATCCCCAGCCACATGCCCGTCATGCCGCCCATCGACACCCCCGCCACACTCGCACGCTCGATATGCAGCGCGTCGAGCAGTCCGATCACGTCACGTCCCAATTGGTCGATGACGTAAGGTCCCGGCGTGACGGACGAGCCGCCATGTCCACGCGCGTCGTAACGGATCACCCGGAATTCGCGGGCGAGTGCCGGCACCTGCGGCGCCCACATCTCGAGCGTCGTGCCCAGCGAATTGGACAGCACCAGCGCCGGTGCGCGGTCGTCGCCGTCGATCGCCACGCGCAGCGTAGCGTCGCCCACCTCGATAAGACGTTCCGTCGTCATTCGTTTCGGCTCCTCAGCGTTGTGCGGCGTCGCGCGCACGGGTCGTCGAACCGGGCTCGGCGGCTTCCATCTCCGCGAAGACCGTCTCGGCGTCGTGAATCGCCTGATTGGCGGCAGGCAGGCCGCAATACAGTGCAGCGTGCATGAACAGCTCCTTCATTTCCTCGCGCGTCACACCGTTGTTGAACGCGGCGCGCACGTGCATGCGGAACTCGTCGCCACGGTTCAGGGCGATGAGCAGCGAGAGTGTCACCATGCTGCGCATATGGCGCGTGAGACCCGGACGCGTCCAGACATCGCCCCAGGCGAAGCGTGTGATGAAGTTCTGGAAGTCGTCGTTGAATTCGTTGCGGCGTGTGAGGGTGCGGTCCACGTGTGCGTCACCGAGGACGGCGCGGCGCACCTGCATGCCGTTGTCGTAGCGTTCCTGATCGTTCATGTTGATTTTCTGCCGGGTTGGGATGGTGCCACGGCGGCGTCGGCAAGCGCGAGAACTCGGCCCACAAACGTCTCGGCAGCACCCAGATAATGTTGCGGGTCCGTCAGTCGCTCGAGCGTTGCAATGCCGAGGCTGCGGGTGATGTCATCGTCTTCGCGCAGGATATCGAGCAAAGGACGGTGCTGCGCGAGCGCACTGCGGCAATGTGCTTCGACACGCCGATGGGCTTCGAGACGCCCCATCGTTTCGCCCAACGCCATCGTCACGGCCTCGGCCATGATGAGGCCGTGCGTGATGTCGAGGTTCGCCCGCATGCGCGCCGTGTCGACCGTCCAGTCTTGCACGAGGGTGCGCGCTGTCGCCAGCGCTCCGCCGCACAGCATGAGCAACTCGGGCAGCGTTTCCCACTCGGCGTGCCACGTGCCCAGACCGCGTTCGTGATCCTGCTGCATCGCGACGAACAGCGTGGCGGCCAGTTGCGGCGTGCGGGTAGCCGCCGCAAGTATTGCCGCGCACCCAACCGGATTGCGCTTGTGCGGCATGGTCGACGATCCGCCGCGCCCCGGACCGGAGGCCTCGGCGATTTCGCCGACTTCGGTTTGCGTGAGCATCGCCGTATCGCGCGCGAATTTGCCGAGCGAGCCGGTCAGCGACGCCGCCCAGCTTCCCACGCGCACGACGCGATCGCGCTGGCCGTGCCACGGGGTAGCCGCCTCGAACAGACCCAGGCGACGCGCGAGCGCTGCGGCAACCGCGGGGCCCTGCGTGCCGAGCGACGCCAGCGTGCCGGCGGCCCCGCCGAATTGCGCGCACAACACCTGTTGACGCACGTTCGCGAGATCGGCGCGCGCGCGCAACAAACTGTCGAGCGTGCCCGCGAGCTTGAGACCGAACGTGATCGGCAAGGCGTGCTGCAGCCACGTGCGGCCGACCATGACCGTCGCACGATGCTGCCGGACTTGCGCCGCGAGTTCGACGATAAGGCCGTCGAGGTCGGCGCCGAGGTCGTCGAGCGCGCCACGCACTTGCAGGATGAGACCGGTGTCGATGACATCCTGACTGGTGGCGCCCCAATGCACGAAGCGAGCGGCGTCGGCGTCGAGCGCTTTCACGCGCGCCGTCAGTTGCTTGACCAGGGGAATGGCGAGGTTGCCCGCGCCCGCCGCGGCGTCGCGTAGCGCGAGCCAGTCGAGATCGCCGGCACGAGCGGCGGCGGTAATCGGGGCGACAGCGGCGGCCGGGATCAGACCGGCCTCGGCCTCGGCGGCGGCCAGCGCCACTTCGAAGTCGAGCATGCCCTGTAGCGTGGCGTCGCGCGAGAAGCGCGCCGTCACGGCAGCGCCGCGCAGCAAAGAGTCAAGCAGTTCCGTCATCGGAGCGTCGATGGTGGTTAGAGTTGGGTAGGACCGGGTCGCCCGGGTACGTTGCAAAATGCGAAGACGGCCGCGGACCGGCGGCATTTGCATGCCGACAGCCCGGAGCCGCGCCAGTGTCAGCCTTGCATGACTGACGTCAAAGGTCGAGGAAAACCGTCTCCTCGTCTCCCTGCATGCGGATGTCGAACCGGTACGACACACGCCCGCCGTTCACCTCGCGGCGCGCGATCAGCGTGTGGCGACGCTCCGCTGGCACTTGTTGCAGCACCGGGTCGAGCGCGTTGGCCGCAGCCTCGTCGTCGAAATAGATACGCGTAAAAAGATGATTGAGCAAGCCCCGCATCGTCAGAATCACATCGATGCGCGGTGCCTCGCCGGGCGCGGCCACGCCCGGCTTGATCGTGTCGAAGACGAAACAGTGCTCGGCATGGGTGCCGGTGCCGCAACGGCCCGTGCCGGCAAAGCCGGTGCGCTCGATATCGTCGGCGCTCTGTACGTAGCGGCCGGCGGCGTCGGCCTGCACGACCTCGATCAACGCGTCGTTGATCGGCTGGCCGGCGCCGTCGAGCACCTGCCCGACCAGGCGGATCGCCTCGCCTTCAGCACGATCGAGCGCCACCACGGGTGTGAAAGCGCTCTTGAAGTCGTAACGGTACTGCTCCGGCGAAAGGCCATAAGCGAAGTACGGGCCGACGGTCTGCGACGGCGTTTGCTGGTAATCGGACATGGCTCAGGACTCCATCGGCGTTTGGTCGGCACCGCGCAGGACGATGTCGAATTCGTAACCCAGCGCGTACTCGGGCTCGGTGATATCCATCGAGAAGCGCGCAATCAGACGGTCGCGGGCATGCGCCGGGGTGGCCTGGAAAATCGGATCGTAACCGAGCAGCGGATCGCCCGGGAAGTACATCTGCGTCACCAGCCGGGTCGCGAAATATTCACCGAACACCGAGAAATGCAGATGCTGCGGACGCCACGCGTTGTGGTGGTTCTTCCACGGGTAGGCGCCGGGCTTGATGGTCAGGAATTTGTAACGGCCCTGCGCGTCGGTCAGGGCGCGGCCGGCACCGAGGAAGTTCGGGTCCAGCGGGGCGTCGTGCTGGTCGACTTTGTGCACGTAGCGGCCGCACGCATTGGCCTGCCACAGCTCGACAAGCGTGTTCGGCACCGGACGACCGCCTTCGTCGAGCACGCGGCCCGTCACGATCATGCGCTCGCCAAGCGGCTCGCCGTTGCGCACCGCATTACGCGTCAGGTCGCTATCGAGCGCCCCGACGATACCGTGACCGTAGACCGGCGAGCGCAGGTTCGCGAGATTCTGCTTGACGGGGACGAGCAGTTGCTTGGGGCCGCGCAGCGCCGTGGACTTATACCCGCTGTCGATCAGCTTGGGATGCGAATCCCAGTCGCGGGGGCGCAGGACGGTCGTCGAATTCGACATGGTCTCACTCCATTTTGTGTTGACGAATCTGGCTTGCCGCCAGCTGGTTTTCGACACTATATCCATAATCATTGGATATATTTATTGACATTTTCTTAGGTTTTTCATAACTTTCCGGAATGGAAAGACATCGACTCGACGGGCGCATCAAGCTGCGCCATCTGCAATGCCTGCTGGCGGTTGCCCAGCACGGCAGCCTGCAACGCGCCGCGGAAGCGCTGTCCATTACCCAACCGGCCGTGAGCAAGACGATTGCCGAACTCGAGGGCCTGTTGGGCGTGCGTCTGTTCGAGCGCGGGCGCAATGGCGCGCGCCCCACCGCACAGGCCGAACTGTTTCTGCGGCATGCGGGCGCGAGCGTGAGCGCACTGCGTCAGGGCATCGACGTGCTCTCTCGCGCCAACGGTCAAACGGGCGGCGTGATCGAGATCGCCGTATTGCCCACCCTGGCGGCCGCCATGATGCCCAGTGTGCTCGAAACGTTCCGGCGCGAATGGCCGGGCATCGTCGTGCAAGTCCACACGGGCGCCAATCAACAGTTGCTCACGCAGTTGAAGTCTGGACAGGTCACGCTGGCGCTCGGCCGGATGTCGGACCCCGAGGGCATGGCGGGCCTCACCTTCGAGCACCTGTGCGCCACCCCGCTGAGCGTGGTGGTGCGTGCGTCGCATCCGCTCGTTCAGCAGCGCAGCGTGTCGATGGCCGACATTGCGCGCTATCACGTGGTGCTGCCGCCGAACGGCACGATCCTGCGGCATACCGCCGACGGCTTCTTGCGCGCGCATGGCGTGGGCATGCTCGACGACTACGCCGAGCTGCTCTCGATGTCGCTCGCGCGCGCGATGACCTTGCGCGACGATGTCGTCTGGATCGCCTCCGAAATCACCGTGCAGGACGACCTTGCCGATGGCGTGCTGTGTGCTCTGCCGTTCGCGACGAAGGGCACCGAGGAGTCCATCGGCATTCTGTGGCGCAGCGACACCGTCCCGACACCGCCGGAACAGACGCTCATCAGCGCCATGCGCGAAGCGGCGCGCGTGCGCTACGGCACACCGGGCGTACGCTGACGGCAGCATGGCGTTACCTTTCACGCCCGCCCCGCTCACGTTGCCGACGCCGTGGTCTGCTGCGTGTCCGCAAGCCCGAGCATGCGCGCTGCGTTGTCCTTGAGCACAAGCGGTTTGACCTCGTCGCGAAACCCCACCGTCTCGAACTCGCGCAACCACCGGTCCGGCGCGATGAGCGGAAAATCCGAGCCGAACAGCATCTTCTCGCGCAGCAGCGAATTCGCGTATTGCATCAGCTCCGGCGAAAAATACTTGGGCGACCACCCCGACAGATCGATGTAGACGTTCGGCTTGTGCAGCGCGATGGACAAGGCTTGCGATTGCCAAGGCCACGACGGGTGTGCGATCACGAGGTTCATCTCAGGGAAGTCGGTGGCCACGTCATCAAGGTGGATCGGCTCCGAGAACTTGAGCCGCAACCCGCCGCCGCCGGGCATGTCGGCGCCGATACCGGAATGGCCGCTGTGAAAGACCGCGGTGAGCCGGTATTCGGCAATCAGCTCGTACATCGGATAGGCCATGCGGTCGTTGGCGAAGAATCCCTGCATGGTGGGGTGGAACTTGAAGCCGCGCACACCGAATTCCTCGACGAGCCGCCGCGCCTCGCGCACGCCCATGCGTCCCTTGTGCGGATCGATGCTCGCAAACGCGATCATGATGTCCGCGTTCTCCTGCGCGAAGCCCGCGATCTCCTCGTTCGGAATACGGCGGCGACCGATGTTCGCCTCGCAATCGACGGTAAACATCACGAAGCCGATATTGCGCTCGCGGTAATGCTCGATGGTCTCGGGAATCGTGGGGCGGCGATTCTGCTTGAGCACCGTGCCGAAATATTTGTCGGCCGCGTCGTCGAACGCCTTGCCGAACAGGTCCGGCGGCTGGCAGCACGACACTTCAGCATGCACGTGCGTGTCGATCGCGATGAGCTTGTCGAGATTCATTCGGCGGTCTCCGGATCACGGATTTGCGCAGCGACGATCGCCATCGCACGACGCGTCTCCGGCAGGGTGAACTTCAACCAATAGCGCGCCGCGCTGCGTTTCCCATCGGCGATGGGTCCTGGGACGCGGTGCGCCGCCACCGCCGCCTGCGCCCAGAGGCCTGCCATCGACAGGCCGTGCACCACGCGCATCACCTCGCCCGCGACACACAACGCCGCGCGGGGCGATGTTCGCGCCAACGCGATGACCGACGGCATGAGCATCGTCCAGTCGTCGAGCGCCACCAGCGCGGCGTCGAAGCCATCGCGCGTGTCGACGATGCGCGCCTCGCTCACCTGCGCTCGCGCCCACGTCAGCCATTGCGACAACGTGGCGCCGTCGTCCTTGACGACCTTGCGCAGCATCAGGTCGATGGCCTGAATTTCATTGGTCCCTTCATAGATCATCGGGATACGCGCGTCGCGCAGAAACTGCGAGATGCCGGTCTCTTCGACATAACCGTAGCCCCCGAAAACCTGCAACGCATCGCTCGCGCCCAGGAACGCCTGCTCGGTGAGCATCGCCTTGACCACCGGAGTGAGCAGCGCCACCAGCGCATCGGCCTGCACGCGTGCCTGCGGCGTGTCGGCATGGTGAGCCTCATCGATGGCGAGTGCCGCGCGATACAACAACAGTCGCGCGCCCTCGACCGCGACGCGCTGACCCTCGAGCAAGCGCCACACCGCCGGATGCCCGGCGATGGGCACGCCGGCTTCGGCCCCAGGCACGCGCGATTGCACACGCTCACCGGCATGCCGCAAAGCCATGTCGTAGGCGCTCTGCGCCAGTCCAACGCCGGACGCCCCCACATGCAGCCGCGCCGAGTTCATCATTGCGAACATCGCCTCGAGTCCGCGATGCGGTGCACCGATGAGGTAACCGGTCGCGCCCTCGAACGCCATCGAGCACGTCGCGCTCCCGCGAATCCCCATCTTGTGCTCAATACCCGTACAACGCACGGCATTGCGCTCGCCATTCGCAAGCACCTTGGGGACAAGAAAGAGTGACAACCCGCCGCTGCCCGGTGGGGCATCCGGCGTGCGCGCAAGCACGAGATGAACGATGTTCGGGGTGAGATCCTGTTCGCCGCCCGAGATGAAAATCTTCTCGCCCGTCACTCGCACCGTCTCGCGCGTCCCGTCGATCCATTCGGCACGCGTGCGAATCTGCCCGAGGTCGCTGCCGGCGCCCGGTTCCGTCAACGCCATCGTGGCGAGCCATTCACCGCTGACCAGCGGCCTCAGCCACGCGTCGCGCAGTGCGGCGCTGCCGAATCGATGCACGCATTCATACGCGCCGTGAAGAATGCCCGGGTACATCGTCCAGGCGAGATTCGCGCCAGCCGTGAGTTCCTGCACGGCCACCTGCACCACCACAGGCAACCCCTGTCCGCCCAGTGACGGATCGCACGGCAGCGACGGCCAACCGGCGTTGCAATACTGGCGATAGGCATCGGCGAAGCCGGTGGGCGTGCGCACCTCGCCGTCGCGCCAGGTGCAACCTTCACGGTCCCCCACGGCGTTGAGCGGTGCAAGCACTTCGCGCGAGAAGCGGGCGGCTTCGTCGACGACTTGCACGAACGTGGCCGTGTCGAATTCACGAAACGGGCCGAGGCGCGTCAACGCGTCGCCTACGCCGAGCGTGTTCAGCACGAACGCGATATCTTCGGCCGCGCCAAGCGATTGCGGGTACGCCATGTCAGCGCCTTGCGGGGGCAAGGATGACGCGCGAGTCGCCCGCCCGTGCGGCATGCAGCGCATCGACGGTCGCGGCACGCTGGTCCTGCACCGCGCGCTGGTTTATCGACCCTTTGTCCGTAACCTCGCCCCGATCTAGCGAGGGCGGGGTGTCGAGCAGCATGAGACGCGCAACATACGTGGCGCTTCCCCCGGCGCTCGCATTCAGTCGTGCGAGCAGTGCCGAGAACGCTTCACGCACGGGATCGCTCGCCAGCACGTCGCTCAGCGGCGCCTGTGACGGCAAGCCGCTCAAGCGCCGGCAATCCTCGACGCGCGGGAAGACCATCAATCCGATATCGTCGCGATTGATGCCGGTGACGACCGCGTCCTGCACATAGGGGGCCCCTTCCGAAATCACGCGAGCCCGCAACGGCCCCACGCTCACGAATGTGCCCGAACTGAGCTTGAAATCTTCGGTGATGCGTCCGTCGAATTGCAGACCGACCTCCGGGTGCTGCGCGTCGACAAATGTGGCGGCGTCCCCTGTGCAGTAGTAGCCCTCGTCGTCGAACACCGGGTCGCCTGACGAGTGACGCCAATAGCCGGCCATGACGTTAGGTCCGCGAAAGCGCACTTCGAGCTTGCCGCCGACCGGTGCGAGCTTCACTTCGCAGCCGGGCGCCGGCAAGCCGATATAGCCCGCACGCATGATCGGCCCGGTGGTGAACATGCAGCTCGGCGACGTCTCGGTCATCCCCAACCCCGACATGATCCGGATACGCTCGCCGCAATGCGCCTCGGTCACGCGTTCAAGCCGGTCCCAGGCCGCCTGAGACAGCCCGGCCCCGCCGAAGAAGTAGAGATTCACACGGGCGAAAAAGCGCTCGCGCAGGGCCGCGTCGTTTTCGAGTGCGATGGCGAGATCCTCCCATCCCTTCGGCACGTTGAAATACACGGTCGGCGAGATCTCGCGCAGATTGCGCAACGTTTCCTCGAACTTGCCCGCGACCGGCTTGCCGTCGTCGATGTAGAGCGTGCCGCCGTTATAGAGCGCGATGCCGACATTGTGACTGCCGCCATACGTATGATTCCAAGGCAACCAGTCGACCAGCACGGGCGGCGCCTCGCCGAAGGTCGGGAACGTTTGCAGCAGCATCTGTTGATTGCTGCACAGCATGCGCTGGGTGGTCGGCACGGCCTTCGGCAGACGGGTTGAGCCGGATGTGAAGAGGATCTTGGCGATGGTGTCGCCGTTGACGCGCGCGTGAATGGCGTCGACATCGCGCGGCACGGTATCGCGCAGCGCATCGAAGGCCAGCGTGCCCCCGTCGCCGTGCGCGGTGACGCGGACCACATTGTCGTCAAGCACGGCGTCCATGGCGCGACCATAGGCGCCCTCATCCGTCGCGTACACCAGCCCCGGCTGCAGCAATTCCAGTGTATGACGCAGCTTCCCGAAGTCCGTCGACACGATCGAATACGCCGGCGAGATCGGCGCAAACGGCACCCCGGCGTACATCGCGCCGAGCGCGAGTTCAAAGTGTTCCAGATCGTTGCCGGAGAGGATCGCGATGGGACGTTGCGGCGACATTCCGCGATCGCGCAATGCCTGACCGATCGCACGCGCACGCTGCAGCATCTGCGCATACGTGATGCCGATCCATTGACCGTCAGGGCCGCGACGCGCCACAAGCCACCGTTCCGGGTGCCGTGCCGCGCCGGCGATGAGCCGGTCTGTGAGACGCTCCGGAAAATCGCCGAGCGGCTCACGCGAGCGCAGATACCAGCATTCGCCATCGCGAATCACGTCGACCCCCGGGTTGCCGATGGCGACCTGGCGATAGCGATGAGCCGCCACGTCTTGCGTGGCGGCGGTGTTGTTGCGTTGATTCAAAACACTGTCTCCTGCTTCGGTCCCGCCGCGGCGCTCTCTCGGTAGCGTCCGCGCGCGGGCACAGCCTCATCCTGCGAACGATCAGATCGGGTAATGGCGCGGCGTTGTCTGCACGGTGATCCAGCGCAGTTCCGTGAATTCGCCGATCGACGCCTTGCTGCCGAATCGGCCGTAGCCGCTGGACTTCACGCCGCCGAACGGCATCTGCGCTTCGTCGTGCACGGTCGGGCCGTTGATGTGGCAGATTCCCGACTCGATGCGCTTGGCCAATTGCAGCGCACGCGATACATCCCGGCTGAAGATCGCGGCCGACAAGCCAAATTCGCTATCGTTGGCCACTCTCACCGCCTCGTCATCGCCGCTTACACGCTGGATCGTCACCACCGGACCAAACGACTCCTCGCGGTACAGTCGCATCGCCGGGCTCACGCCATCGACGATCGTCGCCTGCATGATCGCACCGTCAACCCGGCACCCCAGCGGCAGATGCGCGCCATGCGTGCGAGCGTCCTCGACCAGCGCCGCCACACGCGACGCCGCCTGCGCGCTCACCATCGCACCGAGCACACTGTCGGGCGACGTCGGCGCCCCGGCGCGCAAGGTCGCCGCCTTCGTCGTGAGCTTTTCGACGAAGGCGTCCGCGATGCGCGCGTCGACGATCACTCGCTCGGTCGACATGCAGATCTGCCCTTGATTGAAGAACGCGCCGAACGCAATGCCGTCGGCGGCGGCGTCCAGATCGGCGTCGTCGAGCACGAGCACCGGGGCCTTGCCGCCCAACTCCAGCAGCGCCGGCTTGAGATGTTCCGCGGCGAGGCGCGCGATGATGCGACCCACGTGCGTCGAGCCGGTAAAGTTCACGCGCCTGACAGCCGGGTGCGCAATCAGTCGCGCCACGATCTCGCCGGCATCGTGCGGCGCGTTCGTCACGACGTTGACCACCCCGTCGCCCAGCCCCGCATCGTGCAGGCAGGCACCGATCAGCGCATGCACGCCGGGGCATTGCTCCGATGCCTTGAGCACGACCGTGTTGCCGCACGCGAGCGGCATGGCAAGCGCTCGCGTCGCCAGAATCACCGGGGCATTCCACGGCGCGATGCCGAGCACCACGCCGACCGGCGAGCGCACTGCCATCGCAAGATTGCCAGGCACATCGCTCGGGATCACGCTGCCGTCGATTTGCGTGGTCATGGCCGCCGCTTCGCGCAGCATGTTGGCTGCTAGCATGACGTTGAAGCCATACCAATTGGCCATCGCGCCGGTCTCGGCGGCCCCGATGGCGATGAACTCCGCCGCGCGGGCGTCCATGCGCTCGGCGGCCGCGAGCAAGCGTTGCCGACGCGCCGTCGGCGACAGCGCCGCCCAGGCGGGAAAGGCCGCTTGCGCCGCGTCGACGGCGGCGTCGGCATCGGCCAGTGTCGCGGCCGGTGCCCGTGTGGCAACTTCGCCCGTCACCGGATCGATGCGCTCGAACGTTGCCCCACCCTGCGCGCCGCGCCACTGGCCCCCGATCAGCATCTGCACTTCATGCATTGCGCTCTCCCTCTTTCCGGTCACCGATGAACGTTGCGCCTCAGCGCTTGTAAGCCTGCAGGCCCGGCTTGATCGCCTTGTCGTCGAGGAACTGCTTCAAGCCTTGCTCGCGGCCGTGTTCCGGGTCGCGCAGCTGGGCCTGATCGAGTTTCGCGTACAGATAATCTTCGCACTGCTCCCACGTCAACTCACGCGAACGCTTGAAACCATGCTTCGCAGCGCGCAGCACGACCGGATTCTTCTCCAGCAGCTTGGCGGCCAGAGCGAGCGTTGCGTCACGCAGTTGGTCGAGCGGCACGCTCTGGTTCACCAGCCCCATGTCCGCCGCTTCCACGCCCGTGAACGTGTCGCCGGTCATGATGTAGTGCAGCGCGCGGCGATGTCCCACCGTGTCGGCCATGGCCTTGCTCACCAGATTGCCCGGCGGAATGCCCCAGTTGATTTCCGACAGACCGAACACTGCCTCGTCGGCAGCGATCGCCAGATCGCACGCCACCAGCGGCGAGAAGCCACCGCCGAAGCACCAGCCGTTGACCATGGCGATGGTCGGTTTGGCGTACATGCGCAGGCGGCGCCATTGCCAATCCGACGCGTCGCGGCGTACGCGCTCCTGCACGACTTCCGGCCCGCCATCGATCTCACGGAAGTATTCCTTCAGATCCATGCCCGCCGTCCATGCCGCTCCCGCGCCCGTGAGCACGACAACGCGCGCATCGGCATCGAGCTCGAGCGCGTCAAGCACCTGGATCATTTCCGTGTTGAGCGTCGGGCTCATGGCATTGCGTTTTTCCGGGCGATTGAAGGTGACCCAGCCAATGCCCCCCTCCACCTTCACGTCGATCGTCTTCCAGCGTCCTTCGTATGCAGTCATTTTGCGCAATTCCCAAGTGTTCCGGGCAACCTGTGCCGCGCGCCGGGAGTGGCGCGCGGTGTTGCCGACAGACACATTTAATATCAGGTAACCTTACATTGCAAGCATCACGTTTTCAGTGAAAACCCTGATCTCGAAATGTCAGAACGTGTGACGCATGCCGAGCATCACGCCAGCCTGGCCCTCACCGGCAGGCGGCGTGGTGCCGCCGCCCCCGCCGCTGACCGAGTATGCTGCGCGGGCGCTGTTGAAGAGATATGCCGCCTGTGCGTAGACCGCGGTGCGCACCGAGAGCGAGTAAGTGGCGCGCAGCGTGGTCATCGTGCCGCGCGTGTCGTGATCGCTGTTGACGATGCGGTAGACCTCGCCGTCCACCAGCCACGCAGGCGTAATGCTGTACGCCGCGCCGAGGTAGAAAAGGTTGGTGTGCGTATTGATGGCGGACGTCGACACGCGACGGCCCAGCCAGCCGCCACCGACCTTCAATGCGCCGTACTTGTAGTACGCACCGAGGGTCGTGCGGGTGTCCTTGTCGCCGCTGCTGGCGAACACCGAGGTGGGCTGTCCGTCGAAGAAGTTGACCGCGGCATTGGTGCCGCCACGCAGCTCTTCGTACGAGGTGGCGACGCCGAAGTTGTTTGCGTCGTACTTGAGCATCACCGACCAGTCACGGCATTGCACCGACTGCCCCGGCACCTGTCCGGCGCAAGTGCCCTGCCCCGGCGAATTGCCCGTGCCCGCCGCGTCGCGGCCGAACGAATACCCCGCACCGAAGCTCAACCCCTGCCAGCCGACCTGATAAGTGACCGAGTTGTCGGTGCGCGCATTGGGAACGTAAGCATCGAACGAGCCCATGCCGTAAATATCGGGGCCAAGGATATCGGAACCCAGCAGCGCGTGGAAAGTCATGGTGTACTGGCGGCCAAACGACAGCGTGCCATACGGGCCCTTCACGCCCACGAAGGCCTGGCGCCCGAACAGGCGACCGCCCTGGCCGAGATCGCCGCCACGCAGGTTGAAGCCGCTCTCGAGTTGGAAGATCGCCGCGAGCCCGCCGCCGAGATCTTCCGTGCCGCGCAGCCCCCAGCGCGACGGAAATTCGCCGGTCACGCCCGGCATGCGCAACACGGCACCATTCACACTGGCGTGCGAGACGTACTCGATTCCGGTGTCGACAATGCCGTACAGCGTGATATTCGATTGTGCGCTGGCGATACCGGGCGCCACCAGCGCGGCGGCCACGGCCAACGAAGCGAGCGCATGAGCGCGATGGGAAAGTGCCATGTGTGTCTCCAATTATCAGTCAGCCGCGCGGGGACGACGAATGAGCATGAGGGCGGCCAGCGCGGCCACGATGGTGACGGGAATGCTCGCGCCGATCACCAGGGCGGCACTGCTGCCCACGGCGAGCAGCATGCCCGCCGCCAGTGGCCCGACCACCGAGCCGATGCGTCCGAACGCCACCGCTGCCCCCACACCCGTGCCGCGCATGGCGGTCGGGTAGTAAGCGGCGGCGAGCGCGTAGAGCACCGACTGGCCGCCGATGATGAACATGCCTGCGAAGAACGCCGCCGTCGCCAGTACCCCGAAGCCCTGGGCCGCCGCGAGCCCGACAAGCGAGGCGATCATGCCCAGGTACATGCCGCCAATTACGAGCGACATGCGTGCGCGATCCATCAGGTAGCCGAGGGCGAGCACGCCGACGGCGCTCCCCACGTTGAAAAGAATCTGCACCCAACCGATATCGCCGCGCGCCAGACCGCGCGCCCCCATGAGCGACGGCAGCCAGTTGAGCAGGAAGTACAGCACGATGAGCGTGCAGAAGTAGGAGAGCCAGAGCTGGATCGTCGAGATGCCGCGTCCCTCGGAGAACAGCACTGTCATCATCGGCGCGGGCGTGGCGCGCTGGCCTTGCGAGGTCGCAGCCGCGAACGCGCGAGACTCCGGCAGGCACCAGGCGAGCAACGGCAAGAGCAACAGCGGGCCAATGCCGCCCGCGTAGAAGATATGGCGCCAGTCGGCGTCGCTCACCGCCAGCATGCCAATGGTCGCGGCAATGCCACCGCCGAGCGGAATCCCGCAATACATGATGCTCACGGCCGTGCCGCGCAGTCGTGGCGGCACGGCTTCCGACGACAAGGCAATCAGGTTCGGCATTGCACCGCCCAGGCCGATGCCCGTGAGCACGCGCACGATCACCAGCATCCCAAAGTCCGACACGAACGCCGTGGCAATCGACAACACGCCGAAGACCGCGGCCGAGAGCATCAGCACTCGCTTGCGGCCGATGCTGTCGGCCAAACGCCCGCCCACCATCGCCCCGGGCAGCAGGCCAAAAGTGCCCGCCGAAAAGGCGAGCCCCATCTGCGCGACGCTGAGCCCGAACTCCTTGGCCATGCCGCGTGCCGCCACCCCGACCGATTGCAGGTCGAGACCTTCGAGCAACGCCACGGCAAAGCACAGCGCCAACGTGAGCGCCATCGGACTGGCGAGACTCGCGTGCCCGTCCGGCGCCAACGGCAACGCCTGCGCGTTGCCCTCCTGATTCGATTTCATGGTGTCTCCTGTCATCTTCGTCATGGACTTCGGTCGCCGCCCTGCGAGAGCGGCACCTGATGCGCAGTCAGCCGACGCCGGCGGCGAAGCCCATTTAATCAGGTAACCTGATATATAGGGCGGACGTACGGCGGGCGCGACAATGCCGCGCGAGCCGCATATTGCGTTCGCCTTACCGTGCCACTGGAATGCTGTCGCCCGCTTCTCTGCGGCGACGGTCTCCATTTAATATCAAGCTACCTGACAATACAAGCCATCGGCAGGTCGGGACAAACCCGGGGTCAGTCGCGCAGATTGCGCACGAACATTTCGAGATGGCGTTGCACGGCGGCGGCGTCTTCGCGGCTCACATCGGCGCGCATGCGCGTGTCGATCTCCTTGGCGACGGCCTCGCATTGCGCGAGCACCCGGCGCCCTTCGTCGGTGAGCTGCAACAGCACGATGCGGCCATGATTGGGGTCGGGCTCACGGGTGATCCACTGGCGCCCAGCCATGAGGCTCACGACCTCATTGGCCGATTGCGGCGTGATGAACGAGCGCTGGGCGAGTTGCGCATTGGAGAGCTTGCCGCGGGCGTCGAGCACCGATAGCGCAGTGAACTGGGCGAGCGTGAGGCCGAGCGGTGCCAGCGCTTCGGACATGTGGCGACGTAGCAGACGGTCTAGGCTGGCGATGACGTAGGTCAGACGCAACTTGGCCCGACGCGGCCGTGCCTCGGCCGAGCCTGCGCCCCCTTCGGACACTTCGGTGTCCGGTGCCCGCACGACAGTGTCGTCGGCGCCTGCGGTTGCGGTCAGCTTCTTTTTCTCGGGTACAACGCTCATGATGAGGAAGCGAGGATGCGCAAACAGCCTGCGCCAGTGCTCGCGGAGTGCGGGAAAGTCAGCAGTGTAACGCCGCCGTCGCGCAGTGGCGACGGTCCGGCGGCGAGGCGTCGCGGACCGGCCCCGCGGCACCGGTTCGCCTGCGATGTCAGCCGGCGAGCCGGCGGAACGTCTCGAGCACGGCGTCGCCCTTGAACGGCTTGACGATCCAGCCCTTCACGCCGGCCGCCTTGCCACGCTCCTTCATGGCCGGGCTGCTCTCGGTGGTCAGCATCACGACGTTGACGCTCTGGTTCGCGAGTTCGCCGCGAATCTTCTCGACCATCGTCAGGCCGTCCATATTCGGCATGTTCACGTCGCTGATGACGAGCTTCACGCCCGGGCTGGCCTTGATCTTGGCGAGACCGTCCTTACCGTCAACGGCGGTGTCCACGTCCAGGCCGTTCTTGCGCAGAAAGCCGGCGACTTCGTCGCGCACAGTGCTCGAATCATCGACCACGAGAATCTTCGACATGGTGTTGTCCTTGTGTGTAAGAGGGAATAGAGGTTCGCGTCGGTATCTCAGAACAGCTCCAGCGCCCCGGTTTCGACGGGCTCGGCGCTTGCCTGCGGGGCGTCGCGAAACGCCTCCGGCGACCAGTTGAGGCTAAAGACGAAATGCTGATGCAAGGTCACGATCTGGCCGCTGACCGGATCGGTGAGGCGATAGACGAAACACAACTGCGGGTTGTCGGTGCCGAACGAAATGTACTTCTGCTTGTGATTGATGAGCAGCGGCACCTGCACCTGTGTGCGGCCCACTGCCGAGGGATCGCCCATATAGCGGTTCTTGAACGCGCCCCAGATCAGGTTCGTCAGCTCGCCCAGCATGCCGTTGAGTTCGCGAAAGCCCGCCGGCCCCTCGCAGCGGCCGGTATGTTCGAGCAGTTGCATGAACGGAACCTGCTCGGCCTGCATCATCATGTAGCCGCGGCACCAGGCGCTCTCGAGCGGGATCAGGCTGAAGACCTCACCGAAAATGATGCGATCGCGCACCACGCCGGGCGGCTCGCAGTGCACGGCGATGTCGCCGAACAAGCCGCGAAATACGCCATCGGTGATATCGACCATGCCGCGCACGAGCGCTTCGGGGTATTCATGCTCGACGCTGTCGTCGAGGATCAGAAACTGGCTGACCGACTCGCGGGGGGTGCTTCGGTTCATTTTCGTAATTTCCTAGGGCCTGACAAAACCATTGCCAATTCAAAACAATTCCAGTTCACCGCTGCTGTCTTCCGATTCGCTGACGTCGGCATTGAAGTCGAGCGGGGCGTGCGCGCAAACGCACAGCGTGGCCGCCAGACGCACCGAACCATCAAGCGTGATGTCCCACGAGGACAGCAGATTCGGCTTGAGTTGCGTGAGGTGCGGCACGCAGTGCGCACTCAGCACGTACGGCGTCGACATGCCCAGATCGGGGAAGTAGTTGAGCAACTCTTGATTGATCGCCCCGCAACACAGATTGCCAAGTTCGAGGAACACCTCGCGGAACGGCTTGTCGCGATCGTCGCCCGCGAAGTACGCGGCGGTCGCATCGTCCTCGTCGAAGTGCAGCACCAGCAGCATGCGAAAGCCGATGGACGAGATGGTGAACACCACCACGTTGGCATGCCGGGCGGCCAGATCGACCCCGACGTCCAGCGGCGGCGCATCGTACTGGCGCACTGAGAGCGGCACAATCTCGCACGCGCCGTTCACCGAGCGTGCGAGCCGGGTGCGTGCGGCTTTATGGAGAATGCGTTCGAAACTGTCGCGAGCGTGAGCGCTGATCACAACGAAACCTGCTGGCTTAGTGAAGACGGGAATGCAACTGCTGCGCGAGGGCTTCAACGCTCGAGAGTGATGCCGCGATCATCTTGCCGCCCGCCTGAATGTCCTGGAACGTTGCCGTCGTCGTCACGTCATTGCGATGCAGGCTGTCGCGATAGCTCTTCGAGAGTTCTTCGGAGCGTGTGGCGAGCGAACGCACTTCGCTCGCGACGATGCCGAAGCCGCGCCCGGCCGGACCCGCGCGGGCCGCTTCGATGGACGCGTTGAGCGACACGATCAGAACGTGCCGAACAATCGACGCCAGTTCGTGGTTCTTCGCGTGCATGTCCTGGTTCTGCGTCATCAGGGAAATCATCTGCTCGTGCCAGCGCTCGAAGGTCGCCGCCAGTCCGCGCAGACGCCCCGCCTCACCCGCAATGCGCTCGGCCTCGGCTTGCCAGTGACCTTTTGCTTCCAGCACGGCGGCCTCGGACTTGCGCGCCACTTGCAAATCGACTTCGGCCTGCGTCAAACGCGCCTGTTGCGCGGTAAGCGCCTCATCGTGCGCTCGTCCCTGCTCGTCGAGGCTGACAACCGCCAGACGCTCGCGTTCGAGCGCCTGTGCCAGCGCCTCGTCATGCGCGTGGGTCAGCGCTCGCCAGTGTGCCGTGACCTGCGCCATGCGCCACCGGTGCGCAACGAACGCCACAACACCTGCGCTGATCACGCCCGCCATTCCACCTGCCAGTAACCATTGCACCGAGTTCATGCTCGAATCGTCTCCGAGCGCGGCACGTCGACATCCAGCGCCGGTCTGTCGACGGCATCGGCCGCCACGCTGTTCAGGTCGAAACCGTCGACCACGAGGTTGTCCGGCAGACACACCACCGTCTGGAACTGGCGGAACTCGGCCCCCTTGTGCTCGTCGGTGAAGCGCAGCTCGATGCGGCCATGCTCGCGCCGCACGAAGTCCTGCACCGCATCCATGCCCACACCGCGCCCGGACACCTCGGTGACCTGCGCCGCCGTCGAAAAGCCCGGGCGGAAGATGAACTGGGCGATCTGCTCGTCCGTCACGAAGGTCTCGGCCGTAATCCAGCCGCGTTGCACGGCGATGTCGCGAATGCGGTGCAGCGCCAGGCCGCGTCCGTCGTCGCAAAGCGTGACTTGCAGCATGTTGTGATCGAGGCCGACTTCGATGTCGATGGTGCCTGCCTCCGGCTTGCCCTTCGCACGACGCTCGTCCGCGCTCTCCAGCCCGTGATCCATCGAGTTGCGCAGCAGGTGCATGAACACATCGCGCAGAATTCGCACGGCGGGCGAACGCAGGCGATAGCCGTTGTCGTCGACGCGCACCGCCGGCGCCGGCTTGCCGAGTTCGCTCGCCAGCGACGGCAGCGAATCGAGCACCCCGCCCAACGCTTCGCCCACGCCCTCGGTGCCCAGCAGGCGCAGGGTCTGATGCACGGCGTCGCGCATTGCGACGAGTTGATGCGGATCGTTAGGATCGGCCGCTTCGAGCATGCGCAGGCTCGCGCGGATGTGGGCACGGTCCACCACCATCGATTGCTCGTCGGCCGTCCTGCCCGGGCCTTTTCGACCGAGGCTCATCTCATTGATATGCGCATAGGTATCGACGGCATCGCGCACGCGCTCCAGTTCGCGCATCAGGCCATCCTGATCCCAGAGACGCGCAACGTCGGGCTGGCGCAGCTCGTGATAACGCTGCTCGGTTTCGTGCACGACGTTCGTCAGATACTGCAGGTTGTAGGTGCGCGCATTGCCCTTGATGGTGTGCATGTTGCGGAACAGCTCGGCAATGGCCGCGCTGTCGGCCTGCGAGTGCTTGCGAATGATGCGCTCGTTCTCGCGAATGAAACCGGTCGAACTTTCGATGAAATGATGAAACTTCTCCTGGCTGACCGACAGAATTTCGCCAATCATCTCCAGCCGCTGCTTCTGCTCGCTGGCCTCGGCCGCAAGTTGACGCAGTTCCGTCACATCGCGCACACACAGCATCAACCGCAGAATTGTGTCGTTCTCGTCGCTGATCGCCGACCAGGACAGATCGAGCTGCTTGATGCGCCCGTCCGGCATGCGCTTGCCGATCTCACCGACCAGCAGGTGTTCGTTGAAGACGAAATTGACGGCATCTTGCCCAATGCAGGCATCGACGGCGGCTTCGACCTGCGAGAGCGCATCCGCGCCCAGGTCGCTCTCGCCGAATACCAGCTCCATGACAGAACGCCCCGCGATATCCTGCGTCTCGAAGATCGCTTCGAGATAGGCCGAGTACTCCGCGTGCACTCGCGCGCCGTCGACGACCGTCAGAATGCCCTGCTGCATGTTCTGCAGCATCGCCTGAATGTCAGCCGTCTTTTGCTTGAGTTGCGCCGAGCGTTCCTGAATCTTCTCGATCATGCCGTTGAATGCCACGATCGAGTGCCCGATTTCATCCATCCGACCGACCGGCACACGACGGGTGAAGTCCTGGCTTTTGGCGATCTCGCTCATCATCGCCTGCATGCGCGAGAGCGGACGCGTGATCTGGCGGTACAGCAACGCGCCGATGGCCGTGAGCAGCATGATCGCGAGTCCGGTCACGATGCCGATGGCCGTCGTGGTGGTCGAGAGCGTGTCGTTGAGCGTGGCAATCGCCGAGTCCTGCTGGCGCGTCTTCTCGACGCGCAGCGTGTTGACCACCCCTTCGAGTTCATCGCGATACTGCGCGACCATCGCGAAGAGGAACGCCTGCGCCATGTCCGTCTTGCCCGCCTGCTTGAGCTTGGCGGTGTCGTTGATGGCATTGAAGTAGTTCTCGACGCTCTCGCGGGCCTGGGTCACCAATCCCTTCTGCGCATCGCTCGCCGCGCCTTCGGCCTGACGGGTCAGCGACCGGTCAATGTCGCCGCGCAGCTTCTTGAGGGTGTTGAGGGCCTGTTCGACGACAGTGTCGTCCTGCGCGTAGACCAGCGTCATCGTGGCGATCTGCACCGCCTTGACTTGCGAGACGAGATCGGCGGAAGCGAGTGCGCTCGGCACCACGCCTTCCGTAACCTGCCGAACCTTGTGAGCGCTGGCGCGGGTCTGGTAGACCGCGTAGCCACCGATGATCGAGAGCGCAATAAACGTCAGGATCACCAATAGCGTAATTCGATGACGGATCGTCATGGCGTCGTTTCCCCGGGTCGCACCGGCCCCCGGTGCCACGCGCGATTCGACGCAGTAGATCGGTTGCCGAATTAGTTGGTATAGGCTTCGTGCGACGTGATTATTGCCGGGGAACTGTGACGATTCGATGAATCAACAGAATCTTAATGTGTTCTGTACGCCGTAACGCCGTGTAGGAATCCGAGATGAGTGAGCGCACGCCAACATCGCCTCTGGACACGACTTGGCATGCGCAGCGCCGCCCCATAAGAAAGCAGCGCCGGTGGCGCGGTGCGATGCACACCGCGCCACCGGCGCTGCGGGCACAATCGCTGGCTCAGTAGCCGGCGGCGAGACCGTCGCGACGACTGTCGCTCGCGGCGACGTAGCCTCGATCCGGATCGTTGCGATCCAGGCGCCAAATGTACTGGCCCGAGCCGAAGTCCATGTACGGGTCGTCGATGGACTTCAGGGAGTGCCCCATCGCCACCAGTCCGGCCACTGTCTCGCGGTCAAGCGTCGATTCGATATCGACGGTAAAGTCGCGATTGACCTTCCAGCGCGGTGCGTCGCATGCCGCCTGGGGTTGCTGGCCGTAGTCGATCATCCGCACGATCGACTGCAGATGGCCCTGCGGTTGCATGTCACCGCCCATCACACCGAAGCTCATCACGGCCTCGTGCTTGCCGTCGACCTTTTGCGTGAGGAACGCCGGAATGATGGTGTGGAACGGTCGTTTACCGCCTTCGACCACGTTGGCCGACTTCGGATCCATGGAGAACCCGCAGCCTCGGTTTTGCAGCGCGATGCCCAGATCGGGCACCACCACGCCGGAACCGAAGCCCATGTAGTTCGACTGGATGAAGCTCACCATCATGCCCTGCTCGTCGGCGGCCGACAGATAGATGGTGCCGCCGGCCTTCGGCATGCCGAAGTCGAAATGCGACGCACGCTCGGGGTCGATCAGCTTCGCACGCGCGGTGAGATAGGCGTCGTCGAGCATCTGCTCAGGCGTCACCTCCATCGAGCGGGGATCGGCAACGTATCGGTAGAGATCGGCAAAGGCGAGCTTCATCGCCTCGATCTGCAAGTGTTGCGAATGCACGCGATCGACCGCCAGACGCGACACATCGAACTTCTCCAGAATGCCCAACGCCATGAGCGCGGCAATGCCCTGCCCGTTCGGCGGAATCTCGTGCACCGTATAACCGCGATAATCCTTCTCGATCGGCTTGACCCAATCGGCGCGGTAATTGCGCAGATCATCGGTCGTCATCGCCCCGCCATGCTCTGCCGACCAGGCGGCGATGCGCTGTGCAATCTCGCCTTCGTAGTACGCGCGCGGCCCCTCCTTCGCGAGCAGGCGCAGCGTGCGCGCATGGCCGGGCATGCGGATCATTTCGCTGGTCGTCGGCGCACGGCCATGCGGCATGAACGTCTGCGCGTAACCGGGAAGGTCCTTCAGCTCAGGCACCGCCGCCGCCCATTTGCGTGCGACGATATGCGCCACGGCATGTCCGCGCTCGGCGATCTCGATCGCCGGCGCCATCAGATCCGCGAACGGCAGCTTGCCGAACTTCGCATGCAACGCCTCCCAGCCCGCGATCACCCCGGGCACGGTCACGGTGTCGAGACCGCGCGTCGGCTGCTTGGCGATGCCATGCTGCTCACCATACTTCTTGCGGAAGTAATCGATGTTCCACGCGGCCGGCGCCACACCCGAGGCGTTCAGGCCGTGGAGTTCCTTACCGTCCCAGATCAGCGCGAAGCAATCGCCGCCCAGGCCGTTGGAGACCGGTTCGACGATTGTCATGCACGCGGCTGCGGCAATCGCGGCGTCGACGGCATTGCCGCCCTGCCACAGCATGCGCAGCCCGGCCTGGGCGGCCAGCGGATGCGACGTCGACACAATGTTGCGGGCGAACACCGGCAGGCGCGGCGTCGGGTACGGATTCTGCCAATTGAAGTGCGTCATATGACTGGCTGATGATCTCTGTAACGAATGAAACAGGCCTGTGGGGCAGCGGGGCTAACGAGGCTCGTCTCTCGCGCCGCGTTATTGCTCGCGGGGATCGAGCGCGTCGCGCAAACCGTCGCCCAGCAGGTTGAAACCGAGTACCGTCAGAAAAATGGCGATACCGGGGAAGATGGACATCCAGGGCGCCTGTTCGACGAAGTCCTTGGCCGTGTTGAGCATCGAGCCCCACGACGGCGAGGGCGGCAACTGTCCAAGCCCCAGAAACGACAGACTTGCTTCGGCGATGATCGCGGTCGCCACGGTCAGGCTCGCCTGCACAATGATCGGCGGCAGCACGTTGGGCAGGATATAGCGCACGATGATGCGCGCATCCGTCAGGCCGATGGCGCGCGCGCCTTCCACGTACTCCTCCGCCTTGACGGTCAACGCCTGCGCGCGGGCAAGCCGGACGAAACGCGGCATGGCCGACACGCCGATGGCAATCATCGCGTTCGTGAGGCTCGCGCCGAGGAACGCGGCCATCGCAATCGCGAGAATCAGGAACGGGATCGAGAGCAGCGCATCGGCCAGACGCGAGACAATCGCGTCGACCCACCGGCCGAAGTACCCTGCGAGCAAACCAAGCGGCACGCCAACGATCACCGCGATGCCCACGGACACCACGCCCGCCGCGAGCGAGGCGCGCGCACCGAAGATCATGCGGGCGAGCACGTCGCGGCCCAGTTCGTCCGTGCCGAACCAGTGCAGCGCGCTCGGCGCCTGCCGCACCGTCATGAAGCTCGTGGCGATCGGATCGTACGGCGACAACCACGGGGCGAACAGCGCGACGATCACGGCGAACGCCACGATGATGGCCCCGACGACCGCCGCCCGGTTACGTGCGAACTTGCGCAGTCCGCGATGACGACGGCGCGGCAACCGTTCGGGGCTGGCAACGGCCGCGGCAGGACGGCCCCCTTCGGAGCTCTGCGATGCGGTGGAAGTCGTAGGCAATGCGGCCATGTTCGAAGGGGTCTCAGGCGCGACGCAGGCGCGGGTTGAGCAAGACGTAGAGCACGTCGGCCAGGAGGTTGAGTGCAATGAAGCTTACGGCGGTCACCAGGACCACGCCCTGTACCACGGCATAGTCACGATTGAACACCGCATCGACGACCAGCTTGCCGAAGCCCGGGATCGTGAAGACCTGTTCCGTGAGAACCGCGCCCGCGAGCAGTTCGCCAAAGAGCAGCGCGAGCACCGTCACGATAGGTATCAGCGCATTGCGCAGCGCATGCTTGAGCACCACAGTGCCACGCAACAGCCCCTTGGCGCGCGCCGTGCGAATGTAGTCGGTGCGCAGCACGCCAAGCATGGCGCTGCGCGTGTGGCGCATCAACTGTGCCCCGAGCGCCGCCCCGAGCACGAACGCCGGCATGACCATCGTCTTGAAGCTCATCCACAGGTCTTCGGTGGGCGACACGTAACCCGACGATGGCAGCAGGTGCCAACGCACCGAGACCAGGAAGATCAGCAGAATACCGAGCCAGAAGTTGGGGATGGACATGCCGGACAAGGCCAACACGTTCGCGCCGTAATCGATGGCCTTGCCGCGGTTGGCCGCCGACAGGATGCCCAGTGGAATGCCGATGCCGATCGCAATCAGCAACCCGAACATCGCCAGTTGCAGCGTGACGGGCAACTTCTGCGCGATCAGTGTCGTGACCGGCTCCCCCGTGCGCAGCGAGTTGCCAAGGTCGCCGCGCAGCACGTCGCCGATCCAGAGCGCGTACTGCGCGGGCAGCGGCTTGTCGAGGTGATACTTCTCGCGAAGCGCGGCGATGACCTGCGGGTTCTGGTCCTCGCCAGCCATCGCGAGCACGGGATCGCCGGGCAACATCTTCTGCAGCCCGAAGATCATCATCGACACGATGATGAGCGTGGGTATCGCGACCAGCGCACGATGGAGGACGAGGCGAAGCATGACGGCTCCTGTTTCCCTGGAAATGCCGGGCGGTCCCGGATTATCCCTTGAGGCTCACGCCACGCAGACGAATCAGCCCGTCCGGATAGGCGACGAATCCCTGCACCTTTTTGCTGAGCACGTATGGCCACGGCTGCACGTACAGATAAAGGATGGGATTCTCTTCGGACAGGATCTTGTCGGCAGCGTCGTAGAGCGGCTTGCGCTCCGCCACGCTGGATTTCACGCGCGCCTCGTTGAGCAGCTTGTCGACGTCGGCATTGCAGTACTGCCCGTAGTTCAGATTGCCCTTGCACGTGACGAACTGATGCAGGTTTCCGTCCGGATCCACGCGTCCCGACCAACCGTTGTAGAGCACGTCGAAGTCGCCGCGATGGGCGGCGTCGAGCGCCGCCGCGTAATCCATCGGCCGCAATTTCAGTTGAATGCCCGCCTCGGCGAGCATCGCCTGCAGCATCTGCGCCATCTGATTGGAGACCGTGTTGTTGCCGAAGCTCAGCGTCACGTCGACCTTCTCGAAGCCTGCCGCTTTCAGCAGCGCTTTGGCCTTGGCAACGTCGCGCTTGGTCGTCTTGATCGATGCGTCGTAGTACTGTCCCGTGCGCGGCAATGCCTGATTGGCCGGGGTGAAGATGCCGCCGCCGATCACCTTGTTGATGGCGTCGCGATCGATGGCCAGATCGAACGCCTGGCGCACGCGCTTGTCGCGCAATGCCTTGGGCGCGTTCGCCGCCACATTGAACGTCAGGCCGTAGTAACCCAACCCGTCGATGGAGACGAACTTCAGGTTCGCATCGCGCTTGACCGAGGCCACGTCCGACGGCGCAAGGCGTTCAAGCATGTCGAGTGATCCCGAGCGCACGTTGGCCAGGCGCACCGTCGTGTCGGGAATCGGCAGGAAAACGACCTTCTGGATCGGATACTTGTCCGCTTCCCAGAAGCCCGGGAATTTCTCCAGCACCACGCGATCGTTCTGCACACGCTGCACGAACTTGTACGGGCCGGAGCATACGGGGTGAGACTGCACGGCGGCATCGTCGCTCAGGGTCTTGGGGGCGAGCATCATGCCCGCGCGATCGGACAGCGTGGCGAGCAGCGCAGAATCCGGCGCTTTGAGCACGATGTTGACGGTGCTGTCGTCCACGGCGTCAACATGATCGATGGATGACAGTTCGCTCTTGCGATTGCTGGCGGGCAGGCTGCGCGCGCGGTCCAGATTCGCCTTGACCGCGAGGGCGTTGAACGGCTCGTCGTCGTGGAACTTCACGCCCTGGCGCAGCTTGAATGTCCACGTCTTGCCGTCGGCACTCACACGCCACGCGGTGGCGAGCATCGGCACGAACTTCAGATCGGGGCTGATGTCGACCAGCGAGCTGCACAGCGAGCGCAACACCATGCGGTCGACGACCTGCGAACTGCGCGCGGGATCGAGCGAGCCGATGTCCTCCTGCAAGCCAATGCGAAGCGTCGATTGCGCCATCGCGGCAGCTGCGCCGGTCGTCAACGACGCCGCCAGTACAAGATCGAGCAGAACTTTTCGCATGCGTGAGATCCCTTGTGAATGAGAGTGGAGAGAAAGCGTTGTTATCTGCCGACGGCCGCATCGGCCTGGGCTTGGCGCGCACGATACAGCGCAAGTCGCGCGCTCAGCGCATCGCTCGGCGCCGCGGCGCGCGCCGGACTGGCCCCGGCGTTCTGAATCTCGCGCCAGAAATGACAGGCGACTTGCCGGCCGTCGGGCAGCACTTCGTCGACCGGCTTGTGCTCGCGGCACGCGGCGCGCGCATGCGGGCAACGCGGATGGAAGCGGCACCCGGGCGGCGGCGCGGTCGGGCTGGGCAATTCGCCGCCGAGCGGCGCACGTTCGCGCCGCAGGTGCGGGTCGCTCGCCGGGATTGCTTGCAGAAGCGCCTGCGTGTAAGGGTGCAGCGGCGTGTCGAAGAGCGCGTCCGCGCTGGCCAGCTCGACAATCTCCCCGAGGTACATCACCGCCACGCGATCACTCATGTGGCGAATCACCGCCAGATCGTGGGCGACCATGATGAGCGTCAGTCCGAAGTCGTGCTTGAGGCGTTCGAGCAGATTGATGACCTGAGCTTGCACGGAAACGTCGAGCGCCGAGACCGGCTCGTCGCCAACGATCACCCGAGGCTCCCCCGCCAAGGCCCGCGCAATGCCGATGCGCTGTCGCTGACCGCCGGAGAATTCATGCGGAAAGCGTTGTGCGTAATCGGGTTGCAGGCCGACAGTGCGCAGCAGTTCGGCCACGCGTTCGTCCCGGGCACGCCCGCGGGCGAGGCCGTGCAATGCGATCGGTTCGCCGATCAGTCCCCCCACGGTCATGCTCGGATTGAGCGACGCGAACGGGTCTTGGAAGATGATCTGAAGTTCGCGCCGAAGTCGCCGCATGGCGCTCGCGCCCAACGTCATGATGTCCTCGCCCTGATAGCGCACTTCGCCACGCGTGGCATCGAGCAAGCGCAACAACAGCCGCCCCAGCGTGGATTTTCCGCAACCGGATTCGCCCACGATCGCGAACGTCTCTCCCGCCTGCACGGAAAATGACACGCCGTTGACGGCATACACCGTGGGCGCACGAGAGAAGCCGACGCGATGTCCGCCGAAGTGCTTGGTCAGGTCGCGCACATCCAACAGCGGGTGCACAGGGGAGGGGGCGTTCATACGGCAACCTCTTCCATCGGGAATGCAGGCGGTGTCAGGGCCTCGACCGGTGCCAGCCAGCAGGCCACGCGATGTTTGCCGGACAACGTGCGCTCGACAGGGGCTTCCTGCGTGCAGCGGGCTTCGGCAAACGGGCAGCGCGGCGCAAAGCGGCAACCGGCAGGCATGCGTTCCGGTGAAGGCACCGCGCCACGAATGGTCGCGAGCGTGCCCTCGCGTTTGCCGATCGACGGAATCGCCCCCATCAGGCCGATGGTGTAGGGATGCTGCGGATCATCGAAGATCTCGTTCACCGAGCCGTACTCGACGATGCGCCCCGCGTACATCACCGCGACATCGTCGGCGACTTCGGCGACCACGCCCAGGTCGTGCGTGATGAGCACGACGGCGGTGCCGGTTTCGCGCTGCAAGGTTTGAATGAGCGTGAGTACCTGCGCCTGAATCGTCACGTCGAGCGCGGTGGTCGGTTCGTCGGCAATCAGCAGCGCGGGTCGGTTGGCAAGCGCCATCGCAATCATTACGCGCTGACGCATGCCGCCGGACAGTTCGTGCGGATAGTTGTCGAGCCGTGTCTCCGGTGCGGGGATGCGCACCCGCTTGAGCATTTCGAGCGCCTCGGCGCGCGCGGCGCGGCGATCCAGACCGCGATGGCGCCGAATGCCCTCCTCGATCTGATGACCGATGGTGAACGACGGATTCAGCGAGGTCATCGGCTCCTGAAAGATCATCGCGAGACGATTGCCGCGCAGGTCGGCAAAGTCGCGCTCCCCCAACGTCAGCAGATCCCGGCCTTCGAACATCGCGCGCCCCGCCACGACATTGGCGGGCGGACTCGGCAACAACCCCATGAGGGCGAGCGACGTCACGCTCTTGCCGCATCCCGATTCGCCGACGATGCACAGCGTCTTGCCGGGATACACGGCAAACGACACGCCATCGATCAGATTCGGCGCGTCGGGCGCTTTGGAAAACTTCAGCGACAGTCCGGTGACATCGAGCACCGGCCCAGCGTCTGCGGGCATGGTCATGGGCGCGTTGTAGGGGTCATCAATCGTCTTGCCCCGGTTCCGGCAAGCCGGTCTCGAGGGAGGTGCGTGACACGATTATGTCTTCCACGCACGCAAAAGAAATATTAATATTTCTTTTTCATCCGTAAATTATTCTTAACCTCGCGATGCTTACGTTGCGCATGTTGAAGACGTTCCGACTGGTGGCACAAACCGGCTCGTTCGCGGCGGCCGCCGAGCGTGCCGCGCTGACGCAGGCGGCCGTCAGCCTGCAGATGCGCGGTCTCGAGGATGCCGTCGGTCAGCGGCTGTTCGATCGGCGTGGCCGGCAGATCACGCTCACACGTCAGGGACGCGATTTGTTTCCGCGCGTCGAGCAGATACTGGCGCTCACCGCCGAGCTGAGCGCCACCTCCGCCGGCGCCATGCAGGGCCCGGTCACCATCGGCGCCGTGGTGTCGGTCATTGGCGCACTGTCGATGGCTGTCGCGGAACTGAAGACCGCGCACCCACGGCTCGATGTGCGGCTCACGTCGGCACGCTCGGACGAACTGACCGATCTCGTCGAGCAGGGCGAGGTCGACATCGCCGCCGTGGTCGCGCGCGCCGACGATGCCCGCGTCGACGGCCTGGTGTGGACCCCGCTCTACACCGAGCCGATGATCATGGTCGTGAATCGCGACGTCACCGAAACCGACCCGCAGCGCATTCTCGACGAGCACGCGTTTTTGCGCTTCGACCGGCGCGTTCGCACCGGCATGGTGGTGGAGCAGGCGTTACGCGCGGCGAAACTCGGTGTGACCGAATATCTGGAATTGAACTCCATCGAGACGATCGTCGCGCTCGTGCGCAAGAACGTCGGCGTATCGGTGCTGCCGCAACTGCATCGCGGCGATTGGCAGTCCGACCCGTTGTTGCGCATCGTGCCGATTGCCGAGCCGCCCTTGCTGCGCACGGTCGGCATGATTCATCGTGAGCATGACTCACGCACGCACGACATCACGGCCGCCATCGCCGACATGCTGCACGACGTGTGAGTGGATGATGCGACGAGGGAAAAACGGCGCGAACCCTGTCGCGCCGTGACCGAAAACGAGCAGCCGCTTGCCGCGCATGCGATCAATCGCGCGTCTCGAAGGCCTTGTTGATGCGCAGTGCCAGCAGCGTGCAGACAGTGCCGGAGAGCAGATAGGCGCTCACTGCGATCAGCCCGAACTCGGACGACAATCCCAGTGCTACGAGCGGCGCGAAAGCCGCGCCGAACAGCCACGCGAAGTCGGTCGTCAGCGCCGCCCCGGTGTAGCGGAAGCGTTGCTCGAAGTTCGACGTCACCGTGCCCGCCGCCTGCCCGTACGACAATCCGAGCAAGGCGAAGCCGACCAGGATGAAAATGTCTTGCTGCGTCGAGCCGCCGCCCATCAGGAACGGGGCGAAGAGTGCGAATATGCCGATAAAGATGGCGAAGAGGCCCAGCGTGGTGCGTCGGCCGATGCGGTCGGCAATGCGTCCGGAAATGACCGTGCACACGATGGCGATCGCCGCGCCGCACAGTTGCACGATCAGCACATTGTTCAGATCCTGGCTGTTTTTCAGCGCGATCCACGACAGCGGGAATACCGTCACCAGATGAAAGAGCGCATAGCTCGCGAGTGCGGCGAAGGCGCCGAGAAAGATGTTGTAGCCCTGCGAGCGCACCATCTCGCGCGTGCTGATCGGCTCCAGTTGGCCCTCTTCAAGCATCTCGGTATATTCGTGCGTCACCACCAGACGCAGCCGGGCAAACAGCGCGACCACGTTCACGGCGAACGCCACATAGAACGGATAACGCCACCCCCACGTGAGGAAGTCGTCGGACTCGAGGCTCCAGTGCAGGAACAGGAACAGCGAGGCCGCGATAATGAAACCGATCGGCGCGCCCAATTGCCCCATCATCGAATACCAGCCGCGCCGCTGAGGCGGCGCGTTCATCGCGAGCAGCGACGGCAGTCCGTCCCACGAACCGCCAAAGCCAATGCCCTGCACGAGCCGGAAGAACGCGAGCAGCCAGATGGCGCGGTCCCCCAGTACCGCATAGCCCGGCAGGAACGCCATGCCGGCGGTCGCCGTGCCGAGCACGAACAGCGCGGCGGTGAGCTTGACACTGCGTCCCCAGCGGCGCTGCGCGTTCATGAACAGCGCGGTACCGAACGGGCGCGAAATAAACGCGAGGGAGAAGATCGCGAACGCGTACAACAGGCCGTGCAGGCTGTCGGCGAACGGGAAGAAAACTTGGGGGAAGACGAGGACGGCGGCAATGCCGAACACGAAGAAGTCGAAGTACTCGGAGGCGCGTCCGACCACCACGCCAACCGCGATTTCCTCCGGCGCAATGCGCGACTTGCTCCCGTGATCGTGCGCTGTCGATGCGGCAGTCGCGCCGGGCGGCGTCGGCGATTGATGAGCACTGCTTGACATTATCGGACCCCCTTGCGGATCGGGATGACCATGACACTCGTGCCAGAAGAGCATCGCAGGTATCGCGAATCGACGCCATAGGGTTTACCCTAAATTGCCGCATCATGGTGGGGAGTCCATGATGAACCCGGTCTAAGGCTACGGTTCCATCGATCGCAGCATGACTTCCCCCAAGTGCCTTCGCGGGGTATTTTTGCTCCCCGCCACCGCGTTGCTGTCCGGTTGCAATACCGTATTGATGTCACCCTCGGGTGATCTCGCGGTAAGGCAGCGGGACATCATCATCATTTCCACTGTCCTGATGTTGCTGATCATCGTTCCGGTGATCGTGCTGACACTGGTCTTCGCATGGCGTTACCGAGCGTCGAACAAGCGTGCCATCTACACGCCCGAATGGGATCACTCGACGCTGCTCGAACTGCTGATCTGGGCCGCGCCGCTGCTGATCATCATCGCGTTGGGCGCGCTCACCTGGGTCAGCACGCACAAGCTGGACCCCTACCGGCCACTCGAGCGCATCGACGCCAAGCGCGAGATCCCACCCGACACGCGCCCGCTCAGGGTGCAAGTGGTGGCCATGGACTGGAAATGGCTGTTCTTCTACCCCGATCAGGGCATTGCGACCGTCAATGAGCTGGCCGCCCCCGTTGACCGGCCGATCCGCTTCGAGATCACATCGACGACGATGATGAATTCATTCTTCGTGCCCGCCCTGGCCGGACAGATCTACGCGATGCCGGGCATGGAAACGAAGCTGCATGCGGTCATCAACAAGCCCGGGATCTATGACGGGTTCTCCGCGAACTTCAGCGGCGCGGGCTTCTCAGGCATGCGCTTCAAATTTCACGGGCTGTCGGCAGACGACTTCGACGCGTGGGTCAAGCAGGTCAAGGCCCGCGGGGACAACCTCACGCGCGACAAGTACGAGGCGCTCGCCCAGCCGAGCGAATGGGTGCCTGTCCACTATTACGGCGACGTCGCCCCCAATCTTTATGACGCGATTCTGAACCGCTGCGTGCAACCCGGGCAGCCCTGTCTGAAGGACATGATGGATCAGCCCAATCATCCGCACGCCAGCCGAGCACGTACCGGCACGTCCGAGTCGTTGCTTGCCGACGCGATGTGCACGGCGCAAAACACCGTGCAGTTCGCGTCCGGCGCTCAGCGCGCCCCCGGCGAGGGACTTACGCAGTGACGCGCACCGCGCCCAACCGTCGACAATGATGCGCCTCGTGCGCGATTGATCCCAGGCTCGAGCTTATGGACATCGTCAAGTTGATCTTCGGCCGCCTCACGCTCGAGGCGATCCCGTACCACGAACCGATTCTCGTTGCGACCTTTGCCGGAGTCGCGTTCGGAGGCATCGTCGTACTGGGTGCCATCACCTACTTCAAGTTGTGGGGGTACTTGTGGCGCGAGTGGTTCACGAGCATCGATCACAAGAAGATCGGCATCATGTACGTGATCCTGGGCATCGTCATGTTGTTGCGCGGCTTTGCCGACGCCGCGATGATGCGGATGCAGCAGGCGATCTCGTTTGGCGACAACATGGGGTATCTGCCGCCACATCACTACGATCAGATCTTCACCGCGCACGGCGTGATCATGATCTTCTTCGTGGCAATGCCGCTGGTGACCGGCCTCATGAACTTCGTGGTGCCGCTGCAGATCGGCGCGCGCGACGTGGCGTTTCCGTTCCTCAACAACTTCAGCTTCTGGATGACGACGAGCGGGGCCATGCTCGTGATGCTCTCGCTCTTCGTCGGCGAATTCGCAGGCACTGGATGGCTGGCTTACCCGCCGTTATCGGGCATCCTGCAGAGCCCTAACGTCGGGGTCGATTACTACATCTGGGCACTGCAGATCGCCGGGATCGGCACCCTGCTCTCGGGGATCAATCTGCTCGTGACCATCGTGAAGATGCGCGCCCCCGGCATGACGATGATGCGCATGCCGGTCTTCACGTGGACCTCGCTGTGCACGAATGTGCTGATCGTGGCTGCCTTCCCGGTGCTGACCGCCGTGCTCGCGCTGCTGGCGCTGGATCGCTACGCCGGCACCAACTTCTTCACGAACGATCTCGGCGGCAACGCCATGATGTACGTGAACCTGATCTGGATCTGGGGCCACCCCGAGGTCTACATTCTCGTGCTGCCCGTGTTCGGCGTGTTCTCCGAGGTGGTCGCCACCTTCTCCGGCAAGCGCTTGTTCGGCTATGCGTCGATGGTCTATGCGACGGTCGTGATTACGGTGCTGTCATACCTCGTGTGGCTGCACCATTTCTTCACGATGGGTTCCGGCGCGAGTGTGAACTCGTTCTTCGGCATCACGACGATGATCATCTCGATACCGACCGGCGCAAAGATTTTCAACTGGCTGTTCACCATGTATCGCGGGCGCATCCACTTCGAAGTGCCGATGCTGTGGACCGTCGGCTTCATGGTGACGTTTGTCATCGGCGGCATGACCGGCGTGCTGCTTGCCGTGCCGCCGGCCGACTTCTCGCTGCATAACGGCCTGTTCCTGATCGCGCACTTCCACAACGTGATCATCGGCGGCGTGATCTTCGGCGTCATGGCGGCAATCACCTACTGGTTCCCCAAGGCCTTCGGCTACCGGCTCGATCCGTTCTGGGGCAAGTGCTCGTTCTGGTTCTGGTTCATCGGCTTCTACGTCGCCTTCATGCCGCTTTACCTGCTGGGCCTGATGGGCGTGACCCGTCGCGTGAGCCACTTCGACGACATGTCGTTGCAAATCTGGTTCCAGATCGCCGCCGTGGGGGCACTGCTCATCGCCATCGGCATTGGATGCTTCATCGTCCAGCTCGTAGTGAGCTTCATCCGCCGTGAGCAATTGCGCGACGACACGGGCGACCCGTGGAATGGCCGCACACTGGAATGGTCGACGTCGTCCCCCCCGCCGGCCTACAACTTCGCCTTCACGCCGATCATTCACGACAACGACGCCTGGTGGCAGATGAAGCAGCACGGCTTCAAGCGTCCGGAGAACGACTTCATTCCGATCCACATGCCGAAGAACACGGGCGCGGGCATCATCCTCGCGGGGCTTGCGACGGTCTGCGGCTTCGGGCTCATCTGGCACATGTGGCTGGTGGTGATCGTGGCCTTCGTGGCGCTGCTGGCGACCGCCATCGGCCACACGTTCAACTACCACCGCGAGTACTACATCCCGGCCGATCAGGTCGAACAAACGGAGGCAGCGCGCACGCGCCTGCTCGCGCAGCATGTCTGATACGACGGCACCCTTCCCGGCAGGAGGCGCCCCGCTCGGGGCCCACACGCCCAGCCCGCCGCAAGCGGGCGAGTTGAAGTTCATGATGACGAGCGACTACCACCCGCCCAACGGGACGCTGCTCGGCTTCTGGGTCTACCTGATGAGCGACTGTCTCGTCTTCGCCTGCCTGTTTGCGGCGTATGGCGTACTCGGGCGCAACTACGCAGGCGGGCCGACCGGTGCGGAGTTGTTTGAACTGCCGCTCGTGGCAGTGAATACGACCTTCCTGCTGCTCTCGTCGATCACCTATGGCTTTGCGATGATCGAGATGCAGCGGCGACGCCAGGGCGCGGTGCTCGGCTGGCTTGCGGTCACCGGCGTTCTCGGTGCGGCGTTTCTCTCGCTGGAACTCTATGAGTTCGCGAACCTCATCCACGAGGGGGCGGGGCCCTGGCGCAGCGCGTTCCTGTCTTCGTTCTTCACGCTGGTGAGCACCCACGGGCTGCACGTCACGTTCGGCATCGTCTGGCTCATCACCCTGATGGTGCAGGTCGGCAAGCATGGCCTCACCGCGCCCAACCGCCGCCGGCTCATGTGCCTGTCAATGTTCTGGCACTTTCTCGACGTGGTGTGGATCGGCGTCTTCACGTTTGTCTATCTGATGGGAGTGCTGCCGTGAGCACCCACGACTCGACCCTGCACAATACCGACGGGCATGGCCACGATCACGATCACGACCATGGCGACGAAGGACCGCACAGCACCTTGCGCGGGTATGCGACGGGCTTCATCCTGTCTGTCATCCTCACCGCCATTCCCTTCTGGTTCGTGATGGGCGGGGTATTCGAGAAATCGAGTACCACCGCGATCATGATCCTGTTCCTCGGCGCCATTCAGATCATCGTGCACATGATCTACTTCCTGCACATGAACGGGCGCTCCGAAGGCGGCTGGAACCTGCTGTCGTTGATTTTCACGATCGTGCTGGTCGTGATCACGCTATCGGGCTCGCTATGGGTGATGTATCACCTGAACCAGAACATGATGGCGGGTATGATGCAGGATACGAAAAACCTCCCTTGAACGGCACTTCCCTTGAGCAGCAATCGACTTCATGACTCGGGGGGCGCACAGCGTCCCCCGCGCACTTCCGGTGCGCCCGCCCGCCCGTCTCCCCTTCGACTGATCATCCTTGGCGTTATCACGTTGGTGCTGGTCAGCGTCTTCGTCTCGCTCGGGACTTGGCAGCTTCATCGCCGCGCCTGGAAGCTCGATCTGATCGAGCGTGTGAATTCGCGCGTGCATGCGCCGCCCACCCCGGCGCCCTTGCGTGGCCAGTGGGCCTCGGTCAACGCGGCCGCGGATGAGTATCGCCACGTCTCGCTCAGCGGCACGTACCAGTTCGACAAGGACACGCTCGTGCAAGCCGTCACCGATCTGGGCGGCGGGTTCTGGGTGCTCACGCCGTTGCGCACGGCAGATGGCGGCGAAGTGCTGATCAACCGCGGCTTTGTCCCGCCGGGCTGGAAAGAAGCCGTGCCCGCCGCCCCGGCGGGTGACGTCACCGTCACCGGTCTGCTGCGCATGCCCGAGCCGGGCGGCGGATTCCTTCGCAAGAATGCGCCGTCGGAAAACCTCTGGTATTCGCGCGATGTCGCGGCCATTGCGGCCGCGCGCGGACTGACGGCCACCGACGTGGCGCCCTTCTTCGTCGATGCCGACGGCAAGGCGGGCGACGAGGCAAGCCGTGCGCTTGTCGGCGGCGACGCAGAAGCCGTGACCAGCAGGGCACCGGTACGCGACTACCCCGTGGGCGGGCTTACAGTGGTGCAGTTCCCGAACAACCACATGAGCTATCTGCTGACGTGGTACGCGCTAGCGATCATGTCGGCCGTGGCCGGCGGTTTCGTCATCCGGCTCGAACTGCGCAAACGCGCCTGATCGAACGCCGCGCGACCCCGACGCGCTCGCGTGCGGCATTCCCCGGAAATCACGTTCGTGACAACGTGGTGACAGCGCAACAACTGCAAGGCGGAATCTCATCGTTTCAGCCGGTTCCGCCTGCCGATCTCCCTCGATTCGCGCGACTACCGACCATCTTCATCTGACCCCATATAGGAACAAACGCTTGTCGGCAAAGGCAGGCGAGCACTTCCGCGAAATGTCCAGAGCCCCGCGATCTCGCGCTGTGGCCCGTCACATGGACGTGTGAGACATCTTTCCCTAATTAGCTGTTTTGCGTTAACGTTCCATGGTCGACGGAGCTGTTACGCATGCCGAAACTAAGGCAGCGGAGACATCGCCCGCAACCGTGCCGGCCTCAGGCATGGTGCGCTGGCGAGCTGCCGGTCGTGCGTCCGTCGCCAGCGCAGTTGACGTTCCCCTTATCTCGCTCGGACAAGAAGACTTAAAGACGATGAAAAACCCAACCTTCTCCAAAGCGTTTCTGGCGACAGCCCTGAGCTGTGCGCTGATCAACGTTCACGCGGCCTCACAGGCGCCGGTCGGTGCCGAGAACGGCATGGTCGTCACGGCTCAGCATCTGGCGTCAAAAGTTGGCGTGGACGTGCTCAAGGCCGGCGGCAATGCGGTCGACGCGGCCGTAGCCGTGGGATATGCGCTCGCCGTGGTGTATCCGGCAGCCGGGAATCTCGGCGGCGGCGGTTTCATGACGATCCAGCTTGCGGACGGCCGCAAGACCTTCCTCGATTTCCGCGAGAAGGCCCCGCTGGCCGCGACGGCCAACATGTATCTCGACAAGGACGGAAACGTCATCAAGGGCGCCTCGACCACGGGCTATCGGGCCGTGGGCGTACCCGGCTCCGTGTCGGGTATGGAATACGCCCGTGAAAAGTACGGCACCAAGACCCGTGCGCAACTGATTGCGCCCGCCGTCACGCTGGCGGAAAAGGGCTTCGTGCTCGATCAGGGCGACGTCGACATGCTCTGGACGGCGACCAAGAATTTCGAGAGCGACCGCGCCAATTCGGGCGCCATCTTCCTGAACAAGGGCCAGCCGTTCCAGCCGGGCGAACGCCTTGTGCAGAAGGATCTTGCACGTACGTTGAAGCTGATCAGCGCCAGGGGCACCGACGGTTTCTACAAGGGAGAAGTCGCCAACAAGCTTGTGGCGTCGATGAAGGCCGGCGGCGGCATCATCACGCAGGCGGATCTCGATCAGTACAAGACACGTGAACTGGCCCCCGTCGAGTGCGACTATCGCGGCTATCACGTGGTCTCGGCCCCGCCTCCCAGCTCGGGCGGTGTGGTGATCTGCGAGATCATGAACATCCTCGAAGGCTACCCGATGACCGAGCTGGGGTATCACTCGGCGCAGGGGGTGCATTACACCATCGAAGCGATGCGCCACGCGTACGTCGACCGCAACAGCTATCTGGGTGACCCCGATTTCGTGAAGAACCCGATTGCCCACTTGCTTGACAAGCAATATGCGGCCAAGATTCGCGCAGCGATCAACCCGCAGAAGGCCGGCATCTCGCAGGAGATCAAGCCGGGGGTGGCACCGCATGAAGGCAGCAACACCACGCACTACTCGATCATCGATCGCGATGGCAATGCGGTGTCGGTGACCTACACGCTCAATGACTGGTTCGGTGCGAAGGTGATGGCCAATGGCACGGGCGTCATGCTTAACGACGAAATGGACGACTTCACTGCCAAAGTGGGCGTGCCGAACCTGTACGGCCTGATCCAGGGCGAAGCAAACGCCATCGGCCCGGGTCGTCGTCCGCTGTCGTCGATGAGCCCGACCATCGTCACCAAGGATGGCAAGCCCGTCATGGTCGTTGGCACACCGGGCGGTAGCCGCATCATCACGGCCACCCTGCTCACGATGCTCAACGTCATCGACTACGGCATGAATCTGCAAGAAGCCGTGGACGCCCCGCGCTTCCACCAGCAGTGGATGCCGGAGGCGACCAACATCGAGCGGTTCGCCCTGAGCCCCGACACGCAGAAAATCCTCGAAAGTTGGGGTCAGAAGTTTGCCGGTCCGCAACCGGCGAACCACGTCGCCGCCATTCTCGTGGGCGCACCGTCGCTCGGCGGCAAACCGATCGGCAAGAACCGCTACTATGGCGCGAACGATCCGCGCCGCAACACGGGACTCGCGCTCGGTTATTGATTGAGGGAGTGTGATCCAAACGACATTGGGATCGCAGGAATTGATGGGGCCGCGCGCGCGGCCCCATTTTTTATGGATGCCGTCTGCGAACGCGTGCGTCGCGGCATCTTGGTAACCCGAGAGTTAGACATTTGTAACATTTTGTAATACGTCGTTTGAACGTTCAGGAACTCCTCACCCGCGTAACGTCCAACGGGTTTCCCGTGCATTTTTTCGCCTGCATCGCGTGCGGTGGCTGCTGCCGCGAGTTGCCTTGTTGTGTGCACATGTCGACCGTATTTTCTGACTATGGAACCGCGTGAAGATGTCTGCCCTGTGGTACCCGTTGTTTAGCTCGTCGTTGCCTCGTCTTCGTCGCCTCCCTTGTAGCCCTGTTCTCTCCCGGTTCCCTCGTCTGGCGCCACGCACCGTCGCGCTCGCTCGCCTGGCGCTCTTTGGTTTGACCCTTCTCGTTGCCGGGCTGCCAGTGAGCGATGCGCTCGCGGTGACCGGCCATCATTCGGGTCATGGCAAGCACCACCTCCAACCGGCGAAGAACAAAAAGATGGCGGCGAAGACGACATCAAAGCCCACGCGTCGGAAAGCGACGGCTGCGCGTGCGCCGCACCACCGATCGGCACATCATCGGGCAAAGACCCATGCAGGCCGTAAAGCGGCGAAACCTGCGCGTCGGGCGCAGACTACGGTGAAGCATCGGGCCAATGCTACGCGGCGCCATGCGACCCCGAAAGTGTCGAGCGCAGCGGGAGCGGTGCGCGCTGCCGGCGCGACAACGAACGCGACCGCGCGCGTGCGCACTGCGGCCAAACCACGCCTGCTCGCACGGTGCGGCTTCACGCCGGCATCACGCAAGCGGCTTTTCTCGCGTGCCGTTTATATTGTCGACGAGAATACCCACACGCCGCTCTTCTCCCTCAACGCCAATCAAGTGCGCCCGATCGCCTCGCTGTCGAAGCTGATGACGGCAGTCGTCTGGCTTGATAGTGGACCGGCCATGCGTGCCCCCCTCACGGTCACGAATGCGGATCTCGATACGCTCAAGTTCAGCCATTCGCGTTTGGCGGTAGGCTCGACGCTTTCGCGCGCCGACATGCTCCACATCTCGTTGATGGCGTCGGAAAACCGTGCTGCTGCCGCATTGAGCCGCGACTATCCGGGTGGACGTCCTGCCTTCATCTCCGCCATGAATAGCAAGGCACGCGCCTTGAACATGCCCAACACGCGTTTCGCGAACTCGACGGGGCTATCACCGAACAATGTGTCGACGGCGCGCGAACTGGCGCGCCTGGTACGGGCGTCGAACGCTTATCCACTGATCCGTCGCTATTCGATTGATCATCAGCAACGGGTGAATACGGGTAAGGGGCAGTTGCAGTACGTCAATACGAACCGTCTGGTGCGCTACGGGAAAGTGGATGCAAGCGTCCAGAAGACCGGCTTCATTAACGAATCGGGGCATAACATGGTGATGCGCGTGCTTGTGCACAAACGGCGTCCCGTGATCGTGACGATGCTTGGCAGCGACACTCCGGAAGGCTCTCGCCTCGATGGCGTGCGCATCGCCCATTGGTTGTCGTGCTCGTTGCGATGACGCGCGCCACGGGCGTGTGAAGGCGCTCACTTTAACGGCGTACGTATCGCTCATTGGTTGTCGCGCTCGTTGCGACGACGCACGGCACGCGCATGTAAAGGCGCGCACCTCAACGACGTCAGTGTCTATCGGTTGTCATGCTCGTTGCGACGACGCGCGGCACGCGCGTGTGAAGCCCCCACCTCAACGACGTCATTGTCTGACCTGCCCCCTTCAATAGGGCCAATGGGCTTCTAGCAAAGTCCCGTTAAACCAGCTCCTGGAAAGCGGCAGGAGCATCCGCGGTTGCTCGATGTTTCGCCGCAAACTCTGACGGCGCAAGGTAGTTCAGTGCGCTGTGCGGCCTTTGCTCGTTTTAGTCCTGACGCCATGCCGCGATGACAGCCCGAGCGTGCGCGAGCGTCGTGAACCAGTGCTCGTTAAGGCATTCGTCGCGGAACTTGCCGTTGAACGATTCGATGTACGCATTCTGCGTTGGCTTGCCCGCCTGAATCAACTTCAGCGTGACGCCGTTTGCATACGCCCACTGGTCAAGCGCGCGGCTCGTAAATTCGGGGCCCTGGTCTGTGCGCACCGCCTTGGGATAACCACGGAAGCGAGCTGCACGCTCCAATGCCCGAGCGACATACAAACCTGAGATGCCATGGTCGACGACGATGTCGACAGCCTCTTTCGTGAAGTCGTCGACGACGGTCAGGCACTTCACGCGCCGGCCATTGGACAGCGCATCCATCACGAAATCGATTGACCACACCTCGTTGGGCGCGCCCGGCAATGCCAGTCGCTCGCGCTCAATCATGACGCCGTGGCGCTTGCGACGGCGCCGCACAGCCAACCCTACCTCACGGTACAGGCGATAGATGCGCTTGTGATTGGCGTGCATGCCTTTGACCTGTCCTGAAAATTTCGTACCAATCAAATCTAGGGATAATGGCTCCTCAGCTCAGATGAGGAGTTGGTATGAA
>NZ_CABPRY010000008.1:0-236142 GCF_902459625.1 Pandoraea cepalis
CCCGCCGCCGACTGCGCCGCCAAGCACCGCACCGGTGCTGCCGCCGAGCGCGCCACCCACGGCCGCGCCCGCCACGCCGCCCAGCGCACCGCCAACGGCATTGTTCATATCACTGGCCGACGCGGCCAGTGAGGTCGTTGCAACCACGGCGGCGATCGCCACCATCGGGAAAATTCGTTTGATCATAGGTCGTGAATTAGATGCGGATGAATGCGGACCCAGTATAAAGACACGCGACCGTGCCGCCGTCACCCCAATGTTTCATGTCTCGTAAGGCCAGTAACAAAATGTTTCAGTGCGTGCGTTGAAAGCGGTTAGCTTTTATGAGGCATCTCCGCCCGTGCGACGCCGCGATGGCACTTTCATCTCGGCCACGTAACGATATAACTGTGCCGCCGCCGGCGAGAGCGGCCGCGCCTTGCTGCGTATCATCCCCATGCGGCGCGTCACGACGGGATCGACCAACGGCACGCTCGTGAGCAACGGATGTTCGCTACCCGGCATTGCCATCGTCGGCACGGCCGCCACGCCGAGCCCCGCTTCGACCAGGCCGAGCATGGTGGTGACGTGCTGCGTCTCGCAGATGCTTGGCGGGCGCTGTGGCAGCGAGGTGAGCGCTTGATCGAGCAGCAGCCGGTTGCCCGAGACGCGGCCGACACTGATGTAGTCGTATTCGTAAAGCTCACGCCACGTCACCCGCTTTCTGCCCGCGAGCGCATGGTCGCGCCGGCAGGCCGCCACATAGCGCTCCTGCAACAGGAGCTTGAACTCGATGTTCGGCTCCTGGCTGCCGATGAAATTCAACCCGAAATCGGCGTCGCCATTCGCCACCGACGCGAGCACCTCGTTGGCGCTTGCGTCGAGCACCGAGATACGGATGCGCGGAAACGCCTGGTGGTAGCGTGAGATGACCTGCGGCATGAAGTAATACGCGGCCGACGGCACACAGGCGATGGTCACGTGCCCGAGGCTCGACGACGCCACATCCCGTATGCCGAGCAGGGCGTTGTCAAGATCGTCCAGAATCCGCTCCGCGTCGCGGGCGAACGCGCGTCCGACGGTTGTCAGCGCCACGCGCCGCGTGCTGCGCTCGAAGAGTTTGACCCCGAGCGCGTCCTCGAGCTTGTCGATACGGCGCGAGAGCGCGGGCTGCGAGAGATGGATCGACTCGGCCGCGCGGCGAAAGCTCGCCAGTTGCGCCACCGCGCGAAATGCCTGCAAATCGTTCAGATCGAAGTTGATCGCCATGACGTTGGGAGCAGAAAGTCGGGTAGACGCCTCGAGGTACTCCGACGGCCGGAACACGCCGAGGCTTGGTTGCGGTGCGGAGTGTAGCCCGTTACCGCTCGGTAGACGCATCAGAATCCTACGATTGATCGCATATGTGCATCAATGCTTCCAAAACTTGCAATTCACAAACCGGGAACTTCCGGCGCACCATTGGCAACTTCCAAAAAGCGCTCATGACGATTCAAACGTCCCTGGCAGAGGCGCATTCCGAAGCTACATTGGCGGCCCGATCTCCCGGGCTGCCGGCAACAAGGAGACAGCGCATGTCACAGCGCCCCAACGACGCGGTTTCGCGTCGCCCCTCAAAAGCCGGCGCGGTCGTGCGCGTCACCGCCGGCAACTTCCTCGAGCAGTTCGATTTCTTCCTGTTCGGCTTTTACGCCACCCATATCTCGCACGTCTTTTTTCCGGCGACCAGCGAGTTCGCATCGCTCATGATGACCTTCGCCGTCTTTGGCGCGGGTTTCCTGATGCGACCGCTCGGCGCGATCGTGCTGGGCGCGTATATCGATAACGTCGGCCGCCGCAAGGGCTTGGTCACGACACTGGCAATCATGGCGAGCGGCACGATCCTCATCGCCTTTGTGCCAGGGTACGCCACCATTGGTCTGGCGGCACCGGTGCTCGTGCTGATCGGCCGCTTGCTGCAGGGTTTCTCTGCGGGTGCCGAGCTGGGCGGCGTGTCGGTGTACCTGGCGGAAATCGCCACGCCGGGACGCAAGGGCTTCTACACGAGTTGGCAGTCGGCGAGCCAGCAGGTCGCCATTGTCGTCTCGGCGGCGCTCGGCTTCACGCTCTCGCTCACGCTCAACGCGCAGCAGATCGCGGCATGGGGCTGGCGTGTGCCGTTCTTCGTGGGGTGCATGATCGTGCCGGTGATCTTCGCGCTGCGCCGCTCGCTCCAGGAGAGCGAGGAATTCAAGCAGCGCAAGCGTCATCCGTCCGTGGGCGAAGTGTTCCGCTCGATGGGCGCCAACGCCGGCGCCGTGATCGGCGGTACGATGCTCGTGGCGCTCACCACGACGGCGTTCTACCTGATCACCATCTACGCGCCAACCTTCGGCAAGAGCGTGCTGCACCTGACCAGCGCCGATGCGCTGCTCGTCACGCTGTGCGTGGGCGTGTCGAACTTCATCTGGCTGCCGATCGGCGGCACGCTGTCCGACCGCATTGGCCGTCGCCCGGTGTTGTTGATCTTCGCGGGGTTGACGCTGGTGTCCGCCTACCCGGTGCTCACGTTCCTCGTGCAGGCCCCGAGCTTCTCGCGCATGTTGATTTCGCTGCTGTGGCTGTCGTTCCTTTACGGCATGTACAACGGCGCCATGATTCCGGCGCTGACCGAGGTCATGCCGCCGGACGTGCGAGTGGCTGGCTTCTCGCTCGCGTATAGCCTCGCGACGGCAATCTTCGGTGGCTTCACGCCGGCGTTGTCGACGTATCTGATCCACGCCACGGGCGACAAGGCCGCGCCGGGCTACCTGATGAGTTTCGCCGCGCTGTGTGCGATTTGCGCGACGCTGGCCCTCTACCGACGCCGTCCCGGCGGGCAGGGCCGCCCCCGTACCGAACTCGCCGCCGGCTGAGCCACGCGGCAGGCGCGCCCCGTTCGCGGGCGCGCCCGGCAACGCTTCCCCAAAACGGGTGCCGACGCGCATCCATCCCCAAAAGCAAAACTCAGAGAGACACTGCCATGAAAGCCATCGCCCTTCCGGCGCGCCTGCGCGCACCCCGACACCTGCTCGCCGCGCTCGGCGCAGGCATCGCCCTGACCACACTGCTCGGCACCACGGCGGCCAGCGCGGAAGACCTGCACGTGATGAACTCCGGCGGCTTCACGGCCGCATACAAGTTGCTGCTGCCCAAGTTCGAGGCGTCGAGCGGCGATCATGTGGACACCGCGTGGGGGCCGTCGATGGGCAAGGCGCCCGAGGCGATCCCCAACCGTCTGGCGCGTGGCGAGTCTGCCGATGCCGTCATCATGGTCGGCTACGCCCTCGACGGTCTCATCAAGGCCGGCAAGGTGCGCGCTGATTCCCGCGTCGACCTGGCCGATTCGCGTATTGGCGTTGTCGTGAAAGCGGGCGACGTGGTGCCCGACGTCAGCACGCCCGAAAAGCTCAAGGCCGCGCTGCTCGCCGCGAAGTCAGTCGCATACTCCGACAGCGCAAGCGGTGTGTACGTCGAGCGCGAGCTCTTCAAGAAGTTGGGCATCGTCGACCAGATGCGGGGCAAGGGTGTGATGGTGCAGAAGACGCCTGTGGCCGAAAAGGTCGCCGCCGGCGAGTATGCGCTGGGGCTACAGCAAGTCAGCGAACTGCTACCGGTCAAGGGAGCTGCGTTCGCGGGCAAGATTCCCGAGTCGCTGCAATCGGTCACGCGTTTCGCCGGTGGCGTGCCGGTGAATGCGCCGCATCCGGACGAAGCGAAGAAACTGCTGACGTACCTCGCCGCACCCGCGGTGGCGAAGGAAGTCGAGTCCACCGGTCTCGACCCGCTGGCACATTGATGTGCCGGTCTTCATTGAATATATGAACTAACGTGTTGCCTGCGTCGGGGGAGATAATTTTCCCTCGGCATCCTTGGCGGGTTTGACCGACAATGACGCGTCAGACAACGGCGTTGCACAGGACGACGCCACCGCCAAGGAGACCGACATGGCCTCAGCGCCAGCTCAACCCGCTCAGCCGATACAGGCTGCCGATTCGCGTGCCGGCGCAGCCGGCACCTCGGCCCCCCATGCCCCGCCCTTGAATGAGATCGTCGCGCTCGACGCGCTGGCGTTGTCCGACGCCATTCACACGCGCCGCGTGTCGTGTCGCGAGGTCATGCAGGCTTATCTCACGCACATTGCGCATTACAACCCGGCGGTCAACGCCATCGTGTCCTTGCACGATGCCGACGCCTTGCTTGCGCAGGCCGACGAGCGCGACCAGCAGTTGGCCAATGGCCAGTCCGTAGGGTGGATGCACGGCATGCCCCATGCGGTGAAGGATTTCGCCGCGTGCGCGGGATTTCCCACGCGTAAAGGCTCGCCGTTGACGTCGGCGGCGCCCGACACCCAGGACAGCATCGGCGTTGCACGCATCCGCGCGGCGGGCGCGATCTTCATCGGCAAGACCAACGTCTCCGAGTTCGGATTGGGCTCGCATAGCTACAACCCCGTCTTTGGCACCACAGGCAACGCCTACGACCCGACGCGCAGCGCAGGTGGCAGCAGCGGCGGGGCGGGCAGCGCGCTTGCGCTGCGCATGTTGCCGGTCGCGGATGGCAGCGACATGATGGGGTCGCTGCGCAATCCGGCCGCGTTCGGCAACGTGTATGGGTTCCGGCCGTCGCAGGGCCGGGTGCCCTATGGGCCGGCGCCGGAGTTGTTCGTCCAGCAACTGAGCACCGAGGGGCCGATGGGGCGTTCTGTCGCCGACGTCGCCCAACTGCTTGCCACGCAAGCGGGCTACGATGCGCGCAGTCCGCTTTGCCTGGCGCAGGCGCATGGCGCGGTGCCGTTCGCGAGCGCGTTGCAGCGCGACGTCAAGGGATTGAAGCTGGGCTGGCTGGGCGATTACGGTGGCCATCTGCCGATGGAAGACGGTGTGATGGCCCTGTGCGAGGCATCGTTGCGCGACTTCACGGCGATGGGGTGCGAAGTGCAATCTTGTGCGCCCGACTTCGCGCCGGAGCGATTGTGGCAGACGTGGCTCACGTTGCGTCACTGGCTCGTGAGCGGCTCGCTGGGCGAGTTGTATGCCGACCCTGCGCGTCGCGACAAGCTCAAGCCTGAGGCGCAGTGGGAAGTCGAGGGCGGGCATGCGTTACGCGCGGCCGATGTATATCGCGCGTCCGTTGATCGCAGCGAGTGGTATCGCTCGCTCGCGCGGCTGTTCGAGCGTTACGACTTCCTGCTGCTGCCTTCGGCGCAGGTCTTCCCGTTCGACGCACAAATGCACTGGCCGTCGTCCGTCGCGGGCAAGCCGATGGACACCTATCATCGGTGGATGGAAGTGGTGATCGGGCCGACGCTGGCCGGACTGCCGGCGATCAGCGTGCCGGTCGGATTCGATGCGCGCGGGTTGCCGATGGGACTGCAAATCATCGGGCCGGCGCAGGCCGATCTCGCGGTGTTGCAACTGGCGCATGCGCACGAGCAGCAAACGCAGTGGGTGCGTCGCCGGCTGCCGCCGATGCTTGCGGGCACCGCGCGGGGCTGAGCGCCGCGCGAAGGGGCGGGCGGCCGTTCGGCTTACCGGGGACGAGCGGTCCGCGCCTGATCGCGTAGCGGGCGCAGCAATTCACCCAGCGCATTGTGATCGATCTCGTGCATGAGGGCGAGCAGGCGGCCGATATCGCCCGGCGGAAAGCCCTCGCGGGCGAACCAGCTCAGGTAATTGCCGGGCAGGTCGGCGATGAGCGTGCCCTTGTGTTTGCCGAACGGCATGGGCGTGGTGACGAGGCGCATCAGCGCGTCGGCATCGAAATCGAGCATAAGAGACAGGCGCGGAGGGCGCGCGGGCACGAGGGAATGCAAAGCGTTACGCTACCACATGCGTTCGCCGGTTCGCCGGCGAGCGCGCCAAACTTAGGGGGGCATATGCATCAAGGAAGGGATGGCATCGCGGCCTCGGGGGAGTTGCCCGACCCGGATGACAATGCGCTCGATCCGCTGCACACGTTTGTCGCGGCGCTCTCGCGACTGCTTGAGGGGCATCCGGACGAGACGACGTTACTCGACGCCGGCGCGGGCCTGCTGGCGCAACTCGTCGCGCGTGACGACTGGCTGCCTGCCGCGTTTGCGGCGCCGCATCCCGAGCACTATCAGCAATACCTCTTGCATTGCGATCCGGCGCAGCGCTTTTCTGTCGTGAGTTTCGTCTGGGGGCCGGGGCAGGTTACGCCGATTCATGACCACACCGTGTGGGGCCTGATCGGCATGCTGCGCGGGGCCGAGGATTCACAACCCTATCGGCTCGACGCGCACGGCGTGCCGGTCATGACGGGCAAGTCGGTGCGTTTGTTGCCGGGCGATGTCGAGGTTCTCTCGCCGCGCGTGGGGGACATTCACCGCGTGAGCAACGCCTACGCCGACCGGGTCTCGGTGAGTATCCACGTCTATGGCGCGAACATTGGCGCAGTGCGTCGAAGCGTGTTTACCGAATCGGGCGAACGCAAAAGCTTCGTCTCCGGCTATGCCAACGCGCAATGACCGGAACCGCGCGGGTAAGGTGTCGCAGCGCACGCCAAGTGGCTGATGCGACCCGGCCTTGCGCGGCGCAGGCCGAAGCATGGCGTTGCCGCACATCACGCATGCGGGCGGCTTCTGCCACAATAGCTGTCCGGTTGTGCGGATGCGCGAGCCCGCCGCACCGAGACTCAAACCGAATCGACGTTTGACGAATTCAAGGAACTGCTGTGTCCTCTTTCTCGACCGATGCGCCGTCGCAGACAACCGCTCCGACCCTTGCTGCCGACGATCCCGCCTTCCCCGAACTGACCTTTGCCGACGTACGCGCCGCGCTGCTCGCCCGTGAGGAGATTGCGTTGCTCGACGTTCGCGAAGAAGATCCGTTCGCGCAGGCGCACCCGTTGTGGGCGGCGAATCTTCCGCTCTCGCGCATCGAAATCGACGCCTGGGCGCGCATTCCGCGACGCGACACACGCATCGTCGTCTATGGCGAGCATGGCGGCGAGGATCTGGCGCCGCGGGCGGCCGGCGTGCTGCGCAAGCTCGGCTACACCAACGTGAATTGTCTCGCGGGCGGCCTCGACGGTTGGATCGCGGCCGGCGGTGAAGTCTTTCGCGACGTCAACGTGCCGAGCAAAGCCTTTGGCGAGTGGGTCGAAGGGCTGCGTCATACCCCGTCGCTCTCTGCACAGGAAGTCCAGGCATTGCTCGATGCGCATGCCGATGTGGTCGTGGTCGACGCGCGGCGTTTCGACGAATACCAGACCATGAACATTCCCGGCTCGACCAGCGTGCCCGGTGCCGAACTCGTGCTGCGCGTGCGCGAACTTGCGCCGAACCCGGCCACGCGTGTGATCGTCAATTGCGCCGGACGCACACGCAGCATCATCGGCACGCAATCGCTCGTGAACGCCGGTCTGCCGAACCCGGTGGCGGCACTGCGCAACGGCACCATCGGCTGGACGCTGGCCGGTCAGACACTCGAGCGCGGGGCCGATCGTCGGCACCCGGTACAGGTGAGCGACACCACGCTGGCCGTCGCGCGCGTAGGGGCCCGCGCCATCGCCGATCGTGCGGGCGTGCGCCGAATCGCGGTGGGCGACGTGCCCGCATTGAGCGCACCGGGGCGCACCGTCTATCGTTTCGACGTGCGCACGCCCGAAGACTACGCTGCCGGGCACTTGCCCGACTTTGCCAATGCGCCAGGCGGACAGCTCGTGCAGGAGACCGACCATCAGGCGCCGGTGCGCGGCGCGTGGATCGTACTCTCGGACGACAATGGCGTGCGGGCCGACATGACCGGTTCGTGGCTTGCCCAGATGGGCTGGACCGTCTACGTCGTCGAGCCGCATGGCGACGAAGCGCGCAGTGCCCAGGGCGGATGGCCGTTGCATACGCCGAGCGCGCCCGACGTTGCGACCGTCGCGCCGGCCGTGCTCGCGCGCTGGCTTGACGAGTCCGAGCCGGGACAGATCGCGGTGCTCGACGTCACCTCGGGCGTCAACTACGTCAAACGTCACATTCCGGGGGCGTGGTTCGTCATTCGCGCGCGCCTGGCCGAGGCCTTGCGGGAGGTCGGCCCTGCGCGGCGATACGTGATTACCTGTGGTTCCAGCTTGCTCGCGCGCTTTGCTGCGGCCGATCTGCGGCGCCTGACCGATGCCGAGATCGTAGTGCTCGACGGCGGCACGCAGGCGTGGATCCAGGCCGGGCTGCCGCTCGAATCGGGACCGACGCGACTGGCCAGTCCGCGCGACGATCGCTATCGTCGCCCATACGAGGGCACCGACAACGCGGCCGAGGCGATGCAGGCGTATCTCGATTGGGAGTATGGGCTCGTCGACCAGTTGCATCGCGACGGAACGCACCATTTCCAGGTGGTGTGAGCGAGTCAGGGCGACGCCCGGTGGTGCAGGCGGCGACGTGTTGCGTCGCCGTCAGGTGGGGCAGACGTGGCATACTCCCCAACTTCTGACGCCGCCGCCTGACGCCTCGAAGTGAGCCCGGTTCACGGGCCTTGTGGGCCAGCGCTGCGGCCGAGTCGCTTTCGAATCCATCATGCCATTGCAGCGCTTCATTGCCCGCCGACTGGGCGCTCTCACCGAACCGAGCACCCGCATTCCTTATGCCTGGGTGTACCACGAGCCCGACGTATTCCTGCAGCGCACGTCGTCGCTTACCGTTGCCAAAAAATACCTGCATCGCCGCTTGCGGCTTGCGTTGAGCGGGCAGTCGAGCCGCGAGGTGCGTCGGGTGTCGCCGAGTGCGCGTGTGCTGTGGATCTATGGTGGCAAGGCATCGGTCGGTGATGCGGTGATGGATATGTCGGGCCGTGCGTTGTTGCGTGGGCGCGAGGGGCCGGTCGATCTACTCATCACGTCGGGCTTGAAGGCTGTGTTCGAGGGCGACGACATCTTTCGTCACGTATACGACGATCCGGCCAGCGTGAAGCCGGGCGACTACGACGTCGTCGTGTTGCAGGAGTTCAACTATCCGACGCTGCGGCTGAAGCGGAAATATTTTCCGTCGTTGCCGTTTGCGTGCCTGTTCCGATACTTTCACGGCCCGGACCGCAACCAGACGCAGTTCAGCCTTGCGGCGGTCAACGACGTCTTTTCGCTGGGCTTGGCGTCTGACGACTTGTTTGTGCGCGCGAAGCCCTACTTGCGACAGGAGTCGGCATTGCCTGAGGCGGTGGCGGGGAAACTCACGCCGGGGACGTTCCTGGTATTGGCGATGGGGGGTGTCGAGCCGCGCCGGACGTATGCGCATTGGCGCGAATTCTTGCAGGCGTACGACATTGCCTACGCGCCGGGAATGCCTGATGGCGTAGTGCTATTGGGGTCGGGCAATGGTGTCGAAGCGGCGAGCGCGTTGATGGAGGCGAAGTTTGTTCATTTGAAGCTGACGTCGTTGGTGGGTGAGTTGACGTTACGCGATGCGAAGCGAGTGATTGCGAATGCGGCGTTGTTCGTGGGGGCTGATGGCGGTTTGATGCATGTGGCTCACACGACGGTGACGCCGAGCGTCACATTGTTTGCGAAGGCCGAGCCGCCGTATCTCAGGCTCACTCCGGCGTGTCGGTCGACGCCGTTGCAGACGGATTCGGACGTGAGTGCGGTCGATGCGTCAGAGTTGGTGGAGACGGTGGTGGCGACGTTGGCGAGCGCACCGGCGGGGTGAGAACGCAGGCCGTAGCGAGGGCGCATGGGAAAGCGGGGAGGGGGTAGGGGGGGAGGGGAAGAGACGGATCGGGGCCCCTTTCTGCAGCGAGTTGGGTTTATGTCTGAGAGGCGGAAAGGGGCTCCGGTCCGTCGTGGAAGCACTGTGGGGGAATGAAGCAGGGGCCCCGGGAGTTGATAAGCACTGTGGGGGAACGAAGCAGGGGCCCCGGGATTTGATAAGCACCGCGGGGGTAAGAAGCAGGGGCCCCGGATCTAGATAAGCACTGTGGGCGTCCGAAGCCGGCGCCCGGGCGTCAATCAAAGCGCCGCACGATAAATAGCAAAAGCATCGGCCTGCGTCACTTCGCGCGGGTTATTCACGAGAAGCCGGGTTTGCAGCATCGCGTCGCTGGCCATCCGAGCGAGGTCGGTTTCTTTCACGCCCACTTCACGCAGTGTTCGAGGAATGGCGGTGTCGACGATCAACGATTCGATGTGCCGGATGAGGGCATCGGTTTTAGCGTCATCGCTGCCGGCGGCCTTGGCGGGCAGAATCACATCGGCCAGTTCCGCGTAGTGCTGGCTGGCGGCGGGGGCATTGAAGCGCATGACGTGCGAGAGCACGAGCGCGTTCGAGAGACCGTGAGCAACATGAAAGATGCCGCCGATCGGGTAAGCCAGGGCGTGAACGGCGGCGACCGGCGAATTGGCGAACGCTTGTCCGGCGAACATCGCGCCGACCAGCATGGCTTCGCGAGCGGTGCGATCGTTGCCGTCGTGACAGGCGCTCAGCAGATTGCGCGAGAGCAATTCCAGCGCTTTCACGGCGAGCGTGTCCGAGATCGGATTCTTCAGATGAGCGGACGTATAAGCTTCGATCGCGTGCACCATCGCGTCGATGCCTGTGGCGGCCGTGGCCGCGCGGGGTAGACCGAGCGTGAGTTCCGCGTCCAGAATCGCCAGATCCGCAAAAAGCTGCGGCGAGACAACCCCCATCTTTGTCGTCTCGCCCGTCGTCACGATCGACACGGCCGTCACTTCCGAGCCCGTACCGGCCGTCGTCGGCATCTGCACCAGCGGCAGGCGCGTGCCCGTCACCTTCTTGATGCCATACATCTCCTTGAGCGATTGCGCGCCTGGCAGCAGCACCGCAAGCAGCTTCGCCACATCCATCGACGAGCCGCCGCCCAACCCCAGCACGATCTCCGCGTCGGCCGCGCGAGCGCGTTGGGCCGCTTCCAGTACCACATGCTCCGGCGGGTCGGCGATCACATCGTCGATCACCGACACCTGCCAGTCATGCTTTGCCAGATCCGCCAGCGCCGGGGCCAGCAAGCCGCTCTTGTGCAGAAAGCCGTCCGTCACCACACACAAACGCGTGCCCGTCGGATATTGCTCGCGCAGCAATGCCCCCAGACGACGCGCTGCGCCAAATTCCACAACGACGGTCGGAACCGTCTGGAAACGAAAAGCGTTCATGGCCGATTTCCTCGTGAGACCTTCACCACCCCATACGCGACAAGCCTGCCGCGATCTATCCGGTCGATGCGGTTGGCGCCGTCGGGCACCGCGCCGCGCGCCACCGAACGATGCGAGCCTGAGCGTGAGCCTGATCTGTTACCCAGCCATCACACTTGCAGGCAAAGGTACTTCATTTCGAGATATTCCTCGATGCCATAACGCGACCCCTCGCGACCCACCCCCGACTGCTTGATGCCGCCGAACGGCGCCACCTCATTCGAGATCAGGCCGGTGTTCAGACCCACCATGCCGTACTCCAGCGCTTCGGCCGTGCGCCATGCCCGTGCGATGTCGCGCGTGTACAAATAAGCCGCGAGCCCGAACTCCGTATCGTTCGCAAAGGCGACGGCGTCCGCGTCGTGCGTGAAACGGAACAGCGGGGCGACCGGACCGAAGATTTCCTCACGCGCCACGCGCATTTGCGAAGTGGCCTCCGCAATCACCGTCGGTGTGTAATAAGTGCCGCCCAGCGCGTGCGCGGTGCCGCCCACCAACACGCGAGCGCCGCGCGACTTCGCGTCGTCCACCAGCGCCACCACCTTCTCGACCGCCTTGCCCTCGATCAGCGGGCCGACCACCACGCCGTCTTCCAGACCGTTACCCACCTTCATGCCCGCAACACGCTTGGCGAATTTTTCCGCGAAGGCGTCGTAAATGCCGTCCTGAATATAGAAGCGATTCGCACACACACACGTCTGCCCGCCATTGCGGTACTTCGCCGCGATCGCGCCGTCAACGGCGGCATTGAGATCGGCATCGTCGAACACGATGAACGGCGCATTGCCGCCCAACTCCAGCGACATGCGCTTGACCGTCGGCGCACACTGCGCCATCAGCAGTCGCCCCACCGCCGTGGACCCCGTGAACGACAGCTTGCGCACCCCCGGATGCGACGTCAACACACCACCCACCGCGCGTGCGTCGCCCGTTACCACCTGGAATACACCGCCCGGAATTCCGGCGCGGTGCGCCAGCTCGGCCAGGGCAAAGGCGGAGAGCGGCGTCAGTTCCGACGGCTTCACCACAATCGCGCAGCCTGCGGCCAACGCCGGGGCCACCTTCCGCGTAATCATCGCTGCCGGGAAATTCCACGGCGTGATCGCCGCGCACACGCCGACCGGTTGCTTGAGCGTGACCAGACGCTTGTCCGAGGCGGGCGTGGCGAGCACGTCGCCATCCACACGCTTGGCTTCTTCCGCAAACCACTCGATGAAACTCGCCGCATAGGCGATCTCGCCACGCGCCTCCGCCAGCGGCTTGCCCTGCTCGCGCGTCATCAAATACGCCAGGTCGTCCGTGTTGGCGACCATCAGATCGAACCAGCGGCGCAAGACCGCCGCACGTTCCTTGCCGGTGCGCGCGGCCCACGGCTTTTGTGCAGCTTCCGCAGCCGCCACGGCCCGCGTCGTTTCCGCCGCGCCGAGTTCCGGCACCTTGGCCAGAACTTCACCGGTGGCCGGGTCCAGTACGTCGAGCGTCTTGCCGCTGTCCGACGCAATCCATTGGCCATCGACCCAGGCGAGTGTCTTGAAGAGGGAGGTGTCTTTAAGTTGCATGGCAGTTGGCCGGGCTCGCCGGCAGTTCCGGTTGGGGAAACGACGCACGGCAGTGTCTCGAATCGCCGCTTTCCGTTCCATCTATTGAACGATATTCTATGTATTGAACCTCATTCTACGTATCGAACGTTTTCCGTGCAACTCAGGGTTTTCCGAAGGCGGCATCCGCATCACTTGCCCGTACCCTACGGGCGGCGTAGCCCGCCCCGATCCATTTCGACCATTCTGAAGCCGATTTCCGATTCATGCCCAAGCGCAAACTCGATATTCCCGCCAACGCCGCCAACGATGCCCGCGACGGCGAACCGCTCAAGACCACCGCGCCCGCCGTGGTGCGCGCCGTGCGCATCCTCGACGTGATTGCGGCGGCGGCCGAGCCGATCGCGCTGGCCGATCTGGCGAGAGAGACGGGCGTGCCCAAGAGCACACTGCACGGCCTGTGCGACACGCTGGTCAAGTTGCGGCTCGTGAAGCGCCACGCCAATGGCGGCATGACGATGGGCTCGTACGTGATGGGATGGGCGAATGCGTTCCTCTCGCAGACCCACGTCACCGAAGAATTCCGCGCGGTCTGGGAGGCGTCGTCCGCCTTCGCGCAGGAGACCGTCACGCTGTCCGTGCTCGATGGCACCGACGTGATCTATCTCGCCTGTCACAACGGCAATCGGCCGCTCGGCGTGACCTTCCGCACCGGCATGCGGCTACCCGCGCCTTACACGGCGACCGGCAAGGCCATGCTCTCGACGCTGCCCGCCGACGAGGTCGCCGATCTGCTCGCAGGGGCCTGGCCCGCGCCGCTTACCCGTGCGAGTGTGGGGACCTATGCCGCGCTCACCGAGGAGATGTCGCAGGTGCGGCGCGCGGGCTACTCGATTGATAACGGGCAAATGCGCGAAGGCATGATTTGCTTCGGTGCGCCGGTGTTCGATGCGAGCGGCGGACGCGCCATCGCGGGACTCGCCGTCAGTTACGTCACGAACGATATCGACCTGGCCACCGGGCAGCGCATCGGGCGGCAGATCCGCGAGCTGGCCGATCGGTTGTCGGAGCGGCTGGGGGCGTCGGAGCGGCATTGAAACATTGCGGCGAGGCGCGCTGAGCGACGTTGACCGCCGCGCCGAGTCGTTGGCAGACCGACGTGGGATGCATTTTCGGCAGCCGTGCGCCCACCGCGGTATTCGACCTGCGGACTATTCCCAAATTTGATGGCGAGGACAACCCGAGCTTGAGCACCGATCGCGGCGCGTCGAGGCGGCTTGAGCGCACCCGAGGCGGCGCGCAGGCGGCCCGTCTCAGCGCTGGGGGCAACGGCCCGGCTTGCCGTCAGCGGGGTGCCATCTTCCTGTCAGGTGCGTGATGACTGGCCGACAGCGTGGCGTCGCCGTTCGATTGTTATCGTTGGCGGAACAGTCATGTTCGATTCTGCCAGCTATTCCCCTAGGGTTTTCACTGGCATCATTTGGCCTTGACCGATGTCCAGACAAGCCAGCGGAAGCGCGGGGAAGCGCGATCCGGGCGGTGCCATGGGGCGGACATCCATTCGGGAAGCACTACGCCATGTCCAATATCGCAATCGTCTATTACTCGCAAGGCGGCGCGACCGCCATGATTGCGCATTCCGTCGCCCAAGGGGTCAACGACGCCGGTGCGCATGCGCAATTGCTCAGCATCGAGCCGCATCAATTCATCGACGGGCAGTGGCACGACGAGGCCATGCTCATGCGCCTGGCTTCGGCGGACGCCATCATTTTCGGCGCCCCGGCCTTCAAGGGCGGCATCGCCGCGCCGTTCAAGGCGTTTGCCGATGCGACGACCGGCATGTGGCGCATGCTCGGCTGGCGCAACAAAGTGGCTGGCGGGTTTTCGTTCAGCTATCGTCCCGGCGACGACAAACGCGACACGCTGGACTACTTCGCGGCGCTCGCCGCGCAGCAGGGCATGTTGTGGGCCGATGCCGATGAGGTCGAGATTGCGCCGCGCGCGAGCGCACCCCTGCAACCGCTCGCCAATTTTCCGGCCGTCACGGCACCCGGAGGGGATGTCGATGCCGCTTACGCGCTCGACCCGGTGGACGTGATCGCCGGCAAGCAATACGGTCGTCATGTCGCGGCGCTCGTCGCGCGTCTGGCCGGCGAGGTGCTCGAGTCACCGGCCGTGCTGGCACGTCGCGCACGCGAAGCGGCCGAGCGCCGACTGTGATCGGGATCGGCAGCGTCTGAGCGCTGTCAATCTGGGTCAGACGGCCGCTCGAATTCAGTTGCTCGGCGCGCCTTGCGCCGGTTCGGCGTGGATTTGCAACACGGCGTCGCGTTTGGCGAGCAAATGCTTGCGCAGGATGTCGCCAAGGCGTTTGCCGTCGTGCTTTTCCAGCGCGTCGATCATCTGCTCGTGCTCGGCAATGGCGCGATCCCATTTGTCCGCGTGGAAGTTCGAGCGAAAACGCAGCGCCATCAACCGGCGGTTGATCGCGACATAGGTCTGGCGCAACGCCCCGTTGCGCGCGGCTTCATTGATGCGATCGTGAATCGCCTGATTGCGTGCGTAATAGCCCGGCAAATCCTGCTGCGCGCGGCACGCGAGCATCGCATAATGCAGCGCCTTGATTTCGGCCAGTTCGACCGGCGTCATCCGTTCGGCGGCCAACTCGCCTGAAAACGCTTCGAGCGCGCTCATCAGCTCGAACATCTCCCGGATTTCCTTCTCCGTCATGCGGGCAACGCTTGCCCCGCGATTCGGCGCAATCTCGATCAGTCCCTCGGCGGCCAACACTTTGAAGGCCTCGCGCAGTGGCGTGCGCGAGATGCCGAGGGTCTCGCACAACTCCCGTTCATTGAGTTTCACGCCCGGCGATAGCACGCCCTCGATGATGAGCTTGCGCAGGTGCTCGACGACCGTGTCGTGCAAGCGCAGGCGCTCCACTCGCGGAATGTCTGGGGCGGCAATCGTCGACGTGTTTTCCATGCTTTGTATTCAAAATCCGTAAATCCCTATGTTCGCGATTGTAACGTATGGCGCGACCTGCTCGTACTTCTAGGGTAAACGACTGTATTAAAACGGCTTCCTACCTCTTGCGAAAGTGGCGTGCTCTGCTAAAGTATTTTGCATGCAAAATTCAAAAGAGAATTTTCAAGAGGAGAAAGACGTTCATGTTGAAGCTTGATTTCCATCCCTCGGGCCGCCACTTCCTGCAAATTCCGGGGCCCAGCCCGGTGCCCGATCGCATTCTGCGCGCCATGAGTTACCCGACGATCGATCATCGCGGCCCGGAATTCGGCGCGCTCGGTCGCAAGGTACTCGCCGACATCAAGAAGATTTTCAAGACCGAGCAGCCGGTGGTGATCTACCCGGCATCGGGCACCGGTGCGTGGGAGGCGGCGCTGTCGAACACGCTCTCGCCGGGGGATTCGGTGCTGATGTTCGAGACGGGGCATTTCTCCACGTTGTGGAAGAAGATGGCCGAGAGTCTCGGCCTGAAGCCCGAGTTCATCGGCCTGCCGGGGACCGACGGCTGGCGCCGCGGGGTGCAGCCCGACATGATCGAAGCGCGTCTGCGCGCCGACACCGGGCACGCGCTCAAGGCCGTGTGCGTGGTGCATAACGAAACCTCGACGGGCGTCACGTCTGACATCGCCGCCGTGCGCCGTGCCATCGACGCGGCCGGACATCCCGCGCTGTTGCTCGTCGACACGATTTCGGGCCTGGGCTCGGCCGATTACCGTCATGACGAATGGGGCGTGGACGTCACCGTCTCGGGCTCGCAAAAGGGACTGATGCTGCCGCCGGGCATCAGCTTCAACGCGGTCTCGACCAAGGCGCTCGACGCCGGTCGCCACGCAAAGCTGCCGCGCGCGTTCTGGGGCTGGCAGGACATCATCGAAGCGAACAAGAACGGCTATTGGCCGTACACGCCGAACACGAACCTGCTGTATGGCCTGTCCGAAGCGCTCGACATGATCTTCGAGGAAGGGCTGGACAACGTATTCGCGCGCCACCAACGCCTGGCCGAAGCCACGCGCCGCGCGGTGCGCGCGTGGGGGCTGGAGATTCAGTGTCAGGACCCGTCGGTCTACAGCCCGGTGCTCACCGGCGTGGTCATGCCGCAAGGCGTGGACGCCGACGACGTGCGCAAGCGCATCTACGAACGTTTCGACATGTCGCTGGGGCAGGCGCTGGGCAAGATTCGCGGCACGATGTTCCGCATCGGCCATCTGGGCGACTGCAACGACCTCACGCTGATGGCAACGCTTTCGGGGTGCGAAATGGGGCTGCGGATGTCCGGCGTGACGCTGGCCGGGTCAGGCGTGGTTGCCGCAATGGACTACCTGGCGCACGCGCGGGACACGCCGTCGCTCAAGGTGGCCGCCTGAGGCGTCGTCGTCGCAGGGACTGGGAGATGGGGGGCCGCCAACGTCTGGGGGCGCCCCTGCAGTGAACGCTTGATCTGTCATTCAGACGGCACGGGGCCACACCATAGAAGGGCCCCGGCCGCCGCAACACCTTTTGCGCCGCCGGCATGTTGCCGGCGCGCTTCACAGGCTGTTTCAGGAGACATGCAATGAAGCTTTTCAGAGCGACCCGGGTCGTGCTGGTGATGCTATGCGTCATGTATTTCATCACCTATCTCGATCGCGTCAACGTCAGCACGGCCGCGGCCGGCTTCGGCAAGGAATTCAATCTCAACAAGACGGAAATCGGGCTCGTCTTCTCGGCATTTGCCTATCCTTATCTGGTCTTTCAGATCATCGGCGGCTGGGTGAGCGATCGATTCGGTGCGAAGCGCACGTTGCTTGTGTGCGGTGCCTTGTGGGCGGTCGCGACGATCCTCACGGGCATGGCGGGCGGTCTCGTCACGCTATTACTCGCGCGCCTGCTGCTCGGCCTCGGCGAGGGCGCCACGTTCCCGGCCGCCACGTCGGCCATGTCGCGCTGGGTCGCCAAGGAGAAGCGCGGCTTTGCGCAGGGCATCACGCACGCGGCCTCGCGCATCGGTAACGCCGTGGCGCCCGCCGTCGTCGTGTTCATCATGGCCACGCATGGCTGGCGTGAATCGTTCTATCTGTGCGGGATCGTGAGCCTGGTGTGGGTCGCGGTGTGGGGGCTCACGTTTACCGAGCGCCCGCAGGATCATCCTCGCATCACGACCGAAGAACTCGCCGTGTTGCCGCCGGTGAAAGCCAAGCGCGCGTCGTTGCCGTGGGGACCGCTCTTCAAGCGCATGATGCCGGTCACGATCGTGTACTTCTGCTACGGCTGGACGCTTTGGCTCTTCCTGTCGTGGATTCCCCAATACTTCCTGCACAGCTACGACCTCAATCTGAAGAAGTCGGCGCTGTTCGCCTCGAGCGTGTTCTTCGCCGGTGTGCTCGGCGATACGTTGGGCGGTATCGTGACCGACAAACTGTACGAGCGCACCGGCAGCCTGAAGCGCGCACGTAGCTGGATGGTGTCGATCTGCATGCTGCTCACGCTGCTCTCGCTCGTGCCGATGTTGTTCACGCACCAACTGTATGTGTCGGTGGCATGCCTGGCGTTCGGCTTCTTCTTCGCCGAGATGACGATCGGGCCGATGTGGTCGATTCCGATGGATATCGCGCCGGAACACTCGGGCACGGCCAGCGGCATGATGAACACCGGGTCGGCGTTGGCGGCGATTCTCTCGCCGGTGATCTCGGGGTATCTCATCGATCGCACGGGCAACTGGGAATTGCCGTTCGTCGGCAGCATGGTGCTCATGGCCCTGGGTGTCGTGCTGGCCTTCCGCATGCAGCCCGAGAGCAAATTCTCCCTCGATGGCGACGCCGCCGCAGCGAGCACCACCCGTCAGGCCGTCTGACTTGCGCATAACCCCTGCCGGGCCGGCGTCATGCATGCCCGGCAGGATCGTCTCGCCCCGATTTGACCTGGGTCCGTCCCGTCCAACACCCGCAACGTCATGAATTCCCAATCGAACTCTCGCGCGAACGCGCATCCGAATCTCGTCGGCCAGCCCGTGCCTCTGCTGCCGATGCAGCGCGGCGGCGTTGCGCTCACGCCGTTGCAGGACCGTCTGCGTCGTGAGCTGCGCGGCGACGTGTGCTTCGATCGCGCGAGCCGTGGCCGCTACGCGACCGACGCGTCGATCTATCAGATTTTTCCGATCGGCGTGGTGGTGCCGCGCGATCAGGACGATCTGATCCTCGCCCTCGACATCGCGCGCGACCTACGCGTGCCGGTGCTCGCGCGCGGCGCGGGCACGAGCCAGTGCGGCCAGACCATCGGCGAGGCGCTCGTCATCGACAACAGCAAGTGGCTGGGCCGCGTGGTGGCCTTCGACGCCGTGGCGCGCACGGTCACCGTCGAGCCGGGCATCGTGCTCGATCACCTGAACGCGTGGCTCAAGCCGCACGGCCTGTGGTTCCCGGTGGACGTGTCGACGGCCGCGCAATGCACCATTGGCGGCATGACGGGCAACAACTCGTGCGGCTCGCGCTCCCTCGAGTACGGCAACATGGTGCACAACGTGCTGAGCATCGATGCGGTGCTGGCCGACGGCGCGCAACTGCGTTTCGGCGCGCTCCATTCGCCGCCCACCGACGCCCGCACGCAGGCGATTCTCGCGAGCGTGCAAGCCATTGCCATGCGCGAGCGCGAGGAATTGCGCGAGCGTGTGCCGCGCGTGCTGCGGCGTGTCGCGGGCTACAACCTCGATCTGTTCGACTGCCTGAACCCGCGCGCCTATACGGACGACGGTGTCGCGAACCTGTCGCATCTGCTGGTCGGCTCGGAAGGCACGCTGGCGTATAGCCGCCAGATCACGCTCAGGCTCGTGCCGCTGCCGGTGCACAAGACGCTGGGCGTGGTGAACTTCCCCACGTTCTATCAGGCGATGGATCTCACACAGCACATCGTCAAGCTGGGGCCGGTGGCGGTGGAACTGGTCGACCGCACGATGATCGACCTGGCGATGGACAACCCCGCGTTCCGTCCCGTGATCGAGACGGCGCTCGTCGGCGATCCGCAAGCGATTCTGCTGGTGGAATTCGCGGGAGACGACGCCGGCGCGCTGCGCGCCAGGCTCGACGATCTCGCCACGCTCATGGCGGATCTCGGGTTGCCGGGCGTCGTGGTGAAGATGCCCGACGCCGGGCCGCAAAAAGCGCTCTGGGAAGTGCGCAAAGCGGGCCTGAACATCATGATGAGCATGAAGGGCGATGGCAAGCCGGTGTCGTTCATCGAAGATTGCGCGGTGCCGCTGGAACACCTTGCCGAGTACACGCGGCGCCTGACTGATGTGTTCCATCGCAACGGCACCGAGGGCACATGGTATGCGCATGCAAGCGTAGGCACGCTGCACGTGCGGCCGATCCTGGACATGCGTCGCGACGGCGCCGTGAAGATGCGTGCCATCGCCCAAGAGGCGGCGGCGCTCGTGCGCGAATACAAGGGCGCCTATTCGGGCGAGCACGGCGACGGGCTGTGCCGCGGCGAGTGGGTGGCGTGGCAGTATGGTCCGCGGCTGAACGCGGCGTTCGGCGAGATCAAGCAACTGTTCGATCCGGACAATCGCTTCAACCCGGACAAGATGGTTCGCCCACCGAAGATGGACACGCGCGAGTTGTTTCGCTTCGCGCCGGGCTACGCCGCCCAACCGATCGCGCCCGCGCTCGACTGGACGGCGTGGAACGTAAAGCGCGACGCGCTGACCGGCGAGCAGACGGCGCCCGACACCGGCACCGATGCCACACACGGACTCGCGTCGGCCGTCGAGATGTGCAACAACAACGGGCACTGTCGCAAGTTCGACGCGGGCACGATGTGTCCGAGCTACCGCGTCACGCGCGACGAGCAGCACGTCACGCGCGGACGTGCGAATACGTTGCGTCTGGCCGTCTCGGGGCAATTGGGCGAGGCGGGGCTCGCCAGCGACGACGTCAAGGCGGCACTCGATCTGTGCGTGTCGTGCAAGGGCTGCAAGCGCGATTGCCCGACGGGTATCGACATGGCGCGCTTCAAGATCGAGGCGCGTCACGCGCGGGCCAAGCGTCATGGCGTGTCGCTGCGCGACAAGCTGATCGCCTATCTGCCGCGCTACGCCCCATGGGCCAGCCGTGTGGGCGGCCTGCTCGACGCGGTGCAACGACTGCCTGGCAGCCACGTGGCGAAGCGCTGGCTCGGCCTGGCGCCGGAGCGCTCGCTGCCGGCGCTGAAGGCTTCGTTCCTGGAACATCAGGTGCCGCTGGCGGACCCGAGCGCGGCAGATTCGGCGGGGCTGCGCCAGGTGCTGCTGTTCGTCGACACGTTCAACAACTACATGGAGCCGGAGAACGCGCGAGCCGCGAAGCGCGTGCTCGAAGCCGCCGGGTACACCGTTCACGTGAATCGGCGCTCGGGCGAGCGGCCGTTGTGCTGCGGTCGCACGTTCCTCGCGGCGGGGCTCGTGGATGAGGCGAAGGCGGAGGCGCGGCGCCTGCTCGACGCGCTGATGCCGTTCGTCGAGCGCGGTGTGCCGATCGTGGGCCTGGAGCCGTCGTGCCTGCTGTCGCTGCGTGACGAGATGCTGAGCTACGGTTTTGGCGATGCGGCCCGCAAGTTGGCCGACAACGCGTTTCTCTTTGAGGAATTTCTGGTTCGTGAGAAGACGGCGGGGCGCTTCGACGTCGCCTGGCGCGCGCTGCCCGACGGTGTGGGCGAAGCCCTGGTGCACGGGCACTGCCATCAGAAGGCGTTCGACGCGTTCTCGCCCGTCACGGCGGTGCTTGGATGGGTGCCGGGGCTGAAGGTATCATCGATCGAATCGTCATGCTGCGGCATGGCGGGCAGTTTCGGATACGAGGCCGAGCACTATGACACGTCGCGAGCGATGTCCGAATTGACGCTATTGCCGGCGGTCAGGCAGCGCGGCGAGAATACCATTGTGGTTGCCGACGGCACCAGTTGCCGTCATCAGATCCACGATGGCGCGCAGACGCAAGCGCTTCATGTGGCGTGTGTGCTGGACCGCGCGCTGCCCGCGTGAATGCCGATTTTTTGCAAACGCCTTTCAAAGGATTGTGATGCCCGATTCGGACAATACGGCTTCGGCTTCGGCCTCTTCGGTCTCTTCGGCCTCTTCGGCCTCTTCGATCGCTTCGACCGCCGCCTCGGGGCGTCTTGCGGTGCCGCCGGTCGCCCGTGTGGGCGATTCGCTTGCCCAGGTGGCAACGCCGTCCTTGCTGCTCGATCTCGACGCCTTCGACGCGAACGTCGCGCGCATGGCGAGCGCGGCGGCCGCGCGCGGGGTGGCGGTGCGTCCGCATGCCAAGGCGCACAAGTGCGCCACGATTGCCCGGGCGCAGATGGCGGCGGGCGCGGTGGGCATCTGCTGTCAGAAGATCACCGAGGCGATTCCGTTCGTCAACGCGGGCATCGGCAGCATCCACATCAGCAACGAGTTCGTTGGCGATGCCCGTGTGGCGCTGGCCGTGGCGATGGCCGCGCGCGTGACGCTGTCCGTGTGCGTGGACGACGTGCGTCAGGTGGCGCCGCTCGGCAAGGCGGCACAGCGCGCCGGTGTGCGCATCGCGGTGCTGCCCGAGGTCGATGTGGGGCAGGGGCGTTGCGGTGTCGATTCGACGCAGGCCGTGGGCAAGCTGATCGACGCGATCGATCATTACGAAGGGCTGCGCTTCGGCGGGTTGCAGGCGTATCACGGCAGTGCGCAGCATGTCGATGGCTGGGACGCGCGACGCGACGCGGCGCGGCTTGCCGCCGATCGTGCGGCGGCCTATGTGCGCTTTCTGGAGGCGCGCGGCATCACCTGTCCAGTGGTGACCGGCGGCGGGACCGGCACGGCCGAGTTCGACATCGAGAGCGGTATTTACACGGAGGTTCAGCCTGGCTCGTATGTGTTTCTCGACGGTCATTATGGCTCGCTGGAATGGCGCGACGACTGGCGCTTTCGTCACGGTCTCTTTTTCGCGTCGACAGTCATGAGCACGGCCCGCGCGGGCATCATCGTTTGCGACGCGGGACTCAAGAGTGTGGCGACCGATTCCGGGTTGCCGCGCTTCTGGTCGTCGCAACAGGCGGGCCAGCCGCAATACCGCACGGCGTCGGACGAGCATGGCGTGCTCGAACTGGCGTCGCCCGACGAGGACGGCGCTCCTTGGCTCGGCGAGCCGATTCTGCTTGTGCCGGGGCATTGCGACCCGACAGTCAATCTCTACGACCGATACGTCGCGGTGCGACACGGACGAGTCGAAGGGCTGTGGCCTATCGAGGCGCGCGGACTCAGTCAGTGAGCGCGAGCGGGGCATGGCCGATCGGGATGGACGCCGATACGTCGCGTCCGGGCCAAATATTTTGGGGCGGGGGCTTCCCAACCTTCGAAAACCGCGCTATAGTCTCACTTCTTCGCCGTACGGGGGTATAGCTCAGCTGGGAGAGCGCTTGCATGGCATGCAAGAGGTCAGCGGTTCGATCCCGCTTACCTCCACCAAAACGGAAGACTTTATGTCCCCTTCGTCTAGAGGCCTAGGACATCACCCTTTCACGGTGAGTACAGGGGTTCGAATCCCCTAGGGGACGCCAGATTTACCGGCGTGACTCTCGGAGCTTTCCGAAAGCACGACGCTCAATCGGTTGTCGACAAACGCGCTTGGCTTCATCGCCAAGCGCGTTTTGTTTTTCTGCGGCGAGTTGTTCGTGCATCCACGGCACGCGATACGGCAATCGCGGATCCGGAGGCGTGCAATGGCCGTCGCGCTTAACGCACCGGCGAACTCGCCATCTTCCCCACCACCGTTTTCCACGGGCGCACGCGCCACGACTTCACCAGTCCATGGGCTACATAGGGATCGGCGTTCGCAAACGCTTCCGCCGCAGCCGGCGAGTCGCCTTCGAAGAGCAGGGCGGCCGTGTCGACAGGGGATTCCAGGGCGCCGGCCAAGAGCAGTTCGCCGCGCTCGGCCGCTTGCCATGCGAGCGCCAGATGCGCATCGCGGTATTGACCTCGCCGTTCGAGATAATCGTCGACGAGGTCGTAAGTGAGCAGGTAATGCATGGTCATGCCTCCGTTGAGTTCGCTGCCGTACCGCGTCATTATCCGCAAAACGCCGACGGCAGGGCAGAGGGCTACGCGTGCCGCACCGCTACCCCGTAAGTGCTCACTATGCGTTGGTCCTGCTCCTTCGCGGAAAATGCTTCCCACATCAAGCCGTTGCAATCGGTGCTGCTCGAGTATTCCGGGGCGGCGTCGTCCTCGAAGCCGACGTGCCGCAGTTCCCCGGCGCGTGACGCCGATTGATTGATCGAGAAGTTCAGCAGATCGGTGCGCCACATGGCGTACGCACCCGGCACGACAGCCGTTGGCGGCTGACCGAGACGGGCCGAATAGTCCTGGATGGATTCGTCGAGATCGCGCACTGCGAGTGCGATGTGAAAGCGTTTCATGGGGTCTCCTGACGGTGAGCATTGCGATGCAGCGACAGCGACGCGGGGCAGTGTGAGTGCCCGCTTGCATGGCAAGCGGTGCATCGGTGAAGCCCATCATAGAGCGCGTTGGAAGGCCTAGCCAGACGGGACATTATCCCGGTATCCAACGTAATGGCGTACCGCGCCACGACCGATAGAGAACCCGACGACAACGCCGGGCGTTACGTGAGCGGGCGCTTACTGGGGCCGCTGGAAATCGTTCTCGATCCACGCGCGGGCGCTGTGGCGCGAGAGCTTGAACGTGGGCGGTACCTTGACCGACGCGACGGTTTCGCCGAAACGGTCGACGGCGCTCAGCACAGCGTGGGGGTCGTAGTCGTCGGGCACGATGTCGAGCGTGACATCGATGTCGCCGTCGGGGCCGTCGACGCTCACGCGCTTGTGCAACTGGGCGCGCAACTGCTGTTCGTGACGGCGCAGCACTTCGTCGGCCGTTTTCACCAGCGTGTGGAAAGCGCCAACATCGAGCGGCTTCGGATTCTTCTTGTCACGCCCCATGGTCCAGGGACCGACGAGCGCCGGCTCCGATTCGCCGTCCTTGTACATGGCGACAGCCCAGCCGTCGTCGTCCTCGTTCTTGACGACCTTGGCCGTCCATCCGTCGTCGCGCCAAAGGCGGGCGTCGTGGATGGCATCGCCGCTATCGGCGGCGTTCTCGGTCGGAAGAATATCGGCGGGGGTGGCAGTCACTGGCGAAGATCGGTGCTTGAAGATGAGCGGATGGTGGTGCGAAGCGCGTCGAAGCGCACGGGGAAGGGTGCGATTTTACCGCGTCCGGCCAAAGCGCGGACGCATTCCCTGCGCTGCGTAGGCAAACGCGTGATGCCAGCGTCAACCGCTCACTCATTGGCGATCGCCAGCGCCACGAGCAGCAGCACTGGCAGCAACACGCACCAGAACCCCGTGCCGTGATACGCGAAGCCGCCGAAAACGGCCCCGACAGCGAACGCCGCCAAGGCGGGGATCATCTTGCGCAGACGCGCTCGCACGGCGTTGTCGTCGCTGCAATGACCGCTCGCCAACTCGACGATATCGATCACGATTTGCGTAGTGTTGCCGGTCATGATCGTGGTCGGGGCCAGCTCGGCGAGCACCAGGCGCCCGACGGCATTCTGGATCGCGAGGGCGGCCACGCCGAACATGCCCGACAGGATCGCCAGCGGCGCATCGGCCGAGACGATGGGTTGTGCCGCCATGCCCACGATCATGAAACCGAGCAGCAGCAACGTTTGCACCACGAGCAGCCGCCGCAGCGGCCGTCGTTCCGTTCGCGAGAAGCGCTGCACCACGAGTTTCACCAGCGCGACGACGATGACGAACACGGGCAGTGCCAACAGTTTGGCCAGCACGCCGACATGGGTGCTCGCGACCAACTGCACGCCGATCATCACGAAGTTGCCGGTCACGTGCGCGGTGAACAGTCCGAACAACGCGATGAAGCCCACGACATCGATATAGCCCGCCACGAAGGCGAGCGTCATGCCGATGGCCGTGGGTTTGGCAAAGTGGCTCACCCACTTGCGCGCAACGGTGGCGGCCTCGGTCGGCGTGGGGATGTGGCGGGGGGCACCCATGGCAGCTCCTCTGTCGACTTGCATGGCAGGTTTTGCGCATCCGGTGTGGCATGCCGGGCAAGCGCAGGCGGGCACGGGGTGCGGATGAAGCATATCACCACCGTCTGCGGGACGAACGCGCGGTGACACCGCGCAGCGTCGGTCCCGCAGACGGTCCCGTAACCGTTCCCGCTAGGCATCGGCGTGCCCGGCGAGAATGTTTCGGGGCTGATAGCATGTCTTGTCGCACGCTTCGAGTGCACTCACCGTCCTGCCAAACTTCGAGGAGCCTTCCGATGTCGATCTCTCTTTATCGCGCCACCGTTCCGGTCTATCTGCGTGGCCTGACCGTCACGGCCGACTACCTCCAGAAGGCGCGAGCGCATTGCGAAGCGAACGCGCTTGAGCCCGCGACGATTCTCAAGGCGAAGCTCGCCCCCGACATGCTCGACTTCGTGGCGCAAGTGCAGCGCGTGAGCGACACGGCCAAGTTCGCGGTCGCGCGAATCACGGGCGTGGAGTCGCCGAAGTTCGACGACATCGAGACGACGTTCGACCAACTGCGCGATCGCGTCGCGAACACCGAGGCGTTCATCGCCGGCATTCTCGAAGATCGATTCGACGGGGCCGAGTCGCGACAGATCACCCTGAAGTTCAAGGACCATCAGACGACGCTGGACGCGGTCGACTATCTGTTGAAGTTCGCACTGCCGAACTTCTATTTTCATGTGACGACCACCCACGACATTCTGCGTGCGCAAGGCGTGGCGGTCGGCAAGACGGATTATCTCGGCCCGTACGAGGCGCAGAAAATCTGACCGGCGCGTGCCGATTGGCAGCGCCGGCGGGAAACGCGCCGATGCGGGCTGACAGAGGCCGCCGCGTCAGCGCGTGGCGATGGCACGATGCACACGCCTCTCGTGCGTCACGCAAGGGACGACGGCAGAGACGGCAGACGCGGTTCCATCATGGCGAGCACCGTGCGCGCTGCTTCGTCCGACGAGGCCGGATTCTGGCCCGTGACCAACCGGCCGTCGCCGACCACATGCGATTGCCAGTTGCCGGCCTTCTCATACAACCCGCCCAGGCGTTTGAGTTCGTCTTCGACCAGGAACGGCACCACGTCAGTGAGGCCGACGGCGGCCTCCTCCTCGTTGGTGAAGCCTGTGACGTGGCGCCCCCGTACGAGCGGCTCACCGTTCTCGCTGCGCACCTGACGCAGCACCCCCGGCGCATGACAGACAAAGCCGATGGGCTTGCCGGCGCGCTCGAAAGCTTCGATCAGACGGATGGAGTTCGGGTCTTGCGCGAGATCCCACAGCGGGCCATGGCCGCCGGGGTAAAAGACGGCGTCGTAGTCGGCGACGTTGACGTCGGCCAGCCGGAGGGTGTTCGCCAGCGCCTGCTGCGCGACCGAGTCTTCACGGAAGCGTCGCGTGGCATCGGTCTGGGCATCGGGCTCGTCGCTTTTCGGATCGAGCGGCGGCTGGCCGCCTGCGGGGGACGCCAGCGTGACCGCCAGTCCCTCGTCGATGAACACGTAGTACGGTGAGGCGAATTCTTCGAGCCAGAAACCGGTCTTCTTGCCCGTGTCGCCGAGGCGGTCGTGCGAGGTCAGCACCATCAGGATGTTCATGAATCGTCTCCTTGTCGAGTGGGCCATTCGGGCAATTCTACCCGTCATGGGGCACGCTCGCCCGCGACAGGCTCGCGCGTGTCTCTTGTGAGCCAAATTCGCAGAAAGCGGCGATCGAATTCGATTTGCGGAGCATCGGAGGTCCGCTATGCTTGTGCGGATGCGGGCACGGCCCCGCCGCCATTCAGCCTACGCAAGACCCTACGACCCGGCGGCGACTGCCGTCCTCAGGAGCAAGACATGCAATTGATCGGAATGCTCGATTCCCCCTACGTGCGCCGCACGGCGATTTGCCTGAAGTTGCTGGGCCTACCGTATGCGCATCACGCGCTCTCCGTGTTTCGAACGTTTGACGCGTTTGCCGAGATCAATCCGGTCGTGAAGGCCCCGACGCTCGTGACCGACGACGGCACGGTGCTCATGGACTCGACGCTGATCCTGCAATACCTGGAGACGCTGGTCGATCCGGCACAGCGGCTTGTGCCGAGCGATCCGGCCGAGCGTTTGCGCGCATTGCGCCTGACGGGCCTGGCCTTGGCGGCGTGTGAAAAGTCGGTGCAACTGGTGTATGAGCGCGAACTGCGTCCGAGCGAGAAGCGGCACGCTCCGTGGACCGATCGCGTGCGCAAACAGGTGCATGCGGCCTTTCACGCGCTGGAGGTCGAACTGGCGCAAGTGCCGATCATGGCGACGCCGGACCGGATCGGCGAGCACGGCGTGACGATTGCCGTGGCATGGCGGTTCCATCACCTGATGGTGCCGGAACTCGACTTTACCGCCGAGTTTCCGGAAGTCGCCAGCTTTTCCTCGCAGACGGAAGCGCTCCCGGCGTTTCTCGAAACACCGCCGACCTGACCGACACGGGGGCGGCACACGCCCGGCGCCGGACGGCTTGCCGTCCGGCAGGCGGGGTCAGCTCTTGAGCCGGTAACCGGTCTTGAACATCCAGGCGACGATGCTCAGGAAGACGGCGAGGAAAACGAGCGTCATGCCCAGACTCACCCCGACGCTCACGTCCGCCAGCCCGTAGAAGCTCCAGCGAAAACCGCTGATGAGATACACAACCGGGTTGAACAGCGTGACGGTACGCCAGAACGGCGGCAGGATGTGCGTCGAGTAGAAGCTACCGCCGAGAAAGGTGAGCGGCGTGATGATGAGCAGCGGCACGAGTTGCAGTTTCTCGAAGCCGTCGGCCCAGATGCCGATGATGAAACCGAGCAGGCTGAACGTCACGGCCGTGAGCACCAGGAACAACACCATCCATATCGGATGTTCGATGCGCAGCGGCACGAACAGCGCGGCCGTGCCGAGCATGATCACCCCGAGCACGATCGACTTGGTGGCTGCCGCGCCCACGTAGGCAATCACGATCTCCATATACGACACCGGCGCGGAAAGGAGTTCGTAGATCGTGCCGGTGAAGCGAGGGAAATAGATGCCGAACGACGCGTTCGTTACGCTCTGCGTGAGCAGCGAGAGCATGATGAGGCCCGGCACGATGAACGCGCCGTAAGGCACGCCCTCGATTTCGGGAATGCGCGAGCCGATGGCCGCACCGAACACCACGAAGTACAGCGAGGTCGAGATGACCGGCGAGATGATGCTCTGCATCAGCGTGCGACGCGTGCGCGCCATCTCGAAGTTGTAGATCGCCCTGACGGCGTAGAAATTCATGGCGCGGCTCATCCTTCTTTCCTGTGCACGAGCGAGACGAAGATATCTTCGAGCGAGCTTTGCGTCGTATGCAGATCCTTCACCGAGATACCGGCGCGTTCCATGTCGCGCAGCAGGGTGGCGATGGACGTCTGCTCGATGTTGGCGTCGTAGGCGAAGACGAGTTCGGTGCCGTTGGCGTCGAGCGTGAGGCCGTAGGCCGCCAGCGCCTCGGGCACGGCGCTGAGCGGCTCGGTCAGTTGCAACGTGAGTTGCTTGCTGCCCATGTGCCGCATCAGCTCGGTCTTCTCCTGCACGAGCGTGATCTGTCCGCCGGTGATGATGCCCACGCGATCGGCCATCTCCTCGGCTTCTTCGATGTAGTGCGTGGTGAGGATCACGGTCACGCCGGTCTCGCGCAACGAGTTCACGAGACGCCACATGTCGCGACGCAACTCCACGTCGACCCCAGCGGTGGGCTCGTCGAGGAACAGCACGCGCGGCTCGTGCGAGAGCGCCTTGGCGATCAGCACGCGCCGCTTCATGCCGCCCGAGAGCTGCATGATGCGGCTGTCCTTCTTCTCCCACAGCGAGAGCGAGCGCAACACCTTTTCGATGTGCGCCGGATTCGCGGGCTTGCCGAACAGGCCGCGCGAGAACGAGACGGTGGCCCACACCGACTCGAACGAGTCCGTGGTCAGCTCCTGCGGAACCAGCCCGATGGCCTCACGCGCGGCACGGTAGTCCGTGACGATATCGTGACCGTCGACGGTGACCGTGCCCGAGGTCGGGCGCACAATGCCGCAAATGGTGCTGATGAGGGTCGTTTTGCCGGCGCCGTTCGGGCCGAGCAGGGCGAAGATCTCGCCGCGCTGGATTTCCAGATTGATGTTCTTGAGCGCCTGGAAACCCGTCGCGTACGTCTTCGACAGATTCTGGATTGAGATCACGGATGGCATGGCGGCGACGATAGCACAGGCGTGAAGAACTTGTTGGGCACGCCGCGCGGGGCGCAAAAAAGCGGGCAGCGGGGCCGTCGTCGGCGCCGATACCCGCCCACAGCATCGAAGCGAGCGGCCGGACAAGCGCCCGGCGCGCGCCGATACCTCAGCCCTTCGGCATTTCCTTCGGCACGATTACCATCCAGTTCATGCCGAAGCGATCCTTGACCATGCCGAACGTCTTCGCGAAGAAGGTCTCGCCGAGCGGCATGTTGACCTCGCCGCCGTCGGCGAGCGCGTGGAAAGCCTTCTCGGCCGCGGCCACTTCGGCGAAGTCGACCGACAGCGAGAAGCCGTCGAACTTGGGCTTGCCGCTCACCATGCCGTCCGAGGCCATCACCATCGAATCGCCGATGGTGAATTCGCCATGCATGATCTTGTTCTCGCTCCCGGGCGGCAGCATCCCCGACGGACACGGCTCGGGGCTCTCGCTGTAGCGCATGAGCATGCCGCGCTTCGCGCCCAGCACTTTCTCGTAGAACGCAATGGCTTCTTCGCAACGACCTTCGAAAAACAAATAGGAATGGACTTGCATGGAACGCTCCTCTCGATTCGGAAAAAGGGGGGGCGTGGCGACGCCCCGGCAGTCAAGGATTACGGTGCGAACGTCATGGGTACCGACGCGTGCTCGTGCACCACGCGCCAGCGGCCTTGCGTCTTGCGATAGCCCACGGTCGCGCGCACGGTGGCGCCGTGCGTGTGTCCGTCGGGGCCGGTGTTGCGGACCACATTCACACTGTGGCTGAACGCCAGATCGCCGGCGTGCACGAGATGCCACTGTGTGACTTCGAAATGGATTGGCCCGACCGTATGGCCGAACCAACCCTCGAGCAGACGGCGATACGCCTCGGTGCCGCGATGCTCGATGGGCGGCATCACGTCGAACACGACGACGTCAGGGTCGTAATGATCGAGCAGCGTGCCGACCGACTTGCTGCGCACGGCGTCGAGCCATGCCGAATGGATCGCCCGAATGGCGGCTTCGTCACCGTGTGCGGGATACGTCTCAACCATAGTGCCTCCTGATGTAAAGCGAGTGACTTCTGGTGGGGAACGGCAACGGCGACGATACTCCCCTGCCGCCCGGTACATCGAGACATGATGCACCGCAACTTGTCTTTGTGGACAGTGTACACAAACAATAGCAGACATAATGGACACTGTCCACAAGGGGTTGTAATGACTGAACACGTAACAACGGCCGGCCCGGCGCGCACGACATATCGACATGGCGACCTGCGCCGGGCGTTGCTCGAGGCCGGGATTGCGCTGGCACGCGAGGGCGGGCCGGATGCGGTCGTCTTGCGCGAGGCGACGCGCCGCGTCGGGGTCGTGCCGAATGCGGCGTACCGGCACTTCGCGAATCGTCAGGATTTGCTCGACGCCGTGCGCTCGGCGGCTCTGGCCGAGTTGGCGGTGGCCATCGAACATGAGTTGGCGGCGCGCGAGACGTCGGGGCTCGACATGGTTGCACGCGCCCGCGCCGGGCTGCGCGCTGTCGGCATCGGTTATCTGCACTTCGCTCGCGCGCATCCGGGGCTGTTTCGAACGGCCTTTTCTCCGTCGGAGAATGTGCGTTCGGCGGCCGATCCGGCCAAGGCTGGGGCGAGCGGTCTCAACCCGTTCGAACTGCTGGGGGCGGCGCTCGACGGTATGGTCGCGGCCAAGCTCATCGACGCGGCACAGCGGCCCGGCGCGGAGTATCTGGCTTGGGCGGCCGTGCATGGATTGTCCGTGCTGGTCATCGACGGCCCGCTGCGCAATCTGCCCGACGATCAGGTCGACGGGTTGGGGCAGCGCCTCGTGGTGATGGTCGAGCGAGGTCTATCGCAAGCGGGCTGATACCGGTGAGGCACAGGCGGCTGCGATAGTTGTGGCGTGGGGCGTTGGCCGACCGTCGTCAGCCGATGACAGCGCATATTCAAATCGCCGTCAGACGCGGCGTCAGCAAATCGGCGAGCCAGTTCATGAACGCTTGTGCGCGCCGGGGCAGGTGACGGCGGTTCGCGTACAGCAACGTGACGGCCAGCGGCTCTGCTTGATACTCCGGCAATACGGCTTGCAGTGTGCCGTCGGCCAACAGCCCGCGCACGCCGCTCTCGGGCGCTTGAATCAGCCCGAGTCCGGCGAGGCATGCCGCTTGATAGGCGTCGGCGTTGTTCACGGTCAGCACACCCTCCATCGGCCACTGCGTGTAGCGTTCGCCGTCGTAGTATTCCCAGCCCACGGGGCGAGAGCCCAGCGTCGTCGTGTAATGGATCATTCGATGCGAGCGCAGATCGTCAAGCGAGCGCGGCATGCCGTAGCGTGCGAGGTACGCCGGGCTCGCGACGTTGATCTGTCGCATGTGGCCAAGCGGGCGCGCGATCAGCGTCGAATCCGCGACGGCGCCCACGCGCAGCACACAGTCGAACCCTTCGCGCACGAGATCGACACGCCGGTCGGTGCTCGAGAGTTCCACACGCAAGGCCGGGTGTTGCGCCAGAAACGCGGGCAGTTGCGGAATGACGGTCGTACGCGCGAGCGTGGCGGGTAAGTCGACGCGCAGGCGGCCCGTCAACGCTTCGCCGCGCGCGACGAACATCGTCTCCCACTCTTCCATGTCGGCAAGCAAATCCTGGCATCGCTCAAGGCACGCCTGCCCGTCCTGCGTGAGCTGCACGCGGCGCGTGGTCCGATGCAGCAGGCGCGTGCCCAGCTTGGCCTCCAGTTGTTTGATGGCGTTGGACACACTGGCGCGAGGCAGGCCGAGACTGTCGGCGGCCTGCGTGAAACTGCCGGTCTGCGTAACACGCACGAAGATGCGCATGGCGTCGAGCTGATGCATGGCGGGAGACGGTCGATCCAACCGTCGATTGTTATGGGAATTTGATCAGTGTAATCAGGTTCGTGGGGTTTATTGGTGAAATTCGTTGCAATAACCTGTTGAACATACCGCGGCACCTGACGCGCTCTGTCCAGTTCAGTCGGTCACGACACCGACGAGCACAAGCCAGCGCAGGCCGCTGTGGGCCAACGCGACCGGCACGGTCGTCGATCGGGTTCAACGGGGCCATCGCCAACGGGCACGGCCCAATGCCCAATGCCCAATGCCTTCTGGAGCAACACCATGACACGCAAGATCGTTCTCATCACCGGTGGTAGCCGCGGCCTGGGCCGGGCTTCGGCGCTCGGCGCCGCACGTCGCGGTATCGACGTCATCCTCACCTATCGCAGTCAGCGCACGGAAGCCGACGCGGTCGTGGCCGAGATCGCCAAGCTGGGCGCGAACGCCGTGGCGTTGCCGCTCGACGTGTCGGATGCCTCGCAGTTCGGCCCGTTCGCCGCGCAGATCACGCGTGTGCTGGGCGACGTCTGGCAGCGCGACACGTTCGATTTCCTCGTCAACAACGCCGGAACGGGCTTGCACGCGCCATTCGCCGAGACGACCGAAGCGCAGTTCGACGAACTCGTGCGCCTGCATCTGAAGGGGCCGTATTTCCTGACGCAGACCTTGCTGCCGCTGATCGCGGATGGCGGACGCATCCTGAACGTCTCGAGCGGTCTGGCGCGATTCTCGCTGCCGGGCGCGTCGGCCTACGCGATGATGAAGGGCGGTATCGAAGTGTTTTCGCGCTACCTGGCGAAGGAGTTGGGCGCGCGTGGTATCCGTGCCAATACGGTCGCGCCGGGCGCCATCGCGACGGACTTCAACGGCGGCACGGTGCGCGACAACCAGGGCGTCAATCAGATGATTGCGGCGAACACGGCGCTGGGCCGCGTAGGCGAGGCCGATGACATCGGCGGCATGGTGGCGGCGCTGCTGGCCGAGGAGACCGGCTGGATCAATGCGCAGCGCATCGAGGCGTCGGGCGGGATGTTCGTCTGACGGCCGCAGTGAGGCGTCAGTGAGCCATCAGTGAGCCATCGGTGAGACATCGGTGAGACATCGGTGAGACATCGGTGAGACATCGGTGAGACATCAATGAGCGGGGCGGCGTGAGCGCATCGCACCGGACCACGCTACGGCACCGACGATGCACACGCCGCCCGCGGCCATCTTGAGCGTGGGCGAGGTGCCGAACAGCACCCATGCGAAGGCGATGGCGTAGACCGGTTCGAGGGCGATGACGACCGCGGCCTGGCTGGCTTTGACGGTGCGCAGCGCATGGATGAACAGCGTGTAGGCGAGGGCGGTGCATACGACGCCGAGGCACGCCAGCCATCCCCATTGCGCCGCGGGGAGCGACAGGGCCTCGCGCCAGGCGAACGGGCCGAGCACGAGCAGGATGCCGAAGCATTGCCACCAACTGGCCTGCAGCGGCGATGCCTGCGCGCCCAGCACGCGATTGGACAGGGCGATGACGGCGTAGATGGCGCCGGAGAGCACGCCCCACGCTAGGCCGATGGTCGCCCCGGCGCGCCAGTCGAACGCTGGGGTGACGAGCGCCAGTCCGACGCACACGAGCGCGATGACGCCCGCGTCGCCCAAGGCGGGGCGTTCGCGGCGCAATGGCCATTCGAGCAGGATCACGAACGCCGGGAAGCAGGCGAAGCCGAGCGTGCCGACGGCAACGCCGCCCGCTTTGATCGCGAGGAAGAACGCGAGCCAATGCGCGCCGAGAAGCCCGCCGGCGAGGATGAGTCGCAACGCAGAGGCGGGCGAAAGCCCGCGCCACGGCGCGCCGCCCGCGACCCGCGCGGCACTGCGCATGCCCGCCAGACCTGCGAGGGCGATGACGCTCAGCGCAAGCCACGAAAAGAGGCCGCGACCGAAGACGATCATCGCGCTGCTCGCGGCGATGTGCTCGCCGAACAGCGCCGAAGCGCCGAACAACATGGCCGCGACATGCAAGGCGATCTGCTGGCCGGCCCCGCCGTGCGGGGGCTGGCCGGCGTCGGACGTCGCGAGCGCGTCGGGCGTGACGGCCTCAGGCATCGCCGGAGCGCTCGGGCACCGGGACGGCCGTGGTGTACAAGACCTGCTTGAGCGCGAAGCTCGAACGGATGTTGCGGATGCCCGGGATGCGGGAGAGCCGATCGGTGATGAGCGTCTCGTAGGCACTCATGTCGCTGACCATGACGCGCAGCAGGTAATCGGCGTCGCCCGACATCAGGTAGCACTCCATGACGTTGGGCAAGGCGGTGACGGCCGCCTCGAAGGCATCCAGACCGTCGCGATTCTGGTTTTCGAGCGTGACGTGGATGAAAACGTTGATGTGCAACCCGAGCCGGGACGGATCGAGCAGCGTCACGCGCTGGCGAATGTAGCCCGCCGCTTCGAGCGCTTTCACGCGCGCCAGGCAAGGCGACGGCGAGAGGTTCACGCGCGAGGCGAGTTCTACGTTGGTGAGGCGGGCGTCGGCTTGCAGCTCCCGCAAAATCTTCAGATCAATGGCGTCGAGGTCCATACCACATTGCACGCGCGCCCCGGATGAGGGTCGGCGGTCCAGTCGATTAGCCGCTCGGTCGGCGACAGTGCCGCAATACTAGCCTATTTGACACGGTTTCCGATGTGCCGGTCAGACCACCGCCCCGAGATCACCGCCGCGGCAACTGTCCGGCGGCGTCGTTCGCCAACATTCCCTTCATGTAAGGGATGGAAATGTTGTATTTCCGTGTTGTCCCGCGACGCCAATCTTCAACACGTGTTGACGATACGTGAACGTTTGTTAATATTCCGATCTTTGAATGAGAATGTTAACGATTCTCATTAATAATAAACATTTCAAACCGTCACTCGGGATTTTCAGCATGACCTTCGCTTACCACCACTGCGCCTCGGGGGAGGCAGGCCGCACCGCTACGGGCAACGTCGTCGTTCCTCGTAGCCGTCTGGCGCCGCTCGCGCTGGGCGCACTTCTGGCCTTTGCCGCCGCACCGGCCATCGCCCAGTCGACGGCGGCCACGTCCACGGATGGAGCGACAACCGACGCCGACGCCCAAGCCACGCTCCAGGCCACAACGGTGACCGGCTCGGCCCTGCGTGAAACGCCGCAGAACCTCAAGCAGCCGGTGCAATCCGGCGCGCTTGGCTCGCGCAGCCAGCTCGATACGCCGTTCTCCACAACGGTGGTCAGCCAGGAGCAGCTCGAACAACGCCAGCCCGCGAAGCTTGGCGACGTGTTCTCGACCGACGCCTCGGTGACCGACGGCAGCAACGCCTTCGACGCCTGGGCCGGTTACATCTACGTGCGCGGCATGCCGATCGACTGGCAAGCCGGCTTCAAGCTCGACGGGATGCCCGTGATGACCTACGGCGTGACGATGCCGTACGAGCAGTTCGACCGCGTGGAACTGCTCAAGGGGTTATCCGGTTTCATGTACGGTTTCGTTGCCCCGGGCGGTGTCGTCAACTATGTGACGAAAAAGCCGACGGACGAGCGCATCGCCAGCGTCGATGTCGGTTTCCATTCGAACGGCATCTGGCGCGAGCATGTCGATCTCGGGGGGGGTGCCGGGCCGAACGACATGTTCGGCGCCCGGCTGAATTACACGCACGAGGAAGGCCGCACCTATTCGGACGGCAATCTGAACCGCGACACGGTGTCGCTCGCGCTCGACGCACGTTTGACGCCCGACCTGACGTGGAACTTCGGCGCGATGTACCAGGATCGCCGGGCCACGGGCACCACGCCCTCGCTCTCGACGGCGTCCTTTCAGGGGAATCAGTTGCCGGGGCCGATCAATGTGTCGAACGCGAATCTTCAGACGCAGGCCACGCACCTGAACACCATCACGCAGTTCTACACGACCGGCCTGCAATATCAGTTGGATCCGGACTGGAAGGTGTCGGCCAACTTCGCCTACAACAAGTCGACGCGCGACCGCAACGAAGCCACGCTCTATTTGCTCAACGGCGCAGGCGACTTCCGTGGCCTGAACGATCTGGGCGACGAAATCAATACGTTCCACGCGTGGCAGGTGGCGGCCGAGGGCAGGGTTCGTACGGGGCCGCTCGCGCACCAGCTCACGTTCGGCTACGCATCGCAATATCAGACGAACGACTACGCGTATCTGTACAGCCCGGTCACCGCGAACGCGTATGTTCCCTTCTCGACTTACTCGGGCAATCTGTACCAGGGGGCGTCGTATCAGTTCTTTGGCGACGGCTCGACGCTCCAGGCGCAACGCGCCAGCGCCATTGAACAGCGCTCGGTCTTCGCCTCCGACACGGTCCAGATCACGGATCGACTGTCGGTCCTCGGTGGTGCGCGCTTCACGAACTACAATCAGACGAACGCGCAAGGGATCTCGACGTACTCGACGAACGGTGTGTTCACGCCGACGCTCGCCGTCATGTACAAGCTCGCGCCGAACACGACGGCGTACGCCAGCTACGTGGAAGCACTGGAGGCTGGCGAAGTGGTGGGGTCGACCTACGCCAACGCCGGCGCGGTGCTCAACCCGTTCAAGAGCCGTCAGTACGAGGTTGGCGTGAAGACGGAGCAGGCCACGTGGAGCACGACGGCGGCGCTCTTCCGCATTGAGCGGGGTGCGGTGTACACGAACAGCGCCAACGCGCGCGTCTCGGACGGCCAGTCGATCTACCAGGGGATCGAGTTGGCGGGGGCGGTGAAGCTGGGGCCACGGTGGACGCTCGGCGCCAGCGCCATGGCGCTCGATAGCTGGTACGCCCGTACGAACGGTTTCGACGGCAACCGGGTGGGCGGCGCGCCGCGCTTCGTGCTCTCGGGCAACGTCGAGTACAAGGTGCCTTACGTGCCGGGTCTGTCGGTCGGGGGCGATATTCGCTACAACGGCCGCACGGCGCTCAATCCGCAGAACTCGCTGACCGTCTCGGGCTATACGTTGATCAACCTCGGCGCAACCTACCGCACGCGCGTCGCAGGCAAGGACGTGACGCTGCGCGCGGCGGTGAGCAACCTGACCAACCGTAAGTATTGGGAATATCAGTACGACAACTACATCAAGCCGGCCGACCCGCGCATGGTCAGCCTGAACGCGAAGATCGACTTCTGAGCGACGTCGGACACCTGGCGAAATTTGGCCATTGATGGAACAGCGGCTCGCAAGATTCGCTGTTTGTCTTCTTGGACGCCGTACATGGCAGGGGGCGGAGTGGCGTCCCGGCTATGGCCTTCATTGAAATAATCCATCGATCGATCCGATAAAACGGCTTGACTATCTATCTACTGGTAGATAAAGTTCGTTCCATGAATCGCACAAACACATCGCCAACGACACCGACCGTCAAGGAACAACTGCTCGAGCATGCGCAGCGGTTCCTGATGACGCGGGGCTACAACGGCTTCAGCTATCGGGATCTCGCTGAGCAAGTCGGGGTCAAGACGTCGAGCATCCACTATTACTTCCCGGCCAAGGAAGATCTCGTACTCGAAGCCATCAAGGCTTACGACGCGTTGATCAACGAAGGGCTGGCGGGCATCGACGAGGCGCTGCCGCCTGGGCAGAAGCTGGCGATGTATGCGCAAGGATTCGGGCGCATCGCGGCCGACGGGCATCGTATCTGTCTGTGCGGCATGTTGGCGGCCGACATCGAAACGCTGCCGGAGACGGTTCGCGAAGCGGTGCAGCGATTCTTCGCGTATCACGAAGCGTGGTTGGCACGTGTGCTGGCCCAGGGCGTGGCAGACGGTTCGCTCACGCTGACGTCGTCGCCCGATGGCACTGCGCGTGCGCTGTTTGCCGGGTTTCAGGGGAGCGTGATGGCTTCCCGTTTGTTCCGGGCGCCGTCGCGCCTGGAGGATGTGGTGGCGTCGGTGTGCGGCGTCGCTTGAGTTGACGCCGGCTCGCACGAGCCGGCCAGCGGATGTCAGAGGGGTCGTCGGGCCGGGAGGCAACGCCGTGAAGGTGTGCCGGGCTGGGGCGATCGAAGTTTGGAAGTGAAATTCTCTATTCACCAGGAGTTCGTTATGTCGATCGAAAAAGTGCTGTACACCGCCCATGCCACCGCTACCGGAGGCCGTGATGGCCGTGCCGTGTCGTCCGATGGCGTGCTTGACGTCAAGTTGGTTGTCCCCAAGGAAATGGGCGGCGCGGGCGTTGGCGGCACGAATCCGGAACAACTGTTTGCCGCCGGTTACTCGGCCTGCTTCCTGGGCGCGCTGAAGTTCGTGGCGGGCAAGGAAAAGATTGCGCTGCCCGCCGACACGAAGATCGACGGAAGCGTCGGAATCGGCCAGATCCCGACGGGCTTCGGCATTCAGGCGGAACTGAAGATCAGCGTGCCGGGCGTGGATCGCGCGACGGTCGAAGCGCTGGTACAGAAGGCACACATCGTGTGCCCCTACTCGAACGCCACGCGTGGCAACATCGACGTGACGCTGACGGTGGTCTGAGTTCGTGGCGTTCCCGGTCTCACGCGCAAGCGCGCCGCCGGAGAACGCTGCGGGATAAGGCAAGGGCAGCCCGCGGGCTGCCCTTGTTCTTTTGCTTCACGGCGCGCGATCCCGTCACTTCGTCTTGACTTCGACCTTGATGCCGTCGGACAGCACGGTGATGGCGCCGGGCTCGACATCGCGTCCGCCATAACGCAATTGCTCGGGTTTGAATGTATAGATCGGATACTGATTGAGCACTTGCTGGGCGAGCGAGCCGCCGATGGCCGTCAATTGTTGGTCGTATGCCGGGGGCATGCCGTTCACATTCACACGCTCGACGTTCGGGTTGTCGAGCAACACGGCGCGTTTGACCGGGTCGTATTTCAGCGCGCTCGACAGGCTCAGCACGCCAGCGAGCGGCTGGCCTTGCAGCAAGACGTTCTGCAATTGCGCGTCGATCTGCGTGATGACGCGATTGGCCTGCGGGTTGAAGCCGATTTTCGGATGCGTCAGTTCGACGGACAGCAGTTGGCCGTAGTTGAGCGTGGTCGGGAAGCGCTTGCCGACGGCAGCCTCGATGTCCTGACGTGTCATCGTGTACTCGCCGGTCCAGATGTTGTAAGCGGCATTGGCCGGGCGCATGAGCGGGGCGAGCGCAAGGCCGAGGAGCCCCGCCGCCGTCAGGCGCAGTGCGTCGCGGCGCGAGGTCACGCCCCTGTCCGAGGTGTCGGTGGGGAGGAGGCGACGAGGCGGGTGGTAAGCGGTCATGTTACGAAGGTCCGAGGGACGGGCACGGCGCGGCCGTGCCTGAATCGTCGATGATGATGTGACCCGGACGATGCAGAATCGTTCTACGTGAGGCAATTGCTCGTGCGAACCGTGTCAATCCGTGCCCACACTCGTTCGTCTTCGTGCAACAGCGGTATCGGCTCGCCGCTTCGATCCGGTTCAATAATGCGGCGGGACTTCGTGACGTGGATTCCCATCGTTCCCCCCTTGTCCCTGCGACTGCATCTGCTGGTACAGCGCCTTGATCTGCTTTTGCAGCAAATCGAGCTGCTGCTCCTGACGCGTGACGATGTCGTTGAGGGTTTCGAGCAAATCCTCCTGAAACGCCGCCTTGACTTCGAGTTCGACGACGCGTGCTTCCAACGATTCCATGAGCTTCTCCGGTAGACGCGGCATTGTAGGCCACCCGGCGCTTCGCCAGTCGAGGCTGCCTGCGATATGACGCATTCGATTCGCGCCGGGCATAATCGCACGATGAAAACCTTCCTGCTTTATGTCGTCACGGCGGTGGCGGAGATCGTCGGCTGCTATTTGCCCTGGCTGTGGCTCAAGCACGATCGCAGCGCATGGTTGCTTGTGCCGGGGGCGATGTCGCTCGCGCTTTTCGCGTGGCTGCTGACGCTGCATCCGTCGGCGGCCGGTCGTGTTTATGCGGCGTACGGCGGCGTTTATATCAGCGTGGCGATCGTGTGGCTATGGCTCGTGGACGGGGTGCGCCCAACGCCGTGGGACATGGCCGGTGTGGCCATTGCGTTAGCGGGCATGAGCCTGATCGCGTTCCAGCCGCGCTAGTCGCCTCAGTCGCCTCAGTCGCTTGAGTCGCGACTGCCGCCACCGCTCATCTCGCCGGTGCCGGACGGCAGTCCATCGAGCACACGCCGTTCGTTCATGGTGCCGGCGTAGTGATTGCGCTTCTCTTCATACATCAGCAAATCGGCTCGTTGTGTCGTGGCTTCGAGCCGCTCTCCAGCCTCGCACGTCGCCATCCCCATCGAGAACGAGAGCGCCGTGCCAGGGTAGAACGAGTTGTTCAACTCCACGAGTTGGCGAATGCTCTCGATCAGCGCCGCGCCACTCGTCGCATCGGTGGAGGGCAGCAGCAACGCGAATTCGTCACCGCCGATGCGCGCCGCGATCTGCGGGGCGGTGACCGCTTTGCTCAACACCTCGCCCGCACGGCGCAGCAGCGCGTCGCCTGCGGCGTGCCCTAGCTGATCGTTCACGGTCTTCAGGCCGTTCAGGTCGGCGACGATCACCGTCACCGGATAGGGCCCCTTGCGCTCGAGCCGGTTGAGTTCGTCGACATAGAACGAGCGGTTGCGCAGCTTGGTCAGCACGTCGTGCTTTCCGAGGAATTCGAGATACGACTCGGCCTTCTTGCGGGCGGTGATGTCGGTGAGCGCCACGAGCACCAGGTCCCAGCGCGCCTCGTGACCGGGCAGCACCGCGAATTGCAGGTGAACGTTGATCTCGTTGCCATCGAGCGCGTAGTTGACGACTTCGCGCTGCTGGAACAGCTTGTTCTCCCACAGGTCGACCAACTGCTCGCGGAAATTGTGTCGCATGTCGTCGCGGAACACTTCGGGCAGGCGAGCGAGCAGCGAGGCCTTGTCGGGCGCGACGAACATCGCGAGCGTGTGGCGATTCACGTCGAGCACGTGGATTTCGGTCATGCACCGTTCCACGAATTCGGGGTGAACGTCGGTAAACGTGCGGAAGTCCGTGATGCCGCGCGCGCGGGCGTCGTCGAGCAGCAACTTGATGGCGCTGAAATCCTCGACCCAAAGCGAGACCGGCGAGTATTCGAACAGCCCGCGTGCGTATTGCTCGCCCATCGTCACGCGCTCACGGGCGTGTTCGAGTTCGGTGACGTTTTCCAGCGCGATCAGCACGCGCTCCAGCGTGGCTTCGTGCCCGGGCAGGACCGAGCCGTTCAGGAGCACATCGAGACGCCGGCCATCGAGGGTGTAGTTGACCGTCTTGCTCGTGAAGTGTGTACGGCCGTCCCACAACTGGCAAAGCTCTTCGATGTGGGTCTTGAGCATGTCGTCGCGGAAGATGCGCGGCAGGCCGGCCACGAGCGCGTCGAGCGATGGGGCGTTGAACATCGACAACGTTCGACGATTGACCTTGATGACGCGAATGCGTTGCGAGCAAGCGGCGACGTGCGCCGGGTCGATCTTGAAGTGGGCGCGCAGGTCGGTGACCCCTTGCGCGCGCCATTCGTCGAACAATTGCTTCACACCGCTGAAGTCCTCGAGCCAGAGCGAAACGGGGGCGAGGTCGAACATCAGCGCGTCATCGTTGGCGGCGCTGGCCCCGAGCGCATCGCGCGGCAGGGAGGGCGGCTGGGAAGGTACGACGGGCGTGGCGTCCGGCATGAGGCACCTGGGGTCTGCTAAGTCGAGTCAGCCCGCCATTCTACGGGCAAATGCGCGCCATGCCACCGAGAGTCGGATTAGAGCAACGGCGCACCGGTGTCGCGTTTGACTTCTCGCAGCGACAGCATCGATTCGATTGACGAGACGCCGGGCAGGGCGCGCAGCACGTCGCGCGTAAACATGCCGTAATCGTCGAGATCCGTGGCAACCACCTCCAGCAGGTAATCGGCGCTGCCGGAGATGTTGTGGCACGACACGATGCGCTCGATGGCCTGAACTTCGCGCTCGAACTGCTCGGACAGCGCGCGGTCATGCACGGCGAAGCGCACATGGACGAATGCCGTCACGCCAAGCCCCAGCGCGCGGTGCGAAAGTTCTGCCCGATAGCCGGTGATATAGCCCTCGGCTTCGAGCCGTTTCAGACGTCGCGCACAGGGCGTTTCGGACAGCGACACACGTTCGGCAAGCCGGGCGTTGGAAATGCGGCCATCGCGCTGGACGATGGAGAGAATCGCCCGATCGATGGCGTCGAGTTCGTTCATGATGAGTATCCCGCTACGAAAGCTACTGCAAAGATGGCATTCCACCACGATCCGCAGTTTCCGGAAAGTGTTGCCCTCACCCTTCCGGATTAGGTTGATTGTCTCGGGTGTGACCGCTGGTGTGGAGGGATTTCAAGGTTTGGTGTGTGTGGGTGGTGGAATATTCTAAATATATCGCTGAATATGAGTGAAAAACGCAGAATTTCGCTCGTTGAATAGCGAGATCATGATGCTCGTTTTGGCCATTCCGGCCGCCAGAGGAAAGTCATGGTTTCGCTGCAGTTGCTCACTGTCTTCGTCGGCGCTCTGATCGTCGTCTACGCCTTGCCGGGCCCGGACATGGCGCTCGTCATGCAGACGAGCATGACGCGAGGAGTGCGACACGGATTGGCGACGGCGGCCGGCTTGGCGTTGGCGCGCGCCGGGCACGTGACGCTCTCGGCCTGTGGCGTGGCGGCGCTGTTGCGTGCGGCGCCATGGCTCTTCGAGACCGTGCGCATCGCAGGCGCGATCTATCTGGCGTGGGTGGCGATCCAGATCTGGCGCTCTCCCGCGTTCGGCATTCAGACGGCTGTCGCGCCGACCGGCGCCGCACCGCCGCTCGCACATGCCGTGCGGCGCGGCGTGCTCTCCAGCGTGCTCAATCCGAAGGCGCTCCTGTTCTGTTCGGTGCTGCTGCCCCAGTTTGTCCGCGCTGACGCCGGGCCGGTGTGGGCGCAGGTGCTCGAACTGGGCGTATTGCTGCTGGTCGTGGGCGCGATCTTCGACGTGACACTCGCCTTTGGTGCCGCCCGCATCGCCCGCTGGCTGCGCACCCGTCCGCTGGCACAAAAAGTCCAACGCTGGTCGTTCGGCGCGGCGCTCATGGCGTTCGCCGTGCGCCTGTCGCTGGATTGAAACGCCGGGCCAACATCCCCCGCTCTCCTTCCTTTTCCTCAGCGCACCAATTCGGTGCGTTTCGCTGCGACACGGCAAATGGAGGTGCGACACAACGTCGCACCTCTTGAAATCTAAGAACCTTCCCGAATTGCTGCATTGCACAGCGTTTACCGCCAAACAGGTGCCGATCTGCTTTGAAATCGTCGCGCGCGTATGCGTGAGGGCTGCGCGACACATTGTCGCGCCGGTGTGTGTGCGATGTCCGGCCTAATTAAACTTCGGCATAATGCCGCACCGTGATGGAAGTAAAAGACAAGAAGTCGGGCAGTGACTTGAGGTCTTCGGGGCGGCAACCCGCCCCGGTTCCCGTCTTTTCGATGACACGGTCGTCGTAGTTCGGCCGGTGCAATATCGGCGCGGCGACTGCTCCCGTCTCACCTTAACCCTTGCCAACCTCCTGCGACCCTGCATCAGGCCGGTAAGCCCGTGTTGCGCCGTTCGTTGGCCAACTCAACCCTGTCGTGTGACATGAAGAAACACAGAAACCCGCGATTGCTAAGGCTCCTCGCCCTGTGCTCGCCGCTGCTTTTGGCTGGCTGCGACATGGCCGTTCTCAACCCCAAGGGGCAGATCGGAGAAGAGACCAAATCCCTGATTCTCACGGCCACCTGGCTGATGCTGATCGTCGTGATTCCGGTCATCTTGATGACGCTGTGGTTTGCGTGGAAATATCGCGCGAGCAACAAGGCGGCCCGCTACGAACCGAACTGGTCGCACTCCACGGCCATCGAGGTCGTGGTCTGGCTCGTGCCGATCATCATCATTGCGATCCTCGCGCGCATCACCTGGGTCTCCACCCACGAACTCGATCCTTACAAGCCGCTGCAAAGCGATGTGAAGCCGATCACGGTCGAAGTGGTGTCGATGAACTACAAGTGGTTGTTCATCTACCCGGAGCAAGGGATTGCGTCGATCAACGAGTTGGCCGTTCCGGTCGATACCCCCGTGAATTTCAAGATCACGTCGGAATCGATCATGAACTCGTTCTTCATTCCGCAATTGGGTAGCCAGGTCTACTCGATGGCCGGTATGCAGACGAAGCTGCACTTGATCGCCAACCACGTCGGCGCGTACGACGGCATTTCGGCGAACTACAGCGGCGGCGGCTTCTCGGGCATGCGTTTCAAGACGTTGGCGATGACCGACAACGACTTCGAGCAATGGGTGACGAAGGTGCGCGAGTCGAAGAAGGTGCTCGACAAGGACGCCTACGCATCGCTCGTGCCGATGAGCGAAAACACGCCGGTCACGTACTACAGCTCGGTCGACGCGAACCTGTTCCAGTCGATCGTGCACGCCCCGATGGCATCCGGCATGGCCCAGCAGCAGGACGGCCATGAGAACCACGGTGCCATGGACATGAAGGGCATGGACATGAAGATGGACATGAAGGGTGCGGCCAACGACACCGCGACGGCACCGGCCGCCGCGATGACCATGGCCATGGACAATGCCGGCGCGCATGCGATGCACGCCGGTGCGTCTGCGCACGCGCATAAGGAGTAAACAACAATGTCAACGCTGTTTGGCAAACTGACTCTCGAAGCCATCCCGTACCACGAGCCGATCATCGTCGGCGCGGTCGGCATGATGGTGCTGGGGGGGCTGGGCATCATTGGGCTGCTCACCTACTTCGGCAAGTGGAAGTACCTGTGGAACGAATGGGTCACGTCGGTCGATCACAAGAAGATCGGCATCATGTACGTGCTCGTCGCTCTCGTTATGCTGCTGCGCGGCTTTGCCGACGCCTTGATGATGCGTACGCAGCTCATGCTCGCGCACAACTCGCCGGGCATTCTCCCGCCGGAGCACTACGACCAGATCTTCACCGCCCACGGCGTGATCATGATCTTCTTCGTGGCGATGCCGTTCATGACGGGTCTCGTCAACCTCGTGGTGCCGCTGCAGATCGGCGCCCGCGACGTGGCATTCCCGTTCCTGAACACGCTCTCGTTCTGGCTGTTCGTGGCCGGCGCAGCGCTGGTGAACCTGTCGCTGGGCGTGGGTGAATTCGCGCGCACGGGCTGGCTGGCTTACCCGCCGCTCTCGGGCATTCAATACAGTCCGGGCGTGGGGGTGGATTACTACATCTGGGCCTTGCAGATCTCGGGTCTGGGGACGTTGCTCACGGGTGTGAACTTCGTCGTCACGATTCTGAAGATGCGTGCGCCGGGCATGAACCTGATGAAGATGCCGGTCTTCACTTGGACCTCGCTGTGCACGATGGTGCTGGTGTGCGCCGCGTTCCCGGTGCTGACGGTGACGCTGGCGCTGCTCTCGCTCGACCGCTACCTCGACTTCCATTTCTTTACGAATGAGTTGGGCGGCAATCCGATGATGTACATCAACCTGATCTGGATCTGGGGTCACCCGGAGGTGTACATCCTGATTCTGCCGGCGTTCGGTATGTTCTCGGAGATCATCTCGACGTTTTCGGGCAAGAAGCTGTTCGGCTACAAGTCGATGGTGTACGCCACGGCCGCGATCATGGTGCTGTCGTTTCTCGTGTGGGCGCACCACTTCTTCACGATGGGCTCGGGTGCCAACGTGAACGCGTTCTTCGGTATCGCGACGATGATCATCTCGATCCCGACCGGCGTGAAGATCTTCAACTGGCTTTTCACGATGTACCGCGGTCGCGTACAAATGACCGTGCCGGTGCTGTGGACGCTGGGCTTCATCGTCACGTTCGTGATCGGTGGCATGACGGGCGTGCTGCTGGCCGTGCCGGGCGCCGACTTCGTGCTGCACAACTCGCTGTTCCTGATTGCTCACTTCCACAACGTGATCATCGGTGGCGTGCTGTTCGGTTACATCGCCGGGATGAACTACTGGTTCCCGAAGGCCTTCGGCTTCAAGCTCGACGAGCGTCTGGGCAAGGCAAGCTTCTGGTGCTGGCTGATCGGCTTCTACCTTGCGTTCATGCCGCTGTACGTGCTGGGCCTGATGGGCATGACCCGTCGCCTGAACCACTACGAAAACGCTGCGTGGCAGCCGTGGCTGATCGCCGCGTGGGTGGGGGCACTGTTCATCGCCGCCGGTATCGGTTTCCAGGTGCTGCAACTGGTCGTCTCGATCAAGAACCGCAAGGCGCTGGCCGACACGACGGGCGATCCCTGGAATGGCCGTACGCTGGAGTGGATGACGTCGTCGCCGCCGCAGTTCTACAACTTTGCCGAAGAGCCGCGCGTGCATGACATCGACGAGCTGGCCTATCGCAAGGCCCATGGCATCAAGGGCGACCTGAAGACGAGCTACGCACCGATTCACATGCCGAAGAATACCGGCGCCGGTTTCATCATCAGTGCGTTCTCGCTGGTGTTCGGTTTCGCGGCCATCTGGCACATCTGGTGGCTGGCCATCGTCGGCTTCGTCGGCATGATCGTGACCTTCATCTGCCGCAGCAACGACGATTCGATCGACTACTACGTGCAGTCGCCGGAAGTGGTGGCCATTGAAACGGCTCACCATCAGGCACTGGCCGCAGCAGCAAAGGCTTAATCATGACGAGCGAAGTTCTCAAACACTCTGGCGCGCATGCCGATGCGCATGCGCACGACCACGCGCACCACGACACCGGTGGCAACACGATCTTCGGTTTCTGGGTGTACCTGATGACCGACCTGGTGCTGTTCGCCGGCCTGTTCGCCACCTTTGCGGTGTTGCGTGACTCGTCTGCGGGCGGCCCGACGGGCAAGGAACTGTTCGACCTGAAGTTCGTGCTGGTCGAAACGTTCATCCTGTTGTTCTCGTCGATCACCTATGGCTTTGCCATGGTGGGGCTGCACAACGGCAAGAAGAGCACGGTACTGGGCTGGCTGGCGGTGACCTGGTTGCTGGGTGCCGGGTTTATCGCGATGGAACTGTATGAGTTCCACCATCTGATTCTGGAAGGTGCGGGCCCGAACCGTAGCGGTTTCCTGTCGTCGTTCTTCGCCCTGGTGGGCACCCACGGTCTGCACGTGGCGTCGGGCCTGCTGTGGATGGCCGTGCTGATGTTCCAGATCGGCAAGAAGGGTCTGAACTCGACCACCACCACGCGTCTGCAATGCCTGTCGCTGTTCTGGCACTTCTTGGACGTGGTGTGGATTGGCGTGTTCACGGTCGTGTACCTGATGGGAGCGATGTAAATGAGCAATACGAAATCGGTGCAATCGCACGGCCACGACGCTGGCCACAATGCGGCCGGGGGTAGCCACGGCAGCGTGAAGTCGTACCTGATCGGCTTCGTGCTCGCGGTGATCCTCACGGTCGTGCCGTTCAAGCTGGTGATGGATGGCACGATGCCGCCGTCGACGGTGCTGCCGCTGATTCTCGGCGCGGCCCTCGTGCAGATCATCGTCCATCTGATCTACTTCCTGCACATGGACCGTTCGTCGGAACAGCGCTGGAACGTGATGGCCTTCGCGTTCACGATCCTGATCGTGTCCATCGTGCTGGTCGGCTCGCTGTGGATCATGCACAACGCCAACACACTGATGATGCCGGGGATGTAAGGCTTCTTCAGAACTTGTCTGCGTTACTTATGGCAAGTGAGAGAAAGGCGGCGCCGGTTTCCGGGCCGCCTTTTTCTTTTTGGGGCGCTTTGGAGAGGAGGCCTTCCCGCCGATTTCCGAGCCGACTCGCTAACCGGTTTCGGTGAACGATTCGACGCGTTGCCAGGGGCACGGGCTTGTGCGTGCCGTTTGGCGCCTCAGTGCGCAAAAAGGGCAGTTCGAGTCATCGAACTGCCCTTTTTGCTCACACCTTCCCGATCCGTCGACACCGCCCGCTCATTTACCCCCAACGCCCCCGCAATCCCCCATACCCGCGACGCTTGCCGGTACCCTGACTGCGCTCCACTTTAAAGTCGCTCCGTCAGGGCACCGGCAAGCGTCGCTCACGCATCCTGTCATTCCAGAGCCCGTCGCCTCATCGGCGTCGTCATATCGTTTGCGCTGACGGATCGGGAAGGGGCGCCGGCAAGCGTCGCTCACGCATCCTGTCATTCCAGAGCCCGTCGCCTCATCGGCGTCGTCACATCGTTTGCGCTGACGGATCGGGGAGGGGCACCGTCAAGCGTCGCTCACGCATCCTGTGATTCCAGCCCCGTCGCCTCATCGGCGTCGTCACATCGTTTGCGCTGACGGATCGGGAGGGGCACTGGAGAGCGTCGTTCAAGCCTCCTGTCGACGCCCACCGGGGTTGTCCGATGGGTGTCGTCGCATCGTTTTCGTTGACGTATCGGGTTGGGGGCCGCCCGCGGTGCGACTTAACAGGCATTGGAGTGCCGCGGGCGGCCCCCAACCCGATTTGCCGCTAACGTGGGAAGCGACCGGGCGCATCAAGACATAAGGGGGCAACACGGAGCTACGAGGAGCTACAAGACGTTACAAGACGCTACGAACCGATATCAAGCCCAAAAAGCCCTATCCGTGCGACGCCGCCTTGTCATCCGGCGGCGTATCCGACGTCGGCGCGGCGAGGATCACCCCGGGCCGCACCGGCAGATCTGGACGAATCCCCAGCAACGGCAACGCCTGCGATGCAATCTCCGCAAACGCCGGTCCCGCCGCCTGACCGCCAAAGTGCTGCGACGCTTTTGGCTCATCCACCGATACCGCAATCACCAGGCGCGGTGCCGACAACGGCGCGATCCCCACGAACGATGCCCGATACTTCGAGTGATCGTATCCATGCGCGCCCGCCTTGTAAGCCGTGCCGGTCTTGCCGCCGATGCTGTAACCGGCCACCTGTGCCGTCGTGGCCGTGCCGCCCGTATCGACCACGCCTGCCAGCATCTGACGCATCTCGGCCGCCGTGTGCGCGTCGATCACCCGCACGCCCTCAGGCTGCACCGGTGTATCCGGCTTGATAATGGTGATGGGCACGAGCACGCCATCGTTGGCAAAGATCGTGTACGCCCGCGCCAACTGGAACAGCGACGCCGAGATCCCGTAACCGTACGCCATCGTCGCCTGCTCGATCCGCCGCCACGATTTGTACGGACGCAAACGCCCCGATACCGCGCCCGGGAACCCCAGCTTCGGCTGCTGACCCAGTCCGATCTCGGTGAACATGTCCCACATTTCCTCCGCCCGCAACATCGTCGACACCTTGGTCATGCCGATGTTGCTCGACTTCTGAATGACACCCGCTGCCGTCAACACGCCATTCGCGCTGTCGTCGCTGATGGTCGCGCCTTCGAAGACGTATCGCCCGGGCCCCGTGTCGATGAGCGTGGTCGGCGTGAGCCGATGAAGGTCCAACGCCAGTGCCATGGTGAACGGCTTGAGAATCGAGCCCGGTTCGAAGACATCCGTGAACACGCGGTTGCGCAATTGCTCGCCCGTCAAATGCGCTCGGTCGTTCGGGTTGTAGGTCGGCAAGTTGGCCAGTGCCAGCACCTGGCCGGACTTGGCATCGATGACGACCGCCATCGCCGCTTTCGCCCCCGTGCGTTCCAGTGCATTCTTCAACGCCTCGTAGGCGATGTACTGCACACGTGTATCCAGCGTCAGGCGGATGTCCTTGCCGTCTCGCGGCGGGCTGGAATCGTCGAGATCCTGAATGGTCCGGCCGATGCGGTCCTTGATGACGCGTCGCACGCCCGCCTTGCCCTCGAGCAAGGGCTCCTCGCCCAGCTCCATGCCTTCCTGGCCCTTGTCTTCGACATTGGTGAAGCCCACCACATGCGCCGCGACTTCGCCTTCGGGGTAGAAACGCTTGTATTCGCTGCTTTCGTACACGCCGGGGATGCCCAGGACTTCCATCTGTTTGCCGATCTCCGGCGAGACCTGACGCTTCACATAGACGAACTTCTTCTCGCCGATGAGCTTGGCGCGCAGTTCCTTCGTGGGAATGTCGAGCAGTTTGCTGGCCTTCTGCAGGGCACTGTCGGACAAGTCGTCCGGCACCTCGGCCGGTACCGCCCAGATGGTGCGCATCGGCAGGCTGGTCGCGAGTACGCGGCCGTCGCGATCCTCGATCTTGCCGCGCACCGCAGGCATGACAATGGTGTGCTCGTATCGCTTTTCGCCCTGCGCGATATAGAAACTATTGCCCGGGCCGGCAATCCAGAACGCCCGTGCGACCAGTCCGATGAACGCGAGGGTGATCGTGATGACGACGAACTTGGAGCGCCACATCGACATGCGCGACTGCAATACCGGACTGGAAGCGAACGTAACGTCCTTGGGCTGGCGATTCTTTTGCATGGCGCTCGCGGGGCGGTGAGAGGCGTGAACAGCAATGAGCCCGTCGACAAACTCTGGCTCAGATTCTAGGCGAGATAGCGTAGCACGCAAGTGACTGTTGTAATAGCGCAAAGGCCCCGTCAGACGGGGCTTTCCGGGATTTTTTCGACGGCATGGTCGTCGCCTCTCGAATCGGTGTCGGCAGATAAAACCGGACGCGGAATGTCTCTCGACATCGCCCTGCGCGCGGCGCACGCCGTGGCGTCACTTTCCCGCGCCGAACCGAACGTCGCCGTACCAGGCGTGCGCACTGGCGTGCGTGTTGTCGCTGTCGGTAAAGATGCCATAGCCGAGCAGCTTGCCTGGCTTCTCCCGGTAGATGCGTTCGTAGTCCGCCGCCACGTTGCGCGAGAACGTTTGCCACTTGCCGAGCGACGCATTGCCGCCCGCCACCACGAGCATCTGCACCCGATCGGTGTGCGGGTTCTGGATGACGCCGCCCGGCGCGGCATCGTTGGACCAGATATACATCAGCGTGGCATAGGGCAGGTCTTTGCCCCCCGCCTTGGCCAGCGCCATGGCCGCCCGATCGCCGAACGGCAGCGACGATGTGTTGCCGTCGAAGAAGAACACCAGCCGCGCCGGCGAATCCTCTTTGTCGCCCACCCGATTGTCGGCGCCCGGGATCGCCTGATCGACTCTCCAGCGCCACGACACGACGGGCGTCACGCCCAGGTCGACGCCGTCGCCCTGTGCCATGAGGGCCGAGGCGGAGTCGACCGAAGTGGCCTCGATGACGTTGTGCCCGCCATCGACGACGACGGTGTAGGTCGTGAGTTTCTTCCCGCTCACGACCGGCAGGTTTCGCCATCCGGACGGCAAGGCACCACCCGGCGCGGCCTTTGAGAAGAGAAGGGGCTCCGGGGCAGGACCGGCCGCCCATGCCACCGCCGCGCTCAGGCCGACGGCCACGACCGTCAGCCCGCCCACAAACGCACGCGTCCCCGCGCGCCGAGGGCCATCACGTCGACACGTCGGGACCCACGAGCGCGCGAGTCGCCCAAGCGGCCCAAGCAAAGCGAAACGGGATGCGGGCAATTCGGGGGCGATCGGCATGGAGCCTCCAACGGATTCGGTGGCGACGCAATGCTGCCATCATCCCAGATTCGGCGTGAGGCTGTCCGACAGCGGGGCGGGCGAATCCTGAAGCGTCTCGCGCCGCGACGGCGGACGATGCTCGTTTCTACAACATCAATGAGGCGGCGACATGCCATTCGTGTCCCATGCAGCATTCCACCCGGTGAACCCATTCCTGCGCCTGGCCAACGACGCGATGAACTGCCTGCACGAAGGGTTCCGCGGCAATTTTGCAGGCGCGGCCTTGTGTTGGCGAGACAGCGGACTGCATCACCTGCTCAACGACGCATGGCAAAGCGCGAGCCTGAGGTTTCAGCGACACGGCGCAGCACTCCCCGGGGCCGCAGACGTGACGTTCGCCTGTGCGCTGAGCGCCGTCACGGTGGGCGCCACGTGCCGATATCTTTGGCCCGAGCTGCGCGCGCTGGAGCGTGCCTGCACGGCGGGCGAGGGCGCGCTGCGCGAGTGGGCGCTCGACACCGATGCGCAACTGCGGCGTCGGACCGTGGAGGAAGTCACGGCCATGCGCCAGTGTCTGGCGGCATTCGACGCAACGCAGACCGCCACCCATCCCCTGCCACCCACTGCGGTTTCGCAACGCGCCAGCACAACCACGCGTCGCAAGTTCGCGGAACTGCGCATCGCGGAATCGCTGATTCTGCATCTCGCCGACACGCCGCAAGCGAGCCTGGCGCAAAGCGACCGCGTCGTCGGGCTTTGCCAGCTACTGGCCCATGGCCTGGGTTTCCGGCTGTCCGGCGCTGTCCGGCACGCCCTCAACCTGAGCGATGACCGTCCCTCGCTGATCCGTGACGATGCTGCCTTCGCGCTGCTGCGCGAACGTCTCGAACCCGATTGGCGACACGATGCCGAGGGCTCGCCGACCTTCAGCGTGCATCCGGTCGATGTCCAACTCTTCGATCCGTTGGAGACGACTGACGACCTCTCGGACGACACGCGAGACGCCCGCGCGATGCTGACCCATCCGGAGGCCCTGCGACGCGTTCGATCCCGCGTGGTCGCGCTATTCGCCGCCAGCGTACGCGATGACTGTGGCGGCGACGGCGACTGGCGAAATCTCGCCGTCCGCGCGCTGAATACCGCTGCCGAACGCGGGATGACCTGCGAGCGCGTCCTCGACGCCATCGGCGTCGCGACACGCGCGAGTATCAGCGCGCGCTTCGCTTGGCGCTGGACCGACGAACCGGTGCCGCAGGCGGGAGATGTTCGGGGCCCGGCGATTCCGATGGACGTTGCGCCATGGATTGCCCGAGTGATGCTGGTGGCCGGAAGGCCTGGAAGGTCCGGGCGGCGCACGCCGTGTCCGCCGCGTCTTGCGGCGTTGGCACGCGGCGATACGCCCGCATCGCTGGTGATCGGGTCCACCGACTGGATGCATCTGGTCGACGGAATCGCCGCGTTGGGCCGTGATCACTGGCACGCGTCGTACGCGCACGTGCGCGAGGCGGGCAAGGGGTGATGTAAGCGGCGGGCGCGACCGCTGCCGCTACAGGTACGCCCCGCCGAGCAAACCCGCGATGCTACCCGCAGCGAGCCACCACAGCGGATGCACGCGCGTGCGGATCGCGAGCACCGCCACGGCCGCCGTGATCCCGCCGAGCCACCACGATGTCGCCGACGCTTCGACGATCAAGGCCGCACTCGCGGCAACGAGTCCCGCTGTCATCGGCACCAGACCGGCCTGCACAAGGCGACGCCATGGCCGGTCCTTGAAGCGCTCCCACAGGTGCAACACGCCGATTGTGATGAGCGATGACGGCCCGAACTTCGCGAGCGATGTCACGAGCATGCCCTGCCAGCCGGCCACGTGCCATCCGACGAGCGGCACGATCATGAGGTTCGGGCCGGGCGCCGCCTGCCCCAGCGCAAACAGTGCGCTGAATTGTTCCGACGTCATCCAGTGATGCAGATCGACGACCTGACGCTCCATCTCCGGCAGGATGGTGTTGCCACCACCAAAGGCCAGCACGGACAGCTGCGAGAAGATGAGCGCGAGCGAGACGAGGGTGCCGGTCATTGCGACACCCGCCACGTGGCGTAAAGGGAGATCGGTGTCATCACCAGCATGGTGAGCACGAGCGGCAGGCGCAGCACCGCGATGGCGATGAAACACGCCGCCGCCACCGCGGCAAGCACCACGGACTTGCGCAGCGGCCACGAGACTTTCCAGGCGATTTGGATCAACAGCCCGGCAGCGGCCGCGGCGAGTCCGGCGAAGAGATGCCGCACGCGCGGGTCGTGTTGAAAATGCTGATAGATCGTGCCCAGCGCGATCACCACCGCCGACGGCACGGCGATCAGGCCGAGGATCGATGCGAGCGCGCCGCGCCAACCATGAAAACGCATGCCGAGCGCGACGGACAGATTGATGATGTTGCCGCCGGGCAGAAATTGGCACAGCCCGAGCAAGTCGGTGAATTCGGCGGGCGTGATCCATCGATGCTTCTCGACGATCATCCGACGCGCCAAAGGCAGCGCCCCGCCGAACGCGGTCATGCCAAGGCCGAGGAAGCCCAGGAACAAGGCGCGAATGCTTGGGGCGTCGGCAACCGGCGGTGCCGGCGTTGTGGCGGGCGCGCCGGAGGCGGCAGGTGCGGAGGGGGCCGGAAGGCTCATGGCAGGTTCGATCTGAAAACGGGGCTGCGGTGGGGGCCGCCAGACAGAGGGCCATCGAAGGACGGACAGCACCGATGCCGCGCGGAACCCCTTGAGCGTAGGCGGATTGCGCTATATTGTCCAATATATGGAAGTGACTTGAATCATATCGAATCAATATGGCAAATATCGACGTGCGGTTATTGCGCTACTTTATTGCGGTGGCCGAAACGGGGCACATGACGCGCGCGGCTGAGCGTCTGGGCATCGGACAACCGCCGCTCTCGCAACAGATCCGGGTGCTGGAAAGCCAGCTGCGCGTGACGCTCTTCGAACGCCTGCCGCGCGGCATGGCGCTCACCGACGCCGGCCAGGCGTTTCTTGGAGACGCGTACGAGGTCGTGCGCAAACTCGATCAGGCGGTCGACGACGTGCGCCGCGTCGCGGCCGGCATCAAGGGACGGCTGTCGGTAGGCCTGACCAGTTCAGCGGCGCTGCACCCGTTCGTGCCGACGGTGATTCGTACCTTCCGAAGCGATGCGCCGGCCGTCTCGCTGATGCTAGACGAGAGCAGTACAAGCGAGCTGCTCGACGGCCTGCGCGACGGGCAGCTGGACGTTGCATTCGTACGCCAGCCACAGGGGGATACCGCGCAGATTGTCTTCGTACCGGTGCTCGAAGAGCCGATGGTGCTCGCGGTCCCGTCGGCGCATCCGCTGGCCCTGACGGGGCGGGCGGGAAAAGCGGCCGTCCCGATGACGGCCATTGCCTCGCAGAAACTGATTTTGTATCGACGCCGCACAGGGCAGGGGCTGTACGACGCCATCATCGCGGCGTGCCATGGCGCAGGCTTCAGTCCGAACATCGAGCAGGAAGCCCCGCGTCTGCTGACGACGCTCTCGCTCGTCGCGGCGGGATTGGGCGTGTCGGTCGTGCCTGCATCGCTCATGCGCATGCAGGTGGAAGGTATCGTCTACCGGCCGCTTGCGCCCGCGCCACGCGCACCGTTGTTTTGCGCCCACCGCGAAGGCGTGCTCGCCGGGCCGACGGCGCGACTGCTCGATCATGTGCGCGAGGCCGCGCAGTCGATCGCGGCCGGATGAGGGGGAAGGCGGGAAGTCGGAAGAGGCTTGATGGCGTAGGGGGCGGCAACGACACTCGCTCAGGCCGTCGTGCCCCCCTTTTGCGTGAGCAACGCCTCGATATGCCCGTGTAGTCCCACGTCGCTCCATTCCAGTTCGCCCATGCGCCAGAAGCGCGCGTTGCCCGCGCGATCGACGAGATAGGTGGCCGGCAGGCCGAGCGATCCGAAACGCTTGTAGACGGCACCGTCGGCGTCGAGCAGCACGGTGCCGTCGATGGGGATTTTGTCGACGAACGGCTTGACCGTCGCCAGCGGTTCCTTGTAATTCACGGCGACCAGCGCGAGGCCTCGCTCGCGGTATTGACGTGCCACCTCGCCCATCGCCGGAATCTCCTCGCGGCAGGGGCCGCACCAGGTGGCCCAGAAGTTGAGGATGACCACGCGCCCGCGCCATTCGGACAAGGCGTGCGGCCGACCATCGAGTCCGTCGAGTGTAAAGGCGGGCGTGGCCCCGCGCCACGCCGAGAGCGTGCCGCCGGACGTGCCCGCGAGCGCGCTGTCATCGACTTCCGCCGCCCCATTGACCGGCCCGGCGGCCCGCGCCGGTGCGCCGACGCCCCCCAGCGCACCGGCCGTGCCGAGGGCGCCGAGGGTGTGAAGAAAATGACGGCGATGCATGGCGGTGCGCTCCTTCGTGCGTGACGTCAGGCGGTGATTTCGCGGGCGTTCATGCGATAGCGGAAGGTGTCCGGATCGAGGCTGTCGAGTCGGGCGTGCGCCACTTCGCCATTCGGATACATGAGGAACGGCACGGTGCTCTCGCGCGCCGCCAGTGCGCCCGGGGCCTCCGGCAACGCAATGTCCGCGCCGTGATTGAACGCGACCCAGTTCATTTCCCATTGGCCGAAGAGCATCGCACGCGCCGCGCGCACGCGCAGGTCGTCGATCGGCAAACCGCCGGCCACTTCTTCGAGCATGACCTTGCGCACGTCGGCCGGGTCGACCGGCACCCACCCGTAGCCGGCCGCGTAGAACTCGGCGCGGCAATGCTGCGCCCGCGTGACGTCCCCCGCCTTGCCCAGACTGTTGAAACCCCGCCGCGACGTCGCGACGCGCACGCCATAGGCATCGCGGGCGGGGATGCCGACCGAGCGCGCGAGCGCGGTGAAGAGGGCGTTGATGTCGGCACATTTGCCCGCAAGGTTGCCGGTGGTGAGCATGTAGCGCACGTCGCCCGTGCCGCAGCCGCGCACGGTGCCTTCGCGCCGGCAGTTTTCCACGATCCACTGATAGATGGCGCGCGCCTTTGCCACATCGCCCGTCTCGCCGCGCGTGATCTTCTCGGCCGTCTCGCGCACGAGGCCGTCGGTCGGCTGGAGCGCTGTCGGCTGGAGATACTGACGCAACACTTCCGGCGATTCGCGCGGGGCGTTGGCCGAGGGCGGCTGCGACAAGTCAACGGATCGATCGCGCGTGGTAAAGGTATTCACCAGCGTGACGGTGCGCGTGTCATGGGCCGCCCCCTCGGGCCATGCCACCGCGAGCATCGGCACACCGATGCCCGATGCGCCATGCACCATGCGCAACGCGGCATTCGCGCCCGGGGCCTGCCAGCGCGTGCCAAGGGCATGCTGGTAGGTGCCGGACGGCGATATCGCCACCGGCAGCCAGACATTCGCCGGGCCTCGCGTGGCGGGTAAGTCGACGCGCGTGGTCAGCTCGAACGTACGCCAGCCGTCGGCCGGGCGCGGCGACGGTGAGTCCGTCGACGCGGCCCGGGCCGCGGCCGGAACGAGCGAGGTGGACAGAACGGAGGCGGGCAGGGCGAAGGCGCCCAGCGAGAGGAGGCGGCGGCGTTGCATGGTGGGGTCCCCTTAGGCGTCAGCGCTCACGGCGCGTAGTGGTTAGGGTGTTGCGATGCGGCAGCATTGGCGTCCCCCCGATGGCGGGACGCGGTGAATCGGTCGCCTTATGCCGTCGACCGCCATTTCGAGACAAATCGACGTGCAAAAGCTGCTTCATAATACGTCGACTTTTGGCAAACTGTCGTCATTCCGGGCGCAGCGAGTGCGAATTTCTCGCCGGCGACGCGCCGATCGAGGCTGCCGCACGCCTTGTGACGGGTTCCCGGCCATTCGCAACGCACACCAACGACCATGACCGCAATCGATGCAACCCAAGCGGGCGCCACGCCGGCCGCTCCGCGTCTCACTTCGCTCTCGCACGGCGGCGGCTGCGGCTGCAAGATCGCGCCGGGCGTGCTCTCCGAACTGCTCGCCCGCAACGACACGCCGCTGCCGACACCCGCCGCGCTGCTCGTGGGCACGGAAACCTCCGACGACGCCGCGGTCTACCAGCTCAACGATGAGCAGGCGATCATCGCGACGACGGACTTCTTCATGCCGATTGTCGATGACCCGTTCGACTTCGGCCGCATCGCCGCGACCAACGCCCTGTCCGACATCTATGCGATGGGGGGCAAGCCGATTTTTGCGCTGGCCATCGTCGGCATGCCGATCAACGTGTTGCCACGCGAGACGATTCGCGAAATTCTGCGCGGCGGCGAATCGGTCTGCACCGAGGCGGGCATTCCGATTGCCGGCGGGCACAGCATCGATTCGGTCGAGCCGATCTACGGTCTTGCCGCGCTCGGGGTGGTGCATCCGAAGCGGCTCAAGCGCAACGCCGATGCGCAGGCGGGCGACGTACTCGTGCTCGGCAAGCCGCTGGGTGTGGGCGTGATGTCGGCGGCGCTCAAGAAGAACCAACTGGATGCGGCGGGCTATCGCCGCATGATCGACGCCACGACGCGCCTGAACCGTGTCGGCCCGGCGCTCGCGGCTTTGCCCGGCGTGCATGCACTCACGGATGTGACGGGTTTCGGTCTGCTCGGCCACACGCTCGAAATGTGCCGCGGCGCGAATCTGGCGGCGTATCTGCGCATGTCCGACGTGCCGCTGTTCGACGGCGTGCGCGAACTGGCCGACCAGGGGTGCATTACCGGCGCGTCTGGCCGGAATTGGGCGTCCTACGGGGCGTCGGTCGAGCTGGGGGAGCGGCTGACGACGCGTGATCGCGATCTGTTGTGCGATCCGCAGACGGCGGGCGGCCTGCTCGTGTCGTGCGCGCCCGGCGCGGTCGACGATGTGCTCGCGGTCTTCCGCGCAGACGGCTTCCACGAAGCCGGCATCATTGGCGCCATGCGTCCGGGTACGCCCGGCGTGCGCGTGATCTGACGACGGGCATCGTCGCAACGGGCGCCCTCCCTCGGTGGGCGCGCGCCCGCCACGTCATGCCGCCTGACGGTTTGCCGCCGCGTGATGGCGGCCAATGAAAGCGATGATGGCCTCGGCCAGTGGCTGGGGCGCGTCGCGGTGCGGTGAGTGTCCGCATGCCGGCAGCTTCACTACGCTCGCGTGCGGCACATGCGTGGCAATGCTGTCCATCTGCGCCATCGTGCCGTACTCGTCGTCCTCGCCCTGGATCGCGAGCAGCGGCTTCGAGATACTCGCCACCGCGCCGACCAGATTCCACTCGCGAAACGCCGGGTCCAGCCAGATATCGTTCCAACCCCAAAACGCCGAATCGACGTCGTCGTGATAGCGGCCAAGTTTCGCGCGCAGGTCGGTCGTCTCGTACACCGTCTTCGTCTTCGCGATGCTCTGCACCGAAAGATCTTCGACGAACAGATGGGGGGCGAGCACGACCGCACCGGCGAGCCGGTCGGGGAATGCTGCGCTGAACAGCAGCGAGATCGAGCCGCCGTCGCTATGGCCGACAAGCCACACGTGCGCGGCCTGCTCGGGGCCGACGCCCACCGCATCGAGAAACGCGGGCAACACTTCCCGCGCCTGACGGTGCATGAAGTCGACCGGCCATTTCTCGCCGGGCTCACGCGGGGTGGAGCGGCCATAGCCGTTGCGCGAATAGACGAGCCCGCGAAAGCCGCCCGCGTCGCACAACTGCTGCGGCCAGTCTTTCCACATCGCAACAGAGCCCAGCCCCTCGTGCAGGAAGACCAGCAGTGGGGCATCGGCAAGCTCACGGTTGAGCCATCGGTATTCCAGCGAGAGCGGGCCGTGCGAGGCCGTCTCGATCCGGGCGAACTGTACGTCCGACATCGTCTTGTCGTCTCCTAAAGCAACTCGCGCAGCTTGAAGCGCTGCACCTTGCCCGTCGCCGTCTTCGGCAGATCGTCGACGAACACCAATTCGCGCGGGTATTTGTGCGGGGCGAGGCGCGCCTTGACGAAGGCCTTCAACTCGGTGGCCATCTCGTCGGTGGCTGCGATGCCGGGCTTGAGCACGACAAAGGCCTGTGTCTTGGTCAGGCCGCCATCATCGCGTCCCACGACGCCTGCCTCCAGCACCGCGTCATGCTGCATCAGCACCATCTCGACTTCGATGGGCGAGACGTACTGGCCGCTGACCTTGAGCATATCGTCACTGCGCCCGGCATAGACGTAATACCCATTGGGCAGACGCCGGTACTTGTCGCCGCTCTTGAGCCAGTCGCCGAGGAACGTCGCGCGCGTCTTGTCGCGATTGCACCAATACATGAGCGCTGCGCTCGGGCCTTTGATGTACAGATCGCCGATCTCGCCGTCGGGCACGGGATGACCGTCTTCGTCGCGCAATGCCACGGCGTAGCCCGGCACCGGTTCGCCCGTCGTCCCGTAGGCGACCTGGCCGGCGCGATTCGACAGGAAGATGTGCAACATTTCAGTCGAGCCAATGCCGTCGAGAATCTCCGCCCCGAAATGCGCCGTGAACCGCTCGCCGATTTCGCGCGGCAGCGCCTCGCCCGCCGACGTGCACAGCCGCAGCGCCACGTCTTCACGGGCCGGCAGGTGCGGTGAGGCGAGAAGATTGGCGTAGAGCGTCGGCACGCCGTAGAAGATCGTCGGGCGATGCTCGCGAAGCCGTTGTGCCACGGCTTGCGCGGTGGGTCGCTCGGCCATCAGCACGACGCTCGCGCCGACCGAGAGCGGAAACGTCAATGCGTTGCCCAACCCGTAAGCGAAGAAGAGCTTCGCCGCGGAGAAGGCGATATCGTCTTCGCGAATGCCGAGCACGTGGCGGCCATAGGTTTCGGCTGTCCAGTACAGGTTGGCGTGCGTGTGCACGGTGCCCTTGGGCTTGCCGGTCGAACCCGACGAATATAGCCAGAAGGCGATGTCGTCACCGTCGGTATCGGCGGGCAGTGCACTCGGGGGGCCGTCGATGAGGGCGTTGAAGGTCGGCAGGGCACGTGCGTTGCCCGCCTCGGTCGCGATCGGTTGCGAGACAATGCACGGCGGCGGCGCCGCGCCCTCGCCCACCTTGTCGAGCGCGGCCTGTACGGTCGGCAGGAGCGCGCCGGACGCAATCACGAGCTGCGCCTTGCTGTGCGAGATCATGTAGGCGTAATCGTCGGCCGTGAGCAAGGTGTTGACGACGACGGGCACCACACCGGCGTACAGGGCGCCGAGAAAGGCGACCGGCAGGTCGATGGTGTCGAGCATGATGAGCAGAATGCGCTCTTCACGATGAATCCCCGCGCGCGCGAGTCCGGTCGCGAAACGTCGGCTTTGCTCGGCCAGCTCGCCGTAGGTGAGCGCGCGCGTGTCGTCGAGATAAGCAGTCTTGGCAGCGCGCCCGCGGTTGAGCGCCTCCAGATGCGCGGCGAAGTTGAAGTTCGCCGGCGGTGGGGTGAGTACGGCTTCCATGGTGTCTCCGGTGGATCACCGCACGGCGCACGCGTTGGACGCGTGCACGCGCGGCGTGAGGACTTGTCGGCGCTCTGGCGGCGCCTGAATGAATCACCTTGACTGCGACGGTTTGCGACAGCCGCTGAAGAACAGATTACGCCTTCGGGAGTTCGACGGCATCCTGCGTGATCGCTTCGATCAGCGCGGCGGGCCCCTGTACGGCCGAGCGCACGTGATAGAAGCGCAACGCGCGCAAACCGCCCAGTTCTTCGCCACCGCCGGCGCGGCCCGGGCCGCCATGCAGCGATTGCGGCATGACGTTGCCGTGGCCTGTCTGTGTCTTCACGACCGATGGGTCGACCGCATGCACACGGCCGTGTGCGTCGGCCAGCGCAAGCGCGGGGGCGCGCATCGCCACGGTGTCGTTGCTGTATAGCGAGACGACGAGGGAACCCTGCCCACGCTTGGCCAGCGCGAGCGCTTCGTCGAGATCGCGATAGCCGACGAGCGTCGCGACGGGGCCGAAGACTTCGGTGTCGTGCACGCGCTGCCCTCGCGCGCCATCGCGCAGGCCGAGCAGCACGGGGGCCACGCACGCGCTGTCGGCACCGGCGTCGACGAAAGTGGTCTCGCGATTGCCGTCATAGAGGGTTTCGGCTTCCGCCTGCAAATGGGCGATGCCGTCGAGCACGGCGCGTTTCTGCGCCAGACTCACGAGCGAGCCCATCGTGACGGCCTCGTTGCGTGGATTGCCGACGACCGTCTTGGCCAGACGCTCGGCCATGGCGGCCGCCGCGGCATCGAAGTGCGCGACGGGAACCATCGCGCGCCGAATGGCCGTGCATTTCTGGCCGGCCTTGACGGTCATCTCGCGCGCCACCTCGCGCACGAACTGGTCGAACGCGGCGGTGCCGGGCGTCGCGTCGGGCAGCAGCACGGCGCTGTTCAGGCTATCGGCCTCCACGTTGATGCGCGCCGAGCGTTCGGTAAACGCCGGATGCGCGCGCAGCGTGGCGGCGGTGTCGGCCGAGCCGGTGAAGGAGACCACGTCGAACGGGCCGATCCGGTCGAGCAGACCGGCGGCGCTGCCGCAGATCACCGACAGGCTGCCCGGCGGCAGCAGACCGGCGGCGACCACATCGGCCACCATGCGCTGCGTGAGCCAGGCGGTCGAGGTCGCCGGTTTGACGATGACCGGCACGCCCGAGAGCAACGCGCCAGCGGCCTTCTCCCAAAGTCCCCAGGCGGGAAAGTTGAACGCGTTGATGAACAGCGCCACGCCCGGTGTCGGACGGCACACATGACGCACGGCAAACGACCCATCCTTGGCCAACGGCGCCGCCGCGCCGTCGAGCAGCGTGTGCGCGTCGCCCAGCGTTGCGCCGAGCTTGGCATACGTCGACAGGGTGTAAATGGCGCCATCGATGTCGACGGCGGAGTCGGTGGCGACCGTTCCCGAATTGGCGGTGGCGATGGCGTAGTAGTCGTCGCGGTTCGCCTGCAGCGTGGCAACGATCTGCGCGAGGCGCTGCGCACGCTCGCCGTACGACAAGGCGCGCAGCGCCGGGCCGGCGACGTCTCGCGCAAAGGTGAACGCGGCGTCGAGATCCAGTCCGGCGCTCGATACGAAGGCGAGGATCTCGCCCGTCACGGGATCGGTGAGCGCGGTGGGCGCGCCGCCGCCGGCCACCCATTGGCCAGCGACGTAATTTTCCAGCAAGGCAGGGGATGGCATGAGCATGAACCGAGGGATATCAGGGACGGGGCGGGCGCCGGATCAGGCGCTGCGCGTGAATTCGATGGCGCCGCCGGGCAACAGGTACAGCACCAGGGCGCGCCCGCTGGCCACCGTCGGTCGATGTGCCGTGCCGGGACCGTAGACGCACCAGCCCGCGGGGTGTCCGTCGAACGTTGCGCCGGGAGTGAGCGGCATGATCAGATCGATTTCGCCGTTCGGATGCACGTGGTGCGGCCCGGCCAGATCGGCCATGTCCACCACGTCGACGGAAAAGCCGTGCGTGTCGGGAGTGGGCTTGATGACGCGTCCGTAACGAATGCCGCCGCCTTCGCGGTTGCACAGCCAGCCTTCGGCAACGCCGGTGCGGCAGGCGTCGGCCAGCGCTTCATAGCCTGCGGAGCCGGCGCCGTAATGCGCATTGAGCCAGTCGGCGAGCGGGGCGTCGAGGACGCGGCCATCGAGTTGCCGCGTCAGGTCGGCGATCAGCGCCTGGAATTGGGGCACATCCATCCATGTCTCCTGGGGACGTCGATACGACGCCGATCAATGGCGAGACTCGGGATATCCGGTCCGCGTTTGCTTTTTTATCGGCGCATGGTGAAAATTAGAGCATGCAATTTTGTCTGTCAAGCAATATATTACATGTTACCTGCATTGAGGATCTTGTCTGATGAATAAGAGTGCGCAAGCCGATGGGGTGCCGACGGCGCGAGGCGCCGGTGAGAAAGACCCGTTTCTGGTCGCGCTGGGCGAGCGGGTGCGCACGCTGCGCGCCCGGCGTGGCTTGACGCGCAAGGCGCTTGCGCTGGACGCCGGTGTTTCCGAGCGTCACGTGGCCAATCTGGAGTCGGGTGTCGGTAACGCGTCCGTGCTGTTCCTGCGTCAGCTCGCACAGGCACTAAATTGCACGTTGGCTGAAATCGTGGGCGACGAGACGACGTCGTCAGCGGAATGGTTGCTCATTCGGGAAATTCTGCACGGGCGCGACGGCGAGGCGCTCACGCGTGCGCGTCAGGCGCTCAGCGAGCTGTTTGCCGGGAGCGAGCGCGACCCGGACCGACGTGGCCGCATTGCGCTGATCGGGTTGCGGGGCGCGGGCAAGTCGACGCTGGGCCGCATGCTCGCCGACGACATGCATGTGCCGTTCGTCGAACTCAATCGCGTGATCGAACAACTGGCGGGGTGCCCGCCGTCGGAGATCTACTCGCTTTATGGTGCGAGCGCCTATCGCCGCTATGAATTGCGTGCACTCGAGGCGGTCGTGGCCGAGCATCCGCGTGCCGTGATCGCCTCGCCGGGCGGTATCGTGAGCGACGCGGCGACCTTCAACTTCCTGCTCACTCACTGCTATACGGTATGGCTGCAGGCGTCGCCCGAAGAGCATATGAAGCGGGTGGTGGCGCAGGGCGATCTGCGTCCGATGTCGGGCAACGCGGAAGCGATGGACGACCTCAAGCGTATTCTGGCCGGCCGCCAAGACTTTTATGCCAAGGCGGATATGAGCTTCGACACCGGCGGGCGGGTGCTGGCCGACGCCTATTTGCAGCTGCGTGGACGCCTCGCCGTGCAATTGTCGTCAGATTGACCATCATTGGAATGCAAAATAATTCATTTTTATTTGGTAAATTAGTTGACGGAGGAATTGTGCTGCACTATATTGCAATCCAACAAGATCATTATTCGTGTTGGAGGCAATCATGTTCGGCAAACCCCACGTCGACTATCGTACGGATCCCACGCAGTACAAGCACTGGAAACTGAGCTTCGAAGGCCCGGTGGCGACGCTCGCCATCGATATCTCGGAAGACGGCGGCATTCGCGAAGGCTACAAGCTCAAGCTCAATTCGTACGATCTCGGCGTGGACATCGAACTGCACGATGCCGTTCAGCGCATCCGCTTCGAGCACCCGGAAGTGAAGACGGTGGTCGTCACGAGCGCCAAGGACCGCGTGTTCTGCTCCGGTGCGAATATCTTCATGCTCGGCCTGTCCACGCATGCGTGGAAGGTCAACTTCTGCAAGTTCACCAACGAAACGCGTAACGGTCTGGAGGATTCCAGCCGCCATTCCGGGCTGAAGTTCCTCGCGGCCGTAAATGGCGCGTGCGCGGGCGGCGGCTACGAGCTGGCGCTGGCCTGTGACGAGATCTATCTGGTTGACGACCGTTCGTCGTCGGTCTCGCTGCCGGAAGTGCCGCTGCTGGGCGTGCTGCCGGGCACCGGCGGCCTGACTCGCCTGACCGACAAGCGTCACGTGCGCAACGACCGCGCCGACATCTTCTGCACCGTCGTCGAGGGCATTCGCGGTGAGCGTGCCAAGCAATGGCGGCTGGTCGACGAGGTGGTCAAGCCCGCGCAATTCGCACAAACGGTGTCGGCGCGTGCGCTGGAACTGGCGCAAGGCAGCGACCGTCCGGGCGGCAAGGGCGTGACGCTCACGCGCCTGGAGCGCACCGACGAGCCGGACGCGATCCGCTACGAGTTCGTCGACGTGGAAATCGACCGCGCCAACCGCACCGCCAGCCTCACCGTGAAGGCGCCGAAGTCCGCGCCGCCGGCTGACATCGCTGGTATCGAGGCCGCCGGCGTGAACTGGTGGCCGCTGAAAATGGCACGCGAACTCGACGACGCCATCCTCAATCTGCGCACGAACGAACTCGATATCGGCACGTGGCTGCTGCGCACCGAGGGCGAGGCGAAACACGTGCTGGCGGCCGATGCATCGCTGCTGGCCCATCAGGATCACTGGTTGGTGCGCGAGACCATCGGCATGCTGCGCCGCACGTTTGCGCGTATCGACGTGTCCTCACGCTCGCTCTTCGCGCTGATCGAACCGGATTCGTGCTTCACCGGCACGCTGGCCGAATTCGCCTTCGCGGCCGACCGCACGTATATGGCGGCGCTGCCCGCCAGCGAGGAAGACGAACCGGCGATCACGCTGACCGAAGTCAACTTCGGCCTGTTGCCGATGGTCACCGATCAATCGCGTCTGGCACGGCGTTTCTATGAAGACGCGGCGGAACTCGACGCCGTGCGCGCCACAATCGGCCGCCAGGTGCGCCCCGACGAGGCGGAACGTCTCGGATTGGTCACGGCCGCGGTCGACGATCTCGACTGGCCGGACGAAATCCGCATCGCGATCGAAGAGCGTGCGGCCATGTCGCCCGACGCGCTCACCGGCCTGGAGGCGAACCTGCGCTTCAACGGGAAGGAGACGATGAACACCCGCATCTTCGGCCGTCTGTCGGCGTGGCAGAACTGGATCTTCATTCGTCCGAACGCCGTGGGCGAGAAGGGCGCGCTCAAGGTCTACGGCAAGGGCAACAAGGCGCAGTTCGATCCGAACCGCGTCTGACGAATGGGCTGCAACGCCGCCGGTGACGAACGCCGGGCGGCGGCAGGACCGAACAAGTCGTTTTACACAGAATACGTACGAGACACGAGGATTCCCACGATGGCTTCGATCAACTACAGCGAGAAGATCCCCAACAACGTCAACCTGTCGGATGACCGCACGCTGCAACGTGCGCTTGAACAGTGGCAGCCGAATTTCCTGTCCTGGTGGGGCGACATGGGGCCGGAAGGCTCCCACGGCTTCGACGTCTATCTGCGCACCGCCGTGAGCGTGGACCCGGGCGGCTGGGCGCACTTCGATCACGTGAAAATGCCGGACTATCGCTGGGGCATCTTCCTCACGCCGGGCGACGCCGATCGCAAGATCCACTTCGGCGAGCACAAGGGCGAAGCCGCGTGGCAGGACGTGCCGGGCGAACACCGCGCGAACCTGCGCCGCATCATCGTCACGCAGGGTGACACGGAACCCGCATCGGTCGAGCAACAGCGTCACCTCGGGCTGACGGCACCGTCGATGTACGACTTGCGCAACCTGTTCCAGGTGAACGTGGAAGAAGGCCGCCATCTGTGGGCGATGGTCTACCTGCTGCATCGCTACTTCGGCCGCGACGGCCGTGAAGAAGCCGAAGCGCTGCTCGGCCGCCGCTCGGGCGACGAAGACAATCCGCGAATTCTCGGTGCGTTCAACGAGAAGACGCCGGACTGGCTGGCGTTCTACATGTTCACGTACTTCACCGATCGTGACGGCAAGTTCCAGCTCTCGGCACTGGCCGAGTCGGGTTTCGATCCGCTCGCGCGCACCACCAGGTTCATGCTGACCGAAGAGGCGCACCACATGTTCGTGGGCGAGTCCGGTGTTTCGCGCGTGATCGCTCGCACGGCGCAAGTGATGAACGAACTGAAGACCGATGACGTCGCGAAGCTGCGGGCAGCGGGCGTGATCGATCTGCCGACGATCCAGCGCTACGTCAACTTCCATTACTCCGTGACGATCGACCTGTTCGGTGCGGATCAGTCGTCGAACGCGGCCATCTTCTATAGCTCGGGCTTGAAGGGCCGTTATGAAGAGGGCAAGCGCGACGACGACCATCAACTCAACGGCCAGATGTACCGGCTGCTGGACGTGGACAACGGCAAGCTCGTGGAGCGCGAGGTGCCGATGCTCAACGCGATGAACGAAGTCCTGCGCGACGATTACATCAAGGACTCGGTCGCGGGTGTGAATCGCTGGAACAAGGTGCTGGAGAAGGCCGGTATCGACTTCCGCCTGAGCGTGCCGCACAAGGCGTTCAATCGTCAGATCGGCACATTCGCGGGCGTGCGTGTGTCGCCGGACGGCCGTGTGGTGAGCGAGGCCGAATGGGCCGCGCATGAGCGTGAGTGGCTGCCGTCGGCGGAAGATCGCGCGTATGTGGCGTCGCTCATGGGCCGCGTGACCGAGCCGGGCAAGTTTGCCAACTGGATCGCGCCGCCCCCGCTCGGCATCAACCGCCAGCCGATCGACTTCGAGTACGTGCGTTTCAACTAAGGCCAACGAGAGCCCAGGCGCGAGCCATCCCACAAGGAGACAGCATCATGAACGGCCCCGTTCCGGTCGAAGTTCTGAAGCAGCATCTGATCGATCCGGAGATCTGCATTCGCTGCAACACCTGCGAGGAGACGTGTCCGGTCGACGCGATCACGCACGACGAGAACAACTACGTTGTGCGCGCGGACACGTGCAATGGGTGCATGGCGTGCATCTCGCCGTGCCCGACGGGGGCCATCGACAACTGGCGCGACGTGCTCAAGGCCGACGCGTATGCCGTTGACGACCAGCTCACGTGGGACGAGTTGCCCGTGCAGGACGATGCGCTCGCCGGTCAGGGCACGATCGGCGAGGCGGCGACGGGCGTGGCTGGCGGTGCGTCGGCCGACGTCCCCGAGCCCGTCATCGCCGGCTCGGATTTCGTACGCGGCTCGGTCGTGCCGCCGTGGTCCGCCGCCAAGCCCTATGTCAATCTGTACAACCACAAGGCGCCGGTACAGGCGACCGTGGTCGGCAACTATCGTCTGACCGACGCCAGCACCGAGAGCGACATCCACCACATCGTGCTCGATTTCGGCAAGCAGCCGTTCCCGGTGCTCGAAGGACAGTCGATCGGCATCATTGCGCCGGGCACGTCGAGCGACGGGCGGGCGCACCATGCGCGGCAGTACTCGATTGCATCGCCGCGCGACGGCGAGCGTCCGGGGTACAACAACCTGGCGCTCACGGTCAAACGCGTGACGAAGGATCACCATGAGCAGGCGGTCGGCGGGGTGTGCTCGAACTACCTGTGCGATCTGAAGAAGGGCGACGTGGTGAACGTGATGGGCCCGTTCGGCAGCACGTTCCTGATGCCGAACCACGCCGATTCGCACCTGCTGATGATCTGCACCGGCACGGGGGCGGCCCCGATGCGGGCGATGACCGAGTATCGCCGCCGTCGCCGTCTGAAGGGCGCGACCGGCAAGCTCATGCTGTTCTTCGGCGCGCGCACGCAGGGCGAGCTGCCCTACTTCGGCCCCTTGCTCAACTTGCCGAAGGATTTCATCGACACGAATCTGGCCTTCTCGCGTACACCAGGACAGGCCAAGCGCTACGTGCAGGACGCCATGCGCGAGCGCGCGGCCGATGTGGCGGCGCTGCTGCGTCATGACCATACCTACATTTATGTGTGCGGGCTCAAGGGCATGGAGGACGGCGTGCTGCAAGTGCTGCAGACCATCGCGGGCGACGCCGGGCTCGACTGGCAGGCCCTCTGGCAACGGATGAAGACGGAGGGGCGCCTGCATCTCGAAACCTACTGACGACTGACGATATCGGCGCGCGCCATGCCGGACAGACCGTGTGGCGCGCGCCTCGGCTTGACCGACGGCGTATTGCGCCGGCTTGACACCGCGTGCTTCGGCACGCGGTTTTTTTTCGTCTGTCCGTCTGTCGGTCGTTTGCGGAGGGGGATCGGGGTGCCGACGCTTGTCCCGGCGACGTCATCGGAATTGAGTAACATGGAGGGGCGGTTCCCCTTCCATTTTTTCTCTGAACGGAGAGTCATATGGGCAAGAAGCGGATTCTGGTGCTGGCAGGCGACTATGTCGAAGACTACGAGTTGATGGTGCCGGTGCAGGCACTTATGGCCGTGGGGCACCGGGTGGAAGTCGTCTGCCCGGGCAAGAAGGCGGGCGACAAGGTGCGCACGGCGATTCACGACTTCGAAGGCGATCAGACGTACAGCGAGAAGCGTGGTCACGACTTCACCCTCAATGCGACATTCGACGGACTGTCTCCCGCCGACTTCGACGCACTGGTGATTCCCGGTGGCCGCGCGCCGGAGTATCTGCGTCTGAATGACGAAGTCGTCGCGATCGTCAGACATTTTGCCGAGAGCGACAAACCGATTGCCGCGATCTGTCACGGCGCGCAGCTGCTGGCAGCGGCCGGTGTGATCGAAGGGCGCGAGTGTTCGGCGTATCCGGCCTGTGCGCCGGAGGTGCGGCTGGCCGGCGGGAAGTACATGGAGATCGGGATTGACGAGGCGCATACCGACGGCAAGTGGGTGACCGCCCCCGCGTGGCCTGCACATCCGGCGTGGATCGCGCAGTTCCTTGCCGTGCTGGGAACGAAGATCGAGCTTTGACGTCCGCGTGCGCCGGTGCACGCGCGTTCGAGGCGGGCGCGCGTGGGCGCATGCCGGTGCATGTCGATGCGTGTCGGCGCATGTGGGGGTGCGCGGGCATTACGGTCCCGTGCTGCGGGTCGTCTGGCGTGCATGGGCGACGTCGGCATGGGTGTCGTCCATCACGCGCGGCGGATTTGTCCGAACTTGCCTCGTTTTCGAAAGCTTGACGTCCGGTGGCGCAGCAAGATCGGCCGATCTCAACCGGGTCGGTCGACAGGCGCTGCGCGCCGGAGCCCCGCCATACGACGAAGGAGAGTCGTGATGGACGTCAACGCTTATCGCTTCAGGGGCCATGCCGCAGGCTCCGCTGCCAGTCCCACGGCCGCCAGGCCGACGCGGGCCGAATTATTGCCGGAAGCCGGACCGCTCGGAACGTTCGGGGCGGTCACCGGACATGACGGTAGCGGCGCACCGCTGCCGCCCATCGGACCTTACGATTTTTCTGCCGCGCGGCGTGTGCACGACGCCCTTCCGGCCGCTGGCCCCGGCACCGCCGTCCGACTGTCGTTCGACGCGGACGCGCAAGCGCCGCAGTACGTGGTGACGGCGTTCCCGAGCCCCGGGCATGCCACCCGGACGTGGCTTGCCTCACGCCTGTTCGGAGCGTTGGGCCTGGCGACACCGACGGCCATGTTGGTGCGGGGATGCTCGCTGGCGTTCGATGGAACCCAGGCGCCCGAACGGATCTACCTGGCGACGACGTATCTTCCCGTGTACCGGCCCCTCGGTGAATGGCTGGAGGGGGAGGCCGCATGGCGCGCGATCGAGGGGGCCGACGGCGCACAACTCTTGCAGCGTGCGCGTGGCTGTGACGGGGCGGTGGGGACACGTGCCCGCGATGGCGCGCTCGAAGCTGGGCGGCAAATGGCGCAAGTGCTTGCGCAGTCCGGCGGGGCGCCGATCGACGCGTTGGCCGGCGCGGCGGCACAGTCCTATGCAGAAGCCGCGCGCCGGCGCCACGAAATGCGCGGCGTGCTCTGTGGTTGCCTCCCCGACGTCTATCAGTGCGCATTGGCGCGTCAGTACGTCGCCGCGCTGTGGCTGGGCAACCGGGACCTTTGCCGCGACGTCATGGAAAACGTCGGCGTCTGGCGGGACCAGAACGACTTGCCCTATATGATGACGGTCGATTTCCGGACCTGCCTCGATGCCGGCTTTCAGGGCACGCTTGTCGATTTGACGCCGTTTCGCGGCGGCGAGCCCTTCACGGCGTTTATCCGGCGGCTGACCGGGGTGTCGCAAGCCGCCGACAGCAAGACCGTGCTCGACGAACTGAAGAACCCGACCGGCGCGCGGGCACTGGCGGCCGAGATGGCCTTCCGCCTCGGGCGAATCTCGGCGGACGACATCGTGCCTTGGGTGGACGTGGCACACGACGTGGTCTGCGCCGCGTCTCGCGCTGCCGAGGCGGCCGAAGCGACCCCTGCGGCCGAAGCGCGAGGCGGATTCGTGAACCAACTGCTGGACCGACGCGACCGTCTCGTGACATTGCTGGGCGGTGCATGGGCCGCCCAGGCATGGACGCAGCTGTACCCGACGCGCGCCCGGGCCATCGAGGCCCATCAGGCGCCGTTCTTGCTTCCGGCCGCCACCGCCCGCGATCGTCCATGAACGCACCGGATCGGACCGTCCGGCTGTCTGTCAGGCCGGCGCGAGGTGTGGCACTAAATTGGTGCATAAACGTCAATCGAGGCGTGTTTCCGCTGGTTGCCTAACGTCGCAAGCTCGCATAAACTATCGACGCCACAAACCCCGCGTGACTGGCGATTAGGGTGCACAGCCTTGTGTGCCCGAGGTGGAGCAACCCACCGGGAAGCGCCGGGGTCTTATTTGCCGTTCGCCTGGGCAGCCGTGATGGTTGGTGCTGCCCTGTCTATCGTCTTCCGAAGCACAAAGGAAGATGCGCTGCGCCATCCCCCCCGGAAAACCTGTTCAATTCAACGGAAACGCCATGTTCGACAAATCGAAATCCACCGTTGCCTCCGTCGATCCCGACGTTTGGGCCGCGATTCAGAAAGAAAATCAGCGTCAGGAAGACCACATCGAGCTGATCGCATCGGAAAACTACACCAGCCCGGCCGTGATGGAAGCGCAGGGCTCGCAACTGACCAACAAGTATGCGGAAGGTTATCCGGGCAAGCGCTACTACGGTGGTTGCGAGTATGTCGACATCGTGGAACAACTGGCCATCGACCGCGTGAAGGCACTGTTCGGCGCCGAGGCCGCGAACGTGCAGCCGAACTCCGGCTCGCAGGCTAATCAGGGCGTGTACTTCGCCATGCTCAAGCCGGGCGACACGATCATGGGCATGAGCCTGGCGCACGGGGGCCACCTCACGCACGGCTCGCCGGTCAACATGTCGGGCAAGTGGTTCAACGTGGTGAGCTACGGCCTGAATGAGAATGAAGACATCGATTACGACGCTGCCGAGAAGCTCGCGCAGCAACACAAGCCGAAGCTGATCGTGGCGGGCGCCTCGGCGTTCGCCTTGAAGATCGACTTCGAGCGTATGTCGCAGATCGCCAAGTCGGTCGGCGCGTACTTCATGGTCGACATGGCGCACTATGCCGGTCTGATCGCCGCTGGTGTGTACCCGAACCCGGTGCCGCATGCCGACTTCGTGACGACGACCACGCACAAGAGCCTGCGCGGCCCGCGCGGCGGCGTGATCCTGATGAAGGCCGAGTTCGAGAAGCCGATCAACTCGGCCATCTTCCCGGGCATTCAGGGCGGCCCGCTCATGCACGTGATTGCCGGCAAGGCCGTCGCGTTCAAGGAAGCCGCATCGCCGGAATTCAAGGCGTATCAGGAACAAGTCGCGAAGAACGCTCGCGTGATGGCCGAGACGCTGGTCAAGCGCGGCCTGCGCATCGTGTCGGGCCGTACCGAATCGCACGTGATGCTGGTTGACCTGCGCGCCAAGAACATCACCGGCAAGGCTGCGGAAGCGGCGTTGGGCGAAGCCCACATCACCGTCAACAAGAACGCGATCCCGAACGATCCGGAAAAGCCGTTCGTGACGAGCGGTGTGCGCCTGGGCTCGCCGGCCATGACGACGCGCGGTTTCAAGGAAGCCGAGGCGGAACTCGTCGGCAACCTGATCGCCGACGTGCTGGACAATCCGGAAGACGCCGACAACCTGGCCCGTGTGCGTGCACAAGTGGCCGAGTTGACGAAGCGTTTCCCGGTCTACGGCTAAGCCCCGGACGCCGCGCGCATGCGCTGCCCGTTCTGCCGTCACGACGACACGCAAGTCATCGACTCGCGTGAAGCGGAAGACGGCGCCGCCATCCGGCGGCGCCGGAAATGCCCGTCGTGCGACAAGCGTTTCACCACGTACGAGCGTGTCGAGCTAGCGATGCCGGCGGTCGTCAAGAAAGACGGCAGCCGCGCCGAGTACGACCGCGCGAAGGTGCGCGCCAGCATGCAGTTGGCGATTCGCAAGCGCCCCGTGAGTGCCGAAGCGATGGATGCCGCGATTGCGCGCATCGAATACAAGCTGCTGGCCGGTGCGGAGCGCGAGGTGATGAGTCAGCGTATCGGCGAGCTGGTGATGCGCGAGTTGAAGCGGCTCGACAAGATCGCGTACATCCGCTTTGCGTCGGTGTATCGCAGCTTCGAGGACATTGCGGAGTTCCGCGACGTGCTCGAGGAAATCGACAGTACCGATATCAAGCCCAAGCGCAAGCCGGTGGCCTGAGTCGACGACGATGCAAGCGCGTGTAAGGCGCGTCTGAGCGCGCGCAGGAGGCGATAAGGCCTGTCTGCTGCAAAGAGGGACGGAAAACCCGTCGTGCCCGAAAGGGCACGGCGGGTTTTTTTATGCCTTTCTCTCTGAGGCACGCGACGGCGAAACACCTGGATGGGGCGATGGCCTAAATGCGTTGTGAGTGCCGCTATTTACGGTGTTTTGCGATGATTTCTTCGCGTGAATTGCGCTCGTTAATTCGCGCTATTCGAGTGATTTTAAATGAGGATTCTGATTGATATTTGTGATTTCTCCCAAAATCATTAAAAGTGATTTGTCGTAGGAAAAAGTACCAAATCAATCGGTATTGAATGAGATTTTGAAAGATCGTCTCCTAGAATCGCTCCCTTCCATTGACGACCCCTATGCCGCTCTCGAAGAGACCGTGGCCAATGTCGTCGATGCTTTTGAATGAAACCAAGGGAGTATCAGATGCTAGGAAAGTCTCAAACGGTTGGCGCGTTGCGCCAAACCAAGATTTGCATGGCGGTGGCTGCGATGGTGGCGGCCACGGCGTTCCCGAGCGTTGCCACGGCGGAAGTCGAAACGGCTGATGTCATCGTTCAGCGGGACAAGGCGCATATTGCCAAGGCCCTGGCGTCGCAACTCGAGACGATGACGGCGATGAATGACGCGAAGCACCTCACGTACGTTCAGGCGAAAACATGGCTCTCAAGCGCCACGATTGTTCAGAATATTCTGAAGATCGAAGATCCGGAAAAGCGAAATGAGGAACTGAAGGGGATCGCTTCGAGAGTTGATGAGATGCTCGAGTCGGCGAAAGTCGGGGAAGAGGGGACCCCCCCGACGCATGTCGATTGGATGAGCGTCGAGGATCTGAAGAAAATAAAGGAAGGTGCGAACGCCATTGCGCAGGCAAGTGAAGAGGAGCGCGCCAATGAAATCGAGAAGCTGTCGAATTTCTTGTCTCGTGACGTCGGACTCAAGGCCATCGAGGCCGATGCTCTCGCGCATTGGAAGGAAATGGACAGCGTCCAGGAGAATCTGAAGACGCTGAATGAAGCGGATGGCCAATCTTTGCACGAACTCGTCAACCGATTCGAACTGAAGGCTGAGATGGCGGGCGGAACGGCCAAGGAAATCGGTTCGTGGGCATCGGATAACTTGAGCGGCAAGTTCTCCGATATCCAGAAAGCGAACGGCGGCAGCCGTATCAACGAGAAAACCATTCTTGAAATCACGCAGCATTCTGGCGCGGCATCGAATCCGGTCACCGGAACGGCGGATCGCGAGCGAGATATCGGTACGTTGCGTCTGTTGGAAGGGGCTGATCACCGCTTGGACATCAAGGACGGTCAACTGAATATCCTTCAGGGAATTGAGGGCAAGGGGAAGCTGAGCATTGCTGTCGGTACCAGCGGCTTTCTGACGTTTGAGGAAGGCGGTCAAGGTGTTCACGGTGACGCCGACGGCGTCGAGATCACGGCCGGGCGCGATGCCGATGAATCTGTCACACCGGTCCTAAGCCAGGGTGATGCGCATGCAGGTGCGCAAAGTATCGACGTTGACGTTCGTGAGGGCGATAGCCTCACGGTTGAAGAAGATTCGGGTGAGAGCAAATTAGAAGAAGGGGGGCGTGTCAACTTTGACGCCGGTACCAGCGCGGGAAATGCGCGCATTTCGATTCGTGACGGGGGCACCCTCGGGTTTGACGGGTCCGACGCCGGTAACAGCAGCATCTCGATTTCGCAAGGCGGTGACGTAGGCTTTTCTGACGCTGGCGCCAAGCAATCATCGATCGTCAATTCCGGGGTGCTCGCATTTGCCTCGTCATCGGGCGGAGATGCCAAAATCACGAATGAAGGCGACGGCAAGTTGTCGTTTTCGCGCTCGACCCTCGACCGCTTGCATCTGAAGAACAGTGGCCTTGCGGAAATTGATGCGACGTCCGGCGGCGAAGCGACCATCGTCAACGAGGCCATGGGGGAGTTGGAATTCGACGGGGCATCGCTCGAAAAGCTCAAGCTCGACAATCAGGGCGTAGCGGTCATCTCCGAAGCTTTCGGCGGAGAAGCGACCGTTCACAATCGTGCTGTGGGACGGATGGCGATAATCGACACCGCCCTTGAAAACATTCGTTTGTCCAACGAGGGTTGGGTTGGCTTGGCTGGCGAGACCACTGCGGACAACGCGGTCGTCAAGATGAGCGGGGGCATGCTGGACGTTTCGCTCGTCGAGAAGGTTGCCGACGAATCCAACGCGGCGGAGACCGGCACCCAAAAGGCCATCACGATTGGTTCGCTTTCAGGCACCGGCGATGTCATCACCGGGGCGACGGAAGTGACGCTGGGCTCGGCCAACCAGGACGACGAATTCGGTGGCCGTTTCATGAAGACGATCGCTATCGTTGAGCCTCAGGTCGAGGACGAAGCGACGACGGCAACGACCGGGTCGGTTGCGCAGCGCACGCCGTCGGTCGCGCAGACGACCCAAGGCGTTCAACTGACCAAGATCGGCACCGGCAATCTCACCTTGGCCGGCGACCAAAGCGGCGTCGATCGTCTGAGCATTCAAGGCGGTACGTTGACGGCAGCGCATGCCAATGCGCTGGGCTCGGGCACCGTGAGCGTTGCCAGTGCCGGTACGATTGCGCTGGCGGCGGACGTTGGCGGTGTGACCGATCTCACGAATGCCGGTACGCTCGATCTCGGTACGAACAAGCTGGCCGTGCGCAAGTACGCGTCGAGCGAGGGCGCGAAGATCAACTCGCGTGTGGCGAAGCTCGGCGACGACTTGGCGTTCGGCGCGATTCAAGTCTCGGAGAACAGTGATTTCCGCACGACCAAGATCAAGGTCACCGTCGACGACGGCATTGAAGTCAACGACTTGCTCAAGCAGGAAGTCACGGTCGTGGACGCGCAGGGCGATGCCGAAGTGCAGATCGGTGAAGTCGACTTCGGCAGCATCTCCACTGGCGTTGAGACCGGCGACGGTACTGATGGCGGTACTGACGGTGGCACCGATGGCGCTACAGACGGAGGCACTGGCGGCCAGGTGATCATTACCGAGACCAGCGCGGTCAACTTCCTGGGGGCAGACAGCGGTTACACGGCCAACGAGCAGGCTCTGCTGGCGTCGGTCGATGGCACGGCGTTGGGCGATCTGGCCTCGGGCAAGATCGGCGGCAAGGTGCTTTCGGCTATGGCGCTGCAAACGGCCGGCTCGGACGAGCAACGTCGCTCGGCGCGTCTGCTCTCGGGCGAATCGCTGGTGAACAACGCCACGGCCGCTCAGGGTTCGGCCACGTCGTTCCAACGCGGCATGCAAACGCGCATGATCGCGGGCGGCTCGATGTTCGACGATGCGACAGCCAACGGTGCGATGGCGTCGGACAACGGCATTGCCGGTTGGGCCTCGTTCAAGGGCGGTAACGCCAGCCAGCGCGGCGACGGCATGTCGTTCGACGTGAAGGGCCTGGACGGTGCGATCGGTATCGACAAGCGCGTGGGTCAGAACACGCTGGTAGGCGCTTCGGTGGGCCTGGGCAACCAGGAGTCGAAGGCGAAGGGCATGCCGGGCGAGTCGAAGGTCAACAGCGTGAGCGTGGGTCTGTACGGTTCGCACCTGGCGGCCACGAACTGGTTCGTCAACGGCGGTGTGTCGTACACGAATCACAGCGTGAAGACGGATCGCACGGTGGCGGCGCGTAACGCGTCGGCGCGTCTGTCGGGCAAGACGAGCGGTCAGACGTTCGGCATGTTCGGTGAAGTGGGCAAGCGCTTCGGCGTGTCGGGCGTGAACATCGATCCGTCGGTGGGCGCGCGTGTGGCGTCGACGCGACTGAATGCGTTCGACGAGACGAACCGTGATGGGCAAGGTACTGACGGCCTGAAGGTGGGTTCGCAGTCGCAGACGTCGACGCGCGGTGTGGTGGGCGTGCGTCTGTGGAGCGAAGTGGCGAGCATCGCGGGCGGCAAGGTGGCCCCGTCGCTGCGCCTGTCGTACGAGCACGAGTTCGGCAACACGCAGAGCAGCCTGACGAATGCGATCTACGGTGCGCCGAGCCAGTTCACGGTGAAGGGTCCGAAGCTGGGCCGCGATATCTTCACGGCGGACCTGGGCGTGGACATGCAGATCAAGAAGCAACTGGAAGTGCGCTTGGGCGGTAACGTCAGCGTGCGCAAGGGCGAGAGCGCGCTGGGTGGCGGTATCTCGGCGAAGTATCGCTTCTAAGCCAGAGTGTTGATGCCGCACGGGCAGAGGATCGCTGTGTGACGTCTGCACGAAATTGACGAAACCCGTCGTGCCTGAAAGGGCGCGGCGGGTTTTTTCATTTTTCGGGCGTGATGGACGCATCCAGTGCGCATCAGGTCACCGGAATGCGGCGGGAATCGCATGACGCCGGACAGAAATTTTCCGCTGGGAATTGGCGCACTTTCCTCAGATGCCCGTTGTTTGCGTGCCTCAGTTTTCGGGTGATTGGGAGATTGCTGGCGAGATGTCGGCAATTATTGGGATATTCGCGCTGGTTTATTTTTTTAATTTAAATATTTATCCCAATTTAATCTTTGATGAATGTCTTGGGTTAAGTATCAAAACGGAATGCTTTTGAATCGATTTCGATAGTCCGGCTTTTAGACTTCGTGAGCCTTGACGCAGGTCGTCGTGCCGTGTCTGGAGCGTGATGGAGCGATTCGTCACTTTTCACGAATTAATTAATGGATTATCGAATGCAGAAGAACCATCCGAAGTCGAGCGCCCTGCGTCAGACGAAGATTTGCATGGCCGTCGCGGCCGTGGTGACGGCGGCAGCGCTGCCAGCGTACGCGGTGGCACAATCGGAACCGGCGCAATGGCAGAAGGAGCAAACCGCTCGGCTTAAAGAAATAGAAACAAGTGCCAACGCGGTGGCGTCGGATCTCCAAAAGGCCATTGCAACGCAGAAATTTGCGAAACGAATGGCAGAGCAAATGGAAGCCGCCATCGATGTCATGGATTCCGAGGGTAAGCGCGGCGATAGGGGCTTGGCACTTGAATTTGTGAGTGCTTCAGTGGGTTCCATTCTTGCCAAAACGGACGACGCTTCCATTTCGTCTGACGGAGTGGCGAAAAAAGCAGAGCTCGCGGCGCTGAAGACGAAGATCGATGGTGCCAGGCAGGCAACCCGTGTAGCGCAAGCCGAGGCGTACGACGCGCTCGAGGCCGAGATCAGGAAGCACGTGGCTTTTGCCAAAGTGAGTGCCGATGCCGTCACGCCGCTGCAGCGTTCGGCTGATTTGTGGGCGCTGAAGAACGCCCGCGTGCAAGGTGCAACGACTGAAGCGGCGCTAACCGCGCTCAAGAACACGCGTCAACTGGATGCGACCACGCCGAACGCCGAGACGCACGGTGCGCGTTTGACTTGGCACGACAAGCATCTGACCAACTTCATGGCCGCCGATGCGGCGACCGATACGCATGCCGCCATGATGGCCGACACCACGCTCGAAATCACGAGCGCGGCCGGCAAGTCGTCGGATGCCATCCATGGACTGACGGGCGCCACGCGGGACGTCGGTACGCTCTACGTGGCCGAAGGTGCCGATCATGACGTTCTCGTCGCGGGCAAGGCACTGACCGTTCATCGTGCCATCGAGGGGGCGGGCGATCTGTCCATTTCCGTCGGGGCGGGAGGCACGCTGAGCTTTGCTGAACAGGCGGCGAACCAGACCGGGGGTATCAAGGCCGACAACGTCACGCTGTCGGCGACCGGTGCAGGCGGAAAGATCCAGTTCAATGAAGGCACCAGCGCCGGCTCGGCAACGATTGCGCTCAACGACGGCGGAGAACTGACGTTCGGCAAGAATGCCAATGCGGGCAACAGCAAGATCACCGTCGGCATGGAAGTGACCGACGGCGACGTCACTGCGGCCTTGAAAGCCGATCCGAAATCCCAGCTTGCCGCTGTCGCAGCCGGGAAGCTGACGGTCAGCGAAGCCTCGACGGGCGATGCCACGGTGCTCAATTTCGGTGTCGCATCTTTCGACAAATCGAAGCTCGAGAATCTGGCATTAATGAATGCCGGCAAAACGACGATCATCAATCAGTCCGAGGGGGGGAACGCCGAAGTCGTCAACCTTGAGGGTGCGGCACTGGACATCGTCGATACGAAGCTCGAGAACATGAAGCTGACCAACGCCGGTGACGTCACGATGTCCGGCGCTACGCTCGCCGGGGGGGCGACGATCCATCTCGCGGGTGGTGCTCTGGACGTATCGGGCATTGAACTTCCCGGCGCAGAGCCGAGCGATCCTGCGATCAAATCGGTCACCATCGGTTCGCTGGCGGGTCGCGGTGATGTCATTGCGGGCGAGACCACCATTCGCCTCGGCGCACTGAATCAGGACGACGTTTTCGACGGTCGGATTCTGAGCGTCAAGGCCAAGGTCAAGGTCGACGCCGGCGACGAGGCGACGGATGGCGCGGAAACTACGGTCGCGACGCAGGGCACGAATGAAAAGCCACTGGCGCTGGCGGCCGCAGCGCTGAGCGAGCCAGCGGACCAGACGGCCCCTCAACCCATCGACCTGCAAGTGGTTAAGGTGGGCAGCGGCAACCTGACGCTGACCAACGACCAAAGTGCGATCAAGCGCATGGAGATCGAGGCCGGCACGTTGACGGCCGCGCATGCCAACGCCTTGGGTGCCGGCACCCTGAGCATTGCGAAGACCGGTACCGTTGCCCTGAGCACCGACGTCAGCGGCGTCACCCACGTGAAGAACGCGGGTGCACTGCATCTCGACACCAACAAGCTGACGGTGCAAACGTATAGCTCGGAAGCGGGCGCGAAGATCAAGTCGCGCGTCGAGAAGGTCGAGGGTGAGATCGTTGGTGGCCAGATTCACGTCACGCAAATCGGTGACTTCAGCAATACGAAACTCGAAGTTGCGGTGGCCGATGACATTGAAGTCAGCGATCTCCTGGGCAACTTCCAAGTGGTGACTTCCGAAGAAGACGCCGCAGTGCTCGGCGGGGAAGTGACCGTGGGTAGTATCACTGGCGGCAAGCAACCGGAGCCGACGACAAAGGATCCGAAGGACCCGGCGATCGAACCGGGCATCGAGACGAAGATCACGGAAAAGAATCTCGTCAAATTCCTGGCAGCCGACGGCGGTTACTCGGCCAACGAGCAAGCGGTGCTGGCGTCGGTCGACGGCGTGGCGTTGGGCGATCTGGCCTCGGGCAAGATCGGCGGCAAGGTGCTTTCGGCCATGGCGCTGCAAACGGCCGGCTCGGACGAGCAACGTCGCTCGGCGCGTCTGCTCTCGGGCGAATCGCTGGTGAACAACGCCACGGCCGCTCAAGGTTCGGCCACGTCGTTCCAGCGCGGCATGCAAACGCGCATGATCGCGGGTGGTTCGATGTTCGACGACACGACGGCCAACGGCGCGATGGCGTCGGACAACGGCATTGCCGGTTGGGCTTCGTTCAAGGGCGGTAACGCCAGCCAGCGCGGCGACGGCATGTCGTTCGAAGTGAAGGGCCTGGACGGTGCGATCGGTATCGACAAGCGCGTGGCTCAGAACACGCTGGTAGGCGCTTCGGTGGGCCTGGGCAACCAGGAGTCGAAGGCGAAGGGCATGCCGGGCGAGTCGAAGGTCAACAGCGTGAGCGTGGGTCTGTACGGTTCGCACCTGGCGGCGACGAACTGGTTCGTCAACGGCGGTGTGTCGTACACGAATCACAGCGTGAAGACGGATCGCACGGTGGCGGCGCGTAACGCGTCGGCGCGTCTGTCGGGCAAGACGAGCGGTCAGACGTTCGGCATGTTCGGTGAAGTGGGCAAGCGCTTCGGCGTGTCGGGCGTGAACATCGATCCGTCGGTGGGCGTGCGCGTGGCATCGACGCGACTCAATGCGTTCGACGAGACGAACCGTGATGGGCAAGGTACCGACGGCCTGAAGGTGGGTTCGCAGTCGCAGACGTCGACGCGCGGTGTGGTGGGCGTGCGTCTGTGGAGCGAAGTGGCGAGCATCGCGGGCGGCAAGGTGGCCCCGTCGCTGCGCCTGTCGTACGAGCACGAGTTCGGCAACACGCAGAGCAGCCTGACGAATGCGATCTACGGTGCGCCGAGCCAGTTCACGGTGAAGGGTCCGAAGCTGGGCCGCGATATCTTCACGGCGGACCTGGGCGTGGACATGCAGATCAAGAAGCAACTGGAAGTGCGCTTGGGCGGTAACGTCAGCGTACGCAAGGGCGAAAGCGCGCTGGGTGGCGGTATCTCGGCGAAGTATCGCTTCTAAGGCGGTCGGCAGGACGCTTTCCTCGCAAGGGGAAAGCATGGATCACTTCCCAAAGTGATCTGCATGGCGCACGGAATCGTCATGATCGGTGCGCCTAAGGCTTCATGCCATTGGGTCGAGACCCCCGTTACTTATCGGTAACGGGGGTCTTGTTATTGGGCGACGCCTTCTGAAAGCGGAGATAAAACCGTTAAAAAAGTGCGCCGATTGGTGGGCCGATTGATGCGCCGATCATTCGCTGCCGTGTGGGTCGATCCGGCGAATTCCATGCGCACTTCGCGCTGCCGGTGACCTCCTGTTGCTTCCCATGTTGTGAGGGATAAAGGCTCGGAATGTATCGAAATGTTGGCGGATTATTGGTATTGAAATGGTGTCGGTAGGGATTTTCACTATGATTTTCGTGGGATATGTCCCAAGGCTGGGGTTTTGGGTGAGTAAATTCCCAATGCCCCGGTTCAAAGACCGTTAATACGTTAATCACGTCCTAAGATTCGTGTCACTCATCGAATGCAACGCAACTTGCGGATTGGCATTCGACATTGCCAATCACGAATTGAAGAGGGACGTAGAACATGAAAGCGAATCGTATCAACGCCGCAGCACAAACGGATCACAACGTTTCGACGGACGGACTGACGCTCCGCCTGCGACGCACCGCAATGGCGGGTGCGGCAGCGCTGGCATTGACGGGCGGTCTCGCCGCTCCCAGCAATGCGGTGGCGGAAGTCATTGATGAAGTGAGTGTCGATGAGAAGAAGCGAACGCGATTTGCCAATGTTGCTCAGCGATTCGTGACACCGGACTTCGTTGCGTCACGTGCAGACCGCGCGGCCGCGAGTCGTTTGCTCGACGAGCAACGCAAGCGTGTCGCCCAAGCCAATCGGGACGTCACGACGATGCAAACTCGATCCGACACCGCGAGCGAGGGTTTGGCCGAAGTGGTGGCAGGACTGAGCTTCTGGGAGCGGAACGTTACGTCGCCGCAAAGGCTCCTCGACGCACAGGCTGCGAAGGTTGCCGCGGACACCGCCTTGACGTCGGCACAGGGCCGTCTTGCGGACGAAAAGCACCAAAAGACGCAGCGTCTTGCCGAGGCGGCGAATGCAACGCTTCGTGAGGCATTGGCCTACACGAAGCAGAAAGACACCGCGCAATTCAGAGCGGAGACAATTCAGTCCCTGCGGGACAGTGCTTCTGAAGAAAACCCAACAGGTGAGACGGGCGACGTGAGTGTGCCGACGGTTACCGACCCGACCGAAACGGGCGGCACGGATACGAACGCGGGCAACAAAGGCACGGGTGAGGCTACCGAGCAAACCGAAACGAGCATGACGGATGTGAACGCTGGCAACAAAGACACCAGTGGCGAGACGGTCGCCGAGGTCACCAAGCCGACTGAATCGGGTGTGGACGATACGAATGGCGGCGATGTGAGCACGGATGGGGAAACCGAGGCGGATACGGCGTCGGAAGTATCCACCCCCGAATCTGGCGATGCAGATGCCGACGAAAATGCCGATGCGCGTGAGAATCCGACTGCCGAAGCGGTCCTTGAACAGCCACAGGTCGACCCGGCCGTCCAGGCCATGGCCTCCGGCGTCGTGCTGACGCAGATGGCCAACGCGGCACAGCAGAACGCCGATCTGTTCCGTAAGGGCATGCAAGACCGCCTGTCGGGCGACGATGCGTTCATGCAGCCCACGGACATCGCCTCGGCGACGAGCGGCATCTCCACTTGGGCACAAGCCATGGGCGGTCAGACGACCGGCCAGGCGCGCGGCGATGTTGCCGGCTTCTCGATGCGCGGTGCCGGGATGGTCGCGGGGATCGACGCCAAGAAGAACAACACGCGTATCGGTGTGGCCGTCGGCTACGCGGATGCCAGTGTCGACGCCAACGGCGAGCACAGCCAGAACGCTTCGTCGAAGGTCAGCACATACAGCGTCGGTCTGTATGGCGCCCACGAAGTCGACGGCTGGTTTGCGAACGGCGGCGTGTCGTATAGCGCACACAGCATCAAGAGCCAGCGCACGGCCAAGCTCGGCGGCGAGGTCTACGGCCTCTCCGGCAAGACGAGCGCCACGACCATCGGTGGCTTTGCGCAGTTCGGCAAGCATATCGTCACCCGCGCCGTGAACATCGACCCGAGCGTCACGCTCAAGGTGTCGAACACGTCGGTCAAGGGGTTCACCGAGCAAGGCGAGGCGGGCCTCAAGGTCGACGGCAGCCAGTTCAACTCGGCCCGTGTGGGCATCGGCGCCCGCCTGTGGAAGGAATTCGGCGACGAGTCGCACAGCATCACGCCGTCGCTGCGCATTGCCTATGAGCGTGAGCTGGCGCATGCGGCACCGTCGATGGACGTTGCCCTCGCCAACGCGGCGAACGCCGGCACGATGACGGTCACGGGCCACAAGCTCGGCCGCGATATCGTGAGCGCGGAAGCCGGTGTCGACGTAAAGTTCGGCAAGAAGCTCTCGCTGCGCGGTGGCGTGAACGGCAGCCTGCGTCAGGGTCAAACGCAAGCCGGCGTGGCCGGCTCGCTCAAGTACGTCTGGTAATCCAGAGGTGAGCGGGTGCCGGCACGTTCGGCGCCCACTTCGCGAGGTAGTCGCAGTAGCAGTAGCAGCAGTCCGTGACGTATCGGCAGCAATCGCAGAAGTAACGGCAGTAGTGATCGCAGTAAGTTTTGTCCATGCCGTCAAAGAAAAGCCGTCCGGCAATGCGCCGGACGGCTTTTTTTCGTCTTGCGTTCGTGCGCTGCTTTCGCGCGTTCCGTTCGCACGACCCGATCAGAACGAGTGCGACACCCCGATATAGGCACCGGTCTGACTCTTCCCTGCGGGCGGATTGTCGAGCGAGTCGCTCGGAATGGCCGCCACCGAGAAGTTCTGGTTCGAGCTGTTCTTCACGAAGGCGAGGGTGCCATACAGGAACGTGCGCTTAGAGAGGCTGTATGTCGTGCCGACTTCGAACATCGTGGCGTTGCCGAAGCCCCCCGGCACGTTGACGTGATAGATCGCGGCATTGGCCGCCCAGACCTGCGTGGCTTGATACCTGACGCCGGCCCAGTAATGGTCGGCGCGTGTGGCGAAGTCGGGCGACGGGGCGTCCGGGGCGGACATATGCGTGTAGCCGAGCGAAATCGTGAAGCGGTTGAGGAACACGTTCGCGCCGGCGAAGTACTCGCGCGACGTGGCGAAGACGTCGGTAAAGCGTCCGGTGCTATCGCGAATTTCGTCATATAACGCGCGCAACTGGAACCGGTCATGTGTGTAGGTCAACTGGGCCCCCATGCCGCGCCCGTTGTTGAACTGCCCGGCGATGTTGGAGAACGCGTATTGGCCCGCCACGTCGAAGCCATACCAGTTCGGGCTCTGGTAGTTGACGGTGTTGCTCGCCTGCGGCCAGTTACGCCCGCGCACGAGCGACGCCGAGGAGAAGGCTTGCTGCTGGAACGGATCGAAGTCCCAGACCCCGTTGCTGATGAACAGATTTCGCCCGATCGTCAGTTGCCCCCACGAGCGGGAGTTGAAGCCGACCAGCGCGCGCCGGTCGAAGATCGAACCCGCGCCATTGTTGTTGAAGCCGTTCATCAACTGGAAGCCGCCTTCCAGGTTGAATACCGCATGCAATCCTTGCCCGAGATCCTCATAGCCGCGCAGGCCGAACAGGCTCGTGCCGTAGTCGCCGCCTTGCGCGCTCCAGCGCGAGACGGTGCCGCCGTTGCCGTCCTGAAGGTGATTCATGAACTGAAAGCCGCCATCGACGCGGCCATAAAGTTGCACGCTCGACTGCGCGTGCGCAAACGTGCCGATGCTGCAAAGCAGGCTCGCTGCGATGAGCTTCTTTTTCATGGTCTGCTCCCCAGTTGCGTTTTGCCCCGCACCTTCTTGCGCGGTTATGACCGTCGTCGTCGCACAGCGTCCAAGCGAAGACAACACGAGATGTCGTCGGAAAAGCTTGAAAAGCCTGAAAATTCGTTACGAGTCACAAAGCATCGGGAAGCGGACACGCCTGGGCAACGGGCGCCGCATGGGGGAATGCGGGCGGTTGCGAGTGATGCCGTCACGCTCTGGTTGTCAGAGATCATCGTCATGGCAGTCCACTGGCGTAGGGTCGGCGGCGGTGTGACGCCCAGACAGGCGCACACGCGGCCATACGACCGGATTCGGCTGGCGAGGCGGCACGCGATGCGTCGCATGTCATGGACTGCGACGCATCGAGCCATTATCGCCCGGATGGCTTCATTTATAGACGAATTCCCCCGCGTGCAACATCGGGGAAAGGCTTAGTACGACGATTGTTGCGTGCCAGCAACCGAAATCGGGCGACGCGTCGACCCAATCCGCGCCCGGCGACGTTGGCCGTTTTCGTCAGTCCGGGGCGCCGAACGCTTCCATCTTGCTCTCCAGATGGGTCAGCAGGCGGTTGGCCGCGCCGGACAGCCGGCGGCCGGTGCGCGTGACGAGATGCGCTTCGGCCTGATCGAGAATCGGGTGATCGATCGGCAGCGCGCGCAGCTCGCCGGCCTCGATCTCCTGCGACACGGCAAACGCGGGCAGGAACGTGGCGCCCAGTCCGGCGCGCACGAAATGCTTGAGCACGGAAATCGAGTTGGTCGTGACCGCGGGCGTCAGCCGATACTTTTCCGACTGCTCGGCCAGCGCCATCAACTGGCGGGTGCCATACGCCCCATGCATAAGGGCGAGCGGCACGTCGTAGAGCGCGTCGAGCTTGAGCCCCCCGGCCGCGCGACACCGGTCGACGAGCGGCGAGTCGGGCGCGACGATCGCGTGCACCGGTTGGCGCATCTGCGCGCGCGACACGATCTTGGGTTCGATCGGAGGGTTATAGACCAGCCCGATATCCGCATCGTCTTCCGCGACCAGCCGCATGACTTCGTTGGTGCCCGCCAGATCGAGCGTGAGCGTGATGTCCGGATAGCGCTTGCAGAAGTACTGCAGCGGCGCGCCCATCAGATCGCTGACGAAGCCCTCGCCGACCGCCAGCCGGATATGCCCGCGCCGCAACCCCCGCACCTCCTGCAGCTTGGCAAGCAAGTCCTCCTGGTGCGCGCGCTGTTCCCGGTAGTACTCCATGAGCAGCCGACCGGCCTGCGTCAGGTGGACGCCGCGTTTGTGACGTTCGATCAACGGCAGCGCCATTTCGGCCTCCAGCAAGGCGATCTGACGGCTGACGGCCGAAGGGGCAATGTCCAGTCTGTCCGCCGCGGCGCGCACGGTGCCGCACTGGACGGCTTCAAACAAATACAACAGTCGGTTTTCGTTGATGGTAGGTGTCATACCCTAAAGACTAATTTTTAGAACAAAAATCTTCAAGCGTTGTCATTGAGCGTCGATTTTTTTCATCCCACACTGCCAATCAATTCCCAAGCGTTGGCCGGCACGTTCGGCTGACGAAGCAACGCGATGTCGCCCAAGGGGGAGACGTCATCCTCGCAGTCAATCTGGAGTCAACATGAAAATCATCGGAGTGGTCGGACTGGGCAACATGGGACGCGGCATGGCGCTGTCGTTGCAGCGCGGCGGTTTCACGGTGCTCGGCTTCGATCCGTCGCCGGCCGCCGGTCGCGCCTTGGCCGACGCGGGCATCGGACTGCGGGCTTCGGTTGCCGAACTGGCCCGCGAGGCCGACGCCCTCGTGCTGTCGCTGCCGACCTCGCAGGTCGTCGAGGCCGTGGTGAATGGCGCCGATGGGATTGCCGCGAACGGTCGCGAAGGCCTGATCGTCGTCGACACCTCGACGGCCGATCCGGCAAGCACGCGTGGACTGGCTGCCACGCTGCGCGAGAAGGGCATCGCACTGGTCGACGCCCCGGTCTCCGGCGGCCCGAAGGGCGCCCTGAACGGCGCGCTCACAATGGTGCTGGGCGGTTCGGTGGCGGACATCGCGCGGATCGAACCGGTGCTCGCCGTCATGTCGGCCAAGCGCGTGCATATCGGCGACGTGGGCGCCGGTCACGTGACCAAGCTGATCAACAACCTGATGTGCGCGGCGCACCTGGTCGTGGCGGGCGAAGCGATGCGCCTGGCCGAAGCCGCCGGCGTGGCGCCGGCGCAAGTGCTGGAGGGTCTGAATGCCGGCTCGGGCCGCAGTGGCGTCACGCAGACCAATTACCCGACGTGGATCCTCAACAACGCGTTCGACTCCGGTTTCACGATGAAGCTCATGCGCAAGGACGTGCGTCTTGCGATGGCGCTCGCCGAGCAGACGGGCACGCTCGCCACGGGACCGCTCTCGGCCGAAGTCGGTCGTCTGTGGGCCGCAAGCGCGGCAACGGTAGGCGATGACGAGGACTTCAATCGCATCGTCCAGTTCATCGAGCCGGGCCGGGCGTGATCGCGCGTCAGCCCGCGCCGGCGTTACGCCGGGTCGTTCGATTTTCCATTTTTGTTTGACGAAACGATGCGCCCGATGCGGCGCGTCGCACGGAGTGTTCTCATGGCAGACTCACAAGCCGCCGCCTTGCTCGGCGCATTCGCAAAGTTCTTCCCCAAGGCCACCACCCTCGGCTCGTTCGTGAACGGCGAACTGCTCGAAGGCACGGGTGACGCGAACATCGAGATCGTGAACCCGGCCACCGGCCAGACGGTATTGACGTATCGCGACGCCGGTGCCGCCGTCGTGGCCCAGGCGGCCCACGCCGCGCAAGCCGCGCAGAAAACCTGGTGGTCGCTGACCCATGCGGCGCGCGGTCGCGTGATGCAGGCCGTCGGCAGCAAGATCCGCGAAAACGCCGAAGCGCTCGCGCAACTCGAATCGATTGGCGCGGGCAAGCCGATTCGCGACTGTCGCGGTGAAGTCGCCAAGGTCGCCGAGATGTTCGAGTACTACGCGGGCTGGACCGACAAGTTCTATGGCGATGTCATCCCCGTGCCGAGCACGCACCTGAACTACACGCGTCGCGAAGCGATGGGCGTGGTGTTGCAGATCACGCCGTGGAACGCCCCGGTCTTTACGTGCGGCTGGCAACTCGCCCCAGCGATCGCCATGGGCAACGGCGTACTGCTCAAGCCGTCGGAACTGACCCCGGCCAGCTCACTGGTGGTGGCCGAACTGGCCGAGCAGGCGGGCGTGCCGCGCGGTCTCATCAACGTGCTCGCCGGCTTCGGACACACCACCGGTCAGGCGGCGATCTCGCATCCGGTCGTCAAGAAAGTGGTGTTCGTCGGCTCGCCCGCCACGGGCAGCAAGATCGCCGCGGCCGCCGCGCAGCGCCTGCTGCCAAGCGTGCTGGAACTGGGTGGCAAGTCCGCGAATATCGTGTTCAACGATGCCGACCTGAAGCGCGCCTGCCTCGGCGCCCAGGCCGCCATCTTCTCAAGCGCAGGCCAGAGCTGTGTGGCCGGCTCGCGCCTGCTGGTGCAGCGCGGCGTGTACGACGAGATGGTCGACATGCTCGCGCGCGGCGCAGAGAAGATCCGCGTGGGCGAGCCGCTCGACGAGACGACCGAAGTCGGTCCGATCTGCAACCGCACCCAATATCAGCACGTGATGAACATGATCGACGCGGGCGTCGCGGGCGGTGCACGTCTGGCGGCCGGCTCGCAGCAGCGCGGCGACGGCGGCTTCTTCGTGCGCCCCACGGTGCTGGCCGACGCGACCAATGCGATGGGCGTGGCGCGTACCGAAATCTTCGGCCCGGTGGTCGTGGCGATCCCCTTCGACACGGAGGAAGAGGCGCTGGCGATCGCCAATGACAGCGAGTTCGGCCTGGCCGGTGCGGTATGGACGCAGGATGTTGCGCGCGCGCACCGTGTGGCGGCGCAGGTCAATGCCGGCACCTTCTGGATCAACGGCTACAAGACGATCAACGTGGCGTCGCCGTTCGGTGGCTACCACCATAGCGGTTACGGTCGCTCCAGCGGCATGGAAGCGCTGTATGAGTACACGCAGACGAAGAGCGTGTGGGTCGAGACCGCGGCGAACCCCACCACGCCGTTCGGCTACGTCTGATGCCGGTCCGCGGCGAGCGTAGGGCCATCCGGCGGGGAGGGGGGTCGTCATGCGTTCAGCCGTCGGGGGCGTCGCATCGACGGGGGCGCGCTGGACCGGGGCGACGGTCGTGAGACGCCGCTCGCTACGGAGCCGTTTCAGCCCGTGAGATTCGGGGCCGAAACGGCCATTTTGGCCGCGTATAATGCCGCCCTCGGGTGGTTCGGCGCGGAACGCTGTTGCTGTCACCGAGGCGTGCCAACCTGGCGAGCCGTCAGGCGTCATGGGGAAGTCCGACGGTCTGGGGACCGGACGGATGGCGTGCCGAATTTCCTTAACCACCGAAATGTTCGTACACCTTCCGGGTCACCGGACGGCACCGAACCGGTTCAATAGCAAGTGCAGGGGAGACCCAGATGGCAGTCATGGAAAAAAGCGCGGGCCAACCGCAAGGGGGCGCCTTCAGCGATGGCGTGCGCCTATATATTTGGGCAATCGTGATTCTCGTCATCGCGGAGCTGATCGGGGCGATCAGCATCAATGCGGGGCACGGCAAGATCGTGTTGTTGCCGATGGTCTGGGCGTTGTTGCTCGGCGCGGCGTTGGGTTTGTCGCAAGCGCGTCTGCCGCGTTTTGCGCAGATCAACCTGCCGATGCAACACAAGGCGTCCGCCATTCTGCAACCGGCGCTGCTGCTCTTCGTGGCCAAGCTCGGGCTGCTCGTGGGGGGCTCGCTGCCCAAACTCGTGGCCGCCGGTTGGGCGCTCGTGTTCCAGGAGTTCGGCCATTTCGTGGGTACGATCATCCTGGGCTTGCCGGTCGCGCTGATGCTCGGCATCAAGCGCGAGGCCATCGGCGCGACGTTCTCGGTCGGTCGTGAGCCGAGCCTGGCCATCATCGGTGAAAAGTACGGCTTCGATTCGCCGGAAGGCCGTGGCGTGCTGGCCGAGTACCTGACGGGCACCGTGTTCGGCGCAGTGTTCATCTCGCTGTTCGCGGGCTTCATCGCCAGCCTGAATCTGTTCCACCCGCACTCGCTCGCGATGGGCGCCGGCGTGGGCTCGGGTTCGATGATGGCCGCTGCCGCCGGCGCCATCGCCGCGCAGCAAACGCCGGAAGTCGCCAAGGAAGTGGCCACGTTCGCCGCCGCATCGAACCTGATCACGACGACCATCGGCACGTACTTCACGCTGTTCATCTCGCTGCCGCTCGCCGTGTGGGGCTACCGCGTGATGGAGCCGGTGCTGGGACGCATGAGCCGCCGTGGTCGCGCCAACGCCGAAGCCGCTGCGGTGGCCGACGCCGACGCCGCCAAGGAGCTCAAGGAAGCGAGCACGGCGCACACCGTCGACATGAATTTCGGTGCGCGTTTGTTCGCCTGGGTGTTCTCGGGTGCGCTGGCGCTGGTCGGTAACACCATTGCCTTCAAGACGCCGTTCCTCGACGGCGTGCCGGGCATGGTCATCATGATCGGTGCCGTGATCGTGGGCGAGGCGCTGTACTACGTCACGCGCCGCAAGGTGCCCGCCGTGTGCTGGGTGTCGCTCATCGCGATGTTCCTGACGTCGCCGGCCTTCCCGTTCGCTCCGATCGTCGAGCAGTTCACTGGCAAGATCAACTTCCTCTCGTTGGTGACGCCCATGCTGACGTACGCCGGTCTGTCGGTCGCCAAGGATGTGCCGGCGTTCCGTCGCCTGGGCTGGCGCATCGTGGTCGTGTCGTTCCTCGCGAATGCCGGTACGTTCCTCGGTGCTGCGCTCATCGCCGAGTTCTTCCACGTGTAATACGTGCCTGTTGTGCGCGGCGGCGACACGCCGCGTGCACGACGCGAAAGCGAATACGCCACGGCATGCCGTGGCGTATTTTTTTGCGCTACCGAACGAGGGGCTCAGGGCTTCGTGGTCGCCGCGTCGGCTTGCGCGCGCTCGTGATAATAACGGCGGAAGTAAGCGCGAATCTCCGCGGGCGAGAGCTTGCCGTCGCGATTGGCGTCGATCAGCTCGAAATGCCGATCGAGGAACGGCTCGGCGGCCGCCGTTTCGCCGCGGCTTAGATAACCGTCGCCATCCTTGTCCGCCGCCTTGAAATAGCGCTCGAACGTGGCGCGACGCGCCTGCAACTGGCTGTGCTGATAGGCCGACCATTCATTGCGGTCGATCTTGCCATCGCGATTGGTGTCGATGGCGTCGAACGAGCGTTGCAGGTACAGCCCGAGCGCTGCGTTCTGATCCGACGCGTCGCCGTAGTCCGGGCCCGGTGACGGCGCAGGCATGGGCGCCGAAGGTGTCGTCGGCACGACGCCGTTCATCGGCGCCCGCGTCTGTGCGTGGCCGGGCAGCGCGACGAGCGACAGGGCGGCGGCGCTGGCGCAAAGCGCGACGACGGCGAGTGTGCTGCGCGCCATACGTCGTGTCGCAAGGGTTCGAAGCGTACGTTGATGGGGTGTCTGTTGAGATGTCATGCCGCGCTTCTCCTGATTCGTTGAACAGTGACGGCCGGCCTCGCGACGCGACGCGATGCGCTGCCGAGACGGGAGCCGCCCGATGACGGGGGGGCGGTATCAACGGCGACGGCGGTCGTCCGTGATGACATTGCCGATCACGCCGCCGACGACGGCGCCTCCCACGGTCGTGCCCAGGTCGCCGCCGGAGATGAGGGCGCCACCCAGGGCGCCGACACCGGCGCCAACTGCCGTATTACGCGATTCGCGGGGCGTCATGCCGCCGCAACCCGCCAACGTGCCGACCAAGGCGGCGCCCACGAGCACCGGGCCGGCCGAGCGCGACACACGGGAGAGGTGCGAGATCCATCGTTGTGTAGTTTTCATGACGCATGACTCCTTCAAAGAGGGGGCGTCGGGCCCCGGGGGCAATCGCAGGCATCGCCTGCCGTTCAAAAACAGCAGTCGCTGACGGCGCAGGCTAGATACACGATCCATTGATTGTCGATGCACAGTCCAATGCGGTATTGCGCTGTCTTCATGGCACCTGTCGTCAGCGTTGGTTGATTTAGATTTGACGCAAGTTGCGGTATTTGGATCGCGCGATCTTGTAAGACTTTGTAAAGCCCCTCGGTCGCGCGTGAAGGTCGGGAATGTGCGGGTGTCTCGGTGATTTCTGTGCGATCGATATATACAACGTAGTGCGAAATAAAATGTGGACGCTCAAACAAATGGGGAGCGACGCCAGCGAAGCATGGTGCATGCACCATCGCTCATGTTCGTTGACGTCTAGGACATCGCCGGGGATGTCGCCGTATAGCGGCGCTGTCGAAAGCGTGACACCGAAATTTTTCAAATTTGAAATATCTCGACCGGCGCTTTAAAAAGCCGCCATTCATGCCGGAAGGTGCGGAATGCGCGGAATAGCCGATTACGCGGCGTATTACGCGGCGTATTACGCGATGTCTGTCATCGCAATTCGCGCTGAATGCGTTGAAACCATCGGGAAAGTCCGGGGGGGTGTTTGCGCTTAGTTTTCGCCGCAAGCTGCGTTTGCGCTGGCATACTGTGCCCGCTGAAGTTCGGTACTGAATTCAGCGATTGTTGAGACAAATCGATTGAGGTGCTCGGCCTATCCGTGCAAGCTTATCCATGCCACAAGTCAAGAAAGAAGACATTCGTCTGGCCATCCTGGAAGCATCGCATGCCCTGTTTCTCGACAAGGGCTATGTCGAAACTACCATGGTGCAGATCGCGAAGCGTGCCGGCATTTCCCACGCGAACATCTACAGCTACTTCACCGCGAAGTTGCAGGTCTTCTTCTGCGTCTACGAAACCTGGTTCAAGGCGCGCATTACCTTGCTCGAAGCCGAGGTGATGGCCGCACACGGCGCCCATGCCCGCATGCGCACCCTGCTCGACGGCCTGCTGGTCAAGATGCCGAGACTCGACAACGGGTTCTCGCATAACCTGGTGCAGGCGCTGGCCACCGTCCGCCCGGGCGATCCGTACGACGCATCGCTGCTGCGCTGGTTTCGCGAGCACCTGTCGAACATGCTGGCGGCAGCGGCACCGAGCCTTGCGCGCGATAGCGTGCGACGTGCGCGTCTGGTGGAGATGCTCGTGCTGACTTTCGACGGATGCCTCGTCAACCACCATGTCAATCCGGCGTCCCTGCCGGACGCCGCGATGCTGGAGGAGTACGTCGTCGCATTCCTGTCGGGCGAACCTGCCGAGCCTGACGCCGCTACGTCGGTGGCGCCAGCGGCGCAGGGCGTGCCGGGGGCGGGGGCGGTGATGCCGTCCGGCTCCGCGGCGGCGGCCTGAACGGCACGCCGATGCGCTCGCTGCCCTGGACCTCCCTCAATCTCGGACGAAAGCTCAAGTTCCACCAGCTTCAGGTGTTCGATCGCGTGCTCGAGACGGGCTCGCTCGTGCGCGCCGCCAACGAAACCGGTCTCACACAACCGGCCGTGAGCAAGATCGTGCACGAGCTGGAATCATGTTTCGAAGGACCGCTCTTCGTACGCAGTAATCGCGGCATGCAGCCCACCGAACTGGGCGAACTGCTCGGGCATCGCGTGAAATCGCTGATGGCGGAGCTGCGCTACCTCACGGACGAAGTGAATGCGTTCAGCGCGGGTACCAGTGGACACGTCATCGTCGGTACGCTCATCTCGGCCGCCGCGGATCTTCTCCCGCGCACGATCGCGATGCTCAAGTCGCGGACCCCGGGCGTACTGGTCACAGTGCGTGAAGCGACGACCGCGCAACTCTTCCCCGCGCTGGCCAGCGGCGACCTGGATATTGTCGTGGGCCGTCTGCCCGAGCGGGCATTGCCTGTCGCGAACGCCTTCGCCCTGACGCACGAAGTGCTCTTCAACGAATCGCTCAGCGTGGTCGGTGGGGCGCGTCACTGGTCGCAGGGGCCGGCGCGCGTGCCGCTTGCGCAGTTGCGTGAAGGGGCATGGATTCTACCGGTGCCGGAATCGCCGTCGCGGCTCGCTGCCGAGCGGCTCTTCCACGATGCGGGGCTGGCGTTGCCCGAGGACGTCGTCGAGTCGCTCTCGGTGCTCACCAACATCGGCTTGATGCTGGAGACCCCGCGAGTGGCGCTGATGCCGCGTGTGGCGGCCACGCCGTTCGTGGAATCGGGATTGCTGCGGGTGCTGGCCGATACCATGCCCGGCAGCTTTGGCGATGTGGGGTATTCGCTACGTGCCGACAGGCCACCGAGCCCGGCTTGTGAGCGCTTCGTCGCCTGCCTTCGCGAAGCGTGCGGCCTCAGGCCGTAGCGCCTTCCTGCCGATGTCGCCAAGACGAAGGGCGGCACGCCCGTTTATCGGCGTGCCGCCCTTTGCGATGGGCCGGCACATGAACCTGCCCACGCGCCCCAACCGTAACGCGACCTGCCGGCGCGGCGAATGGCGTGAATGCAATCGCGACACTTGCGAAACCCTGCAGCGAAGCCACCACGGATGCGATGACGGTCGTGCGAATGCGGGTCAGAGACGTGCGAGCGACGAGACTAGCCCTGGGTTCTGTTGCACGAGCCGAATGAGACAGGCGGCCTGGGCATTGGGGCGCGCGCGACCCTGCTCCCAGTTCTCCAGCGTACGCGGATTCGTACGCAAGTAGTGAGCGAAGACGTTACGCGACATGCCGAGATGCTTGCGCAGGGCGAGCAATTCGTCGGGATAGATTTCAAGTTTCGGAAGCGGTGTGCGCGGCAGCTCCTTGATATTGAGCGGAAGATCCGCGGGAAGGCCGTTCTTGACGTGCGCCGGTTCGGCTGGCGGTGGCGCACCGGTGTCCTGAGAGAGCAGCCAGCGGAAGGGATTCGAAGGCGTATTGGAGTAAGCCATAGTCCTACCCGGGTGTCGGTGTTAAATGAAGGGATAAGCACGCTTGCGAAGTCAATCAAGCGGAACCGATTGCACCACAGAGTTCTACTGGGTGCTTTCACAAAACACTCCGGATTTTCGCGTATGACACCCATCGAGGACTAAGCACCCCGCCGAAACGAGGTGCCGTAGAGTGTACGCAAAACGGTGCGGTACGCAGCGTGGCGCGCGCCTCAAACGCCCAGGTAAGCCTGTAATTCCGGCAACGCCCGACGCAGGCTTGACGAGTCGCCTTGCCAAGCTACGCGGCCTTTGTCGACGATGTAGTGGCGATCGCCGAGTTCGAGCATCGGTGCAAGGTTCTTGTCGATGCACAGGATCGACAGGCCGCTGCCTTTGAGTTGCTTCAGGCACTGCCAGATTTCACCCCGAATGAGCGGTGCCAGCCCCTCCGTCGCTTCGTCGAGAATGAGTAATTTCGGATTCGTCATCAGCGCGCGGCCGATCGCGAGCATCTGCTGCTCGCCGCCCGAGAGGTTGCTGCCGAGGTTTTTCTCGCGTTCGCGCAGCCGCGGAAACAGGGCGTAGATGCGCTCCAGTGTCCACGGCGAGCGTGCACCATGACGATTGCTGGCGGTGGCCACGAGGTTCTCGCGCACTGTCAGCGTGGGGAAAATCTGGCGTCCCTCCGGCACGAGCCCCATGCCCGCGCGCGCGATACGGTGCGACGGGCTGGCGTGCACCGGCTGTCCGTCGAACACGATTTCGCCACGGGCAGGACGCATGAGGCCCGTCATCGACTTGACCGTAGTCGACTTACCCATGCCGTTTCGGCCGAGCAACGTGACGAATGCACCGCGCTCGATGTCGAGTTGCATGCCGAACAGCGCCTGACTCGCGCCGTAGTAGGACTCGACGCCAGACAAAGACAACAAGGGGCTCATGCGGTCGCTCCCAGCATTTCGTTGCGGGTGTCATCCCCGAGATAGGCTTCGCGCACGCCCGCGTCGTTGCGGATCGTGTCGGCGTTGCCGCACGCGATGGCGCGCCCATAGACGAGCACGGTGATGCGATCGGCCAGGGCGAAGACGGCGTCCATGTCGTGCTCCACCAGCACGATGGCGTAATCGCCCTTGAGATCGGCAAGCAGATGCGTCATCTGTTCGGACTCGGCCTGCGACATGCCGGCCATCGGCTCGTCGAGCAGCAGCAGTTTCGGGCGTCCCGCGAGCGCCATGGCCAGTTCGAGCTGACGATGTTCGCCGTGGGCAAGCGCGCTGGCGGGCACGTGCATGCGCGCGGCCAGTCCGGTGCGCGCCAGGATCTCGCGCGCCGGTTCGACGAGCGCCGCTTCGCGAATGGCGGGTCGCCAGAAGCCGAAGCTATGGCCTTGCATCGCCTGCACGGCCACGAGCACGTTCTCCAGCGCGGTGAATTCGCGAAACACCGACGTGATCTGGTACGAGCGCGCGAGCCCTGAGCGGGCGCGCTGCTCGATCGGCATGGCCGTGATGTCGTGTCCGTCGAAATGAATGCTGCCTTCGTCGGCGCGCAACTCGCCGGCCAGTTGGCCGATGAGCGTGCTCTTGCCGGCGCCGTTCGGGCCGATGATGGCGTGCAGCTCCCCCGGCGCGACATCCAGGCAAAAGTGGTCGGTGGCGATCAGCCCGCCGTAGCGTTTGACCAGTTGGTCGACTCGAAGCAGCGTCATGCCTTGCCCTCCACGGTGCGGGCGCGCCGGGCGAGCCGCAGTTGCAGGTCGCCGAGCAGGCCATACAGGCCGCGTCGCGACACCAGCACCGCCACGACGATGAGCGGCCCGAAGATAATCATCCAGTGTTCCGTCATGCCCTTGAGCCATTCCTCGATCAGCAGCATGGCGGCGCTGCCCAGTACCGGGCCGAAGAACGATCCCAGCCCGCCGAGGACGACCATCACGATCAGCTCGCCCGACGCCGTCCACGCCATATAGGCGGGCGAGACGAAGTGCGTGAGGTTGGCGTAGAGCATGCCCGCCACGCCGCAGGTCATGGCGCTGATGACGTAGGCCACGAGCTTGTAACGCAGCGTCGGATAGCCGAGCGCGCGCATGCGGCGATCGTTCTGACGCGAGCCGCGAATGACCATGCCGAAGCGCGCATCGACCAGCCGGCGACCGGCCCACACGCACAGGCACAGCACGGCGAACGCCACGTAGTACAGCGTGGCGGGGTCGTCGAGCGTCATGCTGCCGAAGCGGCTGCCGGCGGCCACTGGCAGGCCGTCGTCGCCGCCGTATTGCCGCAGGCCGACGGCGAGGAAGTAGAACATCTGGGCGAACGCCAGCGTGATCATGATGAAGGCGATGCCGGTCGTGCGCAGCGAGAGCAGGCCGGTGACGGCGCCGACGACGGCGCACAGCAGCAGCGTCACCCCGAGATGGAGGAAGCCGTTGTCGATGCCATGATAGCTGAGGATGCCGACGACATACGCACCCAGCCCGAGATACAGCGCGTGGCCGAAACTCACCATGCCGCCGTAGCCGAGGATCAGGTCGAGCGAGACGGCCGCGATGGCGAACACCACGATGCGCCCGAACAGGGTGAGATAGAACGGTTGCTGGGCAAACGTCGCGTAGAGGGGCACCAACGCCAGCACGGCGAGCAACAGCAGCGGCACGGCGGTGCGAAGATTGAGTTTCATTTCCATCGTCAACCGTGTTTGACCGGGAAGAGACCTTGCGGACGCACGGCAAGTACGGCGGCCATGACAAGGTAGATGAGCATCGAAGCGAGCGCGGGCCCGGCGGTGTCGGCGGTGCTGCGCTCCATGAGGCTGCGCAGCAGCGTGGGCAGGGCAGTGCGTCCCACGGTGTCGACCACGCCGACGATCAGCGCCGCGAGAAATGCCCCGCGCACCGAGCCGATGCCGCCGATCACGATCACGACCATCGTCAGGATCAGAATCGGCTCGCCCATGCCCGGCTGTACCGACAGGATGGGGCCGGCCATGAGCCCGGCAATTCCGGCGAGAATCGCGCCCAGTCCGAACAGCAGCGAGTTGAGCAGCACGATGTTCACGCCGAGCGCGCCGACCATCTGGCGATGGGTCGACCCGGCGCGGATCAGCATGCCGATGCGCGTGCGGTGAATCAGCAGATAACAGCCCAGCGCCACTGCCAGCCCCACCACGATGATCAGGAAGCGATACGCCGGATACGCGAGACCGAACAAATCCACCGTGCCGGCGAGCCAGTCGGGCACTTCCATGTAATACGGCGACGGCCCCCAGATCATGCGCGCGAGCTCGTTGAAGAACAGGATCAGACCGAAGGTGGCCAGCACCTGATCGAGGTGATCGCGGTCGTACAGCGTCTTGAGCGCGACGAATTCGACGATCAGGCCGATCACGAGCATTGCGGGAACGATGGCGATCGCGGCGAGCGCGAATGATCCCGTGTGGTTGTACACGGTGGCGGCGATGAACGCCCCGATCATGTAGAGCGAACCGTGTGCGAGGTTGACGAAGTTCATGATGCCGAACACCAGCGTGAGCCCCGCGGCCATCAGAAACAACAGCACCCCGAGTTGCAGCCCGTTCAGGCACTGCATGACGAAGAGCGTCAGACTCATGTGGCCTCCCGGGGTAGCCCCATCAGGCGAAAGATGGCTTGCGTGAGCGGACTGGCGGTGTCGTTGAGTGTGAGCACGATATCGAAGTGATTGGTGCCGGGCATCGGGACGTAATCGCCTGCGAAGCCACGGGCGCGCCATGCCGCGAGATAGTCCTCGCTCTGGCGCTTGAATTCCGCCGTCTCGCTCTCGCCATAGGACACCACGATCGGGCAGCCGTGCGCGGGCAGATGGAAGTGGGGGCTGTTGCGATGCGCATCGTCGGCGGACAGTTTCATCCAGTCGTTGATGTGCGTGAACGGAATCGGCGTGAGATCGAACAGACCGGAGAGCGGGGCGGCGCCGGCGATGACGTCGTGGGGCACGCCGTAATCGGCGTGCCAACCCTGAGCGAGGAGCATGCCCACGAGATGGCCGCCGGCCGAGCTGCCGCACACGTGGATGCGGCGGGCGTCGCCGTGGTGTTCGCCAATGTGACGGTACACCCAGGCCAATGCACGGCGCGTCTGGTCGACGATGGTATCAAGCGAGGCGCCGGGCGCAAGCGAATAGTTGATCGTGACGACCGTCGCGCCAGCGCGTGTGAAGGCGGGCGCCATGTTGCTCGAATCGTCCTTGCCGAGCGCGCGCCAGTAGCCACCGTGAACAAAGAAGAAGACGGGGGCGTCGGGGACCGGCGACGGGAAGATGTCGAGCGTCTCGTCGGGGTGATCTCCGTAGGCGACATCGAGGACGCAGGGCGTGGTCGCGCGGGCGTGCGCGCTCTCGGTGGCGTACTGCGTCAGGATGTCGAGAACGTTGGGCGTGGTGGCGCGAGCGTTGTACTGAACGTCCAGCTCGGCCTCGTCGAAATTGCGGTAGCGCTTCATAAACCCTCGATCGTGCTCAGGTACGGCTCGGGTCGTGCACCTGCAGTGCCGCCGGCCTATCGCGGTGTATCGCGCCCGCCCGGGACGGCCGGGCGGCGCGTCGGCAACGGCGGGCATCGTCCGCGTCGAACCGCACGCGAACGATGCCCGCCTGTCGCCTTACGACTTGATCTTGCACTGCGCGGCCAGGTCGGCGCGCGTCTTGATCTGAATCTGCCCCTTGGTTGCGAACCGGGCGCCGTTGGCGTCCTTCACGACATCCACGCGGTAGAACTGCGCCACGGGGAACTGGTTGCTGGCGAACTTGAACGGCCCGCGCACCGACGAGAAATCGGCCGCCTTGAGTGCGGCGCGCAACGCTTCGCGATCCGCCACGTTGCCCTTGGTCTTCGTGAGGGCCGAGTCGATCAGGTTGGCGGCGTCGTAGGACTGCGCGGCATACATCGACGGCACGCGGTTGTATTTCTTCTGGAAGGCGGCCACGAACTGCTTGTTCTGCGCGTTGTCGAGATCGGGCGAGTACGGGGCGCTGGTGATGGCGCCGACCGCCAGTTCCTTGAGCGCGGGCAGGGTCGAGCCGTCGATGGTCGACACGGAGATCAGCGGAATCTTGCCGAGCAGCCCGGCCTGACGGTATTGCTTGACGAAGTTCACGCCCATGCCGCCCGGATAGAACACATAGACGGCGTCGGGCTTGGCCGCCTGCAACTGGGCGATTTCGGCCGAGTAGTCGGGCTGGTTGACCTGCGTGTACACCTCGTCGACGATCTGGCCCTTGTAGTCGCGCTTGAAGCCGTTCACGGCATCGCGTCCGGCCTGATAGTTCGGGGCCATCACGTACATCTTCTTGTAGCCCAGGTCGCTCGAGAGCTGGCCACCGGCCTCGTGCAGTTCGTCGTTATCCCACGACGTCGAGAAGAAGTTCGGCGAGCATTGCGCGCCGGCAATCGGGGTCGGCCCGGCATTCGAGCCGACCATGACCACGCCCGCATTCGTCACGGTCTTGTGGATGGCCATCATGACGTTCGAGAACGTCACGCCGGTGATGAGCGACACCTTGTCGCGCTCCACCAGCTTCTGCGCGGCCTGCACGCCAACGTCGGGCTTGAGCTGGTCGTCTTCCTTGATCACCTGCACCGGCACGCCGCCCAGTTTGCCGCCCTTTTGCTCGATGGCGAGCATGAAGGCGTCGTACTGGTCCTGGCCGAGCGCGCCGCCCGGGCCGGAGAGCGTGCCGATGAAGCCGATTTTCACCTGGGCGTGCGCGCCGCTCGAGGCGAATATCGCCGCGCCGGCGGCAAGGGCGCCGAGCACGGCGATGGCTTTGCGTTGCGTGGTCTTCGTTCCCGTCATCATGGTCTCCAAACTTAGTTCCAAAACAGGCAAACACTTTCCGCAGAGGACTCGCGCCGGGAGACTTGACCGCTTCTTCACGTCGGTCATCGCAGGCCAGGCGCGTCAGACTACCTAAATTGTTTAAGCGTCAAATATTTAAGTGCCCAGCGTAAACGACGCCTTTTACGTAGGCAAGCGATTTCAAAAACACCTCGGGAAAGCACCAGTTACAGGCCGAAGAACTCGCGGGCGTTCGCGGCCAGAATGCGGTGGCGAGCAACGTCGTCCAGATCGGGCTGTTCGGCCACCAGGCGACCGATGTCCTGCTCGCCGAGCGGGAACGGATGGTCCGAGCCGAGCATGACGCGCTCCGCGCCCAGGGTGTCGACCAGCAGGCGCAAGGCGCGCGGGTCGAACACGGCGCTGTCCACGTAGAAACGATCCAGATAATGGGACGGCGGATGCGGGCTGTCGGCACGCACGATGTCGCGGCAATGCCAGGCATTCTCGGCACGGCCCAGCAGATACGGGAAGGCGCCGCCGCCGTGAGCGAAGCACAGCTTGAGCGAGCGGGGCAGACGCTCGAACGCGCCCGAGAGGATCAGCGAGAGGATCGAGAGCTGCGTCTCGGCAGGCATGGCGACGAGCCACGGCATCATCCATCGCTTCATGCGGCCGTCGGTCATCATGTCCCACGGATGAACAAGCACGGGGATGTGTTCGTTGCCGCAGTGCCGCAAGAAGGCCACGAGCTGTTCGTCGTCGAGGTCCTTGTCGCCGAGATGGTTGCCGATCTGCACGCCGACGTGGCCGCTCGCTTTGGCGCGCGACGCTTCCGCGCAGGCCAGATCGAGGTCCTGAAGCGGTACTTGCGCCATCGCCTTCAAACGCGACGGCGCGTAGGCACAGTGCTCGAGCGCCAGATCGTTCATGCGCTGCACCCAGTCCATGACTGCGTGCCCGTCGTAGCGATAGCCGAACATGATCGGCGTGGCACAGACCACTTGCAGGTCGATGCCGTGACGGTCGAGTTCTTCAACGCGCAGCGCGGGGTCCCACAGCGCGCGGTAGACCGGTCGGAAGGCGCGGTCGTCGATCATGATGTTGCCGGTCTCGCCACCGTCGTCGATGCGCAGCCACGGCGCGGTAGCGGGGTCAAGGCGGGCCGCCTCGTCCCGCGTGATGCGCGGGAAGAAGTGGGCGTGCATGTCGATTTTCTTCATGACGTAACGGGTAAGGGGGTGGGCGCGGCGTCGCGAATCAGGCCGACGCCGGTGCCGTAGTCTTGGGTTGCGCGGCGCGGCCCGCGTGGATCTCGCCGCAACTCGGGCAGCGGCGTAGCGACTCGGTGCCGTAGAACGTTTCGAACAGCGGCGGCAGGTCGGTCACAATGCTCTTGAGCTGCACTTCCACACGGTGAACCCGCGTGCCGCATTGCAGGCAGTACCACTCGAAGCCGTCGAGCAGGCCGGGCGGGCGCTGGCGTTCGATCACCAGGCACAGGCTTCCCGCTTCGGGCCGCTGCGGCGAATGGCGCACATGCGGCGGCAGCAGGAAGATGTCGCCCTCCTTGAGGTCGATGCGCTCCGGGCGGCCGTCGATCCACAGATTGACCCACGCGTTGCCCTTGAACTGATAGAAAAACTCCTCGAGCGGGTCGTCGTGATAGTCGGTGCGATGGTTCGGTCCGCCCACCACCGTCACGATGAAATCGCTGTCCTGCCAGACCTGCTGATTGCCGACGGGCGGCTTGAGCAGCGGCGCGTGATCGTCGATCCAGCGCTGGAAATTGAAAGGCTTGCCATACGTCAACATGCTGTCTCCCGGGTCATGCGGCGTCAGGTGGAATCTCGGGGGGCTTCAACGCGAACGCGGCGCGTAGGCCACGCACTTGATTTCGATAAGCAGCAACGGATGCGGCAACTGGTGGACGGCCACCGTGGTGCGCGTCGGCCCGCTCTCGTCGAAATACTCGCCGTACACCGCGTTGTAGCCGCCGAAGTCGTTCATGTTCACGAGGAACGCGCCGACGTCGACCACGTCGGCAAGGGTGGCGCCTTCGCTGGCGAGAATGTCGCGAATGTTTTCAATGACGGCGCGCGTCTGCTCACGAATGTCGAGCTGCGTCACGCCCAGCGCATCGACCTGCGCACCGGCGTAGGTGTTGTCCGGGCGGCGCGAGCTGGTGCCCGAGACGAACAGAAAGTCGCCGGCGCGCTTGATGTGTGGGAACTTGCCGCGCGGCTTGGCCTTGCCGGCCACCACGCGGGCCTGCGTGTCTTGCGATGCGCTCATGTGTCGTCAGTCTCCGTTGTGCCTTGTTCTTGGGACGGCGCACGGGTGCGGGGGGCTCGACCCCCATCGATACCCCCGCACCGTCGCCTCACAGTTTGATGCAGATGTTGGTGATTTCGGAATAGAAGTCGAGCGAGTGGCGTCCGCCTTCGCGGCCCAGTCCCGAGCGCTTCACGCCGCCGAACGGCGTGCGCAGGTCTCGCAGGAACCAGGTGTTCACCCACACGAGCCCCGTCTGGAACTGACGCGCCACGCGATGCGCGCGCGACAGGTTCGTTGTCCAAACGCAACCGGCAAGTCCGTACTCGCTGTCGTTGACGCGGCGAATCACTTCGTCCTCGCTATCGAACGGAGCGACGTGGCACACGGGGCCGAAGATCTCCTCGCGCACGCAGCGTGCCGTATCGGGCAGGCCGGTCCAGACCGTGGGCTGGACGAAGGCGCCGTCGTCGCGGGCATCGCCGAAGGCGGGCACGCCGCCGCCGGTCACGACCGTCGCGCCTTCTTCCACCGCCAGACGATAGTACGCGAGCACCTTCTCTCGATGTTTGCGAGACACGAGCGGACCCATCTGCACGCCGATGGCGTCGGGTGCGTCGATGCGCAACGCGGCGGCGCGCTCGGCCAGCGCGGCGACGAACCGCTCGAAGATCGGCCGCTCGACATAGACGCGCTCGGAACACAGGCACACCTGACCCGCGTTGGTGAACGACGAGCGGACCACGCCATCGAGCGCGCGCTCGAAGTCGGCGTCCGCGAACACGACAGCGGCGTTCTTGCCGCCCAGTTCGAACGAGATTTCCTTCACGCCGTCGGCCACGGCCTTCATGATCGCGCTGCCGGTCCGCGACTCGCCGGTAAAGGTGATCGCCGCTACGTCCGGGTGTTTCGTCAGGTGTTCGCCGGCCGAGTCCGGGCCGAAGCCGTGCACGAGGTTGAAGACCCCGGGCGGCACGCCGGCGGCGTCCATCACCTCGGCGAGCAGGGTGGCGGAAGAGGGCGTTTCTTCCGACGGCTTGGCGACCACGCAGTTGCCCATGGCCAGCGCGGGGGCCACCTTCCATGTGAAGAGCAGCAGCGGCAGGTTCCACGGCGAGATGATGCCGATGACCCCGAGCGGTTTGCGTGTGACGTAGCTCATGACGTCGCCCCCGTCGGCGGCGCGCATGTCGTACATCTCGGTGCCGGCCGTCTTGACGAGATCGGCGAACATGCGGAAGTTGGCGATGCCGCGTGCGATGTCGAGGGTGCGGGCCTGTTCGACGGGGCGGCCCGTGTCGGCCACTTCGGCCGCGACGAAATCGTCGAAGCGTGCCTGGATGCCGTCGGCGATCCGATGCAGCACTGCGGCGCGCTCGGCGGGCGTGGTGTTGCCCCACGGCCCGTCGTGCAGGGCACGGCGCGCGGCGCGCACGGCGCGATCGACGGTAGCGGCGTCGGCTTCGCAAACCTTCGCGACGAGCCGCCCGTCGACGGGGCTGACATTATCGAACTGGCGATCGGTGGCAATGAACGCGCCATCTACGTAGTGCCGCAGCAGCGGCGGAGTCGCAAGGCTCACGAGGTCTCCTGGAGCAGGGTGTTTTGCGGGGTGGCGAGGGCGTGAACGCAAGCGCACAACCTCCGGATGCCCTCCAGTCTAGGCATCCGGTTATATAAAAAATAATGAAAACTAACGTGGTGTCTATTCCTGATTGGAATAGCAGGGGCGGCAAGGAACAGCAGCCAGACTCAGTGGTGCGCGTCGTGGCTCATTCGTGTGCGCGCTTCGCGCAGGTCGCGCGCATCGCGTGCTTCGCCGATGGCGGCGGGCGGCAGGTCGGTGTCGAGGCACTCGACCAGATGGGCGTTGAGCAATGCCGCGAGGCCTTCGCCGCCACGTCGCATGACGTAGTTGTGATTCCAGCGGAACAGCGGACGGGCAATGGGCGCGAGCTTGTTCATCCAGGCGCGCTCCGTATGCACGTCCCAGGCATAGCGCACGGCCGTGATCGGCCCTTCCGTGTCGAAGCACCACACGCCGGTGCCTTCCAGCTCGCCTGATGCGACACTGCGCACCTCGCGCATCGGGTCGACGTGCGTGACGCGCGTCTCGATGGTGAGCGTGTAGGGCAGCGCACCGTGCCAGGTCAGCACACGCACCGCGCCCACGCCTTGCGCGTCGCCCGGATCAAGCGTGCGCACGTCGCGCACGCACGGCCACCACCGTGCCCAGTGGTCGACGTCGCGAATCGCGTCCCAGACTTCGTCCAGCGGCGCGGTGAGCCGCCACAAGGTGAGGAAGTGATAGTCGTTCATGGCCGATCCCGGTCGTGGAGGGAGAGGGTGCCGTCATGCCCCTTCGGGCAGGGGAATTTCAGTATAGGCGGCATCCCGGGGTCCGGCGTGCCGCTCGTGTCGACCACGCCGGGTAATGCGAGCCAGGGCTGGACGGGCGAATTGCCGGCGGTGTCTGCCCGTTGTCGTTCCTTGCCATTTTTCGGGGCGATGTCATGAATCCATCACATTGTCTCCATAGAATCCCGAAGTGAAAACGTTTTCGTAAACGTTTACATTTGCAAAAAATCCGTCAACGGCAAATGTCGGCGGCACGACACAAGGGAGACTAGCGTGGCAGATATTCGGGACGTGGCGCAGCGCGCGGGGTGTTCGATTGCGACGGTATCGCGCGCGCTCAATTCGCCTCGATTGGTGCGTCCCGAGACGCTGGCACGCGTGCAGGCGGCTGCCGCCGAGCTCAAATTTCGTCCCAATGCGCTTGGCCGACAGTTACGCGGCGAGCGCACGGGACTGATCGGCGTGATGCTGCCCACGCTGGGCAACCCGGTCTTTGCCGATTGCCTGGAAGGCATTGAAGCGGCCATCGACGGCACGGGCCGACGGTTGTTGCTCGTTACCACCCAATACGACCCGGAGCGCGAGCGCAACGCCATCGAGACCTTGCTGCAACAGCGCGTTGATGGCCTGCTGCTGACGCTGGCCGATGCCGAGCACAGCGCGCTGCTCGACGATATCGCGGCGGAAGGCGTGGCATGCCAACTCGTCTATAACGATGCCCCGGAGCGTCCGTGCGTCTCCGTGGACAATCGGACCGCTGCCGCGCAGGGGGTGGCCATGCTGATCGAGGCGGGTCATCGCGACATCGTGATGGTGACGGGTGCGTTGCATGCATCCGACCGCGCCAAGCGCCGCTATCTCGGCTACGGCGATGCCATGCAAGCCGCTGGGCTGACGCCGCGGCCGGCCTTTGAGATCGACTTCAACAGCGGGGCCCGTGGCGAACGGGTGCGCGAATGGCTGGCGCAGCGCGAGCGCGACGGCGCGCGTCCCACGGCACTGTTCTGCTCCAACGATCTGCTCGCCCTTGGCGTGATGCGTGCCCTGCGCGAGGCGGGGCTGCGGGTGCCCGACGATATGTCGGTGCTGGGTTTCGACGGGCTGGGGGTGGGCGAGCTGCTCTCGCCGACGCTGGCGACTGTCGTGCAGCCGAGTGTGGACATCGGCCGTCATGCGGCGCAACGCCTGCTCGCCCAGATCGACGCGCGCGCCGGCGCGACGCCCTCGCACGACGCCTCACTCGGCCACGCGCTAATTCTGCCGCACGAGATTCGCCGCGGCGGCACGGTGTCGGCACCGCCGCGCCGGCGGGGGTGAGACGCGCCATCGAACGCTATTGCACGGTTTTGAAGGGAAGGTAGTCGCAAGGAAAGCGGCCGACGACTGGCTCCGGAAAGAGAGTTCAGCGCCGGCCAAGGCAATCAGGCATCCGGGCACGAGGCCCGCACATATCCGGCGGCACGTGAGTTCCGCCAACGCTCAGACATTCAGGAGCTTACCAACATGAAGCTTTGGATCACCCGCGCCGCCCGCACGCTGGCGCTCTTCACCCTGCTCGGCGCTGGCGCCGCGCAGGCCCAGCAGACAGCCATCTGCTACAACTGCCCGCCGGAATGGGCCGACTGGGCCGGTCAGGTCAAGGCGATTGCGCAAGACACCGGCATTCGCGTGCCGCTCGATAACAAGAACTCCGGCCAGGCCGTTGCGCAATTGATCGCCGAGCAGAAAGCGCCGGTGGCCGACATTGTGTACCTGGGCATCACGTCTGCCATCGAAGCGGCGAAGAAGGGCCTGCTCGCGCCGTACAAGCCGGCGAACTGGGATCAGGTGCCGGCCGCCATGAAGGATCCGAACGGCATGTGGACGACGATCCACTCGGGCACGGTCGGCTTCTTCGTGAACCGCGACGCGCTGGAAGGCAAGCCGGTGCCGCGTTCGTGGGCCGACCTGCTCAAGCCGGAATATCGCGGCATGGTGGGTTACCTGGATCCGAGCAGCGCATTCGCCGGCTATGCCGCCGCGATTGCCGCCAATCAGGCGCTCGGCGGGTCGATGGACAACTTCGGTCCGGCCATCAGCTATCTCCAGAAGCTCAAGGCGAACGCCCCGATCGTGCCGAAGCAAACGGCGTATGCGCGCGTGCTCTCGGGTGAGATCCCCATCCTGATCGACTTCGATTTCAACGCCTATCGTGCCATCTACAAGGACCACGCCAACGTGCAGTTCGTGATCCCGAAGGAAGGTACCGTGTCGCTGCCGTACGTGATCGCGCTCGTGAAGAACGGCCCGCACCCGGACAACGGCAAGAAGGTGATCGACTACACGCTGTCCGACAAGGGCCAGGCGCATTGGGCGCAAGCGTTCCTGCGTCCGGTGCGCGCGAGCACGATGCCGGCCGATGTCGCCGCCAAGTTCTTGCCCGCGAGCGACTACGCGCGGGTGAAGCCGGTCGATTTGCAGAAGCTCGCCGCGCAGCAGGACGCGTTCGGTCAACAGTATCTGAAGAACGTGCGCTAAGCACGCAGGGTCGTTTCGCCCTGACGTTCAACGAGGAAGAGGAGCAAAACAAGCGATGCGTGACCTGACTCTGCCGCGCGGCTGGCGCGTGGCACTGCTGCTACCGGCGCTGGCGGTCTTTCTGGCGTTCTGGCTGTTGCCAATGGCTGCCCTGGTGCAGGTGAGCGGCGACGGTCACGCGTTTGAGACCTATCGTGCCATTCTCACCAATGCGCGTTATCTCGACAGCCTGTGGCAGACCATCGTGCTCTCGGCGCTGGTCACCCTTGCCACGCTGGCGTTATCGCTGGTGGCGGGCCTCTTCCTCACCCGTCACGACTTCCTGGGGAAATCGGCGCTCGTATCGATGCTGACCCTGCCGTTGGCGTTTCCCGGCGTGGTGGTCGGCTTCATGGTCATCATGCTGGCGGGTCGTCAGGGGCTCATCGGCGATCTGTCGGCGAAACTCCTTGGCCACAAACTCGTGTTCGCGTACTCGCTCACCGGGCTTTTCATCGGCTACCTGTATTTCTCGATTCCGCGCGTGATCCTCGCCGTGATGGCCGCGGCGGAGTCGCTCGATCACTCGCTCACGGAAGCGGCCGCGTCGCTGGGCGCAGGGCCGTTCGCCATCGCGCGCGACGTGACGCTGCCTGCGCTGGCACCGGCGCTGATCGCGTCGGGCGCGATGTGTTTCGCCACCTCGGTCGGCGCATTCGGCACGGCCTTTACGCTGGCGACCGACATCGACGTGCTGCCCATGACCATTTACACCGAGTTCACGCTCAACGCCAACGTGGCGACGGCGGCGGCGCTCTCGGTGGTGCTCGGCGTGGTGACGTGGGCGGTGCTCATGCTGGCCCGCAATTTCACGGGGCAGGCGGTCGCCGCCGGAGGTTGATTCGCATGCTCAAGAAAACACTTTTCACGCTGCAACTGCTGCTCACGCTGCTGATGTGTGCGTTCCTGCTGGTGCCGGTGGGCATGTCGATTCTCGCCGGGCTGTCGGTGAACTATTTCCGGGGGCCGTCGGCCGGCCTCACGTTCAAATGGGTGATCCAGGTCTGGCAGGACTATCACGACGCGATTCTGAATTCGCTTTACGTTGGCGCCGCCACGCTTGTGCTGGTGACGCTGCTCGGGGTGCCGGCCGGTTACGTGCTGGCGCGCTGGCGCAGCCGCATGGCGCGCTGGATCGAGGAGCTGCTGACGTTGCCCATTGCGCTGCCGGGGCTGGCAAGTGCGCTCGCGCTGATCAGCGTGTACGGCGGCATGCGCGGCTTCCGCGAGAGTCTGGCGTTCATCGTCGTGGGGCACGTCATCTTCACGCTGCCGTTCATGGTGCGTGCCGTGGCGGCGGCGTGCGCCGACTCGCGCATCAAGCTGATGGAGGAGGGCGCGGCAAGCCTCGGCGCGGGTTTCCTACGGCGCTTCACGACGGTGGTGCTGCCCAACATTCGCAGCGAGATCGTGGCGGCCGCACTCATCGTGGTCACGCTCTCGCTCGGCGAATTCAACCTGACATGGATGCTGCACACGCCCGACACCAAGACGCTGCCCGTGGGGCTGGCGGACGCTTACGCGTCGCTGCGCCTGGAGATCGGCAGCGCGTACACCGCGGTGTTTTTCGTGATGATCGTGCCGTTGCTGGTCGTCATGCAGATGACGGCGCAACGGGCCAAAGTGTCGAACGGGAAAACGTCGACGCGTGGCCGCACTTGATCCGGCGGATGCGAGTACGCCACCGAATGCTTAGGATATGACGATGAAACTGACTTCCATCCCGATTCATCTCGAACGCTGTGCCAAGACGTTTCACGGCACCACGGTATTGCAGCCCCTCGATCTGACGATCGGGGCGGGCGAGACGCTGGTGTTGCTCGGCCCGTCGGGGTGTGGCAAGACCACGACGCTGCGCATGATTGCCGGACTGGAGCGGCCCGACGCCGGCGGCCGCGTGCGCTTCGGCGACGAAGACGTCACGCGTCTGCCCATCGAGAAGCGCCGCGTGGGGATGGTGTTCCAGAACTACGCGCTGTTCCCGAACTTCACCGTGCGTGGCAACGTCGCGTACGGCCTGAAGCTGCGAGGCCTGCCGTCCGCGCAGATCGACAAGCGCGTGAACGAGCTGCTCGACCTCGTGCAGCTCACGCCGTTCGCCGAGCGCGCGATCGCGCAACTCTCGGGCGGTCAGAAGCAGCGCGTGGCGTTGGCGCGCGCGCTCGCGCCGGAGCCGCGCGTGTTGCTGCTCGACGAGCCGCTCACGGCCCTCGACGCCAAGCTGCGCGAGACGGTGCGCGCCGATATGGATCGTCTGCTGCGTGGCCTGGGGGTCACGACGGTGTACGTCACCCACGATCAGGACGAGGCGATGGCGTTGGGCGATCGTATCGTGGTGATGAGCGCGGGTCGCATCGAGCAGATCGGCGCGCCGCGAGACATCTACTATCAACCGGCCTCGCGCCATGTGGCCAACTTTGTCGGCACGATCAATCGTCTGGCCGGCGTGTGGCGCGAGGGGCATTTCCATCTGGAAGGCGGCCGTTTTGCCTGCCCGAATGTGCGTGCCGACGTGCAGGAGTTGTACTTCCGTCCGGAAGACGCGGTGGTCGTGGCCGCGGCCGATGCGCCGCTCGTCGGCCGTATCGAGGAAGTGCAGTTTCTCGGCGACCGCACCCGACTGACGCTGGGCGGCGTGTCCGCCGCGGGGTCGGTGCTGGTCGAAGTGTCCAGCCGTCGCGAGTGTCGCGTCGGCGAACAGGTCGGGTTGTCGCTGCCCGCCGCCCATGTCTTTTCGCTTCACGGATAAACTGCCCATGCTGTTCGCACAAATCAGCGACCTTCACATCAAACGGCCCGGCAAGCTGGCCTATCGGCGCGTGGATACCGCCGCCTATCTCGAGCGCTGCGTGGCGCGTCTGAATACGCTGGTGCCGCGTCCCGAATTCGTTGTGCTGACAGGCGATCTCGTCGATTTCGGCGCGCGCGAGGAATACGAGCACCTGCGTCGTTTGCTCGCGCCGTTGCAGATCCCGTACTACCTCATCATCGGCAATCACGACGGTCGCGACGCACTGCGCGAGGTGTTTCCCGAGCACACGTATCTCGGTGAGCCGGGCAGCTTCGTGCAGTACACGGCGACGCTCGGCGCGCTGCGGCTCGTGGCGCTCGATACGCAGGACCCGCCCAACGGCGGTGGGCGCTTGTGCGACCAGCGTCTGCAATGGCTCGAAGCGGCGCTCGCCAGCGATACCGCCACGCCGACGGTGATCGCCATGCACCATCCGCCTTTCGCGTGTGGTATCGAGCACATGGACGCTCAGGCGCTCGACGCCGCCGATGCGGCGAAGCTCGCCGACGTGGTGCGCCGTTTCGACAACGTCGAGCGATTGATTTGCGGTCACGTCCATCGACCGATTCATACGCGCTTTGCCGGCACGATTGCGAGCGTATGCCCGTCACCGGCCCACCAGGTCGCGCTCGATCTGCGCGAGGGCGGACCGTCCGCGTGGGCGCTCGATCCGCCGGCGTTCCAACTGCATCGATTCACGCCGCAGGTCGGGCTGGTCTCGCATCTGGCCTTCGTCGACGATGCGGGCGGCTCGCATCCGTTCTATGACGCCTCGGGCGCCCTGATCGACTGAGGTGTCATCGGCGGCGGCCCGCGCGGCGGGGGCGCCGCATCTCGATGACACAACGACACGAGGCCCCCAAATTCGGGGGCCTCGTGTCGTTTACCGCGGGGCTGGATCAGAGCAGGTGATCGAGCGCGTCCGGACCGAAGACTTCACGATGCAGACGCTCAGCCGGCACGCCGGCGTCACGCAGGGCGCGCCATTGCGTCTGCATGAACGGCACCGGGCCGCACAGCAGGTAATCGGCGTTGGCAGGCAGTGCGAGGCGCGAGATGTCCATGCGGCCGGCGTAACTGAAGTCGGCGCCTTCGCGTTCGTGGCTTTGCGGCGTTTCGAAGAACGTCGCCACGCGCAGGTTGGGCAGTTGCGTTGCCGCGAACGTCAGGTGACGGCGCAGGGCGACATGCGAGCCGTGGCGGGCGGCATGCGCGAACAGAATCTCGCGGCGCGACCCCTTGGCCGCCAGCGCGGCGACCATCGACATCATCGGCGTAATACCGACGCCGGCGCTGAGCAGCACGAGCGGGCGAGCGTCGTCGAGCGACGTCGTGAACTCGCCGTACGGCGCGCTCACGAGCAGGCGGTCGCCGGCCTTCACATTCGCATGCAGCCAGTTCGAGACCTGACCGGCCGGCTTCGTTTCGTCTGCGGCCTCAGCCTTGACGGTGATGCGCCAGTGCGCGGCTTGCGGTGCGTCGGACAGACTATATTGGCGGCGTTGTTGCAGGCCATCCGGCAGCGTCACCGAGACGCTCACATATTGTCCCGGGGCGAACTCACCCGGCGAGCCACCTTCGGGCGTGCTCAGATAGTACGAGACGATGTGATCCGTTTCGCGGTCGACATCGGCCACCACCAGTTCGCGCAGCGCGCCCAGCGGCGAGTGCGTGCGTTCCGACAAACGAGCTTCGGCCGCGATCAGTTCGCCGGCGAGCAGCCAGTAGGCTTCGTCCCACGCGGCGATCAGTGCGGGCGTGGCGGCGTCGCCCAACACGTCCTTGATGGCGCCGAGCAGATGGCGGCCAACGATCGGGTAATGCGACGGCGTGATGCCGACCGACACGTGCTTGTGCACGATACGCTCGAGCACCGGCCCCAGCGCCGCGGCGTTGTCGATGTTCGCGGCGTACGCAAACACGGCCGAGGCGAGCGACTGTTGCTGCGCACCGCTGGCTTGATTGCCCATGTTGAAGAGATTGCGCAGCTCAGGATGGGCTTCGAACATGCTTGCGTAGAAGTGGCGCGTGATCGCAAGACCGTGCTCGCGCAAAACCGGAACACTCGCATCGATGTAAGGGCGGGAAGCTGCGGAAAGCATGGCAAAAACTCCTGAGTTTGTAAGATGCAATTCATATGCATCTTTTTTGTCGCACTTGTGGGTATTCCATTGGCACCGCCGGATCTCATTGTGCGGAAGATTCTCGGTGCGGCATTCGGTCGCCGGTGTCCCAGGGCTCACAACACGACCATCACTTTAGGGACCCGGCGAGCGCATTATAAGATGCAAATTAAATGCATATTATAGGGATGCGGCGTAATGTCGCATCGGCGCGACGGGTGCGACCGGCGCCACGAATGCCACCGATGCGATCAAGGCCTCGGCCGCGGCGGGCACGCGCGACGAGACCGACGAGGCCAACGAGACCGGAGAGGCCAACGAGACCGGCGAGACCGGCGAGACCGATGAGACCGATGAGACCGATGAGACCGATGAGACCGGCGAGACCGATGAGACCGATGAGACCGACGAGACCGACGAGACCGACGAGACCGATGAGACCGATGAGACCGATGAGGCCAACGAGACCGACGAGACCGGCGAGACCACTACGACCGAGGCAAGCGACGTCACTGACGCCACCAACGTCAGTGATGCAAGCCATGTCACCGGCGACTGAGCATTGCGTTAGCGACGGTTGGCGACCTTTCTTTGTGCGTTGAGGCGCGTCTCGGTGACGAAGGCAAAGCTGGCCCGTACGAATCGAGTGCGCTCGGCCGACAGGTACGAGAGCGCCGTGTTTCCGCAACGATTGGGCAAAGTAGGATCCCCGCCGTAGCGCAATGCCGTGGTGAGCATATAGTCGGCGAAAATGGCGCTCTCCCGGATGCGGGTCGCGCCCGAAAGGGCGTGCATGAGGGTGTTACCGTTCGGCTCGCAGACGTTGGCGTTCGGATTCAGCGCGAGCAGCACTTCCGCCGCACCGCAGTACCCCTGCCGGGCCAGCCACAGTACAGGGAGCGTGCCATCGGGGTGCGGCTGTCCGATATCGATGCCATCGTGCAGGAAAGACATTCCCAGTTGAACGAGCGCTTCGTGTGGGAGCAGCGGGTCGTGGCCCTGCTCGCAGAGACGACGCGCCTCGGCGGCCAGAGCGATAACGAAGGGCGGCACGTGGCGGTTGCTGTCTTGCGCAGACAGTCGCGCGGGGGGCGATACGCCACGCTTCGCTCGTTCTCGCGCCTGCGTAATCATCGTGTGATTCAGCCGCAGGTACTGCGCGAGTCCCTCGCCAAGCAGTGCGTATGCCGTCGTGCCTTCACGGTTGGGTTCATCGGGATCTCCGCCGAATCGCATGGCAAGGTTGAGCATGAAGAACGCGCAGACTGCGTGCTGACGGAGGTGCGTTACCGCCGCGAGATAGTGCATGAGCGTATTGCCGTTGCGGTCGGCGCTGTGGCGGCCCGCACCCAGGGCGAGCAGCGCTTCGGCGGCTGCGCAATAGCCGTTCAGGGCGAGCAACATGACGGGGGGCGATCCCGTGCGCGAGCGCAGGGACAGATCGGCGCCATGCGACTGGAGCATCGCCCCGAACTGGTAGAGCGACAGGTGCGGGACCAGCAGGTCGTGGCCTTGCAGGTGAAGGCGCTGGGCTTGCGCGGCCAGCGCGGTGGCGACCAGTGGCACACCGTTCGAGGTGCGCTGATTGGCGTCGGCGCCGAAGCTCAGCAGTGCGGGTAACCACTCGGGAGCGACCTGGCTGCACACGTGCGAGAGTGGGAGATAGACGATGCCCGGGATCTCGGACGCGGCGACATCGTTGGTCGTATCGCGGCCGCTGGCGACCAGCACCCTGAGCGCTGCCGCGATTGTGCCCGTGGGTTCGGCGGGAGGCGCCTCGTTCAGAATCGAATCGACAAACACGCTCAGGTAGGCCGAAGGCGACGCCGCGAACCGGAGCCAGAGTTGCAATCCTTCGTCGCTCAACAGTAACGCGGCGTCTTCGGGCCGCAATCGTTCACGGCGCGCCCGGTCGATGAAGATGCCGGCTTCGTCGAGCTTAGCGAGGGTGCGGTCCTGCGCTGACATGCAGAACAGCGTGGCCATCGAGAATGCCATTTCCTCGGGACGCGCCACGCCGGTAGCCAGGCAACTGTCGCGTAGCGCTCGACCCGCCGTCGTGTTCAGGTTCATCAGGATTTCCCCCGCCTGTTGCGACGAGCATTGCCCGTCTCGCCTGGCGATCAGCAGGCGATCGAGCGTCATTTCGGACAGGGCAAGGGGGGGTGCGGCGGCGCGTGACCCGTTAGGAACAACGTCGGGGGTATCGAGCAGCGGCGCGGGACTTGGATAAGAAGAGGGGGCGGCGTAAGAGGACGCCGCCGCCAGTGGGGATCGAGGCATGGAGGATATGGGTGTGTGAAAAACGTGAGCGCGTGAAAGATGTGAGCGATAGCAACAACGAGTGAAACGCGGCGCATCGAGCCTGCGTCGCAAGACGGCGTGTCACGACGCATGGCGCATGACTCACGACACGTTGCGACGGCCACGTCGGAATGCTGTGCGATGGACGACGGCGGATCTCCGGCCGACGGGCGCGCTAGATAAGTGCGCGAATCCGTCGACGCGCGGTGGTTCTGACGATCTCCAGGCGCTGATCGCCGATTTGCAAGGTGGCTGACAAGGGTTCGGAAAGCCAAGAGCGAGGCGTTTGTCCTGCACGGTTGGCTCGGTCCATGTCGCCGCCGTAGCCTGACGCGACAGCGAGGGCGTGACGCGCGAGGCAGGCGCAATCGAGCTTTACCGGGTCGTCTTGCAAGCGAACGACGTGCGCGAGATGGTGCATCAGCGTGTTGCCGTTCCGGTCGGGCGTGTTCGGATCGGCGCCGGCGGCCAGCAACGCTTCGGCGGCACCGCAGAGCCCATGGAACGTGAGCAATGCCGGCGCGGGCATGCCTTCCCGATTCGATCGCGCGAGATCCGCACCCTGCCGCCTGAGCAGTTGCGCGAGCTGGTGCAGTGAGTCGTGCGGATCAAGGGGATCGTGACCGGCGGTGTACAGGCGAAGCGCCTGTGCGCGCATGGCCACCACCGTCAGCGGCATGCCCTGGTCGTTCATCTGCTCGGCGCACGCGCCGAGTTGGAGCAGGCGGCGCAGCCACTGGGGGGCGGTCTGACTGCACAAATGCGCGAGCGGATTGCGAGGTGCCGTGGCGGTCGGGTTCGCGGGCGTGGCATCGGTCTTGTCGCGCCCGACCGCCACCAGCACGCGGAGGATCTTGTCGATGCGCGCGCGGCTCTTGGTGGTGGCTTCGCCGAAGACGTCGGAGCCGTCGAACACGCTCAGATAGCAGGTGGGAGACGCGGCGTATTGCAGCCAGAGTTTCAGCCCTTCGTTGCTTCGCAACAAGGCGGCGTCGTCGGCGCGCAGTTGCCGGGCGAGTGCCGGCACCAGGAAGATGCCGACGTCGATCAATCGATCCAGGGTGCGTTCCTCCTCGGGCGTGGTGAGCAGCGTCGCCATCTGGAGGAACAACGGTCCGTTGGGGGAGGCGCTGTCGCACGCGAGCCGCAACTCACGACTCGCGTAGGCTTGCGGGTCAACCAGGGCGCGCCAGATGTCCTGGGTGCGATATTTGCTCGACTGCTGGGCGTTGAGCAATTGACTGAGCGTCATGGCCGTCAACGGCGCGGTATCGACGCTGTAGACGCGGCGCGCTACGTTGCGCCCGATGGCGGGCGGGGCGGGCGAGAGGATTTCGGGCGAGCTGGCGGCGGGCGAGGGAATGGACGACGGACCGGGCATAGTCGTTGGGCACGTGGCGGTGGAAAAGCCGCATGGTGGCGCATAAGCCGCCGGTCGATCTTGGCATTTGTGCCCCGGGATTATCGGTGGCGGGCATGCGGGTGGAAATGCGGGTGGAAATGCGGGCGGAAATGCGGGTGGGAAGCGCTGGGAATTACAATGCGATATTCATGATTTATCGCCAAATGCTTGTATGACAGAGAAGACCTTTCCGGCCGCTGACGCCACGCCCCCTTCGGTGCAAGCGCAGGACTCTGAGGCCGTGATTGCGGCGACGCGCCATTGGCTCACACGCGCGGTGATCGGGCTGAATCTTTGCCCGTTTGCGAAGGCGGTGCACGTCAAGGAACAGATTCGCTATGCCGTGAGCACGGCATGCGATACGGAAGGCGCGTTGCTCGATCTCGAACGCGAGTTGCAGTGGTTGGCGCAAGCCGATCCGCGGGGCGTGGACACGACGCTGCTGATCATGCCGGGCGCGCTGCTCGATTTTCACGAGTACAACGACGCCTTGTTCTTCGCGCAGCGCATGCTCAAGCAGTTGCGTCTCGAAGGCGAATTGCAGATCGCCAGTTTTCACCCGGACTATCAATTCGAGGGCACGTCACCGGACGACGTGGAGAACTACACGAACCGCTCGCCGTATCCGATATGGCATTTGCTGCGCGAGTCGAGCATCGATCGCGCGGTCGAGGCGTTCCCCGAGGCCGAGGCGATCTTCGCGCGCAACGAAGCCCTGATGCGGCAGATGGGCGTGGCGGGCTATCACGCGTGGATGGCGCGGACGGCGGAGGATGAGGACGGGGCGAATGATAATGGGATCGGCGGTGCCTAAGAGACGCGCCGAACGGCGGGGGATATCCGCAGTCGCGGTGTCAGCGAGTTAGGGCGCGACTGGAAGGGCGGACGGGAGACGGTCGTGGGCGCCATCGATCGAGCGAGGTATCGACGATGCCCTCGGATGTCGTCGGCAAGTCGATACGTCTTTTGTGCTGGTTTCGCTGTTCGAGCTTCAGCGTCTGTCAGTGCCATGATCGCGACTCCCTTCCTGTTGGGGCATGGGTCGCCGGAGGCTCGGTTATGCCCCCCCAAATGCCCCCAGATTGCTCGAGGTTGGGGGGCATTGCACGGTACCTCGCGAACAAACAAAAAACCCGCAAAGCTAATGCTTATGCGGGTTTTAAGGACTTCGTCATATCCAACTATTTAAGTCGCTGGTGCCGGAGAGAGGAATCGAACCCCCGACCTTCTCATTACGAATGAGCTGCTCTACCGACTGAGCTACTCCGGCGCTGCGAAGAAGTGAGATAATAGCAGACTTTGCCCGTTTGTCACTACCTTTTCCAAAGATTTTTTGCTGTCTTTGCGTGAGTCACGCGTAAATCTTTGAAATCTCAGACATTCGGCGCTTTCGTCGTCGCAAGGCATTTTTCCCAATCATGGGCTCGCGTCATGCAGCCTTCGCAACGACGATCCATCCGCCTTGATTCCGCTTCATTCGCCCTGTTTCGCCCCTGCTTCCAGGTGATAGCCCGTCACGCGCTCGACTTCATGCTTCGAGCCGAGGAACACCGCCACGCGCTCATGCAACTTTTGCGGTTGAATTTCCAGAATGCGCTGCACGCCGTTCGTCGCCGCGCCACCCGCCTGTTCGACCAGGAAGCTCATCGGGTTCGCTTCATACATGATGCGCAGCTTGCCGGGCTTGTCTGGATCGCGCTTGTCGGCCGGGTACATGAACACACCGCCGCGCGTGAGAATGCGATGCACGTCCGCCACCATCGAGGCGATCCAGCGCATGTTGAAGTCCTTGCCGCGCACGCCTTCCTTGCCTTGCAGCAGCTCGTTGATGTAACGCTGCACCGGCGCATGCCAATGACGCTCGTTCGACATGTTGATCGCGAATTCCTTGGTGTCCTCCGGAATGCGCATGCCTTCCTGCGTGAGCACCCACGACCCCATCTCGCGATCGAGCGTGAAGCAGTTCACGCCGTGCCCCGTTGTCAGCACCAGTACCGTTTGCGGGCCATACACCGCGTAACCGGCCGCGACCTGTTGCGTGCCCGGTTGCAGGAAGTCCTTCTCGGTCGGATCCGTCACGCCTTCCGGGCAACGCAGCACCGAGAAAATCGTGCCGATCGACACGTTCACGTCGATATTCGACGAGCCATCAAGCGGATCGAACATCAACAGATACTCGCCCTGCGGATAACGGTTAGGAATGTGGAAGACGTCTTCCATCTCTTCCGATGCCATCGCCGCCAGGTGCCCGCCCCATTCGTTCGCTTCGAGCATGATCTCGTTGGAGATCACGTCGAGCTTCTTCTGTACTTCGCCCTGTACGTTCTCACTGCCCGCGCTGCCCAGCACGCCGCCAAGCGCACCCTTGGACACGGCATGGCTGATCGACTTGCACGCGCGCGCGACCACCTCGATCAGCAGACGCAGCTCCGCAGGAATGTTGTCGAACTCCCGCTGCTGTTCGATGAGATATTGGGTAAGGGTCTTGCGCCGCATGTGGGCCTCCGGGAAAGCAAAAAAGCGTACCGATTCGAGATGGACGCAATTTTACTCGTAAAGACGCACGGCCCCCGCGAAAAATCCTTGGGGGCCGTGCAATTTCAGGTGTGGCTGAGGTAGGTTTCGGTGTTTTCCGAGCGACGACCGATCAGTCGAGGCCGTCGAACAGGGCGTCGTCCGGGCCGATGTGCGAAGGCGCGCGCCATGCGGCGTCGCGCATGCTGTGCTGTACCTGCTTGTCCACGCCGAGCAGGATCGCGAAGATCGCCATGCGCACCGGAATGCCGTTGTCGGTCTGACGGAAGATCGCCAGGCGCGGGTCGTGATTCAGGTCCGTCGACAGATCGTTGGCGCCGGGCCGGCTGTCACGCGGCAGCGGGTGCATGATGATCGTGCGGGCGTCGCAGTATTGGTTGATCAGCGCTTCGTTGATCTGGAAGTCCGGCGTGTAGCCCTCGATGGCTTCATCGGCGAAGCGTTCCTTCTGGATGCGCGTGGCGTACACCACATCCGCACCGTTCAGATCAGCGAGCGAGTGGCTCTGCACGATCACGTGACCGTTTTGCGAGATCTGATCGAGGATGTACGTCGGCATTTCCAGCGACGGCGGCGAGATCAACGTAAACTTCAGGCCGCGGTACAGGGCGAGCAGCTTGATGAGCGAGTGCACCGTGCGGCCGTAGCGCAGGTCGCCGACCATCGCGACATGCGCGCCGTCGACCAGCTTGCCCAGACGCGAAAACTCGCGGCCGATCGTATAGAGGTCGAGAATCGCCTGGCTCGGGTGTTCGCCCGGGCCGTCGCCGCCGTTGATCACGGGAATGTTCGTGGCGCGGGCAAACTCGGCGACCGAACCCTTTTCCGGGTGACGTACGACGAGCGCGTCGACATATCCGCTCATCACGCGACTCGTGTCGTAGATCGATTCGCCCTTGGCCATCGACGAGAACGTGAAGCCGGTCGTGTCGCACACCGAGCCGCCCAAGCGACAAAAGGCTGCGCCAAAGCTTACGCGGGTACGCGTGCTGGCTTCAAAGAACAGATTGCCGAGCACCGCGCCTTCGAGCACACGCGAAATCTTTTGCCGGCGCGCAATCGGTTGCATGATATCGGCGACGTGGAACAGGGCTTCGAGCGAATCGCGCGAGAACTGGTCGACCGAGATCAAATGCGGCTTGCCGTCGAGGCCCATGCGTTCACGCAGCGGCTTGTGTGCGCTTTGCGTAGATTCCGAGGACGGGGCTTCGCGACCGAGGATTTCACCGACGAATTTCTCCACGATGCTCGGCATCGTGCGATATTCGCTCGAGTCCTCCGGCAGCAGCCAGGTGTCGAGGGCGCGCCGGCGAACGCCGATGCGCTCGGCGAAGCTGTCGCGGGTCATGTTCAGGCGGCGCATCGCGTCGCGCAGGAAAGTCTGCTGTGCACTCATGGTCGGGTCGGCAGGGAGGTGTACGCGATGCGTATAATAGGCGTCGATTCGTTGTTTGTCCAGCAAAAGACGTGCCCCGCGCGGGGCCGCGCCAGCCGGGCGTTTCCGGCATTTCCGGCGTATGCCGTACGGGTATGGAAAACCTTCTCCGCAAGCTAGACCTTACATCTTTGCGCCTTTTCGTGGCCGTGTGCCAGGAGCGGAGTATGGCGCGTGCCGCCGAGCGCGAATTCATTGCGCCGTCGGCGATCAGCCGCCGCATTGCCGACATCGAAGCGATCGTCGGTCTCCCGCTTATCCAGCGTCATCAGCGCGGTATTACCGTCACGCCGGTGGGTGAGACGGTGCGCCGCTACGCCGAACACATTCTCGGCACCATTGAATCGCTGGGGGCGGAGTTGTCGCAGTTCCACGAAGGCGCGCGCGGCAGTGTGCGCATCGCGGCGAACCTGTCGGCCATCGTGCAGTTCCTGCCGGAAGATCTGGCCGCGTTCGGCCGAGTGTTTTCCGCCGTGGACGTCGAGCTCGACGAACAGCACAGCAACGAAGTGCTCCAGCGCGTGGCCGAGCGGGCCGTGGACGTGGGAATCTGCAACGCCGTCGAAGGCATCGAGGCGTTCACGATGGTGCCGTACCGCCGCGACCGCCTCGCCGTGATTCTGCCCGCTGGACATCCGCTGGCCGCGCGTGCGGGCGAGATCCCGTTCTCGGCCTGTGCGGGAGAGACGCTGGTGGGCCTTCAAGGCAACAGCGCACTCACGCAGTTGCTGCGCCAGCAGGCGAGCGCAGCAGGGGCGCCGTTGCGGATCAAGATTCGCGTGTCCAGTCTCGACGCGTTGTGCCGCATGGCGCATGCGGGCCTCGGCATTGCCATCGCGCCCGAGCAGGTCGGTCAACTCTACGTGGGCAAGCTCGATGTGGTCGTGCGCCCGTTGACCGACGAGTGGGCGCATCGCCAGCTCTGGCTCGTGTTCCCCTCGCGCGAGCAGTTGAGTGCGACGGCATCCGCCGTGGTGAATTTCCTCGCACAAGGGCAGGCGGGATCCGGGCTGTAACGGGAACTCGCGACGCGCGAAGGCCTTTCATCGGTTCGTCGCGGCGGCACACTGGCGGCCCGAGGCGCCCCCGCAACGGCTCACGCCGACGCGCCGAACCGGCGATCCGCCGCGCGCGCCTCACTTCGCAAACGGTCACGCCGGCCTTGCCAAGACGGCACGGCAGGGTGCAAACCGCGCCGCTATGCTGTCTTCGGGAACACGGTTCGGCTGCGACGTTCGTTTCGGTGGCTGCATTCGGTTCCTGTCCGACGTTTCGGTCATCGTGCGCGGTGCGCGGACTTGATGAATATCGCCATTTTTCGTACTACGTCGCAAAGCTGACAGGCGCGGTGTCATTCGCGGCACAATTTCGCCCCCTTGCCTGTCGATTCATGGTGTATCCGATGCGCCGGCCAAGGCTCGTCTGGCGATTGCCTGCCAGCCGGTCGGCCGGGACGCGTCGGACAATGATCTGTTCGGCCATGACCGAGCGGGCCCGGAGACGATTTCCATGCTATCCCCCGACGCTTCAATGCCTTCCATGCCTCGCGCCGCTCAAGCGCCCGCCGCGGCAACCCGCCTGAGCCCCGGCGATATTTCCGCCCGCCTCGACCGTCTGCCTCCGACACGCACCGTCTGGAAACTGGTGGTGCTGCTCAGTCTCGGCTTCTTCTTCGAACTCTACGACCTGCTTTACACGGGCTATGTGGCGCCCGGGCTGGTGAAAAGCGGCATCCTGACGCCTACGACATCGGGGCTGTTCGGGATGACGGGCGTGGCGAGCTTCATCGCGGCGCTGTTCACCGGTCTGTTCATCGGCACCATCGCCTGCGGCTTTCTCGCGGATCGGTACGGCCGTCGCGCCGTGTTCACGGGCTCGCTGCTCTGGTACACGGTGGCCAACGTCATCATGGCGTTTCAGGATACCGCCACGGGTCTCAACTTCTGGCGCTTCGTAGTGGGGCTTGGCATCGGCGTGGAGCTGGTGACGATCGGCACCTATATTGCCGAACTCGTACCCAAGCAGATTCGCGGTCGGGCGTTCGCGTGCGAACAGGCGGTCGGCTTCACCGCCGTGCCGGTCGTTGCGCTGCTCGCCTACTGGCTCGTGCCGCGCGAGTTCCTCGGCCTGGCGGGCTGGCGCTGGGTGGTGCTCATCGGCGCCCATGGTGCGGTGTTCGTCTGGTGGATTCGCCGCGCGCTGCCGGAGAGCCCGCGCTGGCTGGCGCAGAAGGGGCGCCTCGACGAGGCGGACCGGGTCCTCTGCGAACTGGAAGCGAAGGTCGCCCGCGAGTACGGCAAACCGCTGCCACCCCCGGGCGAGCCGGAGCGGGTCGTGCCGAAGGGCGCGTTCCGCGACATGTGGGCACCGCCGTATCGCAAGCGCGCGATCATGATGATTCTGTTCAACATCTTCCAGACGGTCGGCTTCTACGGCTTCGCCAACTGGGTGCCTACGCTGCTCATCAAACAGGGAATTACCGTGACGACGAGTCTGGCATACGCCAGCGTGATCGCGCTGGCCGCCCCCGTGGGTCCGCTGATCGGGCTGTGGATGGCCGACAAGGTCGAGCGCAAGCACGCCATCGTGTGGACGGCCGGCATCGGTATCGTGTGTGGGATCGCGTTCTCGCAGGTGACGTCGTCGTTCCTGCTCGTGGCAATGGGGATCGGCCTGACGCTCGCGAACAACATCATGTCTTACAGCTATCACGCGTACCAGACCGAACTGTTCCCCACGGGGATCCGGGCGCGCGCCGTCGGCTTCGTCTATTCGTGGAGCCGCTTCTCGGCGATCTTCACGGCATTCCTGATCGCCGCCGCGTTGCGCCATTTCGGGGTAACCGGGGTGTTCGTGTTCATCTCGTGCGCGATGCTGATCGTCATGCTTGCCATTGGCCTGATGGGTCCGCGCACACGTGACATCGCGCTGGAGAAGATCTCGCAGTAAGGCATAGCGCCGCGCGCCGACGCGGCCATTCCCCGCTTGCTTTCGGAGTCGCCGATCATGACGGATCTGCAAACAGAAGCGGCCTACGAGGCCAACGCCGTTCGTTACAACGAGGACTGGCGCAACCAGCCGCCGCCTCACGACATGTACGCACTGCTGGTGCGCCATTTCGTCCCCGGTGGACGCACGATCGATGTGGGCTGCGGCAACGGACGCGATGCCGCCTGGCTCGCGCAGCAAGGGTTCGACGTGGTGGGCTACGACAGTTCGCCCGCACTCGTCGACCTGGCGCGTCAATCGTTTGCGTCGGTGACGTTTCACGTCGGGCACCTCCCGGGACTGGAAGGCGTGACGACGCAGTTCGATAACGTGATGTGCGAGACGGTGCTGATGCATCTGCCCGCGAATGAAGTGCCGCAGGCGGCCGCCCGGCTCTGGGCGCTCGTGCGTCCTGGAGGCGTGCTTTACGTTTCCTGGCGTGTCACCGAGGGTGACGATCTTCGCCATGCCGACGGACGGCTCTATAGCGCCTTCTCGCCCGACGTGGTGCGCGCTGCCCTTCACGGCGGCGTAGCCTTGCACGAGGAGGACGTCACCAGCGCGAGTTCCGGTAAGCGAGTGTGCCGTCTGGTCGTACGGCGCCCGGCTTGACACCGGGCATGGCGATTGACCGCGCGACGCCGCGTCAGAGCAATTCGATTTCCGGTAGCGTGAGCAGGCTCGTCTCGCGCATGAGCGAGACGAATTCGCCGATATAGGGACGCGCGGTGATCGCCGGCAACGTTGCCGCCCAGAGTTCGGCGGTGAGCCCCTGTGGCGTGATCGGGCGCGCGCTCACATAGCGTCGCTCGAGATACCCCGACACGGCCCACAGCGGCAGAGCCGCCAGCCCGCGCCGGCTGGCGACCAGTTGCAGAATCGCCACCGTCAACTCGGTGGTGCGGCGCGTCGGCTCGATCCCTGCGGGACGCAGCACCTGACGCACGATATCGAGCATGTCGTCGGGCACGGGATAGGTGATGAGCGTTTCGTCACGGAAGTCCACGGCGTCGAGATACGGTTTGCCGGCGAGCGGATGGTCGTTCGCCATGATCGCGATCATCTGGAAGCGGAACAGCGGGTGGAAGTCGACCGCCTCGCCTTCCTCACGTTCGGAAATGATCGCCAGATCGGCGCGGTCCTGATGCAACAGCCCGATGGGGTCGGCATGAAAGCCCGACACGATATCGAGTTCGACTTCCGGCCAGCGTTGCCGGAAGGCATCCATCGCGGGCATCAGCCAATCGAAACACGTGTGGCATTCGACTGCGATGCGCAGCGTGCCCTGGGTGCCTTGTGCAAGCCGCGTGAGGTCGCGGCCCGCTTCGTCGACCGCCGGCACGACTTCCTCCGCCAACGCCAGCAGCCGCTTGCCCGCGGGGGTGAACACCAGCGGCGACGACTTGCGCACGAACAACGGCAAGCCGTAGAAATCCTCCAGTGCCTTGATCTGATGAGAGAGCGCGGACTGCGTCAGGTGCAGCCACAACGCCGCACGCGAAACGCTGCCTGTATCGCGCAACGCGAGCAGCGTCTGTAGATGGCGAAGTTCGATGGGTGTGCGTTGCATGAATAAAATTAATAATAAATAGCAAAAACTTTCGTTTGAATAATACACGGATGACCCGGATACTGCCAGCCTGGACGGGCATTGCCCGTAGACGACTTCGCAACATCGCACGCTTCCCGGAAGGACACCCCCATGGCTCAGGCCCACGTACTCGGATTGCCGCGCATCGGCGCACACCGTGAACTCAAATTCGCCGTCGAGGCGTTCTGGCGCGGCGAGATGAGCGCCTCGGCGTTGCAGGAGACCGGGCGGCAGATTCGCGCGGCCAATCGGCGCGCGCAGCGCGAGGCGGGGCTCGACTGGATCACCGTTGGCGACTTCCATTGGTACGACCACGTGCTCTCGACGCTGGCGCTCGTCGGCGGGCTGCCGGCGCGTTTTGGCCGGGCGCCCGCAGCGCTGAGCCTCGACGACTACTTCGTCGCTGCGCGGGGCGATGCTGGCCAAAGCGCGATGGAAATGACGAAGTGGTTCGATACGAATTACCACTATCTCGTGCCGGAATACTCGCCGCAGACCCGTTTCGGCGAGGGCACCGAGTGGCTGTTCGACGACGTGGCGGAAGCGCTGGCCGAGGGCGGAAGCGTCAAGCCGGTGTTGCTCGGCCCGCTTTCGCTGCTGTACCTGGGCAAAGAGAAGAACGGCCTGGCCGACCGTCTCTCGTTGCTGCCCGACCTGCTCACGCAATATGAGCGGGTACTGGCGCGCCTGAAGACGCAAGGCGTGACGTGGGTGCAGATCGACGAGCCGATTCTGGCGCTCGACCTGCCCGAGCCGTGGCGCGACGCCTTCACCTCTGTGTATCACCGTCTCGCGCCCATCGCCCCATCATTGCTGCTCGCCACGTACTTTGGCGATGTCAGCGAGCACGCGGCGCTGCTGGCGGCGTTGCCCGTGGCCGGGGTGCATCTCGACGGTGTGCGTGCACCAAAGCAACTCGACACATTCGCCGCGCAGTGGCCGCAACAGAAGGTGCTGTCTGTGGGAGTGGTCGATAGCCGAAACGTCTGGCGTTGCGATCTGACGAAGGCGAGGGCGCTGCTCGCGCCGTTGGCGGATGCGCTCGGGGACCGGCTGTGGGTGGCGTCGAGCGGCTCGCTGATGCACTGCCCGGTCGATCTGGCGAGCGAGGGCCGTCTGGACAAGGAAGTGCGCACTTGGCTCGCCTTCGCCGTGCAGAAGCTTGCTGAAGTGGCGCTGCTGCGCCGCTCGCTGGACGCTGCGGCGTTCGCGAGCGCCGACGTAAGCGCCGCCTTCGTCGCCGATGCCACCGCGCAGGCCGCGCGTCGGACGTCGCCGCGCATTCACAACAGCGTGGTGCAAAAGCGTCTCGCGGCGCTCACCGACGCGCACGCGCGCCGTGCGTCCGACTACCCAACGCGTGCCAGCGCTCAGCGCGCGTGGCTCAAGCTGCCCGTACTGCCGACGACGACCATCGGATCGTTCCCGCAAACGCCGGCGATTCGTCGGGCACGAGCCGACTTCAAGCGACGCGCCCTCTCGCATCTCGATTACCTGGAAACGATGCGTGCGCAGATTCGTCTGGCCGTCGAGAAGCAGGAAGCTTACGGCCTCGACGTGCTCGTGCACGGCGAGGCCGAACGCAACGACATGGTCGAGTACTTCGGCGATCTGCTGTGGGGCTTCGTGATCACCGAGCAAGGCTGGGTGCAGAGCTACGGCTCGCGCTGCGTGAAGCCGCCGGTGATCTATGGCGACGTGTACCTGCCCGAGCCGATGACCGTCACGTGGAGCGCTTACGCGCAGCAACTCACTGACAAACCGGTCAAGGGCATGCTGACCGGGCCGGTAACGATGCTGCAATGGTCGTTTGTGCGCGACGACCAACCGCGCGAAGTCACGGCGTTGCAAATCGCGCTGGCGCTTCGCGAGGAAGTGGCGGCGCTGGAAAAGGCCGGCGTGCGCGTGATTCAGATCGACGAACCTGCGCTACGCGAGGGGCTACCGCTGCGCGAGGGGGATTGGCCGTCGTATCTGGCGTGGGCGGTTCGCGCGTTTCGCGTGTGTTCATCGGGCGTGGCTGACGACACGCAGATCCATACGCATATGTGCTATTCGGAGTTCCACGACATTCTGCCGTCGATTGCCGCGCTCGACGCCGACGTGATCTCCATCGAGACCACGCGCTCCGACATGGAACTACTGGGCGCTTTCGAAGCCTTTGCGTATCCGAACGAGATCGGGCCGGGCGTGTATGACATTCACTCGCCGCGCGTGCCGTCGCAGGCGGAAATGGAGCGTCTGATCGAGGCTGCGCTCGCACGCATTCCTGCCGAGCGTCTGTGGATCAACCCCGATTGCGGTTTAAAGACCCGCGACTGGGCGCAGGTCGATAGCGCGCTGACGAATCTGGTCGCGGCCGCGAATGCCGTGCGTACGCGCCTGACTGTGGCGCAAGGACAAGGACAGGTGCTGGCTGCCTGACGCCGCGCCCCTCTCCCTCGCATGGCACCCACGACAAAACGCCGCCGATGCGGGAAGCATCGGCGGCGTTTCGGGCTTGCGGGTCAGTTCAGCACAGGGCGGCGCGGCTCAGGCGAGCGATTTCTCGACGATCTCGCGCACATCCTTCGACAGTGCCGCGTGCTGCGAGACTTGCTGCAACGCCTCACGCATGCGCTCGCGCAGGGCCGGCGTGTATTTGCGCCAGCGGTCGAGCACGCGAGCCAGCCGGGCGGCCACCTGCGGATTCAGTGCGTCGAGCGCGAGGACCTGCTCGACCCAGAATCGATAACCGGAACCGTCGGCCGCATGGAACTGCGCGGGATTGCCGCTGCAGAAGCTGAAAATCAGCGAACGCGCGCGGTTGGGGTTCTTCAGCGTAAAAGCCGGATGCCCCATGAGGGCGCGCACCCCGTCGATCACGCAATGGCCGCCGTCGCCGCGTTGCATGGCTTGCAGCGCGAACCACTTGTCGATGGCGAGCGGCTCGTGCTCGAAGCGCTGATAGAAGTCTGCCAGCACCTCGGCGGCATGGTGCGACCCATGTGCCGCGTCGCTTTCGCGCGCGGCGCCGCCGCGTTGCACGAGCGCGGTGAGCGCGGCGAAACGGTCGGTCATGTTGTCGGCCGAGTCGTATTGGGTACGCGCGGTCTGCGCGATACCCGCATCCGAGAGTTCCATCAGGTACGACAGCGCGAGGTTCTTCAGCGCGCGCTCGCCCGCCGAGGCGGCGTCCGGGCGGTAGGCGCCCGGCACGCGATGGTTGTGATACGCGGCGAGCCACTCGGTATGCAGCGATGCGGCCAGTCGCTGACGCAGATATTGACGCGCCGCGTGAATGGCCGCCGGGTCGATTTCCGTCATCTGCTCGCCGAGATACGATTCGGCCGGGAGCGTGAGTGCTTGTGCGCGGAAGGCGGGGTCGAGCGTCTCGTCGCGCAGCACCTGGCGGAAGGCTTCGAGCACATAGCTGTCCACGCTCGGCAATTGGCCCATCTGAATCGATTCGACGAGCGCCAGCAACTGACGCGTGGCCAGCCGCTGTCCCGCCTCCCAGCGGTTGAACGGATCGCTGTCGTGCGCCATGAGGAACGCGAGTTCGTCGATGGTGTACTCGTGCTCGACGATCACCGGCGCCGAGAAGCCGCGCAGCAGCGACGGCATCGGGTTGTGCGGCACGTCGACGAACGTGAAGCTCTGGCGCTCCTGCGTGAAGTCGAGCACCTGCGTGGTGGCGGCCGGCGCATCGCCGGGCTCACCGGCCAGACGCAGTGCCATGTCGCGACCGTCGCGATCGAGCAGGCCGACGGCGAACGGGATATGGAACGGCTGCTTGACGAGCTGGCTGTCCTGCAATTCCACGCCGACCTTCGGGCAGCGCTGAGTCAGAGTGAGGGTATAGGTGCGCGCGGCCTCGTCATAGGCGGCTTCGACGCTCACGCGCGGGGTGCCGGCCTGGCTGTACCAGCGGCCAAACTGCGTGAGATCGCGCTGATTGGCATCGGCCATCGCGGCGCGGAACTCGTCGCACGTGACCGCCTGCCCATCGTGACGCTCGAAGTACAGGTCCATGCCCCGGCGGAAGCCCTCGCGCCCGAGCAGCGTCTGATACATGCGCACGACCTCGGCGCCCTTTTCGTAGACGGTGACCGTGTAGAAGTTGTTGATTTCGACGTAGCTCTCGGGACGCACCGGGTGCGCCATCGGACCGGCGTCTTCCGGGAACTGGGCCTGGCGCAGCACGCGCACGTCGTCGATACGCTTGACGGCGCGGCCCGACTCGGAGCCCATCATGTCGGCCGAGAATTCCTGATCGCGGAACACGGTCAGGCCTTCCTTCAGGCTCAGCTGGAACCAGTCGCGGCAGGTCACGCGATTGCCGGTCCAGTTGTGGAAGTACTCGTGGCCCACCACGGCTTCGATGTTGCCGAAGTCGTCGTCGGTGGCGGTGGCGGCATCGGCCAGCACATACTTCGTATTGAAGATGTTCAGACCCTTGTTCTCCATCGCCCCCATGTTGAAGTCGCTCACGGCCACGATCATGAAGCGGTCGAGATCGAGCACGCGGCCGAAGCGCTGCTCGTCCCACCGGATCGAGTTGACCAGCGAATCCATCGCATGTTCGGTCTTTTCCAGGTCCTGCGGCTGTACCCAGACCTGGAGCAGCTTCTCGCGGCCGTCGCCGGCGACGAGGTGCTCCTCACGGCACACCAGTTGACCGGCGACCAGGGCGAACAGGTAGCTGGGCTTCTTGAACGGGTCGTCCCAGACGGCGAAATGACGGCCATCGGGCAGGTCGCCCTGATCGATGAGGTTGCCGTTGGCCAGCAGCACCGGATACGCTTCGCGATCGGCGCGCAGCGTCACGGTGTACGTTGCCATCACATCCGGGCGGTCGAGGAAGTACGTGATCTTGCGAAAGCCCTCGGCTTCGCATTGCGTGAAGAAGTTGCCGCCCGAGACATACAGCCCCATGAGCGACGTGTTCTCCTGGGGGCGACAGCGCGTGACGAGCATGAGGTCGAAGGCCTCGGGGGGCGCGTCGACCGTGAGCGTTTCCTCGCCGGTGCGGTAGCCGGGCCAGGGCTTGCCGTCGAGTTCGAGGCTCACCAGTTGCAGGCCTTGCCCCACCATTTCGAGCGCGCCGCCCGGACCCGCCGGGTTGCGGCGCACGCGCATGCGGCTGGTGACGGTGGTGACGTCGGGGGCGAGGTCGAAGTCGAGTTGGACGGTGTCGATCAGATACGCCGGGGGCGTATAGTCGGAGCGTTGGATGACACCTGCGAGGTCGGTTCTGAGCATGGACGGTGTTTTGCGGACGGCCAAGGATTTGCAAATTGTAACGGAGTGGCGGCGCCTTGGCGTTCAGGCGAGCGATTTGCTGAATTTTGTGTCGGCGCCGCCGTCAAAGGTTTCGGATGTGCGCGCTGCGCCGTCCTATGTTTAAATCGGCGCGACGGGGGCACGGCGGTGCGCCTGGCCGCTTACTGGAGCAGGCGATCATGGGGAAACGATGGGCCTTGGCGACGTTGGCCGTCGTCAGTGTTTTGCTGGCGGGGTGTGCCAGCACGGTCACGAGTCAGGTGACCGCGTTCGGCGATGCACCGGGCTTCGACGGCCCGCGAACTTACGCGCTCGTGCGCACGCCCGAACAGCAGAACAATCAGGAGCACGCGACTTACGAGCAGTGGCTGCGAACGCGTCTGGCCGGAGACGGCTTCAGCGAACGAAGCTCGTCGAGCGCGCACTATCTGGTCGGGATGAGCTACGGCATCACCCAACAGATGATGCGCGTGGCCGAGCCCGTCTACGATCCGATGTTTGGGCCCGGCCCGTGGGGCCCCTGGGGGCCTTGGGGACGTCCGTGGGGCGGTTACGGCTACCCGTTCGGCGCGCCGCCCGCGTACGTCCAGCGGGATTATTCGTATGGGCTGGCGGGTTTGCAGTTGCGCTTCACGGACCGTGCGAGCGGCAAGGAGGTCTACCGAGTGCAGGCCAATACCAGTGACGCAGGCACGTCGCTGGCCTCCGCCATGCCATACCTGATCGACGCCGCGCTCAAGCAGTTGCCGTTGCCAAGCGGGCGCACGATCAATGTCGAGCAGAAGGTCGGGCGTTAGGCGGGCGTCAGGCCGGCCGAGGGCGGTAAGGCGGTAGGTTAGACCCGGCGGACGTCGGGCGGTCATCCAGAGATCGCGCCGACGAACGGCATGCGACAGACTTACGCCAAGGCGAGGCGATGTGTCTTCGAAACGCGCGACTCGCCTTGGCGTTTGCTGTTTACTGCATCAACGTGATGATGCCGAGCACTGCGAAGATCACGGCGGCCACGGCGTGTACGGTCTTGGTCGGCAGACGACCGGCGAATTTGTGGCCCACGAGCACGGCCGGCACGTTGGCCAGCATCATGCCGAGCGTGGTGCCGGCCACGACGCCGAAGAAGTCCTGGTAGCGCGCGGCGAGCATCACCGTGGCGATCTGCGTCTTGTCGCCCATCTCGGCGATGAAGAACGTGAAGACGGTCGTCACGAACACGCCGAACTTGCGTCGCGTGGTGGTCTCTTCGTCATCGAGCTTGTCGGGGATGAGAATCCAGATCGCCATGCCGAGGAACGACGCGACGACGGCCCACTTCATGATGGCGGGACTGATGGCCGTGGACAGCCATTCGCCGACGGCACCGGCAAAGCCATGATTGACGAGGGTGGCGACGAGAATGCCAAGAATGATCGGCACGGGCTTCTTGAAGCGCGCGGCGAGCACGAGGGACAGCAGTTGGGTTTTATCGCCGATTTCAGCGAGCGCGACCACACCGGTCGAGACCAGGAAGGGGGACATCGTATTTTTTATCTCCGCCGGGCCGTGAATGCGCGAGCCAATGACCATGCGTCCCGGCCCGGTTGGCGGAAGCATCGTCATCGGTCTCGCCAGGCCCGAGGGCTGCGCACGCCATAGCCGGAATCGGCCAAGTCTGTTGACGTACGCCCCTGCCGAAGACCATCGTCTCTGACAGGGCGGCTACTCCCCAATGAATCGGAGCGGATTATAGCATTTGTCGCGTGACGGGGGCATGACGGGGGGACGTTGTCCGCTGGATGGGGGCTTGTCGGGCACTTGATGAGCGCACACCCGGCAAGGAAAAAAGGGCAGCCGATCGGCTGCCCAAGGAGATCCCCGGCCGCATGCCCCTTGCGCGCGACCGGTGACCGCGAGGGAATGCGCGTCGTGCCAAGGCGACGGCGCGCGTTCTCTCGCGTAAGTCGTGACGCTCCGTGATGTCTCACAGCGTCTTGCAACGTCTCGCAGCGTCCCAAACGTCCCAAACGTCCCAAACATCCCAAACATCCCAGACATCCCAGACATCCCAGACATCCCAGACGTCCCAGACGTCCCAAACGTCCCAAACGTCCCAAACGTCCCAAACGACCCGAACGACCCGAACGACCCGAACGACCCGAACGACCCGAACGCCCGTGCGGGCGCGCGGGGCATCAGTGCATCAGTGCGTCAGTGCGGCGATGCACCGGCTGGCCGGCGGCGTAGGTCGTGGCGATGGCACGATCGTCGCCAAGCATGGCGAATGCGAACAGCAGCTCTTCGAGCGATTCGGCCAGTGCCGTGCGACGGGCGAGCAGCGGGGTGGCCTTCGGGTCGAGCACCACGAAGTCGGCCTCGGCGCCCACGGCCAGCGTGCCGATGGTGCCGTGCAGATCCAGCGCGTGCGCGGCGCCTTCGGTGGCCAGATAGAACATGCGTTCGGCCGACAGGTGATAGCCCGACAACCGCGCCACCTTGTGGGCCTCGTTCATCGTCTGCAGCATCGAGAAGGTCGAGCCGCCGCCCACGTCGGTCGCGAGCGTCACTGGCATGCGGCTCGCTTCCGCCGCCGCGAAGTCGAAAAGACCACTGCCGAGGAACTGGTTCGACGTCGGGCAATGCGCGGCGACGGTGCCCGTCTCGAACATGCGGCGACGATCATGCTCGTCAAGCCAGATGCAATGGCCGTACACGGCGCGCTTGCGCAGCAGCTTGTAGTGGTCGTACACGTCGAGGTAGCTGCGATGCCCGGGAAACAGCGAGCGCACCCATTCGACCTCGTCGGTGTTTTCGGCCACGTGGCTCTGGATGAACACGTCCGGATACTGCGTGGCGAGTTCGCCGCAAACGCCCAATTGGGCTTCGGTCGATGTCGGCGCGAAGCGCGGCGTGAGCGCGTAGAGCTGGCGTCCCTGGTTGTGCCATCGTTGAATCAGCGCCTCGCTGTCGCGCGCGCCGCTCTCGGCTGTGTCGCGCAGGAATTCGGGGCAGTTGCGATCCATCATCACCTTGCCGGCGATCATGCGCAGATTGCGCGCGTCGCTGGCCTTGAAGAACGCATCGACCGAGCCGGGGTGCACCGTGCAGTACACGAGCGCGCTCGTGGTGCCGACACGCAGCAGTTCGTCCAGGAAGAACTGGGCGACGTCGGCCGCGTACGCCGGATTCTCGAAACGGCGCTCGGTCGGGAATGTGTACTTCTCGAGCCACGGCAGCAGTCCCGGCGCGGGCGACGCGATCATGTCCGTCTGCGGATAGTGGATGTGCGTGTCAATGAAGCCGGGCGTGACGACCTTGTCGCGCAAATCTTCGATCGGCGTGCCGTCGGGCAGCGTGGGGGCCACCTTCGCGTAGTCGCCCACAGCGGTGATGCGCCCATTCTCGAAGGCAACGAGGCCGTCGGTGTGGTGCACGGTGCCGGGCGAGCCGTCGAGGTAGGCGCGCGACGGATCGTGCGTGAAGTAGACCAGTTGCGCGCGCACAGCGCGCAGGGCTTGGTGTGTCGTGGACATGTACTGGGTCCTTGCGTCGTTACATTTGCGTGAGCAGCAGCACTGCCAGCGCGGCGACGATCCACATCGCCGGCTTGATCTCCTTCACGCGTCCCGTGAACAGCTTGAGTACGACGAACGCGAGAAAGCTATAGGCAATACCGTCGGTGATCGAGTACGAAATCGGAATCATCACGACTGCGATGAAGCTCGGAATCGCTTCGTCCATGCGGTGCCATTCGATGCGCGCCACGGACTCCATCATAAACACCCCGACCAGGATCAGCGCCGGGGCTGTCGCGATGGCGGGCACCAGCGAGAGCATCGGGGACACGAACAGGAACGGCAGAAACAGCAGGGCGCAGACGACGGCGGTCAGCCCGGTGCGTCCGCCTTGCGCAATGCCGGCGGCCGATTCGATATAGGCGTTGGCCGGGCTCGTGCCGAGCGGGCCGGAGATCAACACCGAGAACGAATCGACGATCATGGCTTGACGCATATTGCGCGGATTGCCGTCGCGATCCTTCATGTTGCCGGCCTCGGCAATGCTCATGAAGGTCGAGAGCGTATCAAAGAACGCGGTGAAGAGCATCACGAAGATGAACGGCAGGTACGCGACCTTGAGCGCACCCAGTAGATCGAGCTGGCCGATACCCGAGAAATCGGGCGCGGCGAAGAAACCGTGGAAGTTCACTAACGTAGCCGTGGCGATTTCCTTGGGGAAATACGCGCTGCCGTCACCCCACAGACGTCCGACCGGAATGGCCATGAGCGTGGTCGCGATGATGCCGATCATCAGCGCACCGTTCACGCGGCGCGCGACGAGCACGGTCGTGATGGCCAGCCCGATGAGGAACGTGACGGTCGGCGGCGACAAGTGGGCCAGCCGCACGACGGTGACCGGGTCGCCGACCACGAGCCGGGCATTGACGAGGCCGATCACGGTGATGAACAGGCCGATGCCGCACGAGATCGCATAGCGCAGGTTCGCCGGAATCGCCTCGACCACGAAGCGTCGCACATTGAGCGCGGCGAGCAGCGCGAAGAGGATGCCCGACCAGAACACGCAGCCGAGTGCGGTCTGCCATGGCATGCCCACGCCGTGCACCATCGTGAACGCGAACAGCGCGTTCAGCCCCATGCCCGGTGCGACCAGCACCGGATTGCGCGCGTAGAGCCCCATCGCGCAACTGCCGAAAAAGCTGATGAGCACCGTAGCGGTCAGGGCCGCCGGGAACGCCATGCCGGTCTTCGACAGAATGGCCGGGTTGACGACGATGATGTACATCGCGGCAAGAAACGTCGTGATACCCGCGATCACTTCCGTACGGAACGTCGATCCGAGTGCGGTGATGCCGAAATATCGGTCGAGGGTCGAGACAGGTTGCGCGCCCGCCACGCGCGCGCTGTCGTGGGCCGCTTCGGGCGCGGCACTGCCCGCAGGAGGGCTGAGCGATGAGTCCATGGGGTGTTGTCTCCGATGTTCTAAGGTGTCGTGCTCGCATGACGCCGCAGGTGTGGGGGCACCGCGTGACGCCTATCTGGGCACGCTCGAAAAATAGCATCGGGCCCCGGCGAAAATATTCCCCTTGCGGCATGTTCCACATCATCGCGAGATGATGTGGCGATGCATGGGGGCGCGGTGTGCGTTGCGCCGGAATAAAAAAACGCCCGAAAGGCCTTCGGGCGTTGTGGGGTTCGATGCGGTTCGGGGTGGCCGATCGACGAGGCTCGGCTAACGCTTACCCCGCCTGCGCGGCGCGAAAACGCGCTAATTCGTCCACCAGGCGTCGTTTTTCGCCGTCGTCGATGAACGAGGCTTCGAAACTATTCCTTGCCAACGTGTAAGCGTCGTCGAGCGTCATGTCCAGCGCGTCGAACGTGGCGAGGAAGTTCTCATTCAGGTAGCCGCCGAAGTAGGCCGGGTCATCCGAGTTGATCGTGACGGCCAGTCCGCGCTTGAGCAACGCGTGCAGCGTGTGCTGACCCATATGGTCGAACACCTTGAGGCGGATGTTCGACAGCGGGCACACTGTCAGCGCGATCTTTTCCCGGGCCAGACGCTCGAGCAGCGCCTCGTCTTCAATAGCGCGAACGCCGTGGTCCACACGCTCGACGTGCAGCACGTCCAGCGCCTCGTGAATGTACGCGGGCGGCCCTTCTTCCCCGGCATGCGCCACGAGGTGCAGCCCCAACTCGCGGCACCGCGCGAACACGCGCGCGAATTTGGCGGGTGGGTGGCCCTGCTCGGACGAATCGAGGCCTACGCCGACGAGCCGGTGCCCGTGGCTGTTGAAATACGGCAGCGCCGTTTCCAGCGTTTGCAGGGCATCCGCTTCGGGCAGATGACGCAGGAAGCAGAGGATCAGGCGGCTTGTGATGCCGTGCTGCGTCTCGGCTTCGGCCAGTGCGCGTTCGATGCCGTGGATCACCGTCGCCATCGACACGCCGCGCGCGGTGTGCGTCTGCGGATCGAAAAAGATTTCCGTATGGCGGATGTTGTCGGCGGCCGCGCGCGCAAGGTAGGCGCGCGTCATGTCGTAGAAATCGTCTTCGGTGAGCAAGACGCTCGCGCCCGCGTAGTAGATGTCCAGGAACGACTGCAGATCGGTGAAGGCGTAGGCGTCGCGCAGGGCCTCTACACTCGGGTAGGGCAGCGTGACGTGGTTGCGCGCGGCGAGCCGGAAGATCAGTTCGGGCTCCAGAGTGCCCTCGATATGCACGTGCAGCTCCGCCTTGGGCATGGCGCAAAGGGTCTTGGCGAGTTCGGGCGTGAGTGGCATGACTAGGTGTTGATGAGGGGGATGGGCGGGATTTTACCGTCGCCCGCGAAAGTCGGTCACCCGCTGTCCCGGGCGCCAGGGGGCCTTCAAACTTGGACGCCGGTGTCCTGCGACGCCGCCGGTCCGCTGTGTTGCATCTGTTGCTCGCGCACGCGCAGCAGTTGCGCGGCGACCGCGATTGCGATCGTCGCTGGCGCCTTGCCCGTGATGCCCGCCACGCCGATCGGGCAGATCATCTGCGCGAAACGCTCCGGCGGCACCCCGCGATCGCGCAGGCGATGCTCGAACTGACGACGTTTGGTCATCGAGCCGATCAAACCGAAGTAGGCGAAGTCGTCGCGCTTGAAAACGGCCTCGCACAGGCGCTGATCCAGCGCATGGTTGTGCGTCATGACAAGGAAATACGCGCCCGGCGGCGCCTCGGCGACGAGGGCCTCGGGAGTGTCGGTCGACTCGACGACGGTGTTCGGCGGCACCTTCTCCGGGAACGTCTCGGTCCGCTCGTCGGCCCAGGTGACCCGGCACGGCAGCGTGGCCAGCACCTGCACGATGGCCTGTCCGACGTGACCGGCACCGAACAGGACGATGTGAAAATCGCTGGGCGCCAGCCGCTCGCTCAGCCAGAGCCAGCCGTCGCTGGCTTGCCAGAACGAGCAGGCGGCGTCGTCGGCGTCGCGCGTCAGCGTGTGCGGATGCGCGAGCGGTTCGTTCGGGTCGAGTGCCGTCAGCAAGACGGCGCCGCCTTGTTGCTGGCTGGCCGCCGCATCGGCCCCGGGTGCGCCGAACGCGACGCTGCGCAAGCTGGCCTCGCCGGCTGCGAGCCGCTTGTGCAAGGCGCTCACCCAGGCCAGGTCGGTCAGCGTAAGCACCTCGAAGGCGAGGGTGACCGCACCGCCGCAACACTGCCCGAGGCTTGGGCCGAGCGCGAAACGCTCGACGTGCCGCGCGCCTTGCTGTCCGTATTGGCGCAGCAACTGGCGCGCGACGTCCATCGCCCGCCATTCGAGATGGCCGCCGCCGATGGTCTCCCACACGTGCTCGCGGGTCACAAGCAGGTGCGTGCCCGCTTCGCGCGGCGCGGAGCCTTCCACGCGCGCGATCGTGACCAGCACCGCGGCCTCGCCGCGGACCAGCAGCTTGTGAGCGGCGTCGACCCAGCGATGCATCAGGCGGTGCTCCGCGTGCGCAGCTCGGTAATCGCCGTGAGCAGCGCCTCGGACGTTGCCGGCGCATTGAGCACCGGCTCGTCCCGATAGTCGTTCACGCTCGCCACGGCGTCGCGCAACGCGTTGAATACCGAGAACGGCAGCAGCAGCGGCGGCTCGCCCACGGCCTTGGAGCGATGGATGGAGTCCGACACGTTCGTGTTCTCGAACAGCGCCACGCGGAAATCCGTTGGGCAATCGCTGATGCCGGGGATCTTGTACGTGGACGGGGCATGCGTCATGAGCTTGCCCTCCTGATTCCACCACAGTTCTTCGGTCGTCAGCCAGCCCATGCCTTGAATGAACGCCCCTTCCACCTGCCCGATGTCGAGCGCGGGGTTGATCGATTTTCCCGCGTCGTGAAGCACGTCGGCGCGCAGCAGCCGCCATTCGCCGGTGAGCGTGTCGAGCACCACTTCGGAGACGGCCGCGCCGTAGGCGAAGTAGAAGAATGGGTTGCCGTTCATGGTCGCGGCGTCCCACGACAGGCCCGGCGTGGCATAGAAGCCGTCGGACCACAATTGCACGCGGGCCCAGTAAGCCGCTTCCACCAGATCGGGGAAGGGGATGTCGTGGCCGTTTGCACTCACCACATCGTTGGCGAACTGCACGTCGTCGGGCGCACCGCCGTAGGTCTGCGCGGCAAACGCGGCCAGACGTTGGCGGATCTGCCATGCGGCGTTCTGCGCGGCCTTGCCGTTCAGGTCGGCGCCCGTCGAAGCTGCGGTGGCCGACGTGTTCGCCACCTTGCTGGTGTCGGTCGCCGTCACGCGCACATGCGAGAGATCGACGCCCAGTTCGTGCGCCACGACCTGCGCAACCTTCGTGTTCAGGCCCTGGCCCATCTCGGTGCCGCCGTGATTGACCAGCATCGAACCGTCACGATAGATGTGCACCAGCGCGCCCGCCTGATTGAAGGCCTGCACGTTGAACGAAATGCCGAACTTGAGCGGGGTGAGCGCGAGGCCCTTGCGCAGCACGGGACTCGTGCGGTTGAACGCGCGCACGGCGTCGCGCCGCGCGCGGTACTCGCTCGTCTGCTCCAGTTGCGCGACGAGTTCGTGAATGACGTTGTCCTTGACGACCTGCCCGTACGGCGTGACATTGCGCTCGGTCTTGCCATAGAAGTTCACGCGACGCACGTCGAGTGCGTCTTTGCCCAGGCGTCGTGCGATGGCGTCCTGCACGACTTCCATGATGAGCGCGCCCTGCGGGCCGCCAAAACCGCGAAACGCCGTGTTCGATTGCGTGTTCGTCTTGCCGCACAGCGCGCGCAGGTCGGCGTCCGGCACGAAGTAGGCATTGTCGAAGTGGCAGATGGCGCGCGTGGCGACCGGTCCAGACAGGTCGGCCGAGAAACCGGCGCGCAGCGTCATGTCGACCTTCGCGCCCGTGATACGGCCGTCGTCGTCGAAGCCGACGTCGTATTCGAAGTAAAAGCCGTGACGCTTGCCGGTCATCATGAAATCGTCGTCACGATCCAGGCGCAGCTTCACGGGGCGTTTCAGACGCGTGGCGCACAACGCGGCGACACAGGCAAACAGCCCCGATTGCGATTCCTTGCCGCCGAAGCCGCCGCCCATGCGACGGCATTCGACCTGCACCTGATGGCTGTGCCAGCCCAGCGCGTGCGAGACGAGTGCTTGCATCTCGGTTGGGTGCTGCGTCGAGCAGTAGACGTGAATGCCGTCGTTTTCCTTCGGAATCGCGTACGAAATCTGTCCTTCGAGATAGAACTGCTCCTGCCCATTGCACTCGAACGTGCCGCTCACACGGTGCGGCGCGGCTTGCAGCGCGGCGTCGGCGTCGCCACGGCGCAGTTGATAGGGCGGCAGCACGCTGGCCCCCGCTGCCTTGGCGGCCTGTGGCGTGAGAATGGCGGGCAGGTCTTCGTATTCGCCCTTGGCCAGACGCGCCGCGCGGCGGGCCGCGTCATGCGATTCGGCCACCACGGCGAACATCGGCTGACCGATGTACTGGACGAGGCCGTCCGCGAGAATCGGGTCGTCGTGAATGACCGGACCGCAATCGTTCACGCCGGGGATGTCGGCGGCGGTGAGCACCGCAACCACGCCCGGCGCCCGACGCACGGCGTCGAGATCGAGCGAGAGCACGCGTGCGTGCGCCTTGGGCGACGCTCCGAGCGCGCAGTGCAGCGTGCCTTGCAGTTCGGGGATGTCGTCGGTGTAGGTGGCTTCGCCGGCCACGTGGAGTTCGGCTGACTCGTGGGGCCGCGAGCGGCCCACCTGTGCGCTGGCGCCTGCCGCGGCACCGGTCTGCGTCATGAAGCCTTCGACTTGCGTGTTCATGGGCAACTCCGGTTAGACGTTGGCGAACGCGTTGACTTCGTGTGCCGCAAGCGGCGCATCGAGGCGCGTCTCCAGGAAAAAACGATACAGCAGATTCTGCGCGCCGGCGAGCCGGTAGGCGCTGGTCGCGCGCATGTCCGAGAGCGGCTGGTAGTCAGCGGGCAAGGCCGCCATCGCAGTGCGTACGGTGGCGTCGGTCCAGGGCTGGTGGATCAGGGCCGCTTCGATGGCGCTGCCGCGCTTGGGCGTGGCCGCCATGCCGCCGAAGGCCACGCGAGCCGAGCGCACGATCTCGCCGTCGAGGTCGACCGCGAAGGCCGCGCACACCGCCGAGATGTCCTGATCGAAACGTTTGGCCAGCTTGTAGGTGCGAAAGCGCTGGGCCGCCCCCGGCAGCGGTACGCGGATGCCCTGCACGAATTCGCCCGCTTCGAGCGCGTTCTTCTGGTACGCGAGGTAGAAGTCTTCGAGCGGCATCTCGCGCACGACGCCGTCGCGATGCAGCACGATGTGCGTGCCGAGCACGATCAACGCGGGCATCGAGTCGCCGATGGGCGAGCCGTTTGCGACGTTGCCGCCCAGCGTTCCGGCGTTGCGGATCGGGAACGAGGCGAAGCGCTGGCGCATCTCGGCCAGCTCGGGATAGTGTTTGACCAAGGCATCGAACGCATCGTTGAGCAGGGCGCCCGCCCCGATGTAGAGGCCGTTCGGACCCTCCGAAATCTCGCGCAGTTCCGCCACCTGTCCGATATAGATCAGGTGCTTCAACTCGCGGAATTGCTTGGTGACCCACAGACCGACGTCGGTGCTGCCGGCCAGAAGGCGCGCGTCCGGGTACGCGGCGCGCAGGCGGCCCAGCTCGGCCAGCGTGCGCGGGGCGTGGAAGACCTGGCCGTCGTGCGAATACGACAGTGTGTCGTCGCGCTGCAATGCCTGGAGCTGCTTGGCCAGCGCCGCGCGGTCGAATTCCTGGCGCGGCAGGTCGAACATCTGCTGGGCGGCGTCGACGATCGGACGATAGCCGGTGCAGCGGCACAGATTGCCGGAGAGCACGTCGTCGATCTCGCGGCGGGTCGGGCATCCGGCCTGCTCGGGGCGGTTCACGTACATGGCCCACAGCGACATCACGAAGCCCGGCGTGCAGAAGCCGCATTGCGAGGCGTGGCAGTCCACCAGCGCCTGCTGCACCGGATGCAGCGCGCCGTTGGGCGCGCGCAGATCCTCGACCGTGAAGAGCGCGCGGCCGTCGAGTGTGGGCAGGAACTGGATGCAGGCGTTGACCGCGCGCAGCGCCACGTTGCCGTCGTCGGCCAGTTCGCCGATCACGACGGTGCAGGCGCCGCAATCACCCTCGGCGCACCCTTCCTTGGTGCCGGTGCAGTGCAGGTCTTCGCGCGTGTACTGAAGCACGGTACGGGTCGTGGCTTCGCCAGTGACCTCGTGCACCTTGCCGCGGTAATAGAAGCGGATGGCTTGTGTCTCCATGGTTCTCAGTGTAGTGCAGTGGGATTGCGGGCGCGCCGGGACATGGCCGGCGTGGGAATGAGCCGAAGATAGCACCGGCGGCGGGGGTAAATATTTCGCGGCCATGATGATGGCTATTCGGTCGCCCCGATGACGTGGCATTGTCATAAACTATGGCTCGACCCCAAGCCTCGCAGAGCGCGCCCGCCCCATGCAAAGACCCCGCGAACAGATCGACGCGTACCTGCTGCGGGTACTGCACACACTGCTCACCGAGCAGAGTGTCTCACGCGCTGCGCTCAAGCTCGGCCAGTCGCAGCCGGCCATCAGCAACTCGCTGCGCCGCCTGCGCGAGATCACGGGCGACGCCATCCTGGTGCGCGGCAAGAGCGGCATGGTGGCGACCGAGCGTGGCCGGGAGTTGCTGGGCTACGCCACCGACGCGCTCGCCGCCATCGAGCGCATTACCCATCCCGCTACGGAATTCGCGCCTCAGACCACCACGCGGGCGTTTCGCCTCGGTGCCCCCGATTACCTGGACGCCGTCTTCCTGCCCAACATCGCCGAAGTGCTGCGCCGTGACGCCCCCTCGGCGCGGCTGCACGTGCAGCCGATCAACACTGCCTTCGACTACGCGGGCGCGTTGGAGAACGGTTCGCTCGACGTGGTGATCGGCAATTGGCTGGAGCCGCCGCCGCAACTGCACATGTCCCGGCTGTTCGACGACGAAGTGGTTTGCATGTTGGGCGCGCAGCATCCGCTCGCGAACAAGGGCATTTCGCTTAAGCATTATCTGGAATTGCCGCATCTGGCACCGACGCCTTACGTGGCTGAGCGCCAGAGTTTTATCGACGGATGTCTGGCCGAGCAGGGCCTGCGCCGCAATATCCAGATGACGATGCCGTACTTCGGACTCGTGCCGTACGTGCTGATGCGCACCGATCTGGTGTTCACAACCGGGCGGCAGTTTGCGCAGCACTATGCCCGCTATCTGCCGATTCGCGTGTTGCCGTCGCCCTTTGCCTTTCCGCCGATGCGCTTCTATCAGCTATGGCACGAGCGCACGCATGCCGCACCGGAGGTGACGTGGCTGCGCCGGCGCGTGGCGGAGGTGGCAACGGAGCTCGATGCCGCGAACGGCAGCGGGACGCCGGCGCCCGTGCTGGCGCGACCTTGATGGCGGGGGACGGACGTTCGAACGGCCGGACGTCTAACGGGGCGGCGAGACGAGGCCGCCGCCCGGAGGCAGGCGGCCCGAGAGACGCGTAACGCTCAGCGCAGCGAAATTGCGCGACGCGGACGATGCAACACCAGCGAGAGGAAGATCACGACAAACGCGGCGAGCGACCACATCGGCAGGGTGAGACCGAGAATGGGCGGGTACATCGTCTGACACATCCCCTGAACCTGGAAGACTTGCGGCAGCAGGCGCGACGTCGGCAACGCATCGACGAATGCCTCGACCACGTCGTACCCGCAGCTCACCAGCGGATTGGCCTGCACGTAGATCAGATACCCCGACGCCGCCATGCCGCCGATCGCCGACAAGGCGGCGAGCACACGTGCGAACTGAATACCCGCCCAGCCACGCGAGACCGCGCCGGCCAGCCCGAAGATCGCGATCAGCACAAGCGCGTAACGCGCCAGAATGCACAGCGGACACGGATCCTCGTGACGCACGTACTGGAAGTACAGCGCGCCGCCCAGCAGGGCGAGACAGACGACGGTGAGCAGGAGGTACCGCAGGCGTTCGCGGCGCAGGGCCGGGTCGATTTGAGCGTTCATTTCACTTCGGGCGGTGGGCCATCACGAATCCCGCTCAACCCCGCATGACGCCGGGCAGCAGGCACTTGGGCTGGCATTGTAACCCCAGCCCGAGGCGTGCGTGAGTCGAAAAATTACGGAACTTTCTGTCAGAAAATCAGACGTTTGCGCGCGCTGCACCAGCGTTCATGGCCCCGTGTTGCGACGCAGCGCGAGCGATGCCGCCGCCCGCGCGGTCGACATCATCCGCCTAAGCCCGCCGAGCGCAGGGCATGCTCAATGGCGCGCCCGACCGGGAACAGGCGGGCGTCGTCGCCCCCCGCGGCGCTGACCATCAGGCCGATGGGCGCTTCGCCTTCGGCCTGGCACGGCAGCGAGAACGCGCAGCCGTCGATCATGTTGATGGCCGTCGGGTTGCGCAGCACCAGCGCGTTGGTGGCCGTAAATGTGTCGTCGTTCGCCTCGAGCGGCGCGATGGCTGGTGGCGTGAGCGGCACGGTCGGGCACAGCACCGCGTCGAAGCCCTGCCAGACAGGGGTCGCCGCCGCGATGAGCGCGGCGCGCGCGTTCAGCAGGTCGATATAGTCGGCGGCGCCGGCCGGTTCTCCCTTTCGGATGCGCACCAGCACACGCGGATCGTAGTCCTGCGCACGCTCGGCCAGCAGCCTGCGATGCCACGCATAGGCCTCGATGGGCGAAAAGCCGAAGCGGTTGATGGTGGGCAACTGTTCGAACGGCGTGAATTGGAATTCCACCAGCGTCGCCCCCGCCTTGGCGAGTGTGGCGAGGGCGCGCTCGTAGATCGCGATGGCGGCGGGTTCCGCGCCGTCCAGCACGAAGTTCGTCAAGACGCCCAAGCGCATGCCGCGAACGCTGCGTGGTGCCGGCAGCGTGTCGACGACCGCATGGCCTGAGAGGATCGCATCGACCCAGGCGCAGCAATCGACCGAGCGGCCGATGGGACCGACGGAGTCCAGAGACGTCGACAGCGGTAGGGCACCTTCGCGCGGCGTGCGCGTGGCGGTCGGCTTGAAGCCGGTCAAGCCGCAGAAGGCCGCGGGAATGCGGATCGATCCGCCCGTATCGGTGCCGAGTCCGACCGCCGCCATGCCATCGGCCACCGATGCGGCCGCGCCCGACGACGATCCCCCGGCGATGTGCCCGGCCTGACGCTGCCACGGCGAGCGCGGTGTGCCGTAATGCGGGTTCAGGCCGAGGCCGGAAAAAGCGAATTCGGTCATGTTGGTGCGGCCGATGATGACGGCGCCGGCCTGACGCAGACGCGCCACGGCGAGGGCGTCGTGCTTGGCCGGGGCGGCGTCCGACAGAACCTTGGAGCCTGCGCGCGTGACTTGTCCCGCCACGTCGAACAAATCCTTCACGGACACAGGAACCCCCATCAGCGGCGACAGACGTGCACCGGCCCGGCGCAGGGCGTCAAGGCCGTCGGCGGCGCTGCGCGCGGCGTGTGCATCGACTTGCGTGAAGACGACGTTGCCCTGACCCGCCGGATCGGCGATGCGCGCGAGCGCCTGCTCGGTCAGTGCGCGGCTGCTGGTGCGCCCGGCGTCGAGCGCGGCGGCGAGATCGGACAGGGGGCGTTGAAGATCGATGGCGTCGGTGCTCATGGTCAGATCGCTTTCAGGATATGGGTGCGGAATTCTTCGATATGCCGGGCGATGGCCCGGCGGGCGCGTTCGGCATCGTGCGCGGCAAGCGCTTCAAATAGTTCGAGGTGCTCCTCGTAGACGTCTTCCAGATGGCTGGGCGTCGACAGGGCGAGAAACCAGAAACGCAGCGAGCGCTCGTGCAGGCCGCGCAGAAGCTCGGCGAGCGTCTGGTTGCGCGAGGCACGCGAGATGGCCAGATGGAAGTCGCGGTCGATGCGCATCATCGCCGCTACGTCGCGTGCTGCGATGGCCGCCTGAGACCGTGCCAGCACGGCTTCGATGACGGCGAGGTCGTCCGGCGTGGCGGCGCGCGCGGCCAGCGCCGCGCAATACGTCTCGTTGATCATGCGCACGTCGATGATCTCGAGCGCATCGTTGAGCGAGACCGGCGCGACCATCGCCCCCTTGCGCGGCAGGATCACCACCCACCCTTCGAGGGCAAGGCGGTGCATCGCCTGATGCACCGGGGTGCGTCCGAGTCCCGTCGACTGCATCAACTGCGCTTCGTTGAGCGTCTCGCCCGGGCGTAGACGCAGCGTGATGATGTCGTGCTTGATCGCGTCGTACGCGCGCTCGGTAAGGCTGCGGCCATCGGCGGCGGCCTGCGGTGCGGCGGTAGCGGCCACATCCGAGGTAGCGGAGGCATCGGGGGCATCGGAGGCAGTCATGCGGGGCGCGAGCAGGGGGTCGTCTTGGGTGTCGTTGGGCATCGGGCAGGTCGGTTCGGTCGGCCGGAATCGATGGCGCTCGGCGCTTCGGTGGGCTCCGGTCGGCCTCAATCACCGCTGATCGGCTTCAGTCGGCAATCGCCAGCGCCTGCGTGGCGTAGCGGTGCCGGATCGTGCGGCCGAGCACCGGGTCATGCAGTTCGATTTCGAACTGCTCGCCGCCGGCCACGCCGCCGATGGCAGCGAGTGTGCCACAGAACATGGCGGTGCCCGCCGGCAGGCCGTCCGACCCGAGCTTTTCCATCAGATCCTGCGGCGAGAGCAGGCTGGCCACGGTTCCTTCCTGATAAAGGCGCCGTGCGCCGTTGCACGTCACCCAGGAGCGCAGCATCAGCTGATCCCAGTGCGCGGCGACATCGGCAAAGCGCCACGCGTCGCGTGCCACCGGCTTCGCGCAGACCTGCTTCGAGACGGTCACGCCATAGGCTTCGACTTCGCGGTCGGTGTGATCCGAGCCCACGCTCACGAGCAAATCGCCATCGTGGCGCACGAGCACGCATTCGGCTTCGCCGCTGCTCGTCTGGCCGACGACGTCGATGGCGTCGTCTTGCGCGAGCAACGCGGGCGCCAGTCGGTAGAAGCACGGCGTGCTCGACGGGCGGCGCACGCCCAATGCGGCCAACTCGGCAATGTGGTGCTCAACGGCGTGGCGATCGCGCCCGGCCCAGCCGGCGATGATCAACGTGTCGACGGACACGTCGACGCACGGATGGGGACCGTCGCCGGACACCCTGAACGACAGATGGGAACGCATACGTGACCACTCCTGTAAAATTCGATTGATATTTGTGTGATATTTCACAAGGCCGGAAGACAAAAAGCAAGCGGAAAAATTTCGTCGTGCGCGACGAATATCGGGAATTTTTTATGAAAAGCCCCGTCAATCCTGGGTTGCGCGCGTGTTCGCCCATCGCGTATATTGAATCGGCGTCGGTATTGGGTTGGATATTCGGGTCGGATATTCGTCTGATTTTTGCCGAAATGGTCGCGGAGGCCGAAACCCCTCAGGGGATCGGCGGCGCAGCGGCCCGGCGGCCAATGCCCGAGTGACAACCGGGCGAACGAGCGCAACGTCAATCAAGTCGGCAGCACACAGCCGGCTTCCCACCTTCATCAAGCATCACGTTCTGCATCGTCGCGGCGGCCCGTCAGGGAAGCGGTGAGCGGCTGGCGTGACATCAAAAACAGCAAAATCGGCGCAACGCGCCGCGGGGAGAACGTATCGGATGCATCACGCCATCGACTTCATTCAGGACCTGGCCGTCATCATGCTGCTGGCAGGCATCGTGACGGTCATCTTCAACCGGTTCCGGCAGCCGGTCGTGCTCGGCTATATCGTGGCGGGCGTGATCATTGGCCCGTATACCCCGCCGTTTGCGCTGATACATGACGAGAAGACGATCGGCATCCTGGCCGAACTCGGTGTCGTATTCCTGATGTTTTCGCTGGGGCTGGAGTTCAGCTTGCGCAAGCTCGCGCGAGTGGGCGTGACGGCATTCGTGGCGGCGATCACCGAGATTGTGCTGATGCTCTGGCTCGGCTACGAGATCGGCCGCTTCTTCGGTTGGAAGGCGATGGACTCGATTTTCCTTGGCGCGATGCTCGCCGTCTCGTCGACCACCATCATCGTCAAGGCGCTCGACGAACTCGGCATGAAGCGGGAGCGATTCGCCCAGCTCATTTTCGGCGTGCTGATCGTGGAAGACGTGCTCGCCATCGGCATGATCGCGCTGCTCTCGGGCATTGCCATCAGCGGCTCGGTCGACGCCGGCGAGGCCACCTTTACGCTGGGCAAGCTGCTGCTGTTCATGGTGGTGTCGCTTGTCGTGGGCATTCTGCTCGTGCCGCGCATTCTCGCGTACGTGGCGAAATTCAAGAGCGACGAGATGCTGCTGGTCGTCGTGCTCGGCCTGTGCTTCGGCTTCTGCCTGCTGGTGATCCAGATGGGTTACAGCGTGGCGCTCGGCGCGTTCCTGATCGGCGCGATCATGGCCGAGGCGCGAGAGCTGCATACCATCGAGCGGTTGGTTGCACCGCTGCGCGACATGTTCAGCGCCGTGTTCTTCGTCACGATCGGGCTGCTGCTCGATCCGCACGTGCTGGCGACCTACATCTGGCCGATTCTCGTGATCACCCTCGCCGTTGTGATCGGCAAGATCGTCTCGTGCGGACTGGGGGCGTACCTTTCGGGGCAGGACGGCCGGACGTCGATGCGCGTGGGCATGGGGCTGTCGCAAATTGGCGAGTTCTCGTTCATCATTGCGTCGCTTGGGTTGTCGCTCAAGGTGACGAGCGACTTCCTCTACCCGATTGCGGTCGCCGTCTCGGTCATTACGACACTGCTCACGCCGTACCTGATCAAGAGCGCCGATCCGTTCACCGGATGGCTCGGCCGCATGATGCCCGGGCGTCTGTCATACGTGCTGCGTCAGTACACGCAGTGGTTGCAGAGCATTCATCTGACGGGCGATAGCGCGGCGCTCGTCGGCATCGTGCGTCGCATCGTGATGAGCGTGGCGATCAATCTTGCGCTCGTGGTGACGATTTTCCTCGGCGGCGCCTTCTTCTATCGGCGTTTGGCGGCGCTGATGTCGCCGTGGGTGCGCGACCCGAGCCTGCAAAGTGCTGTGGTGTGGGGCGTGGCACTCGTGCTGTCGCTGCCGTTCCTGATCGCGGTGTACCGCAAGCTCAAATCGCTCTCGCTCCTGCTTGTGGAGTTGTCGGTGCCGCCGAGCCTGACCGGACGCTACACATACCAGGTACGCCGCGTGGTGGCCGAGATTCTGCCGATTGCCGCCATGGTCGGGGTGATCCTGCTGGTGGCGGCCTTGTCGGCGAGTATCCTGCCGTCCACGGAGATGGTCGTGCTGATCGTGGCGGGAACGGTGGTGCTGGCGATCGTCATGCGGAGCTGGTTCGTGCGCATGCACGCCAAGCTGCAGATCGCACTCAAGGAGACGCTGGAACACCAGCCCGATAGCGAGCAGGGCGGCGGCTCCCCGCATTGATCGACGCGCGAGCCGTGGCGACGTCCTGACGACGGCGCGCAGCGGCACAAAAGCCCGCCGGTGGATTTACTTCCCCGGCGGGCTTTTTTCATGGCGCGTCGCTGCCCTTATGACTTGCGCGGCGGCAAGTCGAAGATCAGGCACGTCGTCGTGGCGTGCGCATACAGGGTCCCATCCGGACCGACGATGCGGCCCTCGGCGATGCCGACCTGACGCCCGACCTGGATGACTTCGCCTTCCGCACGCACGCAAGGCACGTCGCGCGTGAGGGCGCGCAACATATTGGTCTTGAGTTCGAGCGTGGTGTAGCTGCGTCCCGCGGGTAGCGTGGAGTGCACCGCGCAGGCGAGCGCGGAGTCGAGCAGCGTGGCGAACCAGCCGCCGTGTATGGCACCGAGCGGGTTGTAATAGGGCAACGCCGGGCGGCCCTGAAAGACCGCGCGGCCGTTCGCGGCTTCGATGGCGATGAAGCCCAGTGTCTCGCTGATCGGCGGCAGCGGCAGCCTGCCGTCGAACATCGCTTCAAATATTTCCGTGCCCGACAGGCCGATCACTTCGGACGGCGTTGCCACGCCGTAGCGTAGCGGACCGCTACGTGTGAGCCGTTCGCGCACGGCGGCTTCGTCGGCTTCCCATTGCGCCAGTACGGCGGCGGCATCCGGTCGGGTATTCATGGCGTTTTCCTCGTAACTTTTATCAGGCAAGCGATGGCGCGAGATTATAAAAGTCGCGGTGCGCCCCGGGGGGTTCGGCGTTAGAGGGAAGCGTCGAGACCGAATCACTGCAACGGTGGCTCACGCCGTCGCCGCGATTCGGGTTGTCGCCGGTACCTCGGAAGGAGGGCGCTGGCCGCGCCGCCGGCTCAGGCCGCTTGGGCGCGGCTGCGACGATACTGGGCCAATTCGTCGATGGTCAGGATCGGCAGGCCATGTTGCTCGGCGAAGCGCTCGATGTCGGCGCCGCGCGTCATCGTGCCATCTGGATTCATCAACTCGCACAGCACGGCGGCAGGTTTCAGACCGGCAAGCACCGCCAGATCGACCGAGCCCTCCGTGTGACCGCGACGCGTCAGCACGCCGCCCGGCTGTGCACGCAGCGGGAAGACATGGCCCGGGCGGGACAGGTCGGCGGGCTGGGCATCGTCGGCGATGGCGGCGCGAATCGTGGTCACGCGGTCGGCGGCGCTCACGCCGGTGCTCACGCCCTGACGCGCCTCGATTGTCACGGTGAAGGCCGTGCCATGACGGCTCTGATTCTGCTCGACCATCGGCGGCAGATCGAGACGGCGCAATGTCTCGTCAGGCAGACACAGGCACACGATGCCGCTGCATTCGCGGATCAGCATGGCCATGGTCGCCGGCGTGATTTTCTCGGCGGCGACGATCAGATCGGCCTCATTCTCGCGGTCCAGGTCGTCCATCAGAATGACCGGACGGCCTTCGCGCATGGCGTCGAGCGCGGCTGGCAGACGGACGTTGACCGATGCCAGGTTGGCGAACGCCGGGTAGGCATGCAGATCGTCGGTTGTGCGGGTCGCATCGGCCCTGTGCGCTGTCGATGTAACGGCTTGCGATACGGCTTGGGTGGTGCTTTGGGTAACGGACATGAAACGCTCCTCGCGTAAATCAATCGGGCGAAAAACGTTTTCGGGGCATGCGAACGGACGCCTCCATGGGACGACGTCCCATGGCGCGCGGGTATCGACGCATCTTCTCTCATCCGGACTATGACCGTCGGCTCTGGCTTTGCACCAGATCTGCTGACCCTGCCAGTGTCACGTAAGCGACGGTGGCAGGCGCTCGCGGGCTCATGACGCACGCAGCTTGCACTGCGCGGCGTCACATACCGCCGGTGGGGACTTTCACCCCGCCCTGAAGACGTGTATGCCGCACGCAGCGCACCTCGCTGTCACTGATCGCGTGGCGTGGTTGCGTAGTCGGCGAGAGAGAGCGTAGCACAGGGTGTTGCGGCGCTGCAGGGAAGACTGCGCCGCGCACGTGGGAATGATGGCGGGTGATTGGGTCGACGTCGGCTCGGGAGGAGGGCCGGCGCGGATGTCGCGCCGGCCGCCGACGTGAGCGTTGCGCGACGTCGGACGTGCCGGGTGATGCTCAGGCGTGGGTGCCCTTGACGGTATAGCCGGCGTCGCTGATGGCGGCGCTGACCTCAGTGGGCGAGAGTCGGCTTTCGACGTCGACGCGCCCCGAGTCCAGATCCACATTGACCTTGGCGGCGGGATCGCGCTCGGTGATCGCACGCGTGACGGCTTTGACGCAATGACCGCAGCTCATCCCTTCGACTTGCACTTGCATGTTGCACTCCTTGAAAGCGGTTTCGGTGACGGTGATCAGACAAATCGATAATAGACCTTCCTACGACAGGAAGCTCAAGCGCTATTTTCAGTGTATTCGCTGGATCGCCCAGACGCAGCCCAAACCCGGGCGGTTCCGGGCGCGCTATCGTAATAATTGACGAGACTGGCATGGCAAGGCGTGCGGCAGATTGACGCTGGCGGCTTGACCTTCCCTTCATGGAAAGGTCTATGCTTCGACGCATGATGACAATGCTCCTGGAGACCTTGAAATGATTCGGAACTGGTCGGTCGGTATCGAAGGTATGACCTGCGCCTCGTGTGTGACACGGGTCGAGAAGGCATTGCGGCGCGCACCGGGTGTGGCCAGCGCCAACGTCAATCTCGCGACCGAGACGGCGGCCGTGGAAGCTGCACCTGGCGTGACGCCCGCGGCTCTGCTTGGCGCGGTCGAGACGGCCGTCAACGACGCGGGATACCGGGTGGCGGAGCAATCGTTCGAGTTGGCGATTGGCGGCATGACCTGCGCGTCGTGCGTGGGGCGCGTGGAGAAGGCCCTTCGCCAGGTGCCCGGTGTGGTCGAGGCAAACGTGAACCTGGCGACGGAGCGTGCCGCCGTGCGCGGGGTGCGTGGCGTGCTCGACGTGGCGGCGCTCACCGCTGCCGTGGAGCAGGCGGGATACGAGGCGTCGCCAGTCACGGACCCCGCGCAGGCGGCCGCATCCCACGAAGGTCCGGCGTGGTGGCCGGTTGCCGTGGCGGCGGTCTTGTCCCTGCCGTTGTTGCTGCCAATGCTGCTCGAACCCTTCGGCATTCATCTGATGTTGCCGCCGTGGGTGCAATGGTTGCTCGCCACACCGGTGCAGTTCTGGCTGGGGGCGCGCTTCTATCGGGCGGGGTACAAAGCGGTGCGCGCCGGTAGCGGCAATATGGATTTGCTGGTGGCATTGGGCACGTCGGCCGCCTATGGGCTGAGTCTTTACGAATGGTGGCGTGCCCCGGCGCAGGGCATGGCGCACCTGTATTTCGAAGCGGCGGCCGTGGTCATCACGCTGGTGCTGCTCGGCAAGTGGCTGGAAGCGCGGGCAAAGCGTCGCACCGTGGAAGCGATTCGTGCGCTGGCGGCCTTGCGTCCCGAGACCGCGCGCGTGTTGCGCGATCCGCAGGGCGCGGCGAGCGAGGTGACGGTGCCGTTGGGCCAGGTGAAAGTCGGCGACTGGGTGGAGGTGCGCGCCGGTGAACGGGTGCCCGTCGATGGCGTCATTCGCGAGGGGGCGAGCCAGCTCGACGAGTCGTTGCTGACCGGCGAACCGTTGCCGATCGAAAAAGCAGGCGGCGACAAGGTCGTTGGCGGCTCGATCAACGGCGCCGGTACGCTGCGGGTGGAGACGACGGCGGTCGGCGCCGATACGGCGCTGGCCCGCATCATTCGCATGGTCGAAGATGCGCAGGCGGGCAAGGCGCCGATCCAGCGCGCCGTCGATCGGGTGGCCGCGGTGTTCGTGCCGGTGGTGGTGCTGGTCGCCGTCATGACGCTGGTCGTTGGCTGGGGGCTCGGCATCGGCCTGGAGACAGCGCTGCTCAATGCGGTGGCAGTGCTGGTCATCGCGTGCCCGTGTGCGCTGGGTCTTGCAACGCCTGCCGCGATCATGGTGGGCACCGGGGCGGCGGCACGGCAGGGCATTCTGATCAAGGATGCCGAAGCGCTCGAACTGGCGCACCGCATCCGCGTCGTGGCGTTCGACAAGACGGGCACGTTGACCGAGGGCAAGCCGCGCCTCGTGGCCCACCTGCCGGCGACGGGGGTGCGTGCCGATACCTTGCTGCGATGGGCCGCGGCGGTGCAGTCGGGCAGTTCGCATCCGCTGGCGAAGGCGGTCACGACCGCCGCCGCGCAAGCCGGGGTGACCTCGGCGGTGCCGACGGCATTCGACATCGCTGCGCTGCCGGGGAGAGGGATGCGGGCACGTATCGAGGAAGTTGGGGAGGGCGGGGGTGTTAGGGGCGTCGAGAACGCGGGCGCCTCGCGCAACGGTCATACGCTGCAGTTGGGGAACGCGCGGTTGCTTGAGGAGTTGGGTGTCTCGGAAGGGGCACTGGCTCACGAGGCAGCGCGTCTGGCGGCCGAGGGACGTACCGTCTCGTGGCTGGTCGAGACTGCGGGGGAAGGCGCAAATGACGACGCGCCGGCGCGCTTGCTGGGTCTGTTGGCGTTCGGTGACACGCTCAAGGCCACGGCGCGGCCGGCCGTCGAGCGCTTGCATGCGCTGGGCGTGCGTTGCGTGATGGTGACCGGCGACAACGCAGGGAGCGCCAAGGCGGTCGCCGACGCGTTGGGACTCGACGAAGTGCATGCCAACGTGCTGCCGGAGCACAAGGCGGCGGTGATCGCGCAACTCAAGCGCGACGGCGCGGTCGTAGCGATGGTGGGCGACGGCATTAACGACGCCCCGGCGTTGGCAGCGGCCGACGTCGGCATCGCGATGGGCTCGGGTACCGACGTGGCCATGCAGACGGCGGGCATCACGCTCATGCGCGGCGATCCGCTGCGGGTGGCCGATGCCATCGATGTGTCGCGTCGCACCTGGTCGAAGATTCGCCAGAACCTCTTTTGGGCGTTCGCGTACAACGTGGTCGGGATTCCGCTGGCGGCGTTTGGGCTCTTGAGCCCGGTGATTGCGGGGGCGGCGATGGCGCTCAGCAGCGTGAGTGTGGTGAGCAACGCGTTGCTGCTGCGGCGCTGGCGTTCATCGGCGACGCAAGACGTCAGTGCCGGCGCTGCCGCCAAGATTGGCGAGGCCCGCAGCGCCAGAGCTTGAGGGTGGTTTGCCCGGGCACAAGGCGAACGGCGCATAATGAATTCGTTAGGGGGGCGCGCGGTCGGCGACCGCCCGATGCGGTGCCTGAATTTTTAACTGACTTTAAATTCGTCGAAAGCGGCATCATTTGACTGATATCGTCTGCCTTCCGGCGCGGAATGAATCCTGCCGAACATGAATAGCCTCCATATCGCGAGTTACAACATCCACAAGGGCTTCTCCGCATTCAACCGTCTGCGTGTTCACGAACTGCGTGCCGGCTTGGAAGGGCTTGCGCCGGATCTGGTCTTCCTGCAGGAAGTGCAGGGCCTGCATCAGGGGCATGCGGTGCGTCACAGGAATTGGCCGGTGCAGCCGCAACATGAGTTTCTGGCCGGCGCCATGTGGCGCGATCACGCGTATGGGCGCAATGTTGTCTATGAGCAGGGGCATCATGGCAATGCGATTCTGAGCCGTTATCCGATCGTCAGGTCGGACAACCACGACATCACAACCTATAGTTTTGAGAAGCGCGGCATGCTTCACTGCGAGATTGCCGTGCCGGGTTTGAAACAGCCGCTGCATGCCCTGTGTGTGCATTTGTCGCTGGCCGGACGCGGTCGTCGTCGCCAGTTCGAAATGTTGACGGAGCGTGTGGCCGACGCCATTCCCGCCGATGCGCCGTTGATTATCGCGGGTGACTTCAATGACTGGAGCAATCAGGCGGACCGGTTGCTGGCGGAACGCTTGGCGCTGACCGAGGTGTTTCAGAACCGCGGGGGGCGTCCGGCGCGCAGTTTTCCGAGCGGATTGCCGCTTTTACGACTTGACCGCATTTACGCACGAGGCTTTCATATCGAAGGGGCGCAGGTTTTACACGGGCGTCCCTGGTCACGGATTTCCGATCATTCACCAATCAGCGCCCGACTTGTGCCGTCGGACGCTGACAAGACGATGAACGGTTCCTCCCCCCCGTCGTTCAACCCTCGTTCCCCCCAGTGAGGCAGCCATGAACATCGGACAAGCGGCGCAGGCCAGCGGCGTGACGGCCAAGATGATCCGGTACTACGAAAGTATCGGCCTGATGCCCCCGAGTCCCCGCTCCGAGGCAGGTTACCGGCGATACGGCGAGCAGGATCTGCATCTGCTTCGCTTCATTCGTCAGGCGAGGCGGCTGGGTTTTGGGATCGATCAAATCCGTCAACTGCTGGCACTATGGCAGGATCGAGACCGAACCAGCGCGCAGGTGAAGGCGTTGGCGCAAACCCATGTCGATGAACTCAACCAGCGCATCGGTGAATTGGTGGCCATGCGCGACACGCTTTCTCATCTCGCCATGCACTGTCACGGTGATGATCGTCCAGACTGCCCGATACTCGAGGGGATCGCTGCCGCTGAACTTCCCGGCGACCTGGGCGGCAAGGGGGCGCGTTTCGCGAGCGCGAAAGCGTCGTGCGGTCCGGCGCAGTCGGCCACAGCCTCAGACGCCGCGACCGGCACCGATGCCCCGGCGTCGGCAGGCGGCTCGGTTAGTGACAGCGAGGGGCAGATCCGTCACGTCCCCCAACCCTAACACATGAAGCCGACATGACCGGCTGACGCCCGATATCCCCTATGACGCGCCGCAATGACGGCGCTTTTTTTGTTTCCTGAATTTTGATTCGCCCGCTGCGACAGCATGCCGCAGCGGGGTGTTGCGTTACGTAGACAACTGCATATGTATATGATTTTAAATAAAATTTTCATGAATTGACTGTATTTGAAGTGAGCCTCTAGCAGATTTTTGATGTTTTTTGCAAATAGGGGCTAACCCTTAACGGGAAAACCCTATACAATGCGAAGCACTGCTGCGATGCAGCACACTAAATGAATTGGAGAAACATCATGGTTGCCGCCCTGTTTGAAGTCGTGAACACTTGGTTTGAAACGGCTGAGCGTCGTCGTCGCGAAGCGTTCCTGGCTGAGTCGAAGGACATCATTGAACTGGAACAACGTATCCGCGCGCTCGAAACCGCCGGTTACTAAGCAAGTTTGTAGCAAGTCCCTCCGGACGAACGGTCGTCGCTGGCGCAAGCAGGCAAGTCAATCGTCACAACGGGCGATCCCCGTCATCCATGCGATGGCGTGCGACGGCGCCCAACCGTGAGTCCGGATGCCAATCCCTGCGGTTTCGGGGTTGGCGAGTGCAAGCCCGCCACTTTGGCGGGCTTTGTCGTTAATGTCCTGCCCTTTCGTCCTTCGCTTTCGCCGTACCCCGGCGGAACGTGTCTATTTCTCGATCCTGAACTCGGTGGCGAGCGCCGCGCCGTTGGCGAGCGAGGTCACACCGTAGTACTTGTCACCGACCTTGAACATGAAGCGGCACCAGTTCTCGGTCATCGCGCGCCATTCGAGGTTCACGCAGTACGATCCGTTGTCGTTGACCGACCACGTGCCGGTGGCGTGAGCAACCTGATTCGCGCGGCTACCCGACCCGATGCTGCCCTTGTTGTCGCTCGTGGCATTGAGCGACCCATTGGTGTCGTTGATCCATTTGCGCGTACTGCCGTTGTTGGCGAGGTGGGTGATGTGCGCGCCGGGCATGAGCGAACGCAATTCGTCGACACTGAGTTGCTGACCGTTGGCACTCTTGATATCGGAGAGATGCATCGGGTCCGCGTGGGCGAACGACGATAGTGCGAGCAGGCCGGTGGCAAGCAATGCCGTGGCGGGGGATGTGAAGCGGCGGACCATGATGACTCCCGGACGAAGCCTGCCGATGTCGCATGCAGGCCGACGGTACGCGCGCCGCGATCGGTCGTGCGTGCCGTCAGACGTTATCGTCCCGCATTGAGACGCGGTGTCGCTATCGGTCCAGATGATGCGCTACTACTATAGGCGACAAGCGGGCGTCTGCACAGACGCGTGCCGCCCGGGGGCGCGCGGTGAGCGACCCACCGCCTCGTCCCGGGGCACATGAGGTGGCCTCAGTCGGTGCCGTACTTCGGAGACCGTGGGCCGTAGAGCAGCCCATTGGCATGCCCGGCCGACAGCAGACGTGCGTTGGCGGTGCCCGCGACCGTGTAACCGGCGTTCGACACACTGTTCACGATCTGCTTGACCGCTGCCGTGATCAGCATGCCGATCAGACCGCCGCCGCTGTTGTTGTTCCCCTCGTTGTTCGACGCGCTGGCCACCCCGCTCCACAACTTGGCACCGTTGCGTAGATCGATGAGGTCGGCCGAGACCGTCACCACCGTGGCGCTGTCGAGCACCATGTACTTCGTGCCGTACTGCGTGATCTTGAGGTAGAGCGCGGCGTCGGCCCCGAAGATCTCGCGCAGCTTGGCCGGACTGACCTGATGGATGTCGCCGGCCACGGTCAGGCCGTTCTGGCGAAACGACTCGTCAACCAGGGCGACGGGCATCACATAGTAGCCAGCCTCACCCAGCGGCACCGTGACCTGCGAGAGCACACTGTAGGTTGCATCGATGTCGGGCGAGTCGTTCAGCGGCGGCAACACCAGAATCGACTTCGGGCGGCTTTCCTTGAACGCGGTGTAATCGTACGGTTTGGCTTGATGAACCGCACAACCGGTCATGAGGGCGGCCAGCGCCGCTACCGTCATCCATTGGCAGAGTCGAACGATCATTGCTTGGCCTCCGGGGTCTTGTGCTTGAGGAGAAAGTCGATGTAACCGGCCGACTCGGGGAACAATTGCTTCTCGGTCTGGAATTCCTCGACCATCTTGTCGGACTTGCCCACCGATGCGTAGAGCAGACCCAGGTGAGCGTGATAGCCCGGCGGCACGGCGCGATTGGCGGCCTTGATCTTCTCGAGATCGCGCTCGAGCGCGATGATCTGCGCTTCCTTCGATTCACCCTTGAAGTATTCGTAGACTTGCGGCTGATAGCTTTCCCAGTCGTACAGAGGCTTGGGCGGCGTGACGCAGCCCGTGAGCAGCGTGCCACCGAGGATGGCCAGCGCGGCGGCACGGGCGGACGAGAACTTGCGATTCATGGCGATAGAGATCCTGACAGGCAGGCGGCGGGCGAAGGCATCGCGCCCGCCTGCACGTGACGTGCGAGGCCCGGCGCATCGCGAACGATACGCCGCGCATGCGACAACTAAGGCGTTTCGGGTTTACTTGCCGGGCTTCCAGGCACCGCTCTCGATGCCTGCGACCAGGTTGTTGACGGCTTCGCGCATGGCGAGGTCAAGGACCTTGCCGTTGAGCGTCGAGTCGTAGCCCGCGGTGCCGCCGAAGCCGATCACTTCGCGATTGGACAGCGCGAACTCTCCTGCACCGCCGCTCGAGAAAACGACTTCCGAGGTGGCGATATCGACCACGTTCAGGTTGACCTTGGCGTAGGCGATTTGCTCGCGGCCCCGGCCGAGAATACCGAAGAGTTGCTTGTCGCCCACTTCCTTGCGGCCGAATTCGACGACGTCGCCGGTGATCACGTAGTCGGCGCCCTTGAGCGTTTGCTGGGTCTTCTTGATGTCGGCTTCCTGACGAATCTCGGCCATGTTGTCGCGGTCGAGCACGTTGAAACGGTTGGTCTGCTGCAGATGGGTGATCAGGATGGTCTTGGCCTGACTGCCGAGGCGGTCGACATTATCGGAAAAAACGCCACGCATGTACGCGGAACGGTTGTCGAACTTGCCGACGGCGATCGGTGTGCGCACCCCGACGTAGGGACGGCTGGCACTTTCGACCTTGGCGACTTGCAAGGTGCGCGAGCTTTCGGTGGCGCAACCGCCGAGCGCGCCGGCGGCGAGCATGACGGCGCTGAGCAGCGCAATGCTGGACTTGCTTTTCTGCACGGTGATACCCCTGTATGTATTGTTACCCGGCGGGCGAGGCGCGGTGGCATCGATCCGTGACGGGCATCTGGTTCCCTTGCCGCTCGGTTGGCTTTGCTTTTTTCGAATTTGGTAAGGGGTGCTGATCTTAGCATGCAGCATTGTCGTGTTAGTGCGTCGACGGAGGTATGCGCGCCCCTGCGCCAAGCGCCAAGTGCAGCTTGGCGATACACTCGCACGGCCTTCCCCTCATACTTTCGATAGGAGTGTTGTCATGGCCGACAGTGAAGCCCGCCCGCCGTTTCCGCCATTCACGCGTGAAACTGCAATTCAGAAGATTCGTATGGCCGAGGACGGCTGGAACTCGCGCGATCCTGCGCGGGTTGCGTTGGCCTATACGGTCGACAGCCGCTGGCGCAATCGGGCCGAATTTCCGCGTGGCCGTGAGCAGATCGTCGAGTTCCTGACGCGTAAATGGCAACGCGAACTCGACTACCGGCTAATCAAGGAACTGTGGGCGTTTACCGAGAATCGCATCGCGGTGCGGTTCGCTTACGAATGGCGAGACGATTCGGGTAGTTGGTTCCGTTCGTATGGCAACGAAAACTGGGCGTTCGACGCGCAAGGGCTCATGGCCGAGCGCCATGCCAGCATCAACGACTCGCGCATCACCGAAGGCGAGCGCCTGTTCCATTGGCCGCAGGGACGCCGTCCCGACGATCATCCGGGATTGACCGAACTCGGGCTGTAAAGCCGGCGGGCATGGCGACGATGATGCTGACGCGCGTCGCGTCGCCGTTTGCGCGACCTCAGTCCAGCCCAACGATGAGCAGCAGGTTGGTGGCGGTGATGACCGCGAAGAGGCCCCACGCGAGCGCCTGTGCGGGACGCCCGAGCGTGTTGCCGTTCATCACGCGCGGGTCGCTCACCGAGCGGATGAGCGGCCACATGGCGAACGGCAGTTGCAGACTGAGCAGCACCTGACTCCACACCAGCAGCTTGCCCACGGCGCCGTCGCCGAGCCACAGCACGCCGATCAGCGCGGGCACGAGCGCCAGCCCGCGCGTGATCAGACGACGTTGATAGCAGGGGATCCGGGCGTGCAGAAAGCCGTCCATGATGACCTGCCCGGCGATGGTCCCCGTGAGCGTGGAACTTTGTCCCGACGCAAGCAGGGCGATGCCGAACAGGAAGGCCGCGGCGCCGCCCGCGAGCGGCGTGATGAGCCGATATGCCTGCTCGATATCGGTGACGTTGGTCTGGCCGCTGGCGTGAAATACCGAACCCGCCAGTATCAGAATGGCCGCATTCACGCACATGGCGAGCGCGAGCGAGACCCATGTGTCGATGCGCACCAGCGCGAGGGTGTCGCGCACGTCGCCGCGTTTGCCGCCGACCACCCGCCGCGTCTGCACGACCGACGAGTGCAGGTACAGATTGTGCGGCATGATCGTGGCGCCGACGATGCCGAGCGCCAGCACGAGGGCATCGTGCCGGTCGTGGCTGGGCGCACCCGGCACAAGACCGGCGACCACCGCATGCCAATCGGGCGGCACCATGGCCACTTGCGCGACGAAGCACAGCGCCATCGTGCCGATCAAGCCGAAGACGATGGCTTCGATCTGACGAAAGCCTTTGCCCTGCAGGCCGAGCACGATCATCGTGTCGAGCGCGGTGAGGACGATGCCCCAGGCGATCGGCACCCCCAGCAACAGCTTGAAGGCGAGCGCACAGCCCAGGACTTCGGCGATATCGCAGGCGACGATCGAGATCTCGGCGGTGATCCACTGGACGAGTCGTCCCGCCCGCCCGTAGCGCTCGTAGCTCGCCTGCGCGAGGTCGCGCCCGGCGACCAGTCCCAGCCGGGCAGCGAGCATCTGGAGAAAGATGGCGGCAAAGCTGGAGAGCGCCACCACCCAGAGCAGCGAATAGCCGAATTGCGATCCGGCCTGGATGTCCGTCGCCCAGTTGCCGGGGTCCATATAGCCGATGGCGACGAGCAGGCCTGGGCCGGCAAAACGCTTGAGTTTGATCCAGCGGGGTTCGCGCGCGTCGATGACGATGCTGCCTTTGACTTCGGAAGGGCAGAAGGGCGCAGTGGCGGTGGTCGGCAGCGGCATGAGGAAAGGAGATCGGTCGATGACGCCAACGGTAGCCGGGCCGGCGCCTGCCGGCAAGCGCGATCATGGCGGCGGCAAGGTCACGGATATCGCGGCGGTGGCAGATGAACTGCTATACTGTACATTCATACAGTATTTTGGGTGCGCGATGACCCTGCCACTTTCCTCTTTGCCTGCCGGGCTGTGGCGCGCCAGTGAACTGGCGCATTGCCACCGTGCTGGCCACACCACGGGTTTTGCCGCGCTGGACGCCGAGCTGCCCGGCGCCGGGTGGCCGCATGGTGCGGTGACGGAGTTGCTGAGCGAGCGCCCGGGCATCGGTGAATGGCGGTTGCTGGCCCCGGCGCTACGCGATCTCACGCAGGCGGGCCAGCCGGTGATGGTGATTGCGCCGCCGATGCTGCCATATGCCCCGGCACTGGCGGGATGGGGCATCGATCTACGCTGGCTCAGTGTCGTGATGCGTCCGGTGAGCCCGGCACGTCAGGCGCCTCGGGCGCGCGGCACACGCGGCCTGAAGGCGGAGGATCGCGACATGCTCTGGTGTGCCGAGCAGGCCCTCAAAAGCGCGTGCTGCGGGGCGGTGCTCACCTGGCTTCCGGCCGCGACGCCCGAGCAGATTCGGCGGCTTCAGGTCGCGGCCGGTGGCGGCGAGACGCTGGCCTGGGTGGTGCGAGGGCCCGCCGCCGTCGCGACCGCCTCGGCGGCACCGTTGCGACTGGGGCTTGCCGTTGGGCCGGGGAGTCGCCTCGGCGTGCAGTTTCACAAGCGGCGGGGGCCGCCGCGTCTCGAGCCGCTCTGGCTGACGTTGCCCGCGCCGTATGCGCATGTCTCGCAACCGGTGACGGGCGCGGCCGACGATGCGCGGCCGGGGCCTGTCGGGCCCGGTCCGGCACCTTCGTCCACACCGTCCACGGTGCCTTTGGTTTCTGTTTCCGGAGTCTCGCATGGCTTGCTGGATCGCCCTGCATCTGCCCTATCTGGCGCTCGAGATCGCCTCTCCGCTCACACCGGCTGACACGCTGACCGACACGACGGTCGTGCTGGCGCAGTCGCGTGTCTGGCAGGCGAGTGAGGCGGCGCAGGCAGCCGGCGTGCAACCCGGCATGCGCCGTGGCGGCGTGCTGGCGCTATTGCCGCAGGCACGATTCCACGATCGCGACGAAGCGGCCGAGACGGTCGCGCTCGAAGCGCTGGCGCTGGCCTTGCTGCGCTTCGGCCCCGACGTTGCGATCGCCTCGCCACAATGCGTGCTGATCGACGTGGCACCGAGCCTGCGTCTGTTTGGCGGTCTGGCATCGCTGGCGGCGCAGGTGTTTGAGAGTGCCGAGGCGCTCGGGCACCGGGCGTCGTTGGGCCTTGCCGCCACGGCCAGCGCGGCGGCGTTGCTCGCGCGTGCCGGTGCTCCTGGTGGGCCGCCGCGGTTGCCATCGACACCACCGACGCCGATGACGCTGCCGCAATCCCTCGATTCCCGCTCGGTCGCCTTGTTGCCCGAGGCGCAGCCGTGGCTCGACTGGCTCGCGCAAATCGGTTGTGCGACGTTGGGCGAACTGCGCGCGCTGCCTGCGGCGGGCGTGAGGCGCCGCTGCGGTGCGGAACTACCCGCTGCGCTTTCCCGGGCCTATGGCGAGACGCCGGAAGCCCCCGCCTGGTATCGCGCCCCGCCCCATTTCGAGGCGGTGCTGCCGCTGCCGTCGCTCACGCATGACGTGGACGTGCTGCTCTTCGGTCTGCGCCGTCTGCTCGCCCAACTCACGGGATGGCTGGCCGCCGGGCAACTGGCCACGCGCGCGCTCGCGCTGGTGCTCGAGCATGAGCCGCTTGGGCGGCAAACGCTGGCACCGACGCGTTTCGACATCCGTCTTGCCGAAGCGAGTGCGGCGCCCGCGCACTTGCTGTCGTTGTGCAAGGAGCGGCTGGCCCGCTCGCCACTGGTGGCCCCGGTGCTGACGTTGCGGCTCGATGTCACGCAGACGGCGCCCCATGTACCGCAAAGCGGCTCGCTCCTGCCTGAGCCGGGCCGCGCCCGGCAGGATTTTGTGCAACTGATGGAGCGTGTGGCGGCGCGGTTGGGCGACGAGCACGTGCGGCGTTTGCAGGTGCGTGGCGATCACCGGCCCGAGGCGGCATTCGTCAGCGTGCCGTATGGGGTGTCCGGCAATCCTTCCCATGCCTCCCACGTCACGATGTCCGGCGCGGTCCGTCATCGGCCCGATGGCGAGTCCCTGTTGCCGCCGCGCCCGGCGTGGCTGCTCGATGTGCCGCAGCGCCTCGGCGTACGTCAGGAGCGCCCGTGGCGGCAGGGGCCGCTACAACTGATGAGCGGTCCTGAGCGTATCGAAGCCGGCTGGTGGGAGCCAGGCACCGTCACGCGCGACTACTTCATTGCGGCCGATATCACGGGGGCGTTGCTGTGGGTGTTTCGCGAGCGGCCCGTGAATGGGGCGGATGCCGCGTGGTACTTGCATGGCCTGTTCGGCTGAGTCCGGCGGGTCCGCTGTGCGATGAATTTCGACGATTTCCTACCGTGGCAAGGCCCGACCGAAGGGCTGGCCGCCAATGATGAGCGTGCCGACGCGGCCGGCGCCGATCCGGCGGCGCCCCCCGATCCGCGTGCTGCCGACGACGGCAGCCTGCCTGCCTATGCCGAACTGCACTGCCTGTCGAATTTCTCGTTCCAGCGTGGCGCGTCGCATCCGGAGGAACTGATCGCGCGGGCCGCGCACCTGGGCTACACCGCGCTGGCGATGACCGACGAGTGCTCGCTGGCCGGTGTCGTTCGCGCACTGGCCGAGGCGGTGCAGCATCCGTCGGTGTCGTTGATCGTGGGCAGCGAGTTTCGTCTGACGCCTGAGGACAGCGCAGCCGCGCTGGGCAGTGTGCATCTGGTCGCGCTTGCGCAGCACCGCGAAGGCTACGGCAATCTTTCCGAGATGATTACACTCGGTCGCATGCGCGGCCCGAAGCGCGGTTATCGGTTGCACGCGCGAGACTTCAGCGCGCCGGCAACCGGGCAGGCGCATCTGCGGGGTCTGCCGGGGTGCCTGATGATCCTGGTGCCGGAGACCGGCGCGAGTCCCGAGCGCACGCTGGCCCAAACCCGCTGGGCGGCACAGACGTTCGGCGAAGGACGCGTGTGGCTCGCGCTCGAACGTCGTCACCGAGCCGACGACGACGCGCATCTGGCCCGGTTGCGGGCGATCTCCGCCGAGTGCGACGTGCCGCTCGTCGCCACCGGCCATGTCCTCATGCATGTGCGCTCGCGCAAGCCGTTGCAGGACACGCTCACCGCCATTGGTCTGGGCAAGCCGGTGCAGGCTTGCGGATTGGCGCTCGCCGCCAATGCGGAGCAGCATCTACGCACGCGGTTGCGGCTCGCGTGGCTCTATCCGCCGGACGCCCTGGCGCAAACGGTTGCGATCGCCTCGCGTTGCCATTTCGATCTGCGCAGCCTGCGTTACGAGTATCCCGAGGAACTGGTGCCCGCCGGGCATACGCCGGTGACGTATTTGCATCAGGAAGTCGAGGCCGGCGCGGCGCGGCGCTATCCGAACGGGGTACCGCAGAAGGTGCGTCGTCTCATCGAAAGCGAACTGACGCTGATCCGGGAGCTGGCGTACGAGCCGTATTTCCTGACGGTCTACGACATCGTGCGGTTCGCCCGCAGCCAGAACATCCTGTGCCAGGGGCGCGGGTCGGCGGCCAACTCGGCGGTGTGCTATTGCCTGGGAATCACGGCGGTCAATCCTGACGAGGTGCAGGTGCTGTTCGGGCGTTTTCTGTCGAAGGAGCGCAACGAGCCGCCCGATATCGATGTGGACTTCGAGCATCAGCGGCGCGAAGAGGTGATCCAGTACATCTACGACAAGTACGGCACCGACCGGGCGGCGCTGGCCGCGACGGTGATTTCGTATCGCATGCGCAGTGCGGTGCGCGACACGGGGCGGGCGCTGGGCATCGATCTGTCGATTGTCGAGCAGGTCGCGCAGAGTCAGCAATGGTGGGATGGTCGCGAGAATCTGCTCGCGCGCATGGCGGCACAAGGGTTGTCGCCCGACGCCCCGACCACGCGGCTATGGGCCGATCTGGTCGCCCGGCTGATCGGCTTTCCCCGGCATTTGTCGCAGCACGTGGGCGGTTTCGTGATTTCGCGCGACAAGCTCTCGCGCCTGGTGCCGATTGCGCCGGCGGCGATGGACAAGCGTTACGTCATTCAGTGGGACAAGGACGATATCGAGACGCTCAAGCTGCTCAAGGTCGACGTGCTGGCGCTCGGCATGCTGAGCGCGTTGCGCCGCACGCTCGATCTGCTGGGGGAATGGCGCGGTGAGCCGATCTCGCTGGCGGACATTCCGCGCGACGATCCGGCGACGTACGGCATGATTCGTCGCGCCGATACCGTGGGTGTCTTCCAGATCGAGTCGCGTGCGCAGATGAGCATGTTGCCGCGCTTGAAGCCGGACAAGTTCTACGACCTGGTGATCGAGGTGGCGATCGTGCGGCCGGGGCCGATTCAGGGCGGGATGGTGCATCCGTATCTGCGTCGCAAACAAGGCAAGGAGGACGTGGTCTATCCGCGTGAGGAGATCAAGGCGGCGCTCGAGCGCACGCTGGGCGTGCCGATCTTTCAGGAGCAGGTGATGCAGATCGCGATGATCGCCGCCGATTTCTCGGCCGGCGACGCCGATCAGTTGCGCCGTTCGATGGCAGCCTGGAAACGCAAGGGCGGGCTCGAGAAATTCCAGACCCGCATTATCGACGGGATGCTGAAAAACGGCTATCCGCGCGAGTTTGCCGAGGCCATCTGCCGCCAGATCGAGGGCTTTGGCGAGTACGGTTTTCCGGAGAGTCATGCGGCAAGCTTCGCGCTGCTCGCCTATGCGAGTGCGTGGCTCAAGTGTCATGCGCCGGAGATGTTCCTGTGCGGGTTGCTCAACAGTTTGCCGATGGGATTCTATTCGGCGTCGCAGTTGGTGCAGGATGCGCGACGACATCATGTCGAGGTGCGCGCGATCGACGTTTGTGTGAGCGATGTCGAGTCGCGTCCCGAGGCGCGCATCGGGCGGTACGGCAATGCCCGCCGGCCGGCGGTGCGGCTGGGGCTGTCGCTGGTCAAGGGCTTGTCCGACGATGGGGCGCATGCGATCGAGCGTGCGCGTCGGCAGCGGCCGTTGACGGATATCGACGATCTGACCGCGCGGGCCGCGTTGTCACGTCGGGATCTCGATGCCCTGGCGGCTGCCGACGCGCTGTCGGCGTTGCTCGGCGGTCGGCGGCAGGCGCGCTGGGCGGTCGCCGCATGGCAGCCCCCCACGCCGCTGCTGGGGGCGACGGTCTTGCGCGACGCGGTGCCGGGCAGTGCCGACGAGCAAGTGGCGCTGCCGCCGATGGCCGAGGGGCAGGACATCGTGGCTGATTACGCGAGCACGGGGCTGACGCTGCGGCGTCACCCGCTGCTGCTGTTGCGCGAGACGCTCACCCGGATGCGGGTGCGAACGGCGAGGGATTTGCAGACCGAGGGCGTGCACGGACGCCGGGTGCGCACGGCGGGCATTGTGACGGGACGGCAGCGCCCGGGCACGGCCAATGGCACGGTCTTTGTCTCGCTGGAAGACGAAACAGGCGTCATCAACGTGATCGTCTGGCCCGATCTGGTCGAGTCGCAGCGCAAGGCGTTGCTGGCATCGTCGTTGTTGGGGGTGGAAGGGGTCTGGCAGCGTGAGGAGCGCGTGACCCATCTGGTGGCGCATCGCCTGGTCGATCTCTCGTCGATGCTCGGCGAACTCACGATCTCGAGTCGGAACTTTCACTAAGGGGACTTCGATAGGATGAGGTGTCTCCGGCCCCCTGCCATGCGTGGATCTCGCCTCTTCTTTGTTGACGTGACTGGCGCCTCGCTTTACTATTGGCGCCATGCGTTAATAACGTGTTGCGTTATTAATTGTGATCGAAAATTTCAAATGCAGGGATACGGCGTTGTTATTCAACGGATGCCGGGTGAGGCGCTGGCGCGCGGTCGAAGGGGCCGCCATGCGCAGACTTCAGCAATTGCATGCCGCCGCGACACTCGGTTTCTTGCGCGCACCGCCGGGTAACCGACTCGAGGCACTGCGAGGAAATCGCCTGGGGCAGTACAGCATTCGTATCAACGATCAGTGGCGCTTGTGTTTCCGCTTCGACGCGGGCAACGCTTCTGACGTCGAGATCGTGGATTACCACTGATCCGATAGGCGGGCGCGTTCCGATATTTCTGCGGATTTTGCTACAGGTCGACGGAGGCCAAAAATGACCCGACAAGTACCACTGGCAACGCCGGGCGAAATTCTCGCGCAGGACTGGCTGGGCCCGATGGGGCTTTCTCAATATGCGCTGGCGAGGGCCATTGACGTGCCGCCTCGCCGCATCAACGAAATTGTTCTGGGCAAGCGTGCGATTACCGTCGATACGGCGCTGCGCCTGGGAGCGTTCTTCGGCGTGGATGCACAGAGCTGGCTCAATCTGCAAAACCAGTACGATGCCGAGATCGCACGCGCCAACATGGCCGACGTGCTGCGCGACATCAAGCGACGTGCCCGGGATCTTCTCGCTGCGGCGTGATGCTCCCCCCAACGACACGTCAGCCGTTGCCGTCGCGCGTCGACGGATGTCATGCCATTGCTCAATGCGCGGCGTCGGCCTGCTTGCCGGCCGCTTGCGCGAGGGCGCTCGCTTCGGCTTCGCTGCGCAAGCCGTTGAAGTGCGCGTTGAGCAGCACCGCGCTGATCGACGCGAGCAGAATGCCGCTGTGGAAGAACGGGGCGAGCGCATGCGGCAGTTTCATGAAGAACTTGTCCGACGCCACCGGAATCATCCCCACGCCAATACTGATTGCGATGATGTACAGGTTGTAACGATTCTTCGACAGGTCCACCGTCGAGAGAATCTTCACCCCCGTGGCCGTCACCATGCCGAACATCACGATGCCCGCGCCCCCCAGCACGAACTGCGGCACCGACGCCACTACGTGTGCCACCTTCGGAAACAAGCCCAGCGCGATCAGTATTAGGCCCCCCATGGCACACACCCAGCGGCTCTTCACACCGGTCACGCCGACCAACCCCACGTTCTGCGAAAACGAGGTGTAGGGGAACGTGTTGAAGATGCCGCCGATCATCGTGCCCAGCCCATCGACGCGCAAGCCGCGCACCAGCGTCTTTCTGTCGACCGGACGGCCGACAATGTCGCCCACCGCCAGGAACATGCCGGTCGATTCGATGAACGTCACGAGCATGACCAGCGTCATCGTCGCAATGGCAACCGGATCGAAGCGTGGCACGCCGAAATGAAACGGCATGACGAAGCCGAACCACGGCGCGTCGGATACGCCCGCGAACGATACTTTGCCCAGCGCCATCGCCACGATCGTGCCGAACAGAATGCCCAGCAGCACCGCGATGTTGGCGAAGAAGCCGCGCACGTACTTGGTGATGAACAGAATGCACAGGAGCACGGCGAACGACACGCCCAGATACAGCGGATTGCCGTAATCGGGATTGCCGAAGCCGCCTGCCGCCCAGTTGATGCCCACGCCCATGAGCGAGATGCCGATCACCGTGATGACGGTCCCGGTCACCACCGGTGGGAACAGCCGCAGCAGCTTGCCGATGAGCGGCGCCATCAGAATGCCGATCAGGCCCGAGGCAATGGTCGCGCCATAGATATCGAGCAACCCGAGATCGGGATTCGTGCCGATGGCGATCATCGGCGTGACGGCGGTAAACGTCACCCCCATCATGATGGGTAGACGCAAGCCGAAGATCCACAGGCCGAGTGTCTGGATCAAGGTGGCGATCCCGCAGGCGAACAGATCGGCGTTGATCAGAAACGCGACTTGATCGACCGACATGTGGAGCGCACCGCCGACGATCAACGGTACCGCCACCGCCCCCGCATACATCACCAGTACGTGTTGCAGTCCCAGCGTGAACAACTTGGGGAGCGGCAGGCGCTCGTCGACCGGATGCACCGGTGCAGCAGCAGATTGCGTCATGTCTTCTCCTGGTCCGACGGTACGAATCGATTTACATGGTGGAACCGAGCGTAAATTTTTTACCGAGGCGCAGCGAGTGCCGTCAAAAATGCAGAGCGGATGGTCGGGGGTGCGTCGTGATTGCCCCCCGGCGGGGCGTCATGGGGAAAAATTGAGGCATCGCGACAGGGTACGCCGGTTGGCGCCGCAGCGGGCGACTTCCCGGAAAGCCTTATGCCGTATGGTCGCGACGTCGCAGGGGAGTGACTGGCGGGAGAGGGCGGAACGCGATCGGATGCGTGCGAATCGTACCGCACCGTGCGGCAGACGTTGGCCGCGCGCCGAGGATCATATCGAATCCGCAATACTAAAGATTGCAACTGGCGTATGAATCTCGGCGACAGTGCGATGCCGGGATATCGCCCCGCCGCAACGCCGTCAGGCTGCGCGGCTCAGCGTGTGCCGGTTGTGCCGGAGGCCTTGCGGGCGAGCATGTCGCTGGCATTGGCGGTATTGCCCGCGCCGCCGCTTTGCTGTGCCACGCTATCGAGCTTGCTGGAGATCTCGTTGCCCATGTGCTGCAGGAATTCCAGCTCCTTCGCGCCGATGCCTCCCGCGCACAGCGTGCCGCCCCAGTCGCCGTAAAGCAGCGCCACGGTCTGGTTACGTTGGCGAACTGGCAGCAGGAAGAACGACTTCACGTTCGAGAAATGCTCACGGTGCCACATCGGAATACGCGGCACGATACGCGGCTCGCGAGCGTTGTCGATCAGAATCGCGCGGCCGTTGGTCAGTGCCAGATGGAAGACGTCCGGTTCGAAGGCTTCGGGGAACGACAGGCCCAGCACGGGCTGCACGTCGCGGCCGATGCCGAAGCGCAGCTCGAACGACTTGCCCGCCGGCACGCGCACGAAGGCCGCGCAGTTGGCGAAACCCAGCGACTGCATGATCGCTTCGAGCGTCAGGTTGAGCAGACCGACCGCGTCGGTCTCGCCCGTGGCGGCCCGAACTTCCGAGAGACCGTCTGCCAGACGTCGCGCCGAGTCCAGCGGCTTGCCCGCCGGCGGCTGGCGCGTGCCCGATGCCTTGGTGCTGATCGCAATGAATTCCTGGTGGCTCGTGTCGCGCACCATTTCTTCGCCCACGGACACCACGTCTCGCACGTCCAGCGCGAGACGCTCGGCATAGCGCTCCGCCAATTCGGCCAGACGCTCCGGGTCGGCCCCGCGCGTGAGTTCCGTCACCATCTCGTTGGACATGTTCGCCACCGCGCACAGCCAGTCGCTATGCGAGAGCGGGGCGTCGCCCTCCAGATCGATCGGACGCATGCTCGTCGCGATCGACTCCGGCAAGCCCCACTTGCGGGCCGCCGCTTCGGCCAACTCCGGGAACGAGATGGCGAGCACCTGCTCGCAGGCGTCGCTGTCGCTGATGCCTTGCGCTGCGGCGAGGGTCTGGATTTCCCCCCATTCGGCCGGGAAGCAATAGGTCACGAGCAGTCGCGCGACATGGTGCAGCAAGGTGCAGACTACGGCTTCCTCGCCGTCGCGAATGCCATTCTTGGCGGTGATGTCACGGGCGAACGCCCCGGCGAGCGTGGCGCGCGCAAGTTCGCGGGCCATGTCGTCGCGCTGTGCGGCGACCTCGCCGAAACCCTCGAGCAGTTTCAGGCTCAGGGCAAGGTGGCCGATCGTGTCGACACCGAGAATCATGATGGCGCGCGAGACCGTCGTCACGTTGCAACCGAACGGCGCATACATGGCGGAGTTGGCCAGGCGGATCACTTTCTGGGTGAGGGCGAAGTCGGAGAGCACCGACGCCGCCAGGTCGGCCGTGCTCGTGTTCTCGCTTTGCATGGCGCTCACGATGCCGCTGACGGAGCGCTGCAGCGACGGAAACTCGCCGCGCTCAGCCAGGCGCTGCCACAATAATTCGAGCGTTTTTTCTTTGGTCAGGCTCATGGTAGCGGGGTTATCCGGTCAGTGGCCGGCATCCACATTGAGACGCCCGCTCGCAAAGGCCGCCTCCAGTTCTCCCGCAGGCAGGGCCTTCGACACCAGCCAGCCCTGGATGGAATGGCAGCCGCGCTCGATCAGCATCTGCCGTTGTTCTTCTGTCTCGACCCCTTCGGCGACCGCCGACAGCCCCAACTCACGCGCCAGTCCCAGGACTGCCGTCACAATCGTACGGTCATTCGATGACGTGGGCATGTCTTTCACGAAGCTGCGGTCGATCTTGAGCGCGGAGAGCGGGAAACGCTTGAGGTATCCCAGGCTCGAGTAGCCCGCGCCGAAATCGTCGACGGAGAAGCGCACGCCCAGCGTTTGCAACTCGCGCAGCACCAGATTGGCCTGTTCCGGGTCGCGCATCAGTACGCTCTCGGTGATTTCGAGCACCAACCGGTGCCCTTCCACGCCCGAATCGGCAATCGCTTGCCAGACCAGGCTCGGGAACGACGGATGGTGAAATTGCTGTGCCGAGACGTTGACCGACATGTACAGCCCGTCGAGCCGGGTGCGATCCCAGCGCGCGAGCTGCATGCAGGCGGCGCGTAATGCCCAGCCGCCCAGCAGGTTGATCAGGCCATTGGCCTCGGCCAGCGGAATGAATTCGGCCGGTGAAACCGGGCCGAGCGCGGGATGCCAGCGCATGAGCGCCTCGACACCCTTCACGTTCAGCGAGATCGGATCGCAGATCGGCTGGTAGTGCAGGCTGAATTCGCCATTGTGAATCGCCTCGAACATCGCCGATTCGAGCGAAAACGCCTTGCGGTGCAGGTCGCCGAGATCGTCTGTATAGACGAACAGGCCGTTGCGGCCGCGATCCTTGGCGCAGTACATGGCGGCGTCGGCGTGCCTGATGAGCAGGCCGGCCGAGTCGCCATGGTGGGGATAAAACGACACGCCGATGCTCGTGGTGAGGTGCAGCAACTGGTCGCCAACCTGGAACGGTTGCTGCACCGCCGAGAGCAGGCGCTTCATGATGCCGCCAAGCGCCTGTTCGTCGTCGCAGCCGGGCAGCACGAGCACGAACTCGTCGCCGCCCATGCGCGCGGCCATGTCCGTCTCGCGGATCTGTGCGATCAGGCGTTGGCCGGCGTCGCACAGGAGCTGATCGCCCACGTCGTGGCCGAGCGAGTCGTTGACCTTCTTGAAGCCGTCCAGGTCGAGCAGGGCGACGGCAAAGTTCGGCCCGCCTTCACGCGCGTGCTGGATGGCTTCGGTAATGCATTGATGAATGTACTGACGATTCCCCAGCCCGGTCACCGCATCGCGCACCGCCAGATCGGACAGGCGTGCTTCGTTTTCCTTGAACGCGGTGATGTCCTCGCCGTGCACGACGAACGTTGCGCTCGTTCCGGCGATACGGGGCGTGTACTGGGCAATGCGCAGACGCATCCAGACCCGGTCCGTCAGACCGCGCAGCAGGCGCACGGTGCACTGCTGGGGGCCGAGCATCTGGGCGGCGGAGAAGGCATCCTGCAGCGTCGGCACATCTTCGATACCGGTCAGCTCGAACAGCGTGGCGTGATCGGTGTACTCGCGCGAATATTCCAGCAGGCGCAGGGAGGCTTCGGCAATGAAAAGGAAACGGCCGTCGGCAGCAACGTGCGCCGAGAGTCCGCCGGTCAGCTCGACCAGCGCCCGGGACAATGCCGGGGCCGGCACCGCGGCGTGAGCCTCGGCGATTGCCGATGCCAGGGTCGAAGGTTCGACCAAAGAGACGCCGGCGGGGAGTCGATCTGAACTCATTGTTGTTGTCTGTGCATGCATCACGTCGAGCGCGCTGCGACCCATGTGCTTCCCCGTTCAGGCAAACGCGCTCATGGCCGAACCTTGGTCCGGCAGGTGTCCGATGGATTGTGGGCCATTATAGCTAAAGACGCCAGCGAATTTGGTAGCGGGAATCCCCGATTCATGCCACTTTCCACACGTTTTCTCGCGTAGGTTTTTTTCTGACAAGGCGATCGGGGATTATTCCTGCACGGCGGCTGGCCTGTCGCCAGTATTTCCTTGGAATTGCCCGTCAGATGGCACTTCCGCACATCGGGACATTCACTGGCGCGATTTTCCCGTGGGCGTCTCGTGCGCAAGCGACCAGGCGATGCAGGCGCGCGCGAGGGCGGCCGAGGCGTCCAGGCCGAAGCGGCCCAGCGGTGTTTCGCAGGTGGCCAGCGCCACCGGGATTTCCGTACACCCGAGGATGACGCGTTGCGCGCCCGCGGCCAACAGGGTCTCCATCGCCATGGCGAGGGCCTCGCCGCCGCGACGATTCTCCCCAGCCTTGGTCAGCCGGATGCCTTCGTTCACGAGCGCCTGGTGCGCAAGCGGTTCGGCAACCTGAACGAAACGATAGCCCAGCGCTTCGAGCCGTGGCCGGTAGACGTTGGCGTGATGGGTGCCTTCGGTGGCCATCAGGCCGATGAGCGCGCCCGGCGCGACGCATTGGGCCAGCTCGCCCGCGACGGCTTCGACCACATCGAGCACCGGCAGCCGGGTGCGATGACGCAGTGCGTCAAGCCAGGCATGGGCCGTGTTGCAGGCAATGGCAATGCAGCCAACGCCGGACTGCTCCAGCGCGTGAACGCCGTCGAGCATGCCGTCCAGCGGTGAAGCACCGTCGCGCAATAGCGCCTCGGTGCGGTCGGGGATCTGGGGAACCGAGTAGAGAATGAACGGGATGTGATCCTGATCGCGGTGGGCCGGATGTTGATCGACGATCTTGCGGCAGAGGTCGATGCCGGCGGCGGGGCCCATGCCGCCGAGGATGCCGAGCGTGGCGTGCGAGTTCATGGTGATGACCATCATTCAACGGGAACGGCAAACATCGGGATCGCGCGCGAGGGCAGGGGCCGTGGCCCCGCCCCGCACGGCGTCCGACAGGATCAGTCGTAAGCCTTGGTGATCGGATCCTTGAACATGGCACGCATTTCCGCCGTCATCGGATAGTGCATATTCTGGTTCTTCGGCGGCACCGGTTCCATGAACCACTTGTTGTACAGCTTCTCCATCTCGCCGGACTTCTCCATCTTGGCGATGACCGTGTCCACGACCTTCGTGAACGCCGGATCGTCATGGCGCAGCATGCAGGCATAGTTTTCGAACTGGAGGTTCGGACCGACGACTTCGTAGCCCTTGGCTTCGTCGGCCGACAGGGCGGCGCGCTGGCCGTAGAGCAGCGGCTCGTCCATCACGAAGGCCACCGAGCGGCCTTGCTTGACGGTCAGGAAGCCGTCCGAGTGATCCTTCGTCTGAATCAGGTTGAAGCCGACCTCGCCCTTCTTGCCCGAGAGAATCCGATCGGCGGTCGTGCCGGCGGTCGTCGCGATCGTCTTGCCCTTCAGGCTGTTCAGATCGGTGATGCCCGAGCCCGACTTGGCGATCATCTTGATCGAGTACAGGAAGATGTTGTGCGAGAAGCCCACTTGCTTCTCGCGCTCGAACGTGTGCGTGGTCGAGCCGCATTCCAGGTCGATCGTGCCGTTCTGCACCAGCGCGATACGGTTCTGCGACGTGATCGGCGTCTCCGTGACCTTCAGGTTCGGCAGGTTCAGGTCTTTCTTGACGGCGTCGACGATCTTGAGCGCAATTTCCTGCGAGTAGCCGATCGTCTTGCCGGCGTTGTCCGTGTACGAGAACGGAATCGACGACTCCCGCACCCCGAGTGCGATCACGCCGGTGTCCTTGATCTTCTTGAGCGTGCCGGTCAGTTCCTGCGCGCTCGCGGTGTGCGCGAACAGGGCGGCGGCGGCGCTGACGAGCAGCAGGGGAGCAAACAGCTTCTTCATGGTCTCTGTCCTATCGGAAGTGAATGGCACGGTGGTCCGCGCCGTTGGTATGTCTACTGCCAAAAACACTGATACAACCCGACACGTCCTTCCGCTGTTCCCCACGGAAACGACGCCCCGCAATACCCCGTAACGCCCCGTGTCATGACGGCGATCGCCCCGGGAGGCCGGCTATGTTCGATCAACGCGATTCACGCGGCCAGCCGGGCAAACCCTGCCAGATCGACCGCGGGACGCTTGCCGCCGATGGCATCGGCAATCACGCGCGCCGCGCCCATCGACAACGTGAAGCCCAACCCGCCATGGCCAACGTTCAGCCACAAATTGTCCAATGTATCCGCACGCTGGAGGATCGGGCGGCCGTGCGGCGTGGCCGGTCGCATACCGGTCCATTCCAGCGGAGCCCGCTCGCCGGCCAATGCGGGAAACAACGCCGCCGAGAGCGTGCGCAGCGCCTGGATGCGCCGGGCCGCGATGCGATAGTCGTACCCCACGAGGTCGGCCATGCCCGCCACTCGCAGATGCTCGCCGAGGCTGGCGTAGACGACCTTGTTGTCGGCGTCCGTCACCGATACCTGCGGACGCGCGTCGACCGGGGCGTGGCGATACGTCAGGCTGTAGCCCTTGAGCGGGTAAAGCGACACCGACTCACCGACCTTGTGCAGCAACGGCATCGCCGCCAGGCCATTGGCGACGACACAGGCATCGACGGCCACGTCGCCCATGCGTGTGCGAATCGACCGCACCGTGCCGCCATGCACATCGAAGCCGGTCACTTCGCGTTCATACAGCAACCTGCCGTCGGCGTGCGCAGCGACGATCCGCGCCAGTTCCATGCATAACGACTGGCAGTCCCCGGTGCCTTCGCCCGGCGTGTGAATTCCGCCGGCCAGCTCGCCGGCGATCGTCTCCAGGGCGGGCTCCAGCATGGCGCATGTCGCGGCGTCGACCCGTCGCTGTGTGTAGCCGAGTCCGTTGGCCAGTTCGAGCGAGCGTTCGGCGGCGGCGAGCTTGTCCGCATCGCGGTACACCACGAGCTTGCCGCTCAGACGGTAATCGAACGACACCGATTCCCGCGCCAGAAATTCCTGCATCACCGCACGGCTGTGCAGGCCGAGCGAGAGCAAGCGCAATGTGGAGCTGGCGTTCGCCTGCGCATTGCAATGCTTGACGAATGCGATCGACCAGCGCCAGAAGTCCGGATCGAACGACGGCTTGATTCTCAACGGCCCGGTGCGAGAGAACAGCAGCGAGGGCAACTGCGAAAGTACGCCGGGGGCGGCCAGTGGCGACACGTACCCGTAGCTCAGTTGGCCACCGTTGGCGAAACTTGTCGCCAGACCCGGACCGCGTCCGGCGTCGATGACCGTGACCGCATGGCCTGCGCGCAGCAGTTCATACGCGCTGGCGAGGCCTACGATGCCCGCCCCGATGACTCCAATATGCATAGCGATGAATGACAACCAAAAACGTCAGGGAATGCAAGGCGGGAAAATATTCGGCGTGGGAGGGTGGGCCTCGCGGCCGTGTTTCCCCCCACCTTTGCTACGCAGTGTAGGGCGAGAAAATTCGGTAACCTATGCGGATTTGAGGCAGCATATGTCTTTTGGCTATAGGGTCGGCACCGCCGCCGATCCGCTTTCCGCGACACGGGGACGACGTCAGGCATGAAATTGCGGCATATCGAGACGTTTCGCGCAGTGGTACTGACGGGCTCGGCCAGCGGCGCCGCGCAATTGCTCAACGTCTCGCAACCCGTCGTCTCGCGCGTGTTGCAGCATGCCGAACAGCAACTCGGCTTCAAGCTGTTCGACCGCGTCAAGGGCCGGCTCGTGCCGACGGCCGAAGCGCGTCGCCTCTACCCCGATGTCGAACGCATCTTCAGCGATCTGGAACGCCTGCGTACCACGTCGCGCAATCTGCGCCAGCATGGCGTGGGTCATCTACGCATTGCCGCGACACCGAGTCTTGCGCAGAGCCTGTTGCCTGCCGCCATCGAGCGCATGCGGCGCGCGCATCCAGACGTGGTCTTCGAACTCATTACGCACCACACGACCGAGATGATCACGGCGATCCTCACCTCGTCGGTCGACGTGGGCATCGTGTCGGCCCCGCCGATGGCGGCCGGCATCGTGAGCCGTCCGGTGGCGCAGGGGCATATTGTGCTGGCGGTGCCCGCGGCGTGGCCGAAGCTCTCGCGACGCGGGCCGGCCAGTGCCGATGCGCTCGCTGGGCGCGATCTCATCAAGCTGCACGACGACACACCGCTCGGTGCCCTGATCAACGAGCGTCTGGAGCAGACCGCGTTGCTGCAGGACGCCGAAGTGATGGTGCAGACCTATTCGCTCGCGGCGGCGCTTGTCGAGCACGGTCTGGGCTACGCGCTGCTCGATCAATTCACGGCGGCCAGTGCCCATGAGCAAGCGCAGCGCCTGTATCGCGTGGCTCCGGCCATCGAATTTCCGGTCGAGATGTTGCGACCGTCGCATGAACCCGAGTCGGTGCTTGCCGACACCCTGCGGCGGCATCTGGCGGACGTGGCCAGCGAACTCAGCGCGCGGGCCGAGGCGTTGTGCGAAGGGCGCGAGATCGTCCTGGCGCCGGGCAAGGACGTCGACGAGCAGTAAGCGTGCCGGCAGGACTCACCGGCAGCCGGGCTCGCTCTTCACTTCGAAATAGGTAAACGGTTGCGGCTGGAGCTTGCCGGCCAGCGACGGATAGTTCGCCTGCACGAAGCGCCGCGCACCGGCCATGTCGAATTCGGTGCGCAGCCAGAGCTTGCCGTCGTGGCTATCGAGCATCAGCGTGCCCGCGTAGATCACATCGCCCCGCTGAACCTGCACCGTTGGCACCTTGCGGCCCTTGCAATAGCGAAAGCGATAACTCTTGTCGGCCGGCGTGAATTCCATCGGACCGAAGCGCTCGTTGCGCATGAGCGGCGAGACGCGCATGGCCACGAAGCCACGCGTCGGCGGATTGCTGTTGAGTGTGCGCGTGACCTTGCCGCCGACGATGCCATTCACTGTCTGTGAGAAGTCCGAGTAATTCCACGGGCCCCAGGTGCTTTGCAGTGGCGTGTCGAGGCCAACGATGACGATCGCGTACTCGTCGAGCGTGTCTTCGGTGAGGACAGGGTTGGGCGGCACGCCCTGGGTGCTGCAGGCCGTCAGCCAGCCTGCGGCAAGCGCGGCGAGCGCCGAGCATCGCGCACGGCGCGCGACAGGAGAGAACCACAGGGTACGCAGTGACCTCATTGCAGCCTCCTTGCCGCGCGCGGCGCGCAGGGGACGATCCGAAAACGGCGGCGGATGTCGGGGTCTGACCCGCCCTTAATCCTGCAGGAATCTTACCTTGACCTTGCGGCCCTTGACGCGGCCGTCGGACAACTTGCGCAACGCCACCGGGGCGATGTCGCGCTCCACCGCAATATACGTGAAGTTATCCAGAACGTTGATTTTTCCGATCTGGCTGGCGGCAAAGCCGGCTTCGCCGGTGAGGGCGCCGAGCACGTCGCCCGGCCGGATCTTGTCTTTTTTGCCGCCCAGCATCTGGAGCGTGACCATTGGCGGCAGCAGGTGCCCGCCGCCTGACGGCGTGAGTTCCTCGAGCTTGTGCCACGGCACTTCGTGGCCCAGCGCCGCTTCGAGGTTACCCACGCGGCCCATCTCGTTCATGCTTGCCAGGCTGAAGGCCCAACCCGCTTCGTCGGCGCGGCCCGTGCGGCCGATGCGGTGCACATACACCTCGGGGTCGGGCGTCACATCGACGTTGATCACGGCTTCGAGTTGCGTGATGTCCAGCCCGCGAGCGGCCACGTCGGTGGCGACCAGCACCGAGCAACTGCGGTTCGCGAACTGGATCAGCACGAGGTCGCGCTCGCGCTGCTCCAGCTCGCCGTGCAGCGTCAGGGCGTGAAAACCTTCGGCGCGCAGCACGTCGGTCAGATCGCGGCATTGCGCTCGCGTATTACAGAACGCGATGGTGCTGACCGGCCGGAAATGATCGAGCAACTGGCCCACGGCGTGCAGACGTTCCTCTTCGCGCACTTCGTAGAAGCGTTGGCGAATCTTGCTGGCGTCGTGCTTCTCTGTCAGACGAATTTCGCGCGGCGTGCGCAGCAGGCGCTGTGCGAGCTTCGCGATGCCCTCCGGGTAGGTGGCGGAGAAGAGCAGCGTCTGGCGCGAGGCAGGCGTTTGACGTGCGACCGTGGCGATGTCGTCGAAAAAGCCCATGTCGAGCATGCGATCGGCTTCGTCGAGCACCAACGTCTTGATCCCGGCGAGCGAGAGCGTGCCGCGCTCCAGGTGATCCATGATGCGGCCCGGCGTGCCGACGACCACGTGCGCGCCGTGGGCGAGGCTCTCCGCCTGCGGACGCAGCGGTGCGCCGCCGCACAGCGTCAGGATCTTGATGTTGTCTTCGGCGCGCGCGATGCGTCGCACTTCCTGCGCCACCTGCTCGGCGAGTTCTCGCGTGGGGCAGAGCACGGCGGCCTGCACCGCGAAATCGCGGGCATCGACACGCTGGAGCAGGCCGAGCGAGAATGCGGCGGTCTTGCCGCTGCCGGTCTTGGCCTGAGCAATGAGGTCGTGCCCGGCGAGCATATCGGGGAGCGACGCCTGCTGGATGGGCGTCATCGAGACGTAACCCAGCCGTGCGAGGTTCTCCTGCATGGCGGGCGAGAGCGGCAGGCTCGAGAAGGGGGCGCTGTCGGTGCGCGAATCGGTGGCTTTTGAGTTCATGCGCAATTATACCGGGCCGACCGGGGCCGCCGGGGTTGGCGCCGACGCGGGGTTAGGGATCCCGCCGTTGCCAGTCCGGGGCCGCCGGGCGTAGCATGGCTTTGCTTGTCGATGTCTCGTCCATTCCCGCAGAGGTTGCCCATGCCTGTGAATCCGGAAGAGAAAGTCCGCCAGCATATGGCGGAAGTCGTCGCGATGGCCCGTGAGCGTGCGCCCGACGTGGTCGCGCTGTTCGAGCCCTTCGTGCGGCATTACTACGGTCTGGCCGATGCCGAGGACGTTGTCTCGCGCAGTGTCGACGACCTGTATGGCGCGGCGATGGCGCATTGGCAACTCGGCCAGAAGTTCGTCAGCGGCGAGCCGCGCATCCGCATCTACAACCCCACGCTCGATCAGCATGGCTGGCATTGCAGCCATACGGTCGTCGAGATCGTCAACGACGACATGCCGTTTCTCGTCGATTCGGTGACGATGGAGATCAACCGGCAGGGGCTCGCACTGCACTCCGCATTTCACCCGGTCTATCGCATCAAGCGCGACGGCGCGGGCAAGCGCCTCGCCGTGTCGCCAGGCGGTGGCCTTGGGCAGCCGGTGTCCGCGGGCGAGCGGGTGACGGGCGATCACGGTGATGGCGGCGATAGCGGCAGTAAAGGGGAGAACGGCGTGAACGGCGTGAACGGCGGCGACGTCGGGGCGCTGCTGGCGTCGGGCGCGACGGCGCAACGGGCGGGCGATGCGAGCGCCGATAGCGGCCGCTTCGAGTCGTATATCCACATCGAAGTCGACCGATTTTCCGAGCCGGACCGCATTCAGGCACTGGCTGACGGATTGCAGCGCGTGCTTGGCGACGTACGCGCGGCGGTCGAAGACTGGCGAGCGATGCAGGCGGCCGCGCATGCGGCCATCGAGTCCCTTCGGCAGCGGGCCGGGCAAACGAGCGTGAGCCCGCCGGAGCGCGTGGAGATTGACGAAGCGCAGGCGTTTCTCGACTGGATGCTTGCCCGGCATTTCACGTTCCTCGGTTATCGCGATTACGCGCTGGTCGTGCGCGACGGCGAGCACTACCTGCAAGGCGTGGCGGGCACGGGGCTTGGCGTATTGCGCGAGGCCCGCCGCGATGCCAGCACCCCCGACGAGACGCGCCTGTCGCCCGGGGCCATTGGCGTGGCCCAGACGAGTACGCCGATCTTTCTGACCAAGGCCAATTCGCGGGCGAGCGTCCATCGTCCCGGCTATCTCGATTACGTAGGCGTCAAATGCTTCGATGCGCAGGGGCGCGTGTGCGGTGAGCGGCGCTTCCTCGGGCTTTACACGTCGAACGTCTACATGGTGCCCGCCGACGAAATTCCGCTCGTGCGACGCAAGGTGGCCGAAGTGATCGGGCGCACCGGCTTCCTGCCTAACGGGCATCTGGCGAAGACGCTCGCGACGATCCTCGAACAATATCCGCGCGACGAACTCTTTCAGATCGATGTCGATCCCCTGGCCAATATCGCGCTGGGCATTCTGCGATTGCAGGAGCGTCAGCGCACGCGCCTGTTCGTGCGGCGCGACCGCTTCGATCGCTTCGTCTCGTGCCTGGTCTTCGTGCCGCGCGAGAAATTCAACACCGATTTGCGCGTGCGCGTGCAGAACTTGTTGCAGGCGGCGTATCACGGGACCAGTGTTGAATTCACGCCGCAGCTCTCCGAGTCGATGCTCGCGCGCATTCACATCACCGTGCGGACCGAGCCGGGCAATGTGCCGGATGTCGATGTCAACGAACTGGAAGCGCGCATCGTCGAGGCGACCCGCCGCTGGCAGGACGATCTGTCCGACGCGCTGCGCGAGCAGTTCGGCGAAGAGCGCGGCACGCGCGCACTGCGGCGGTACGCGCAGGCGTTCCCCGCGGCGTATCGAGAAGACTACGCCGCGCGCATGGCGGTGCGCGACGTCGAGTTGATCGAGCCGCTGTTGAGCGTCGGACACGCGGTGCCGGCCGGATCTCCCGACGCCACGGCGCTGGCCATGCAGCTCTACCGGCCGCTGGAGGCCGCGCCCGGCACGCTGCGCTTCAAGATCTACCAGGCGGGCGAGCCCATCGCACTCTCGCGCAGCCTGCCGATGCTCGAACACCTCGGCGTGCGCGTCAACGACGAGCGCCCCTATCGAATCGAGCCGGCCGACACCGGCGTTGTCTGGATGCACGACTTCGGCATGACCAGCCTCGACGGCGCGGATGTCGACCTGGAGAATGCCCGCCTGCGCTTCGAGGAGGCGTTCGCGCGCATCTGGGCGGGCGACGTCGAGAACGATGACCTTAATCGGCTGGTATTACGCGCCGGGCTGACCTGGCGGGAAGTCCGCATTTTGCGCGCCTACGCGAAGTACATCCGCCAGGTGGGCTCGACCTTCAGCAATGCGTACATTGAGAACGCGCTGACCGGTAATCCATCGATTTCGGGCATGCTCGTGCGGTTGTTCCTGGCCCGCTTCGATCCGGGGCTGGCGGCGCAAGCTCGCGCATCGCAGGCGGAGCGGCTACGGGCGCAAATTCACGCGGCGCTCGAAGATGTTCCCAACCTCGACGAGGATCGCATCCTGCGTCAATTTCTTGGCGTGCTCGAAGCGACCTTGCGCACCAATTACTTCCAGACCGGCAAGGACGGCGTAACGCAGAAGGCCTATCTGTCGTTCAAGTTCGATCCGTCGAAGGTACCGGGCTTGCCGGAGCCCAAGCCAATGTTCGAGATCTGGGTGTATTCGCCCCGCGTGGAGGGCGTGCATTTGCGTGGAGGGCGTGTGGCGCGTGGTGGCTTGCGCTGGTCGGATCGCCGCGAAGACTTCCGCACCGAGGTGCTGGGTCTCGTCAAGGCGCAGATGGTGAAGAACACTGTCATCGTGCCGGTCGGTTCGAAGGGCGGGTTCGTGGTGAAGCAACCGCCATCGCCAGGCGACCGGGATGCTTATCTGGCCGAGGGGGTGGCGTGCTACCAGACATTCCTGCGCGGGCTGCTGGATCTGACCGACAACTACGTCGACGGCCAACTGGTGCCTCCGTTGCAGACCGTGCGCATCGACGGCGACGATCCGTATCTCGTCGTCGCGGCCGACAAAGGGACGGCGACTTTTTCCGATTACGCCAACGCCATTTCGGCGGAGTACGGATTCTGGCTCGGCGATGCCTTTGCGTCCGGCGGCTCGGTCGGCTACGACCACAAGAAGATGGCCATCACGGCGCGCGGCGCGTGGGAGTCCGTCAAGCGGCATTTCAGCGAGATGGGCGTCGACACACAGACGCAGGACTTCACCGTGGTGGGTATCGGCGATATGTCGGGCGATGTCTTCGGCAACGGCATGTTGCTCTCGAAACACATCCGGCTCGTGGCCGCGTTCGACCATCGACACATCTTCCTCGACCCCACGCCCGATGCTGCAACGTCGTTTGCCGAGCGCGAGCGCCTGTTCCAACTGCCGCGTTCCAGCTGGGCCGACTATGACACGCGGTTGATTTCGGCGGGCGGTGGCGTGTTCCCGCGCACGGCCAAAGCCATTGCGGTCTCTGCGCCGGTGAGGGAGCTGATCGGTACCGAGGCCACGGAGATGGCGCCGAACGACCTGTTGCGGGCGTTGCTGAAAGCGCCGGTCGATCTGCTCTACAACGGCGGCATTGGCACGTACGTGAAAGCGAGCGCCGAGACGCACGCGCAGGTGGGCGATCGTGCCAACGACGGCTTGCGCGTGAATGGCGCGGAACTGCGTTGCAAGGTCGTGGCCGAGGGCGGCAACCTTGGGCTGACGCAGCTCGGGCGCATCGAATACGCGCAGCATGGCGGTCGCATCAATACCGACGCCATCGACAATTCGGCCGGTGTCGATTGTTCCGATCACGAGGTCAACATCAAGATTCTCTTGGGCCTGGTGGTGACGGACGGCGAGATGACACTGAAGCAGCGCAACACGTTGCTCGCGGAGATGACCGAGGAAGTCGGCACTCTTGTGTTGCGCGACAACTATTTGCAGACGCAGGCGCTTTCACTGGGCCGCTTGCGAGCGGTGGCGTCGCTCGACGACGAGACGCGCTTCATGCGGTACCTGGAGCGGGCGCAGCGGCTCTCGCGCACCATCGAGTTCCTGCCCGACGACGAAACACTTGACGCGCGGCGTGCGTCCGGCGCGGGGCTGACCTCCCCCGAACGCGCGGTCCTCATGGCCTACAGCAAGATGTGGCTCTACGACCTGCTGCTGGCAAGCGACCTGCCCGACGCCGATTTCGTTGCCGACGAACTGCCGTCGTACTTTCCCAAGCCGCTCACGAGCCGATGCGGCGCGGCGATGTGGCGTCATCCGCTCAAGCGGGAAATTCTCGCGACGATGCAGGCCAATGCGCTGGTCAACCGGGCGGGGGTCACGTTTGTGCACCGGCTCAGCGAGGAAACCGGCGCTGAGCCGGCCGATGTCGTGCGGGCCAGTCTGGCAGCGCGCGGGGCCTACGACCTCGACACGTTGTGGGGCGAGATCGATGCGCTTGACGCGCGCGTCTCGCACGAAACGCAGGCCTCGCTCTTTGCCGCGATTGCGCAGTGGCACGAACACGCCACCCTATGGTTCTTGCGGCGCCGTGTGGCCGACGTACCACAGACGCTCGAGCGTCTGCGCGCCGTGCTCACGCCCATCCTGCCGACGCTGGACACCCTGGTCAGCGGCGCGGCCGCCGATGACGCGCGGGCCAGATGCCAGACCATGATCGATGCGGGCGTGCCGCCGGTGCTTGCACAAACGGCCGCGGGCGTCGGCGCGCGGGTGGCATTGCTCGACATTGCCGAAGTGGCGAGCAGCAGCGGGTGCGAACCGTCGCTGGCCGCGCAGGTGTATTTCGCCCTCGACGCACCGCTTGGCTACGGTTGGCTCCAGGCGGGGGTGCTCGGCCTGCCGATGCAGACGCACTGGCAACGCCTCGCGCGGGCCACCTTGCTGGAAGAATTGTCGGTATTGCGGCGACGCCTGACGGCGAGCGTGCTGGCGGGCGGCGAGGCGGTGCGCGATCCGGGTAATGCCGGCGAGCCAGCCGACGCAAGCTCGGCGGGCAAGCGCGTTGCCCACTGGGAGACGTTGCATGCAGACGCACTCGCGCGCTACCACCGTGTGCTGGCCGATCAGGTCGCGGCCGGTAACGCCGACCTGGCCATGTTGTCCGTGAGCCTGAAAGCGCTGGCGGAAGTCGACCGCTGAGCCGACCAGGACGGCCACCCCCGGGCATCCTGGGAGCCGTCCGTGCGGTCACGGGCCGGTAGGCGACGGGCTGTCGTCGGACGCCGTCGCGGGGGTATTTTTAAGCGTTTACACAAAAGACATGAAACCGCGTATGATCCGGGAAAACCCTAGGATTGAGTTGACCTGCGCGGATGCTTGCCCGTCGCGTGGGGTGGCGCGTCCTGGGGTTTCGTCGATTCCTGAACTCCTGCGCAATGCCCAACGACACCCGCCCTGCGAACCCACCGTTCGCCACGACGCTGCAGATCGTCTCCACCGTGTTCTTCACGTTCCTCTGCTATCTGACGATCGGATTGCCGCTCGCGGTGTTGCCGTCGTTCGTGCACGTCGATCTCGCTTACAGCTCGGTCATTGCCGGGTTGGCCATCAGCGTTCAGTACCTTGCGACGTTGCTCTCGCGCCCTTACGCAGGGCGGACTGCCGACGCCTGGGGCCCGAAACGCACCGTGTTATGCGGGTTGGTGGCTTGCGGTGCCTCCGGGTTGCTCGTGGCCTTGGGCGGTGTGTTTTCCGGCGTGCCGTGGCTGGCGCTCCTCACGCTGATTCTTGGACGTCTTGTGCTTGGCTTTGGTGAGAGCTGGGTGTCGACGGGCGCGATCATGTGGGGCATTGGCCAGGTGGGTCCGTCGCACACTGCACGCGTCATCTCATGGAACGGCGTGGCAACCTACGGCGCGCTTGCGCTGGGTGCGCCGCTTGGCGTTGCACTCGACAATGCGTATGGCATCCAAGTACTTGGCGCGGCGATCGCGCTGGCGGGCGTCGCTGGTCTGCTGCTCGCGCGCATGAAGCGTGCGACGCCGGTCATCCATGGAGAACGTCTTGCATTCCGCGCCGTGCTCGGTCGCGTGTTGCCGTTCGGCATGGGGCTTGCGCTGGGCTCCATCGGTTTTGGTGCCATCTCCACGTTCATTACGCTTTACTACGCAAGCCATCACTGGGACAACGCGGCGCTGGCGTTGACGGCGTTTGGCGTGTGCTTCATGGGCGTACGACTGCTCTTCGGCAGCAGCATCGGGCGCTTCGGCGGCTACCGTGTGGCCATGACGTCATTCACGCTCGAGGCGTTCGGCCTGATCGTGCTCGGGATCGCGCCCACGGGATTCACGGCGTTGCTCGGCGCGGCACTCTCGGGCGCGGGGTTCTCGCTCGTGTTCCCGTCGTTGGGCGTGGCGGCCGTCAATCTGGTTCCGGCACAGAACCGGGGTGCGGCACTGGGGGCGTACTCCGTCTTCCTCGATGTTGCGCTTGGCGTGACCGGACCGGTGGCGGGCCTGATCGTCGGGGCTTACGGCTATGCCGAGGTCTACCTGTGTGCATCAGTGGCTGCGGTGGCGGCCGTCTTGCTCACGCTATGGATGGCGCGAGCCGAGCAAGCGCGCGACGCCGACAAGAAAGCCGTGCAGACGGCGTAATCGCTGGCGGCGGGGTCAGTCGGCCGCCACTGACGCCAACGTCGCTCGCTGCTGCGCCGCGACAATCGCGGCGAGCCGCTGGATCAGGCCGGGGATGCGTGCCGCGTCCGTATCGCCGTAGCCGATCACCAGACCGTTATCCGCGGGTTGCGGATCGAGTGCAAAGCTCGACAGGGCGCGGGGGCCGATGCCTTCGCGCTGCGCAGCGGCCACGATTGCCTTGTCCGGGAATGCGGGATCGAGCCGCACCGTCAGGTGCAGGCCGCAGCGCTCGCCAATCACCGCATACGCCGGGTCGAAGTGCGTAGCCAGTGCGTTGCGCAAAGCCGTCTGACGTTCCCGATACAGCCGTCGCATGCGACCCAGATGCCGTGCAAACTGGCCGCTGCGGATGAATTCCGCCAGTGCCAGTTGTTCGAAGCGGTGACCGCCGCGCAAGAGTTCGTCGAGGGCGTCGCGGGCTTGCGCGGCGAGCGCGGTCGGCAGAATCAGAAAGCCCAGGCGCAGCGCGGGAAACATCGTCTTGCTGAACGTCCCCACATAGACAACGGGGGCGTTGGCCACCATCCCCTGCATCGCGGCGATCGGTTCGCCTTGATGGCGAAACTCGCTGTCGTAATCATCTTCCAGAATCCAGGCGCCGTGGCGCCGCGCCTGCGCGATCAGATCGAGGCGGCGCGAGGCCGACAGCACACTGCCGAGCGGATACTGATGCGACGGCGTGACATACACCAGTCGTGGCGGCGAGCGTTCCCACTGTCCTTCCGGAATCACGATCCCCTCATCGTCGACGCGCAGTGCGTGAAGTCGAACATCGGCCGAATGGAAAGCGGCCTTCGCGCCGCGATAGCCTGGGTCTTCCATCCACACCGTATCGCCGGGATCCGTGAGCAGGCGGCCGCAGAGAATCAGCGCCTCGTGGGCGCCTTCCGTGATCACGACTTGCGACGCATCGCAACGCACGCCGCGCGAGATCCGCAAGTGCGCGGCAATGGCGTCTCGCAGCGCGGGTTCGCCGAGGGGATCGCCGTAGTGATAGTGACGGGGTTGGGCTTCACGCATGACGCGTTCGAGCGTGCGTCGCCAGGTACTGATGGGAAAGCGCGTGAGTGCGGGAACCCCGGGCGTAAACGGCAGGGGCGTCTCGTCGGCGCGGGCGGCGTGGCGCGTTGCGGGCAAGCGTTGGATGCGGCGTGAGGCGAGTGGTGTTGGGGGATCGTCGGGGGCGTTTGGGGGCGTCGCCCCTGGGTCTGTTGCTTTCGGCGTCCTGGCGCTGGCGGTACGTGCGGCGTTGGCGGCGAAGTGTGGATCGAGAGGGAGTTGGGCGACGCGGGTGCCGAGCCGGTGGGGCACGATAAAGCCTTCGGCGGCCAGTTGGTCGTAGACGATCGAGACCGTGTTGCGTGAAATGGCGAGATCTTCGGCGAGCGTGCGCGAGGCGGGCAGACGGGCGCCGGCGGGCAGGCGGCCTTCGAGAATGGCGTGTTTGAGGCGGGAGAGGAGTTGTTTCTGAAGCGAGGTGCCAGCGCGCCCGAGTCCGGTCGTCAGGGGGCTGTCGAACAGTGCGGCGACGTTCTCCGGAGCAGGATCGAGGGTGCCGGGACGGGATTTCGGGAAGGCGGGCATGGCGAGAGAGGGGGAGAAGGGGTGTTCAGGGATGACCGTGGGCGTGTGTGGCCGGACCGGCGCCCCGTCCCGCTGCGAGTTGGGTCACTGTCTGAGTGGCGGGGCGGGGTGCCGGTCTGGCTTACCGAGCGGTGGAGTGAGTATGTGGCACCATGAGATTATCAACGTGTGGTGCTTTTCATCGTACCACTGAGGCGATACTTTAGACGTCATGACTTGCGTGTTGCGCCAACTTCCGGAGATGAGCGAGAGATGAGCGAGATGACTGACGCCCCGAATTTCAACGAATACGACCAGCCTATCGGTGCGGCGCTGCCGGACTGGAAGTCGAGAGCGCAGCCGCCGCGTGCGCCGATCGATGGGCGTTACTGCCGGATCGAGCCGATCGACGTGGAGCGTCATGCGAATGACCTGTACGAGGCGTACGCCAGTGCCGCGGACGGTCGCGACTGGACATACATGAGTGGGGGGCCGTTTCCGGATTTCGACAGCTACTACGCGTACGCGACCAGGATGGCGGCGTCCAGCGACCCGTTGCATTACGCGGTCATCGATCGGGAGACGGGGCGGGCGGTGGGGACGTTGGCGCTCATGCGCATCGACGCGGCGAACGGTGTGATTGAAGTCGGGCACGTGGCGTACTCGCCGTTGCTCAAGCGCACGCGTGCTGGCACGGAGGCGCAATACTTGCTGATGCGTCGGGCGTTCGACGAGTTGGGGTATCGCCGATACGAGTGGAAATGCGACGCGCTCAATGCCCCGTCGCGGCGGGCGGCGGCACGTTACGGGTTCACGTTCGAGGGCATATTCCGTCAGGCGATCGTCTACCGGGGTCGCAGTCGCGACACGGCGTGGTTCTCGATCACGGATGGCGAATGGCCGGCCGTCAGCCGGGGGTTCGAACAATGGCTTTCGCCGGAGAACTTCGACGCGCAGGGCCGCCATCGTACGGGGCTTGCCGAATTGATTTCGGCGGCGAGGGCGTGAGCGGCGGGTGAGGTGGGTAGCGCGAGGCGGGCGATAGCGGGAGCCGCGCGAACGCCAGCAACTGCGACAACTGCCGCGACGGTGGCGACTGCGGTGACCGCCCCCCTTCATTCATTGGCATCCAAAAGCAAACGGCCCGCCGGGGATGCTCCGGCGGGCCGTCACGCTATCGGGACATCGTCTCGATCAGCTCGGGAAGAACGCGTACTTCAGCACGAAGAGTACGGCGATCACCCAGGCGGCCGGGTGGACATCCTTCGCACGTCCCGTGAAGAGCTTGAGCACGGCGTACGAGATGAAGCCGAAAGCCAGACCGGTGGCGATCGAATACGTGAACGGCATGGCGAGGGCGGTCAGGGCGGCCGGGGTGGCTTCCGTGATGTCGTCCCACTCCACGTCGAGCAGCTCGCGCAGCATCAACCCGGCCACGTAGAGCAATGCCGGTGCGGCCGCGTAGGCGGGCACCGAACCGGCCAGCGGCGCGATGAACAGGGCGAGGATGAAGAGCGCGGCAATCGTGAGCGCGGTGAGGCCGGTGCGTCCGCCCGCCTGCACACCCGAGGCGCTTTCCACGTAGGCCGTCGTGCTGCTCGTGCCCAACAGCGAACCGAAGAAAATCGCAATCGAATCGGCGAAGAGCGCGCGGCCGAGGCCCTTGTAGTGCGTACCTTCGAGCAGACCGGCTCGCTTTGCCACGCCCATCAGCGTGCCCGTTGCGTCAAACACTTCCACCAGCACGAAGGCCAGAATGACGTGAGCGAAGCCTGCATGCAATGCGCCCGGGATGTCGAGTTTGAGGAACGTCGGGGCGAGGCTCGGCGGCATGGCGAAAACGCCCTGGAACTGATTCAGTCCCAACACCATCGAGAGCACCGTCACGGCCAGAATGCCGATCAGGATCGCGCCGCGAACGCGCAGGGCGTCGAGCACGGCAATCAGGAAGAAGCCGAAAATCGCGAGCAGGGCTTGCGGGGCGTGGAGATCGCCCAGGCCGATCTTCGTTGCCGGATTGGCGACGACCACGCCGGCGTTACCGAGCGCGATGATGGCGAGGAACAGACCGATACCGGCGGCGATGGCGCATCGCAACGATTTGGGTACCCCGGCAATCAGCCAGGAGCGTATGCCCGTCACCGTCAAAATGATGAACAAACAGCCTGAGATGAACACTGCCCCCAGGGCTTGCTGCCACGTGTAGCCCATCGCGCCCACGACCGTGAAGGCGAAGAAGGCGTTCAGCCCCATGCCCGGCGCCATGCCGATCGGGTAGTTGGCGATGAAGGCCATCACCACCGAGCCGATCGCGGCTGCGAGACAGGTCGCCACGAACACGGCGCTCTTGTCCATGCCCGTCGTGCCGAGAATATTGGGGTTGACGAAGATGATGTACGACATGGTCAGGAAGGTCGTGAGACCCGCCACCATTTCGGTGCGTACGTTGGAGCCATGCTCCTGGAGTTTGAAGAATTTGGTCAGCAACGTGCTCTCCTTGTGCCTTTGTTATGCCGTTGTCCGTGTGCCGCGGGGGCGCGCGCATTGTACTGTGCGCGAGTCCGTGCAGCGGAGTTTCTCAGAACTTGGTTCGCATGCCCAGCCCAAAAGTATTCCCGGCCTCCAGCCCGGATACCTTGTCGTTCAGGTAGGCCACATAAAGATCGGTGCGCTTCGAGACGTTGTAGTCATAACCGACGGCCCAGGTATTCCGGCTGACGTCGTTCTGGCCAGAATTCTTCGTATAGGCGTACGACGCGATCGCGCTGCCTGCGCCGAGCGGCACCGACACCCCGAACTGAGCGCCGTTCGACGTCAGATTGCCCCCGGTGATCGTGTTCCTGATGTACTGATATTGCCCGTAGAGTTTGACGACGTGAAAATCGTAAGTCAGGCCAGCCTGGAGCGCTTGCTGATTGCGAAAGCCGGTGATGCCGGCCTGATCGTCGGGCGTTGAATCGAACTTCACTTGCTGATACGCGAGCGTGGCGGCGAGCGGGCCGTGAAAATACATCGCGGCGGCGCTCCACTTGTTCTGCCCGGTCTCGCCGGCTTTGTTGCCGAAGGCATAAGACACGCTGGCCCCGAGCCCCTTGTAATCCGGCGTGGCGTACATCACGGCGTTGTTCCATCCCGAATCACCGACGATGCCTTGACCGGCGAGGCCAAGGAACGTGTGATAGACCATCGGGCTGAACGTATACGAGTCAACGAAGGGGTTGAACAAAATCGTCGAGACGAAATACGACGTGGTAAGTCGGCCCATCGTGACCGTACCGAGCGTATTCGACTGTAGGCCGACGTAGGCATTCCGGGAAAAGAAGCTGTCGCCGGTGAAGCGTCCGTAATGTCCGGTTTGCGGCAGGAAGAAGTCCTCCAGCGCAAAGATCGCCTTGAGACCGTCGCCGAGATCTTCCGTGCCCTTCATCCCCCAGTACGACGTGGACATCCCGCCGCCGGCCTGCGTCCAGGCGCGTTCGCCGCCGGGCGTTTTGACCGCACCGGCCCAGGCGTCGACCTGACCGTAAAGCGATACATTCGATTGCGCGTGGGCGACGCCCGCGGCTCCGCAAACCGCGAGGGCAAGCGCGCCCCGCAGCCAACCTGCTGCCTTGCTCATGACTGTGTCTCCGTCTCGTTTTGATTTATACGTGCCTCTGAACTTCGCTTCTCACCGAAGGGTGCAAGGGGGCACGCCTGAGTCATTGACACACTGACTTCACGTTGCGCGGGTATCGGTGCTGCTTTGAGGTGTGATTATTATTATCAAGATGCCGCTTGTGGCATATCACTCGGCGTTGATACTCGGTATTCCGTTGTTGGGGTGACGCTTCACCCTCGCACCCGGCTGCGGTCGGTCGTCGGGCCGGTACCCGTTTTCGTCGCTCCACGAAATTCGCTTTGGAAAACGGGTACCGGCCCGACGACTCGAAACACGCCAATCCATCGTCGCAACCTCCCCATCCACCCACCCCGCCACCATCGCCAACCCCACCGTCACGACGACACCGCCGCTTCATGCGCGCAGGCTCTCGCCGACCGTCCCCACGTGCTGCGCATCTGCTGGTGACGGTCGGCGAGACCCTCGACATCGCATCAGTACCTCGCCTCGCCCTGTCCACAACGGCCATGGCTACCGACGACGCTGCAGCACAATGCGTCCAACCAGCCCATGCTTCAATTCGTGCCGACATCGCATTACCAGGTGCGGTTAAGTGATTCGGTGTGGGCCTGATCAGGGAGAGAAACAGCGCGCGGAGACGACATCACGGTACCCGGCGTGGCCAAGTGTTTCAGAGTGGGCCTACTCAGGGCGAGAAAAAACTCACGACGAAGACATCACGATGCGGGCGTGGCGAGGTGCTCTGGACGCATCCAGACGGAGCGTGAAACATTTCGCGACGACGTCACGAAACTGGGCGTAGAGAAGTGCTTGGGGGATGGCGAGGCTCTCGACGATCGTCACCAGCAGATGCGTAGCACGTGGGGACGGTCGGCGAGAGCCTGGGCGCATGAGAAGACGGTGTCATCGTGACGACGAGGTGGGGAAATGCGGCGAGGTGGGGACGTGGGGGAGGGGGCGACGATGCGTGGGCGCGTTTCGAGCTGTCGGGCCGGTGCCCGTTTTCCAAAGCGAATTTCGTGGAGCGACGAAAACGGGCACCGGCCCGGCGGCCGACCGCAGAGGGATACGAGGGTGAAGCGCCCGGCAGCAGGAACCGAGCATCGAGTAAAAATCAGCGAACCGCTCGCCAGTTGGCCTGATGCGCCGCCAGCCACTTTTCGGCGAGCGACGGATCGCCGTGTCGGTTCGGATGAAACGAAGGCGCGAGGTACTTGAGCATTGGTCCGGTGCTACGCCAGACGACACCATCGCGCCCGAAGAACATCGTGACGAAACCCCACCACGTGCGGGGCTTGAAGAGGGTGCCGTCATGCCAGAGATTATTGATCGTCTGCGCGTGGCTCTCTACAGCAAACATGAACAGCACGTAGAGATACGTGAGAACACGTTGGCGTTCGCTGCCGCCTAGCGCGCGATAGAGATCGAACGCCACCGCCTTGTGCTCCGTTTCCTCGGCCGCGTGCCAGCGCCACATCATGCGCATCTTCGGTTCGGCCTTCGCGAGCCAACGGTCGTAACGAAGGGCCCCGTCGCCGAATACCGCCGTGCAGTGCTCGTAGGCGGCCGTCACGGCCAGCATGTACATCGGCGAGAGCTTGCGGCGGCGCGCCCACTGAATGCGTGTCGTCGCCCAGTTCTCCCAGTGATTGATCAGTCCCTGCTTCGCCAATTGTGCGTTGTACTGACCATGCAGGTGCCGATGCGTCGCTTCCTGTCCGATGAACTGGGCGATGTCTGCCCGAAGCGTGTCGTAGCTCGCATCGTCGGGCAGGCGATCCATCGTGTCGCGCACCGAGTCGATGAACGATTGCTCGCCGACCGGGAAGCTCATCGACAGCGCGTTGTAATACATGGTGCGGTAGGCGTCGCCGCTGTGCCAATGACGCTCGAAGCCATCGGCCAGATCGACAGTCAGTTTGCGTACGGTCAGGGCAGAAAGGTCATGGCTCATGGTGTCTTGCCTCCGCGGCGATGTTGAGGGATTCGCGGCGCCTGAGTGGCGCGGCAGGCGTGTTGCGTTGCCTTCTCTTGAGTTTTTTGGCGAATGTGAGCATTATTCATTTTTCAGGCGCTTTGCCGCAACTCGCTTCCCGCTCAGGTTTTCAATATGGCCACACCCAAGCCGCCCGCGACCCAAAACGCCCCGTCCGCCATGCGAAAGCGGCCGATGCAGGCACGGGCGCAACACACCGTCGAGACCATTTTCGAGGCCACCGCTCAGGTTCTCGACGAAGAAGGCGAGGCGGCGCTCACGACCAATCGCATTGCCCGCAAGGCCGGCTTCTCCATCGGTACCCTGTACCAGTACTTCCCGACCAAGGAAGCGATCCTGCTCGCAATGATCGCGCGCGAACGGCGCCGGGTGATGGACGAACTCAACGAGCGCATCGCCCGTGCGGCAGAAGAGGGCGCCGACCCGGAACGCGTGATTCGCGAGCGATTGCGGGTGCTCATCGACGCCTTCGGCGCAGGCGGGCGCGTGAAACGCTCGCTCATCAAGATGGCGTGGCAGCTCGATCACCACGAGAACATCATGCAAGCCATGCGCGAGGCGGCCGAACATATCGCCGTCGCCATGTCGCGGCGCGACGCGCCCGAAATGCGTCCACCCACCGCGGCCACCGTCTTCGTGCTCACGCGGGCCGTCATGGGCACGCTGCGCTCGGCCGCACTGGAAGATTCCCCCTTGCTTGGCACGCCGGAGTTCGAGGACGAACTTTACCGGCTGTGCTGGGGATTGTTGCGCGCAGAGGGCTAAGGCAAAAAAAGCTGGCATATGCCAGCTTTTTTGTGAGGACTGCCGGGCGATCCTTGCAGACCGCCCGTCGTTTGACCTAACTCGTCGTTACGTCGTTGTTACGTCCTCATTACGCCTTCGCGACGCTTTCCAGCGCGGCGTTGAACGTCTTGCTCGGACGCATGACCTGCTCGAGCTTCTCGAAGTCCGGCTTGTAGTAGCCGCCGATGTCCGTCGGCTTGCCCTGCACGTCGGCGAGTTCGCCCACGATGGCCTTCTCGTTCTCGGTCAGTTGCTTGGCGAGCGGTGCGAAGTGCTTGGCCAGATCGGCATCGTCCTTCTGTGCAGCCAATTCCTGCGCCCAGTACATCGCCAGATAGAACTGGCTGCCGCGGTTGTCCAACTGACCGGTCTTCGGCGACGGGCCCTTGTTGTTGTCGAGCAGGGTGCCCGTGGCCGCGTCGAGCGTCTTGGCAAGGATCTTGGCGCGCGGGTTACCCGTCTTGATACCCAGGTCTTCCAGCGAGACTGCCAGTGCCAGGAATTCACCCAGCGAGTCCCAGCGCAGGTGGTTCTCTTCCACCAATTGCTTGACGTGCTTCGGTGCCGAGCCGCCGGCACCCGTTTCGTACATGCCGCCACCGGCCATGAGCGGCACGATCGACAGCATCTTGGCGCTGGTGCCCAGTTCCATGATCGGGAACAGGTCGGTCAGGTAGTCGCGCAGAATGTTGCCGGTCACCGAGATGGTGTCCAGACCGCGAATCACGCGCTCGAGCGTGTAACGCATGGCGCGCACTTGCGACATGATCTGAATGTCGAGACCGTTGGTGTCGTAATCCTTCAGGTACGTTTCGACCTTCTTGATCAACTCGGCTTCGTGCGGACGGTACGGGTCGAGCCAGAACACGGCCGGCATGCCCGAGTTGCGCACGCGGTTCACGGCAAGCTTCACCCAGTCACGGATCGGCGCGTCCTTGACCTGGCACATACGCCAGATGTCGCCGGCTTCCACGTTCTGCGAGAGCAGCACTTCGCCCGTGGCGATGTCGACGATGTTCGCCACGCCGTCTTCGGCGATTTCGAAGGTCTTGTCGTGTGAGCCGTACTCTTCCGCTTTCTGAGCCATCAGGCCGACGTTCGGCACCGTACCCATGGTGGTCGGGTCGAAGTTGCCGTTGGTCTTGCAGAAGTTGATGATTTCCTGATAGATGCGCGCGAACGTGCTCTCCGGGATCACGGCCTTGGTGTCCTTCGGACGGCCGTCGGCACCCCACATCTTGCCGCCGATGCGGATCATGGCCGGCATCGAGGCGTCGACGATCACGTCGTTCGGCGCGTGCAGGTTCGAGATGCCCTTGGCGGAGTCGACCATCGCCAGTTCCGGGCGATGCTCGTGGCAAGCATGCAGGTCGCGGATGATTTCTTCACGCTGCGTGCTCGGCAGCGATTCGATCTTCTCGTAAAGGTTCACGAGGCCGTTGTTGACGTTCACGCCCAGTTCGTCGAACAGCTTGCCATGCTTCTCGAAGGCTTCCTTGTAGAAGATCTTCACGGCGTGGCCGAACACGATCGGGTGCGAGACCTTCATCATGGTGGCCTTCACGTGCAGCGAGAGCATCACGCCGGTCTTGCGCGCGTCTTCCATCTGCTCTTCATAGAAGTCGCACAGCGCCTTCTTGCTCATGAACATGCTGTCGATGATTTCGCCGTCGAGCAGCGCGACCTTCGGCTTGAGCACGATCGTCTTGCCGCTCTTGGTGACGAGTTCCATCTTGACGTCACGGGCGCGGTCGAGCGTCATCGACTTTTCGCCGTGGTAGAAGTCGCCATGCTTCATGTGCGCCACGTGCGTGCGCGATGCCATGCTCCACTCGCCCATGCTGTGGGGGTGCTTCTTGGCGTAGTTCTTGACGGCGAGCGGGGCGCGACGATCCGAGTTGCCTTCGCGCAGCACCGGGTTGACAGCCGAACCGAGGCACTTCGAGTAACGCTTCTGGATGGCCTTATCTTCGTCGGTCTTCGGATCTTCCGGATAGTCCGGCACCTTGTAGCCCTTCGATTGCAGTTCCTTGATCGCGCTCTGGAGCTGGAACACCGAGGCGCTGATGTTCGGCAGCTTGATGATGTTCGTATCCGGATCTTGCGTCAGACGACCCAGTTCGGCGAGGTTGTCCGGCACGCGCTGCGCTTCCGTCAGGAACTCGGGGAATTCTCCGAGGATACGGGCCGCGACCGAGATGTCGCTCGTCTCGACCGACACGCCGGCCGGTGCCGTGAACGTGCGAATGATCGGGAGGAAAGCGCTGGTGGCCAGAAGCGGTGCTTCGTCGGTCAGGGTGTAGATGATGCTGGGTTGCTGCGTACTCATCGCTGGTCTCGGATTCAAGAAGCAGGGAACGGTGGGGGAGCGCTGCCGACTGGGGTAACAGTCAGCTAGCCATGACGAATTTTTCCGATTGTGACACGGGTCGGGGGCAAAACTGAAATGCCTTTTCGTAATGTGAATGCTTGAGTCTTATATAAGACTGGCACTGAAGCTCCCATGATGTCGTGGAAAACCCCGCAGGATGGGGCGCTGCTTCCCGGAAGCAGGGCGATGCGGTGCAAAGGATGTGGGTTAATTTAGATGAATTTTTATTTTCAATAGAAATAATCTATCAAAATTCGCTCCGTAACGCGGATGGGTGACCGGGATTCCGTGGGGGGGAGGGCGCGACTTGCAGCGTTGCGCGCCGCGAGGTCGGGCGGGCGCCCAGCTTGTTGTGGCCGGAGGTGCATGCGCTGGTGCGGCTTGTCCGTTCTCGGCGAAAACGGGAAGCACGGGCCGACCGGAGCCTCGGTGATCAATGAGGAGGGGGCGATTATTCGGTAGCGAGGCGAGGCGTAAAGCTCACGGCTGCGGCGGTGCGTTTGAGGTGCAGGCGGGAAGGTGCGCCAGTCGTGAGGCTTGCGGAAGAACGGAGGACGCTTTTTCGCCAATGCGGCGGCCACGACGCGCCAGGTATTCCGCGTTCGATTCGGATGGCAAATGCAAAAAGGGCCGACGCATCGTCGGCCCTTCGAATCTGGTGGGTGGTACAGGGATTGAACCTGTGACCCCTGCCGTGTGAAGGCAGTGCTCTACCGCTGAGCTAACCACCCAAATCATTAACTAAATCAATGATTTAGTGCTGATTGCTGAAGCTTTTGATTCGCAATCAGGAGCAGAACTTTAACTGTTTTCGTAGAAGTCTGCAACTTTTCTTTTGTTCTTTTTTGCTGCCGCCGTGACGATATCTCTCGATCACTTCACGCCGTTTCTCGCGATGACTCGCAAGCAGCAAAGAGCGCGATTATAGGGATGTTTTTCGTGCTTGGGAAGGCCTTCGTGCGAATTTTCCGTGTGGCTCGTTGCGAACTCACGCCGTGGGTGCGGTGTCGCCTTCCGGTAGCGCCGGTTCGGTACGCCACACGCACGTCCCCTTCATCCCCTTGTCGATGTCGTTCAGCACACCGGCATGCTGAGCTACCTCGTCATCTGCTGCCGCGATCACGGGAAGATCGAACTGGCGCAACGAAATCTTTTCGCGCTGGGTGCCCACATCGCCCCCATCGCCATCGCCGATCTCGATGACGAGACTCTCCTGGCCGCGCGTCATGGCGAGGTACACGTCGGCGAGCAATTCCGCGTCGAGCAAGGCGCCGTGCAGCGTACGGTGCGCGTTGTTCACGCCGAGACGCTCACAAAGGGCGTCCAGCGAATTGCGTCGACCGGGGAACATCTCCCGGGCACGCAGCAGCGTGTCGATCAGACTCGAGCAATGCTGCATGAACGGCGGCCAGCCAAGGCGGGCGAATTCCATATCCAGGAAGCCCAGGTCGAACGCCGCGTTGTGAATGATGATTTCGGCGTCGCGGCAGTACTCGCGCAACTCTTCCGCAATCTCGGCGAATTTGGGTTTGTCGGAAAGGAATTCCGTTGTGAGTCCGTGCACCGCCAATGCGCCCGGATCGCTGTCGCGCTCGGGGTTGATGTAGAAGTGCAGGTTGTTGCCGGTCAGGCGGCGATTGACCAGTTCGACGCAACCGATTTCCAGCAGACGGTCCCCCGTCTTCGCATTCAGGCCGGTGGTTTCGGTATCGAGGATCAGTTGTCGCATGCTGTTCGTTGAATCTAGTGTGCTTCGTGTGCTTTCGGAATTGACGCGCCGCGGGCCGTGACCTCTCACGCAATGCGCGGATACTGCTCAAGCTGCGGCGATGGCCGCCGGCTCACTGGCCGCGACGCAGACTCTCCACGCCGCGGTTGGCCAACTGGTCGGCGGCTTCGTTGCCGTCGTGGCCGGCATGACCTTTCACCCAACGCCAGTCGATCTCGTGTTTCTGCGAGACGGCGTCGAGTGTCTGCCACAGGTCGGCGTTCTTCACCGGCGCCTTGGCTGCGGTTTTCCAGCCACGGGCCTTCCAGCCGTGAATCCACTCGCTGATGCCTTTCTGCACATACTGCGAGTCGGTGTGCAGCACCACGCTGCAGGGCTTGTTCAGGGCTTCGAGCGCGCGAATGACGGCCAGAAGCTCCATGCGGTTGTTGGTCGTGTTGGCTTCGCCGCCGAACATTTCCTTGCGGTGTTTGCCCGCGACGAGCAGGGCGCCCCAGCCGCCGGGGCCAGGATTGCCTTTGCAGGCACCGTCGGTGTAGATCTCAACTTGCGGCAAGGTCATCTCTCAAACGATCAATCGGGCGCGTCGGCCGCTTCCGCCATCTGGCGATGCGTGGTGTTGGGTGTTGCCACGGGGGCCGCCGCCGGCTGGAGGCCGAGTATACGCTTGCGCACTTTGCCGACCAAGCGCATGCCTCGCACGCGCTTGACCGCGCGCACCGCATAGAGTGCCCCGAAGATTGGCCACCAACGGTCGCCGGCGGGTTCCATGAACTCGAAGCGCTGCAGCCAGTGCTCGCCGCGCAGGGGCGGGCGGTAGCAGCCGAAGCGGCCGCGATCGATATCGAAGGAGAGCAGCTTGAGCCAGTCCTTCAGGCGCGTGAAGGCGATGAGATCGGCGCCAGGCGGCAGGAACGGCGTGCCGGCGAGTCGCCCCAGCTCTTCGCGCGCGCCCCACAAGCTCAGATTGTTGAAGCCGGTGATGATGACCTGCCCCTCGGGCACGAGAATGCGTTCGACTTCGCGCAGGATGTCATGCGGATTTTCGGCAAACTCGAGCACGTGCGGCAGGACCACGAGATCGGTGCTCGCCGTGGCGATAGGCAACTCGTCGAAGCGGCTCACGAGGATGTCGCGTGGGATCATGTCGGCCGCGCCCGCGTGGCACGACGGCGTGCCACTGGTTGTGTCGCTGGCGGCCTTGGTCACGAGCGGTGAGGCGTCGGGGCCGCGCGCAGCCGTCAGGACGAGACCGCGATAGGGCATGCGGTTTTCGCGCAGCGTATCCAGTTCGGGGCGGCCGAGTTGCAGCGCGTGATAGCCGAACAGATCCCCGACCCATTGGTCGAAAAGGGCCTGTTCCCATGCGAGCGCGTAGCGGCCTGGTGGTGAGACGAGCCAGAGGGGCCAGTCTATAATCGGACGTTCTGACATGGTGGCGAGTATATATGGATGCGCACGCAGATGCGGTAAGTGAGGCGTCGGCCGGAACAATGACCGTCTTCCCCGTCCCCGCGTTCCAGGACAATTATCTCTGGGTCGTCGATAACGGCAAAGATGCCGTGGTGGTCGACCCGGGCGACGCCGCACCGGTGCTCGCCTATCTCGAATCGCGTCATCTCACGCTGCGCGCCATTCTCATCACGCACAAACATGCCGATCACATCGGCGGTGTCGATGCGCTGCTCGAGCATTTCAACGTTCCCGTGCACGGCCCGGCCGGCGAAGCCATCGCCTGCGTCGATCATCCGCATCGCGGCGGCGAGACCGTTCACATCGCCGCCCCGGTCATGACGCTGGACGTGATCGACGTGCCCGGCCACACCGCGGGGCATATCGCATATTTCCTTGGCGCCGGGGCCGCAGGCGCGCCGCACCTCTTCTGCGGCGACACACTGTTCTCGTGCGGCTGCGGACGCCTGTTCGAGGGCACGCCCGCACAGATGCTCGCGTCGCTGGATGCGCTCGCGGCGCTGCCGCCCGCCACGCTCGTGCATTGCGCGCACGAATACACGCTGTCGAACATTCGCTTCGCGCTGGCGGTCGATCCGGATAACGCGGCGCTTCACGCGTGGCATCGTGAGGCAACGGCGCTTCGCGCGGCCGGCCGTCCGACATTGCCCACGACGCTCGCCCAGGAGCGCGTGACCAACCCCTTCCTGCGCAGCGACGCACCGGCCGTCATCGCGGCTGCGCAACGCCATGCAGGGCGCGCGTCGCTCTCTCGCGAGGCGGTATTTGCCACCGTGCGTAGCTGGAAAGACAGCTTCCGTTGATCGTGACTCTGCCACGCTGTCAACAGCGTGGCATGGCATGACATTGTCACAAAACGGGCGTTGACATGTTCGCCCGCGCCTGCTCAGCCTTGTCGCATCTCCGCCCTTTGATGTTTCGGTCTCTTATCGATCCTATCGAGTCCGCTGTCCGGGCGTCTCGTTTCAGCCACATCGCGACCGTCCAAGATCGGGGATAACCCTCAAATTTGGGGTCTTTTTGCGTAAATTTTGCAAAAAAAATAAGCAGAATGGTTGACGCATCTGAAGGGTTTCCTTACCATTCTTGCCAATTTCATGAAGATGCAACCCAATTCGAGCCCGATCAATGCGACTTATCGTTAGCTTGCTACTGACGCTGCTTCTGGCGGCGTGTGCCGGCACAGCACCGACCAACGGTGCATTGAGTTCCACGCCGACTGCGCAGGGCCAATCGCCTCTCGTCACGACGGCCAAAGGCAAGCAACGCGTCTCAAGCGATCAGACCATCGACCTGGACAGCGACTCGATCAACGATCTGGCCTACGGGAGCGACGACGCCGACCTCTGGTCGCGCATTCGTCACGGTTTCGCGATTCCCGATCTGGACACCGACCTCGCGCAGGACCGCACACAGTGGTACGCGCAGCGTCCCGAATATGTCGAGCGCATGATCGAGCGCTCGAGCAAGTATCTGTTCCACATCGTCGAAGAACTCGAGCGCCGTCATATGCCGACGGAACTCGCGCTGCTGCCGTTCGTGGAAAGCGCGTACAACCCGCAGGCGCTCTCTACGGCGAAGGCGGCCGGCATGTGGCAGTTCATTCCCAGCACGGGCAAGACGTACAACCTCAAGCAGAACATGTTCCAGGACGAGCGCCGCGACGTGCTCGCCTCGACGACGGCGGCGCTCGACTACCTCTCGAAGCTCTATGCGATGTTCGGTGACTGGCAACTGGCGCTCGCGGCCTATAACTGGGGCGAAGGCAACGTGCAGCGCGCGATCGAGCGTAATCAGGCGCAAGGGTTGCCGACCGATTACCTGAGTCTGCGCATGCCGACCGAGACGCGTTACTACGTGCCGAAGCTGCAGGCGATCAAGAACATCATTGCGCACCCGGAAATCTACAGCGTGAAGCTGCCCGAGATTCCGAATCACCCGTATTTCGTCAGCGTAACCACCAAGCGCGACATCGACGTGGCATTGGCCGCGAAGCTGGCCGACCTGCCGCTCGACGAATTCCGCGCGCTCAATCCGTCGTTCCGCAAGCCGGTGATTCTTGGCGCGGCACAGCCGAAAATTCTCCTGCCGTTCGATAGCGCCGAAGTGTTCCAGCGTCGTCTGAAGGGCTATGACAAGCCGCTATCGAGCTGGACGACCTACACGTCCGCATCGCGTGAGCGTCCGGAAGACGTCGCGCGCAAGCTGGGTGTCGACGCCGCGGTCATCCGGTCGGTCAATAACATTGCGCCGCGCATGCGCCTCAAGGCGGGCTCGACGTTGCTGGTACCGCGCTCGGACGACATTGACCAGGACATCAGCGCGTCGGTGGCACGCAATGCCGTGCTTGCGCTGGAGCCGGATATTCCCGATACGCGCAAGGTGATGGTGCGCGCTCGCAAGCATGACACGCTCGCCCGCGTGGCCCAGCGCAGTGGCGTGAGCGTTGCGCAAATCAAGAGCTGGAATCGTCTGCGTCGCGATACGCTCACGTCGGGCCAACTGCTGGTGCTTCACGTACCGGTCAAGGACGCCTTGCGCGTGGCAGCTGCGTCCGAGGCCCCGGCGGCCACGGGGGACGGCGAAGCCCCGCGCACGCGTCTGGTGCGCGGCAAGCACGGCAAGATGATTCGCGTGGTGGAGCGTCGGCCGGCGGTCAGCCAGGCCAAGACAACCAAGGCGGCTGCATCCGGCGGCAAGACGGCCCGGACCAAGGTCGCGGCGAAGGCGCCAGCCAAGACGGTGGCCAGGACGGCCGCGAAGCCGGCGGCCAAGACATCCTCGAAGGTCACCCGCACGGCACAGCGCTGAGCGGCGGCATCGACCGCGCTGGACGATCGTCAGATCGTAGAAGCACCGCGCATGACCTAACGCCCGTGACGATGCCCCGTCACGGGCGTTTGTCTTTTTCGGTCGCGAATGTCTCGCCGCGCCGTCCCGCCGTCACCGTTCCTGCTTGACTTCGCGTAATCCCCTAGCGCTTTCGACCGCGGGTTAGCCCATCCGGTAAGCCTTCCGTAAGCGTCAACGCGCACACTGAGCGCGAGGCACGGCATCCGTGTCCGACGATTTCATTGCACCGAAACGCATTGCCGGTCGACGGCGACATGCCGCTCGACCTTGCCGGCCCGATCCGGCGCCGCGCCAGCTCCGTTCCCCACCGGCACTCCCGGTCGGGCACCGGGCGCGCGAGCCAATTCCTATATGCAAGGAGACACCATGACTTCGTATGCGTCGTTTCACGCCCGTTCGATTGCGCCCGATTCGCGCGCGGCCTTCTGGGAGGAGCAGGCCCGTCTGATCGACTGGGAGACCCCCTTCACCCAGGTGCTCGATTACGACAAGCCACCATTTGCACGATGGTTCGTTGGTGGCCGAACGAATCTGTGCCACAACGCCGTCGACCGCCATTTGCCGTCGCGCGGCTCACAAAATGCGCTGATCTGGGTGTCGACGGAGACCGAGCAGGAGCGCGTCTACACGTACGACGAGCTCGCGGCGGAAGTCAATCGCATGGCGGCGTCGCTGCAATCGCTGGGCGTTGCGCGCGGCAAGCGGGTGCTGATCTACATGCCGATGGTGCCCGAAGCCCTGTTCGCCATGCTCGCATGCACGCGGCTCGGTGCGATTCACTCGGTGGTGTTTGGCGGCTTCGCCTCGGTCAATCTGGCAGCGCGTATCGATGACGCGCAACCGACCGTCATCGTCTCGGCCGACGCCGGTTCGCGCAACGGCAAGGTTGTGCCCTACAAGCCGCTGCTCGATGAGGGCATCGCGCTCGCGCAGCACAAGCCGTCTAATGTGCTGCTGATCGACCGGGGCCTCTCGCCGATGACACATGTGCCCGGCCGCGACGTCGACTACGCGCCGTTGCGCGAGCAGTTTTTCGATGCCGCCGTGGCTTGCGAATGGCTCGAATCGAGTGAGCCGTCGTATGTGCTCTACACCTCCGGCACGACGGGCAAGCCGAAGGGCGTACAGCGCGATACCGGCGGGTATGCGGTGGCGCTGGCCGCGTCGATGCAGCACATCTTCTGCGCGAAGCCGGGTGACACGATGTTCTGCGCGTCGGATATCGGCTGGGTGGTCGGGCACAGCTACATCGTGTACGCGCCGTTGCTCGCCGGCATTGCGACCGTGATGTACGAGGGCACGCCGATCCGGCCCGATGGCGGGATCTGGTGGCGCATCGTCGAGAAGTACAAGGTCACGCAGCTATTCACCGCACCCACGGCGATTCGCGTGCTCAAGAAACAAGACCCGGCCTATCTGACGCGATACGACCTGTCGTCGCTGCGGCTGATCTTCCTCGCAGGCGAGCCGCTCGACGAACCCACGGCGCGGTGGCTCACCGACGGCGTGGGCAAGCCCGTCGTCGACAACTACTGGCAGACGGAGACCGGTTGGCCGATTCTCGGCATGGCGCGCGGCGTGGAGGTTCTGCCTGGCAAGCTCGGGTCGCCGGGCAAGCCGGTGTATGGCTACGACGTGAAGCTCGTCGACGAGGTGACCGGCGAGGACTGCGGGCCGAACCAGAAGGGCGTGCTGGCCATCGAGGGGCCGCTGCCGCCGGGGTGCATGAGCACCGTCTGGGGAGACGATGCCCGCTTCGTCAAGACCTACTGGCAGACAGTGCCGGGCCGCACGCTGTATTCGAGCTTCGACTGGGGCGTGCGCGATGCGGACGGCTATTACTTCATTCTTGGACGTACCGATGACGTGATCAACGTGGCCGGCCACCGGCTGGGTTCGCGTGAGATCGAGGAGAGCATCGCGAGTCACCCGGCCGTGGCGGAAGTGGCGGTCATCGGCGCGCAGGATGCGTTGAAGGGGCAGGTGGCGATGGCGTTCGCGGTGTTGCGTCAACCGGAGTTGGTGGCCACGCCGGAGGCGCGTCTGGCACTGGAGGGCGATGTCATGAAGACGGTGGACAAGCAGTTGGGGGCCGTGGCGCGCCCGGCGCGCGTGTTCTTCGTCGCGATGCTGCCGAAGACGCGTTCCGGCAAGCTGTTGCGTCGCGCCATCCAGGCCATCTGCGAAGGCCGCGAGACCGGGGATCTGATTACATTGGAAGACCCGGCCGCGCTCGATCAGGTGCGCGACGCGGTGAAGGGCGTGTAGTTCGCGCCGTCAAGGGCACGGCGCACGCGCGTGCCCTTGACGGCGCATCGCCCCTCGACGCGACGTCACCTAATTCGCCCGATTAGCCCAATTCATCTGATTCATCCAATGCAGCCGATGCAGCCGATGCAGCCGATGCAGCCGATGCAGTTGATGCAGCTGATTCAGTGGCGTCAACCGAAGGGTTTGTCGAGAATTTCGGGTGCACGGATGGCATCGATCAGCAGGCCGAGAAAGGCTTCGACAGGGGCGGGCAGGGTGCGTCCGGCCATCGTTTGCACTTGCAGTGAGCGTTGGTGCAGCGCCGGATTTCGAATCGGGATGGCAACGAGCCCTTCCGGGGCGAGCCGGCTGCGTACCGTAAGCAGACCGGTGAGCGTCACCGCATTGCCTGAGCGCACGAAGCTGTGCAGCGAGGCGTGATAGTTGCTCACGAAGACGGGTTCGAACAGCAGGCCTTCGAGAATGCAGCACAGGTCGAACATCTGGCGGATGGTCACGCCGGCATTCGATAGCGCCATCGGGTAGGGCAGCAAGTCGGCAAGCGCGATGTCGCGTCGTTTGGCGAGTGGGTGTTTCTTGGCCATCAAGGCATAGATCGGCGCCGGCTGCGTGTGAACGACCTGCACCCCTTTTTCCGGAGCGACGCTGAAGCACACGGCGATATCCGCTTCGCCGTCGCGTACGCGCTCCGTGGCGACGAACGGCGAGACAACATCGAGCAGAAAGTGCGCGCCAGGGTAGGTTTCGCGAAAGCGTGCGAAGACCTGTGGCAGGAAATCCCGCGCGACACCCTCCGCACTGGCGATGCGAATCGTCGCGCGTCCCACTTCCGTCAGCCCCCGGATTTCTGACGTGACGCGCTCCGCGTCGAGCAGCATGCGACGCGCATGATCGGCAAGCAACGCGCCTGCCTCACTCAACACCATGCCGCGCGGACGACGTTCGAACAGCGGCGTACCGAGATCTTCCTCAAGTTTCGCGATCTGCCGGCTCAGGGCGGAAACGGCCACGTGCAGACGCTCGGACGCGCGACTGAGCGAGCCGGTACGAGCGACTTCGAGAAAGTAGCGTAGCGCGTGTGTTTGCATGGACGGATGGGCGGATGGCGCCGCCGGTTGCGTGGGGATTGGCACCGATTTCAGCTTTGCCGAAACGGCAACGAAACCTTCGAAATATTATCATTGTTGTCAAAAATACCCGCTCCTAGAATGGCCTGAACGGTTGCGTTGCAGCGTGCTACCGACACGCGTGGCCGTGTGTGCGAGCCAGGCAGCCGTGCCCTCGAAAGCCATCTGGAGACAAGCAGTGACACGTAGCGCAGCCATTACCCAAGCCACCGCCCAATACGATTCGGGCGCGTTCCTCGATACGCTCAACCGCCGCATCGCCTACAAGACCGAGAGTCAGGAGCCGAACAGCGGCGACGTCCTTAATGCTTATCTCGCTGACGAAATGACGCCCGCGCTGGCGGCGCTCGGCTTTACGTCGCGCATCGTGCCCAACCCGGTGCCGGGCGGCGGCCCGTTCCTGATTGCGCAACGACACGAGAGCGACGATGCCCCCACGGTCCTCACCTACGGTCACGGCGACGTGGTGCGAGGCTACGACGCGCAATGGCGCGACGGACTGAAGCCCTGGGAGATCGTGGTGGAAGGTGATCGCTGGTACGGGCGTGGCACCGCCGACAACAAGGGGCAGCACACGATCAACCTGTCGGCGTTGGCGGAGGTGTTGGCGTTGCGTGGCGGCAAGCTCGGCTACAACGTGAAGATGATCGTGGAGATGGGCGAGGAGATGGGCTCGCCGGGGCTGCACGCGATTTGCGAGCAACTGCGTGACGAACTGCGGGCCGATGTGCTGATCGCCTCTGACGGGCCGCGACTGGCGGCGCAACGTCCGACGGTGTTTCTCGGCTCGCGCGGCTTGGTCAACTTCAAGCTCAGTCTGAATTTGCGCGACGGCGGGCATCACTCGGGCAACTGGGGCGGACTGTTGCGCAATCCAGGCGTCGTGCTCGCGAACGCGATTGCATCGATTGTCGATGGCAACGGCAAGATTCTTGTCGACGGGTTGCGTCCGCCCGAGGTGCCGGCGTCGGTGCGTCGCGCGCTTGCTGGGTTGGAGGTGGGCGGCGGACCGAACGATCCCGAGGTCGACGTCGATTATGGCGAGCCGGGATTGACGCCGACGGAGCGCGTGATCGGCTGGAACAACATCGAGGTGCTGGCGTTCAAGACCGGCAATCCGGAAAAGCCGGTCAACGCGATTCCCCCGTATGCCTATGCGCACATGCAAATTCGCTTCGTCGTCGGCACCGACTGGGAGCGGCTGGGCGAGATCTTGCGCGCGCATCTCGACGCGCACGGTTTCCCGATGGTCGAGGTGGAGGTCGAGCGCGGCGTGATGGCGACGCGTCTCGATCCGGAAGATCCGTGGGTGCTGTGGGCGTTGACGTCGATGCGCGAGACGACGGGCAAGCCGCCGGTGCTGCTGCCGAATCTGGGGGGCACGTTGCCGAACGATGTGTTCGCGGACGTTCTGGGGCTGCCGACGCTGTGGGTGCCGCACTCGTACCCGGCCTGTTCGCAGCACGCGCCGGACGAGCATCTGCTGGGATCGGTGGCGCGCGAGGCGTTGCAGATCATGGCGGGTCTGTTCTGGGATCTGGGGGAAGTCGATCTGAAAGAGGGGAAGCCGCGATGAATAGCTCAGTGACCGCCGCCGGGGCGGATCAAGCGAATGGCGCGTTGAGCGTCGGCAGTGAGGGCGCGCATGCGAGCGTGCCCGTCTACAAGTTGATTGTCGCGACGTCGATCGGCAACGCGCTCGAGTGGTATGACCTGATCGTCTATGGCTACTTTGCCGTGACGATCTCCAAGTTGTTCTTTCCTGCGCACGATGCGACGGTGTCGCTGCTCATGGCGCTGGGGACATTCGCGTTGTCTTATCTTGCGCGACCGCTGGGGGCGTTTGTGCTGGGCGCGTACGCGGACCGCAGCGGGCGTCGCGCGTCGTTGATGTTGTCGATTGCGATGATGACCTTGGGCACCGGGCTGATCGCGTTCATGCCGACATACGCGGCGATTGGTGTTTGGGCGCCGATCGGCATTTTCTTGTCGCGCTTGTTGCAGGGATTTTCGGCGGGCGGCGAGTTTGGTAGCTCGACGGCATTTCTCGTTGAGCATGTACCGAACCGGCCGGGCTTCATGTCGAGCTGGCAGTTTGCGAGCCAGGGGGCGAGCACGTTGCTGGCGTCGGCGTTCGGGGCGGTGCTGACCGGGGCGCTGACCCAGCCGCAACTGGAGTCGTGGGGATGGCGGATTCCGTTCCTGTTCGGGATGCTGGTCGGGCCGATCGGGCTTTACATCCGGAAGTACGTGGACGAGACGCCGGCGTTCGAGCATGACGTGGCGCGCAAGCGTCAGGCGCAGGTGGCTGGCGACGACGCGGGCCAATCGCCGGTGCGAGAGGTGTTGGCAACGCAGAAGTCACGTCTGCTGGTGTCGATTGGGGCGCTGGTGCTGACGACGACGGCCAACTACATGATCTTGTACATGCCGACTTACGCGACGAAACAGTTGGGTTTGCCGCCGGCGCAGGGCTACATTGCGACGCTGGTGACGGGCTTCGTCATCATGACGCTGACGCCGTTCGTCGGTCATTGGTCGGACAAGGTGGGGCGTATTCGCATCATGCTGGCAGCGGGGACACTGTTCTTCTGTACGGTGTATCCGGCGTTTGCATACATGAATGCGCATGCGTCGTTGCTGACGATGATGGTCGTGATGCTGTGGGTGGGCACGTTGAAGGCAGTGTACTTCGCACCGATTCCGGCGTTGATTTCGTCGTTGTTCCCGACACGAACACGGGCGACGGGCATGGCGGTCGGCTACAACCTTGGTACGACGATCTTTGGCGGCTTCACTCCGCTGGCGGTGGCGTGGCTGATTGCGGCGACGGGCAACAAGCTGGCGCCGGGGCTGTATTTGATGGTGGGGGCGGTGGTGAGTCTGACGACGCTAGTGATCGCCAAAACGCGGATGGGCGTGCGCTGAAGCGAGACGATTGGTTGTGGAATGAAGAGGCGCCCGGCGGCGTCGCGTGTGAGGGATGCATGCGAGGCGGTCGTGGCGCCTTTTTGGTTTGCCGGCAGTTCCCCTGCCGGAATGTATGCGTTTTGCGATACATCCGGAATTTCGGTGTGCGGTGAATCGGGCGGTGCGCTGTGTTCGTTTGAGGCATCTAGCCAGCAGTGTCGTTTTGCAACGTGACGCGCTATTCAAATTTGGGGGGGCGTCCGAATGTCCTAGTCGATCTCAATGGGACTTGATAGTACTGTTCCTTGCTGATTACGGATTTCGAAAACCATAACCGAGCATTGGCGCCCATTTCTGTAGGAGCCGACTTCGTAGTCTTTTCCTGCTTCAGGTACGAAGCTAACAATCTGGCTTGAGCAACTCACTGAATTCTTTACCATTGCGATGGATCCTCCCGGCCTATGATAAAAATGGCCTAGTTCGATAAATGCATTTCTGACCTGCAATTTACGCCCCGCAGGGATGACAAATTCGCGATAAAAAACCTTGGAAAGCAGGCTTCCACGCTGTTGAATGTTTTTTGTATTCTCGGTTTCGCTAATGCCGATGCTTTCATTCTTGGTTGTTCCTAGAAAAGAGCTAAATGCATCCCCTGCACTGCCGCCAACAGTCACTTCAACAGTATTTCCTTGTGGCATTTCGACCGTCATGAAAGACGGCTTTCCATTTTGTCCGAATAAGCGGATGCGCGCAGAGTTGGATGGGTCGTACTGTTGACTGATGGCCGGTAAATGTGTGGTGGCGCAAGCCGAAAATAAAAAGATTGCTGCCAGAGAAAATAGGTTTTTTTGACTCATCAACATTCTTTATTATCCATAGAGTAAAGGGATCTTCGTGTCGAAGTTGTTGGCAAGTGCGCCGCTGCTGTCCCCGTCCGAGGACACGTCGCGATTGACGCCAGCCACTGTCATTTCTGCTGTCTGATTGGTTCGTTCGCGTTGGCTGGTCTCGTTGGTTATCTCGATAACGTCTGCGTTAATACTGCTGCGAGTCGTGCTCGTGTCCTTCGTGTTTTCAATCATGATTGCCGCGCGTTCCTCCGCAGTCAAATGCCTGTAGCTATTCTTCATCGCAACACCGTACGCCATTCGCGGCGTTGCACTGGAAACTGGAGGCTAAGCTGTACCGGCTCTTCTTCATACTTCCTCCTCATCTGAGCAGATCAAGGCGCCGGAAAACTAACATTCAAACTGGCCGGAGTTAGCCGAGCAGATCAGAGGAGCCATGATCTCCAGATTTCGTTGGTACGAAATTTCACGGACAGGTAAATCTAAATTTATCGAGCGTGTAAGTCTTCCTGGTTTTGCAATTAGGAATGATCTGGCGGGTGGGTATTGAGGTTCTGGTTTGTGCTAATGATGATGCCTTATTTGTCAAGGTTTTTGTTGTTAATTCTCCCGAGAATCCAGACTCCAAATCCCAATGGAATTCCGGCTGCAGTTCCTGCTTTTATCGAGTAAGTGAAATTGCTGGTGCTGAAATAGAATTCGCCATGTGTGATGAAGAAATAAATTGCCACGAAGAATCTCGCTGATAATGTGAGTAAGGATAATGATGCTGATAGGTAGATTATAAAAAGAAGTATTTGAATAACATCTTTGATTTTTATCATTTACTTTTTTCTTCGTTGAGTTGATCTTGGATGCCCGATGAGATGGCTTCTGAAATGAGAGACCCAGAACCTGATCCGACGATGTTGGATGCGCCATTCGTTATTACATTTTTTGCCGATTCACTAATTGCGTGACCTATCTTTGCTCCGACTGCTGCACCCAGCACGGCTCCGATAATTGGACTCGTGGCTTTCTCGCCTTTCAACGTTGCCCCAATCGCGGCACCACTGGCGCTTGTGGACACAGTCGCGACAATGCCCCGACCTTGAGTTGCCGCTCCGGTCGCAATTGCAACAAGGACGTCGACGGTGCTCATTTCTTGCTCTCCATTGAGTGTTTGCTGGACCATGGCGTTAGTTGTGCCACCAATAGCCGCACCCGCCGCCACCCCGGCCAAGGTCGCAGTGGTGCCACCAGCGATGGACGGCGCTGCCGCCATGAGCATTGCCCAACTTTTCAACAACTCCGTCGCGGGCTGAGCCGCATCCGTCCCCAATCCGCGAAGCAAGTCTGTCTGAGCTTGCTGAATTTCTTCAGCGGATGCGCCGTTCTTCGCCATGAATTCGCCCAACGACGTTGACGCAGCTCCGGCCCTTACGATTCCCTGCGGAAGCTCGAATTGGTTGTTCTCCAGCTCTAGCCTTGACGCGATGCTCGCTGCGGTGGCATCCCCACCCGCTGCGGCCGTGACGCCGGCGACGAGCGATTCAATCAGGTTCATTCGAGCTTCCTTCTCGGGCTGCGAGAGCCCGTCGTTGCGGGTATCCGCGACGGCGTTAAGCAAATTGCCGAGAACCACACTCGCCGCTCCACCCATCGCACCCGCGCCGCAGCTGCTCCCGACCGCAGCCGCACCGGCACAGCCAACGATCCCATGCAAGGCAGTGCGTGCCGTTTCGCTCTTGAGCTCGTCGGCGATCTCCTTGACCTTTTCCACCGCGAGCGTTTGCAGATAGCTCACCGCGGCACGCTGCAGGAATTCGCCTGTGCCTGACGCTAAGTCCAGGGAGGTCGATTTCATTAATTGATGTGAAATATTTATACTTTTCTGTAGTAAAAAAACCATAAAACCATGCCAATCGGAACTCCTACTGTTGATGCTTTCAAGTACTGGTATATTTCTTTTGCGGAGAATGGAAATTCATATTTTAAATCCAAAAATAAAAAGGCGATTGAAATTCCGGAAATGAATGCTGCAACAAACAATCCAATTGGTATTGATATGCAAAGATAAATTAAAACAAATAATGACTTTTTGCTCATTTTTAATTAATTTTGCAGTTGATTTTTTATTTTATTTTGCATTATTTCTGAGGTTATTGAGTCTGCGACGTTGCCTGATATGGATGGAAGGGGGTGTTGAGGGGGTGGCTTTGTAATTGTCCAAAATCCTGTGGGGGTCCACTCATACTGTTTCGATATCGGGTTCATAATTTTATCCATGGGTATTTTAATAACGTTCCCCGCGGCATAGCCTGCGGATGCGCCAGTGCCACTTAATAATCCAGCGATAAACGGATCGTCACCTCTTATTTCTGCTGAATAATAACCACCGACCGCGTTCCACGTCACAGTTGTGTTGAAATTCTTTCCTGCGGTTATTGATCCGATGACGGCAGCGCCAATTAAATCTGATAGATTTACATCTTTTTCGATGCCATATTGGATCGCAGAACTCGCCCCACCGGTAACGCCAGCAGCAATCAATTTCTCTTTCCCGCTCGGTCCTGTGATAAAGGCTTTGGCGCTCATAACAATCACCGGCCAACTCGTTGGATCGCTGACCACCGAAAGAACCCTGTCCATTGTCGATATGTTTTCATTCAAGAACTTGAGGTCCTTCCCGTTAAGATATTCGAGTAACGCAGATGCCCCGGGGTCTTTCAGCTTGTCACTCATCCGCACCTGCAGGCCATTCTCGTCCATCGCGACACTTGTACTGGCTCGAATAAGCTCCTCCCACGTCACACAAGCCACACCTCCACCAGTGCACGCCTCGGCCAATTCCTTGCTATTTTTATTGCTTGTATCGATATATTTATTAATAACTTCCTTGCAATTCCCGCCGGATGTTTTGCATGACGACAATTCTTTATCGAGATTTCGCGCTTCTTTTTCGGTCAGGTAATTATTTTCAACTTCGATCTTTGCGCTTGTGGCTGCCGTAGTTGCATCACCTCCCGCGACGGCTGCGATCCCCACCACCACACTTGTGACCAGATTCGCGTGCGCTTCCTTCGCCTCCGCACTCAGGTCGTTGGCGGACTTCCCGCCCGCCTTGTCCAGCAGGTTGTTAAGCACGACGCTCGCCGACGCACCCATCGCTCCCGCGCCACAGTTGCCGCCCGAGGCTGCAGCTCCCGCACAACCCACGATGCCCTGCAAGGCAGCGCGCGCCGTCTCGCTATTCAGCTCATCGGCAATCGCCTTGACCTTCTCTGCGCCCAAGCTCTGCAGGTAATTCACCGCGCCGCGCGTGATCATGTCGCCCATGCCGGCCGTTACGTTCCCTGCAGCAGCTGCAACAATGGCCGTCGCGATACGCCGGTAATCGCCACCCGGGCCCCATTGCTGCGCGTCGGCTAGTTGTGAGTCCAGCTCGGCCCGCTTGGTCGGATCTGTCTCCTTATCGCGCGCCTTTTTCAGCTCGTCAGCCTCCTTAGCCCGATTCTCTACAAACGTCCCCACCTCGCGCTGAAGCGTCCGCATGATCTCGAAGCTGGTTTCGATCTGCTCCTTGTCGAATTTATTGGCGAGTGTGCCGCTGCCGTCCTTGTCTGACGACACGTCGCGGTTGACGGCAGCTACGGTTTCCTTGGCCGTCTTGCCAGTTCGTTCCAGTTGGCTGACTTCGTCGGTGATCTCGATCACCCCCGCACTGATGCCGCTGCGCGTCGTGCTCGATGCGCTATCGCCAGCGGCCACCACCACCGGCGGCTTAATGCTCACCGGACCCGTTTTCGGCAGCTCGCTGCCCGGTGTGGCGTTCGCACCGGTTTGCGCATCCCCCTTCTGGTCCGTGCCGACCTTGGCGTTGTCTCCGAAGCCCATGCTGACACCGCCCCCCAGGCTGATGCCGAAGGCGTCGTACTCTGCGTGGTTTTCCACATCACGGGTCGTCAAAGAACCGGTTTTCAGACGGTTCCTATCCTCGTCAGCGGCCTTGTCGGTCGACGCGATGATGGCGCCGGTCAGATCGGTGTTGCCCTTGACGGTGACATCGAAACCTCCATCGCCCGCCTTGATTCCCGACTGCTCCGTGACGCTGGCGAAATCGCTGTTGACCTGCTGATGGCTGACGTTGATGCTGCCGGACGCACCACCCAACCCCACCGTGGCGCTTCCCCCGATCGACTGATCCTTCGATGCGTAGACGCTGGTGTCCTGCAGGCTCTCGATGTTCAAATCGCCGCCGACGTTGGCAACGACTCGTTCGCCGACCACCGTCCCGCCTCTAATGTTCGTGTCGCCACCAGAGACGATCTCGGCCACGCCGCCCGCCGAGATATGGCTGTTGCGTTGGGTAACGTCCTTGCCGTCCGCCTTGCCACGCGACGCGCTGGCCTTGGCCGTCACCCCCATCGACATGCCATTGGTGCCCATGGAAATGCCCAGGCCGATGCCGCCCGACACGCCGGTGGATCTGCGGTGGTGTTCCGAGGTGTCCTTGGCCGCGAGGATGTCGAGCGTGCCATCGGAGGTGAGCTTGGCGTCGTGCCCGGCGTCGATCTCACTACCCCGAATGAGCAACGACGACTGATCTCCATCGCCGGTGGCCGCAACAGTGACGTTGCCACCAGCACGCACGCTTGAGCCATTGGCCGTTGTGCTGTCGTTGGTCTCGCGGCTTTCGTGCTTGGATCCGCCGACCGTCACCGAGATACTGACGTTGGCCGCATCCTTGAGATTCTTGACGGTATCGGCGGCATTCTTCACCGCGAGTCCGCCGGCGGCGACACCGAGCGCCTTCATGCGCGGGTCCTTGACCTTGCTGACCGCCTTGCCCATCTGACCGACGGACTCCGCGGCATCCAGCAGCGGGCTGGAGACGGCAACGGTCAATCCTGCCTGCTCGACTTCCCGTTCATGCACGCTCTGCTCGCTGTCTTCACTCTCGACAATGGCAACGCGCTTACCCGCAATCGTCACGTCGCCATCGCGGGCAACGACCGTGCTGCCTTCCTGCCGGTAGTCGTTGCCCGCCTGAACGCTGACGTCTCCGGTCACCGAACCGACCACACTCCCGGTTTGCGTGACCTGCTCGCGCCGTTGTTTTTCCTTCTCCGACCGGCTGCCGATGGTGAAGCCCATACCACTTCCGAAGACGCCACTGGTCTGCTTCTCCGTAACGCTCAGCGAGTTGCTGCGGTCTTCCGCGGACGTGATCGTCACGTTCCGCTTCGCCCCGATCGTCATGTCGTCATCGGCCACCACCTGCGACCCGGTGATCGTGACGTCGCGCCCCGCCGCGACCGTGACGCCATCGCCCGACAACGTGCTGCCCGTCGTGCGCGTGCCGTGCGATTCGCGCAAATGTTCTTCAGTCGTGGAGGAGAGGAGGCCCTGCTGGGTCCTTCGCGACCAACGGGTGTCGTCGTAACGGGCTGAAACGCCGCCGATGGTCACATCGCCGGTCGCGACGACGGTGACGTCGGACTTGCCCGCCTTGGCCGACGTCGATGCCGATGCCTTGGCCGACGTCGATGCCGATGCCGCCCCCGATGGTGTGCCATCGCCAGACCCACCGCTCAGATACGAGCCGAGTATTTTCACTTCACCGGTCGTCGCGTCCCCCGACGTCACATACGCGGTGACGCCTCGCTCATCGAGCAGCCGCTCGACAGCCGCGGCTTGCCCGGCGGCGACGGTGATCCCGCTGCCGCCCTGAACTTGACTACCGCGCACGGTTTCTTCATACGAGTCCACCGACGCGGCATAGGTGTCGCTGTTCACACGACCCGAGTCCGTGATGCTGCCGATGGCCGCGCCAATCTCCACGTCGCGGGCTGCCGCAATGACGACCGTCTTGCCCGCGTCGATACCGGTGCCCGCGGTGGACGCGTCGCGTCCCGCCACGACGGTAACGTTGCCGCCCGTGTTGACGGTGGCCGTCAGTTGGTCCGTGACCTGCGTGTAATTGTGGTTATCTCCCGATCCGCCGCCGAATTCGCGGTTCAACGCCACCGCGCCCAGCGAGATGTCGCGTCCGGCGGCCAAGCCGGCGTCGCCACCGGCGTCGATTTCCGCACCGTTGACCGAGAGATCTCGCCCCGCTGTGATCACCAGCGAATCCAGTGCACCGATGCGCCCCTGCGATTCGACAGTAGTTGCCGAACCGGACTGCGATCCGTTCACCCACTCGCTCGTATGGGTCTGACTGGCGACGACAACGTCTCGTCCGGCGGTGACATTGACCTGCTTGCCCGCAATTTCACCGCCGATGTTGCGCATATCGCGTTCGGCAACCACTTCCACCTGACCAACACTGCCCAAGCCGCTCGTGCCGCCGATCACGCCGCGATTGTCGACGTCTCTCGCATGGACCCGAGTGCTCGTGTCGCCGACGATCTGGCCGCTATTGTTGAAGTCGTTCGTTGCCTCGACAACGACGTCCCGGCCGGTGACCAGTGCGCCGCCGGGTTGCATGACGACGCGTTTGCCATGTGCCAGATACACCGTGGGCACCAGCACGGTCGTCGTGCTGCCGTCCGGCAAGGTGACCGTTTGGCGAACCAGCCAGACGATGTCGTCGGTGAGGGCCCGCATTTGCTCAGGCGTGAGTCGAATGCCCACGCGCAGTTCGAGATCGCGACCGGCGCGGGCACCTTGCGCCAGCAGCGTGCGGAACTCGGCGTCGGCAGTCGCCGTGCCGCCACCCTCTTGGTTGCCCAGCGCCGCGCGTCCCGTCAGGGTCAGCACCTGCTCGCGCACCAGCTTCGCCTCGTAGAAGCCATCGCCGATACGACGCTCGATGCCGGCCGGGTCGACGCCGAGCAACTCGAGCTGGTAGTTGCTGGAGACGAACACACCGTAATCGGTGAACCGCGAATCGGTCTCGACGAGATACGGCTGGTCAGGGGCCGTCACGACCTTGAACAGGGCGCTGCGCGGAAGCTTGAGGTCGGGAATGCCGCCGGAGACGCTATCCAGCGTCTGAATTGCACCCGAGACGTCTGCCGTCGCTGGCGCCGCGGTCACGGGATCGACGCCTGCAGGCGTGCCGGTCGCAACTGTCGTCGTGTCCGTATCGACGGCAACACGCGTCGATGTGCCGACCGCACTGTCCGTTTGCCGGCTGCCGATGATCGTTCCGTCGACGGTGCCGGTCTCGATGGTGACGTCGCGGCCGCGAAGGCTGGTCGTCTGGTTCGACGTGATCAGACTGGGCAGCCCCCCGACGATGGAGCGCCGTTCCGTCACGTCGAGATCGACGGTCGTGAACCAGCTGTCGCTGTTGCCGCTCTTCTCGTGCCAATACAGATCGGACGATTGCGCGATGCGCTCCACGCGCTCAAGCCCGACGCTGCGGCTCGTGATTTGACCGCCGTTGCCGCGAACCTGCAGGTCGCCGCCGGCGCTGATCGTCGACGCATGATTCAACGCGGTGCCGTTGTCCACGTTCAGGCGGATCGTGCCTTGCGACGTGATGACGCCCGGCGCGGCGACGTCACCCAGCACGTCGGTCGTGCTGCGAACGGTAATGCGGCGACGGTACTCGTTGGTGTCGCGGCCGTCCTCGATGCCGTGTCCACGGCGGAAGATCCGCACGCCTTCCTCTGAATCCCCGGTAATGGTCTGACGGGACTGGTCGACGACGGTGGGCCGGATGTGCTCGCCGGGATCGTAGTCGGGCCAGAACTGGATGACCCAATTGCCGTTGCCATCGTCCGCGATCGACTCGAAATGCTGAACGGCGCGTTGGGTGATGTTGCGGGAGCTGTAATCTTTCGAGAAGAAGTTCCGCTTGTACAACTCGATGATGGGGTGCTCCAGCGAGAACGTCTTCTTGTCGGTGTCGAGCGCCGTCACCCCGCGCTTGGCGATCGTGACGCTGATGGGGCTGTTCACTACGTGGAGCTTCTCTGCTGAGAGTGCCGCGCGCGCTTCACGTCCCCAACGCCACTGCGTAAAGGCTTGGTTGCGCGGATTCGGGATCAGGCGTGTTTGTCGCACGACTTTGCCGAACTGGTTGGTCTCTTCGTAGGTCTCCTCGATCATCGCCGGTTCGCCGTTCACGCTCAGGCTATGGCTCGTATGCTCGGTCGGCAATTCTTCGCAGGCGGACGCCGTGCCGGCAGCGCAGCGTGCCCGGCTGCCCGATTCCCTCGGCAGCGCCACGTAGCCGGCGATCCAGACGTCGCGCACCGTCTGGGTCTCGCCCGCGTCGCCGGCTCGCACAATGTTGATGTAGCTGCGCTCGTTCACGAACTCGCGCGTCGCGATGTCGACATCGCCACCCGCTTCGAGGACGGCCGATCGGTTGATGAAGCTACCGGTTTGCTGCGTCAGGTAGCCCTGCGCATCGCGCGTCTCGCCCGCGGCGACACGCAGGGTGCCCAGGCTGTAGAGCGTCGCGCCGTTCTCGTTGAGGACATTGCCCGTGACGAAGAGATCCAATTGCTGCGTTGCCGCCAGCACGGCGCGCTCGCCCGTGTTGACGAAGCTAGCGCCGTCGAATCGGATGCGGCCGCCGATGACGGCGCCGGTGTTCGTGAAGCGGGCGCCGATGAGGCTGACCTCGTCGCCATCGATGCGTGTGTCGTTGGTGATGTCGTCCGCCACGGTGACGAACACCGAGCCGGCGCGCAAGCGGCCTTGCGCCGTGTTGACGACGCGTGCCGCGTTCACCGTGAGTTGCTTCATGGCCCCGAGCGCGCCGTGAACGCGCAACAAGCCGCCGACGTCGAGCTTGAGACTGCCGTTCGCCTGCCAGGCGTGGTCGACGCCATAGGTAAAGTCGCCCGGCAACGAGACGTGCAGATCGTTGCCCGCCCGTAATCGCGCACTGCCGCGCAGGCGCTCGGTGCGCAGGATCAGATTCTGATTGACGGCGATTTCGCCGGCCTGGTGGGCCAGTTCGGCCACGGCGACGGACGCATCGCGACGCGCATGAACCGTCCCGGTGTTCTCGAACGACCGCGTTCGTTGCGTCTCGCGCCACATCACGCCGAGATCGGCGCCCGAGAACAGGCTTCCACCATTGCCGAGGGTGTCGCGCACGCTCAGCGATAGGTCCGCACCGGCACTGATCAGCGCGTTCGGGCCATTCATCAGCGCGAACGTGGTGATGGAGACGCGACCGTTACCGCCCAACAGTCCGTCCGGACGATTCGCCGACGAAGGGCGGGTCAGCGCATTCGTGATCGCGTTCGCCGTGAGGGTCATGTCGCCGCGCGTGCCGTTGACGATCCGGCCGTCGGTGTTGTCGAGCGTGACGGAGGCGAGGGTGAGCGCTTCGTCGCCGCCAGTCGACGGATCGCCTGCGGTCTCAATACTTCCGCGCGTGTTGTCGAGCTTGCCGCCCGCCGCGACGTAGAGCGCCTTGCCGGCATGCATCACGCCATCCGCGTTCGTGATGTTTTCATCCGCTGTCGTGGTCAACGGGCCATGCGCTTGCAGCCGCCCGAAGCGATTGTCGATGTCTCGGGTCGAGGTGAGCTTGAGCGATCCGCCGGCGGCGATCCATGCACCCTCGAGGTTGTCGATACCATTGGCCGACACGTTGACGGCACCGTTGCCGGCAATGCTGCCGACGGACTTCGCCGCGTTTCCGGCAGAGGCGCGATTGCGTAGCCGTTCGCGCAGGACGATGTCGACGGCTCCGGTGCCAGCGTTCGCGACGCGGCCACCGGCGTTGTCCAGTTGTCGCCCGGACAAGCGCAGGTATCCATAGGGCGCGCTGACGTCGAATGTCCCCAACCCGTTGTCGAGGTTGCCGGTGGCCGCGATGCGCAAGGCGTCGCGTGCGCTCATTTGGCCGGCGCGATTGACGATGCCGCCACCGGCGACGATGTCTAGGCGCTCGCCCGCCGTGAGGTAGCCTGCCGCGTTCAGTAGATCCGAGGCGGTCGTCAGCGCAAGGGACTTGCCCGCATGCAGCCGACCCCCAGTGTTGTCGAAGCTGCCCGCCGTGACGGTGACGTCCGCATTGGCCGCGATTCGGCCGCCTTCCGTGTTGGTCAACTTATCTTGAACGGCCAGGGTCGTGGGGGCTTGGCCGCTGTTGAGCAGGGCCCCCGCCGCGTTGTCGACATTGCGAGCCTTCACCCGTAGCGCGTCGCCGGCTTCGACCGAACCCGCGCGGTTAGCCAGCGTCTCGCCGACCTCCAGCGTCACGGACTTCCCCGCCAGCCGCCCCGACGCGTTGTTCAGACTCGCGTCGACGTTCGCGTTCAAGCGTCTCAATGCCGTCATGCGGCCGTGGGCATTCGTCAGCGACGTTACACGCAACAACAAGTCGCCGTTCGTGCCAACGCGGCCCTCGCGATTGTCGAGCGACTGCCCCTTGATGGACAACTTGCCGTACCCGGCATGTGCCACGGTGCCAACCGAGTTGTCGAATTCGGTGGCGTCCAGGTTGGCGTCACCGGCGGCGAAGTGGATCTCGCCCTCGCGATTTTGAAGACGCCCGCCGATGCTCAATAGTGCCGAGTGATCGGCGCCGGTGCCTGTCTGGCGGATCGCCCCGACGCCGTTGTCCAGGTGCTGGGCGTTCACCGCAAGCGAAGTCGCCTGCATCTGCCCGCGCGTGTTGCCGATCGTGTCGGCACGCAGGATCAATGCCTCGCCCGCGCTCAAGCTGCCGCTGGCGTTGTCGAACAGGCCACGAACAGCAAGGGTGACGTGATGCCGCGCGACGATACGCCCCCCTGCGTTCAGCAAGGGGCCCGCGGCATTGGCGACGAGCGACCCTTGCGCCGTCCATGTCCCGCTATTGGAGAGCGATGCGCCTGAGAGCGTCACGTCGCCGCGTCCGGCAATTTGCCCCTGGGTATCGCCCAGACGTGCGTTGTCTATGCGCGTCTCGGCGTGCAGGCGAAGGTCGGCATTGCCCAGCGCCAGCAATCGTCCACCGCGGTTCTCGATGGTGTCCGCCCGCAGCGAAAACAAGCCCCCGGATTGCATCAGCCCGCCGGTGTTCGTCACCAGGCCGAGTAGTCCGGCCGTCAGGGAACGTTTCGCCGAGACGGTGCCGTCATCGTTGCGCCAGGTGCTCGCGTCGATGGACAGGGCGCCGTTGGTGGCGAGCGTCCCGCGCGTGTTGTCGACACCCCCGCTGGCAACGCGGAAGTCGCCCGCGCCAGCGTGCTCGATCTTGCCCGACGTGTTGTCGATGTGCCCGGATGTCAGCGAGAAATCGCTGCCGTTGGCATGTATCTGCCCCTCGCGATTGCGCAGCAGGCCGGACAGCGAGATTCGGAGCGGGGACACGCCCCATTGCGAGAGGCGCCCGCCGCGATTGCTCAGTCCGGAAGCCTCGACGACGAGGCCGGACGTTCTGAGCGTTGCCCCGTCGTGCATCACATCGTGCTGCGCGGCAATTTGCGTGGCGCCCCCGACTTGTGTCGTCGCGCGCGTCATCGTAACGGCGCCGTTGCGTGCGTGCATCCGCAGCCCGCGTAAGGTGTTCGATGTCGCGCCGGTGAAATCGAGGGCGTCGCCGATCAAGGCGATGTCGCCGGTGGCCGAATGGGTACCCCCGGCTTGCATCAGGCCCGCGGTGGAGAGCGACAGGTTGCCTGTTTCCCCGTGGGTGCCGTCGGCGTTGGCACCGGCAGCCATCGCGCCAGAGGACGCCACGGCCGCCGCATTGGCGACCAGATGTCGCCCTGCCGACACGGTGCCGGTATGGCGCCACGTGCCGCCGGCATCGAGCGTCACGTCACGCGCTCCGCGCAGGGTGCCCGAACTGACGAGGTCGCGCGTGCTTCGCAGCGTCATTGCGCCGTCGGCTACCGTCTCGCCACGGATGGACAAGTCACCGGCAGCGGTTGCGTGCAGGTCCTCGCGCGCGCTCAGCCGTCCGCCAATCTGAAGTTGCCCGGCGCTGTTCAGCACCAGCGACCCCTGGTTGGCGGTGATGTGCCCGTCTACGTTGACGCCCACGCCGGCTTCGGTGCCAATGAGCCGGATTTTCCCGGCATACATGCCGCCCAGACGGGAGACGTCGAGCGCGAAGGGCGGCGCGCCGCTCGCGGACACGACGCTGCTGTTCACGCCGAACGTCGCCGCGTCGATCTCGTTCAGGCCCGCGATGACCTCCAGTTGTTGCGCGTGAACGGCGGCGTTCACCTCGACGGCGCGGGCCAGCAAGGCGGCGTGCGCCAGGTTGCTGGCGTTCAGGCCGCTGCCGGTAATGAGCAGGCGCCCGTCGGTCACGCGAAACGCTTCGAGCGAGCCGGTGCCGCCAAACACCGGCAGGCCGGTAGTGAGTACGCCACGATCGGTGTTGATGAAACCGCAGCCGTCGCAGGTGAGCCCATTGGGGTTGCTGACGATGACTTCGGCCCGTTGCCCGGCCACTTCGAGATAGCCGGCGAGGCGCGATGGCAGCGCCCCGGTGACCTGGTTGACGATGATTCGCGCTGGTGCGCCCGCGAGGTTGGGGTTGCCGGGCACGAGACCGCCGATTTGCGTCTGCACAATGGAGCGCGAGTTGTTGAGAATCGCCCCTTGCGTGGGAACGTCGAACTGCTGGTACTGGTTTTGCGAAACGCCCGCTGCGCTGGGTGCCGTGATGTTGACGAGCGGCAAGCCGTTCGGCGTGGTGCTGACGCCGGGCGCATGAGGGCCGGGGGTGGCAACGATTTGCGATGCCGCAGTGATCGGGAAGCCGAGGGCGAGCAGCGCGGGCACGAGCGCAGAACGAAGCGGATGCAGGACGTGGTGCCGCGGCGCTACCGCAGGCGTAGCGCCCGGCAGGTGACGACGCGAATTGCGCCCGCATCCGGGCGTTCGGCCGCGCCGAACGTTCTCGCCGACCGCGACCCACTGGCGTTGGACATGGCTGAAGATCAGATGGAAGCAACGTGTGTTCATGGTCGGGACTCAGTAGCGAAGGGCGATCGAGATGCCGGCAACGGCGGCGTTGACGGGAAACCGGGCGGGGCGCAGGAGGGGTTTGGCGACGAACACGTCGTAGCTGGCGTTGCCCCACGGGCCGCCGTACGTGCCGATTTGTCCGCGCAGGCCGATGACCGCGCCGGCCAGTTGGGTGCCGGGAAGGTAGCGGGCGCTCGGGCCGAACACCCGGCCGTAGTCCACACCCACGTACGCGGCGTGCGCACTCGTCGCGATTGGCACGTGCAATTCGTTGCGAAGGAAGAAGCCGCGCTCGGCGCTCAGGGTCTGGTCGCCGGTGAAGCCGCGCACGCTGTACCGGCCGCCGATGGCGATCTGGTCGACGGCCCACAAGGCGTTGGCGGTGGTCTGTGCGTGGAGCGTGCCGACATACCGGATGGGGAAACGCTCCACGGGGAGTGGTACGGACCACTGCACGTCCAGCGTGAACATGCGGTACCGATACGTCTGCTTCGTCGGCTGGCGGGTGACGGGATCGCGCAGGTCGTCCTGTGCGCCGAACCAAGGCATGCCTTGCCGGTAGCTCAGCGCTAGGTCCGCCTGCGCCGCACCGAAGTAATGCCGGTGCGTGGTCCCGATTTGCAGATAGGTGTTGTTCCGATACTGCTGCGAGATCTCGAAGTCTTCGATGAAGCTCTTGCCGAAACGGCGTCCCAGCCGGGCGTCGAGTGCCGTCTTGCCACGGCTGTCGCGATGGACCACGCGCTCCAGCCGCAGTTCGACCGTCTGGTTGCGCCCGCTCGACACGAACGATTCGTTGGCCCCCGCAATGCGTTGGAAGTAAGCGCGCGTGCTGCCGAAGATCGAGACGGTGTGGTAACCCCAGGGCACCGAATAACTGGCGCTCGCGCCCCGGGTGCCGAACCGGTCGTCGCCGGTCGACAGGTCGTGCTGGACGGCAACATCGAGAAGGTCGTTCAGGCCGAGCGGGTTATCGACGCCGATCGCCAGTTGACCCTGCAAGCGCCCGGTGTCGCGCGTACCGCCGTTATCGACGGAGGCCAGCAGACGCCACGGCCGTTGCCGTTGCACGTCGATCAGGACCTCGCTAGATCCGGGCGTGTCACCGGGCTCGATGCGAATATCGGCATCCTGGCTCGGCAGGCGCTTGAGTTGTTCGAGTCCCTGCTCCAGCGCGCTCAGCGAGAGCAAGTCACCGTCGCGCAAGGGGACTGCGGACCGCCAGGTGCCGCGTGTGGCCGGATCCGAGAAGCGCATCGCCGAGACGGTGCCGGGGATGACCTGGAGCGTCAGATGCCCATCGGCCATATCCTGCTCGGGAACGATCACGCGTGTGGTGACCCAGCCCTCGGTCAGGATCGCTTGGGTGACCACTGCGGCAACCCGGGCCACCCCGTTCGTGCCGGCGCACTGTCCGACGAACGGCACGATCGCTGCTTCGACAGACGCGAAGGGCGCTGGCAGCGGGGCGCCGCCCAGGCCCGTGAGCGTGACGCTGCGCAGCGCAACGCAGGGCGATTCGGCGGGAAGCCGTAGGTTGTCTTGCGCGGCCAGTGCGCCGTCGGGGAGGGCGGGCAGGCGAACGTCGGGCGCGTCGGCGCGTTGTTCGCGCTCGTCGGCCTCCCGGCGCTGGCGCTCCAGTTGTTCGTCCTGCACGCCTTGCCGCACGGCGTCGTGCAACGCGGACGGGTGGCCTTGCGCGATGCCGGTCGGGCACTGAAGCGCGAGCCCACACGCCAGCAGGCTCGCGCGCAGGACGGCCGGTGTGCAAAGGACGTGGGGGACGCGAGGAGCGCAAGGGAGGTAAGGGACTACGGCGCCAAGGCGGCGATGCAGCGATGCGATGAAGACCGGACGGTCACGATGTACCACGGATGATGTTGCCCTTTTTTGTAGTCGAAACGGGGCATCGCGACATCACGCGCACGCCGGAATCCGCCATGGCGGAGATCGACGCGCACGCAGACGCGAATGCGCAAAAAGGGCGCAACAGTGAGCATGGTGAACATGCAGCAGCCGGGGGGCTTACACCCTGGCGTCAGGCCAGAGGTTGGAAGGAACCGTGAGTGACACGACGGCGAGAATTCTGGCAGACGGGCATTGCCAAGTATTTCGGTTTTGGACCCATTGGCAAAATTTCGGAATCGTCCGATGGTCGCCTCAGACGATTCCCCTTCTAAGGGCTTTCCCGACCCGTTGAACATCAGGGTCTGACCACCTTGCCGGCCGCATTTTTTTTCGCTAGTATTTTAGGTATAAACTATTTACGATTTAACAAAGATCGGCGAATGCGGCGCGATCTGTGAATCCGGAGGCTGGAGATGAATATCGTCTGTATCGGTGGCGGTCCTGCGGGCCTGTATTTCGGGTTGTTGATGAAGCTGCGCGATCCGTCGCATCGTGTGGTGGTGGTCGAACGGAATCGGCCCTACGACACGTTCGGCTGGGGCGTCGTGTTCTCCGATGCCACCATGGACAACCTTCAGGAGGCCGATCCGGAGAGTGCCGCGCAGATCAACGCCGCCTTCAACCGGTGGGATGACATCGACATCCACTTCGAAGGGCGCACGATCACCTCGGGCGGTCACGGCTTCATCGGCATCGGCCGCAAGAAGCTGCTCAACATCTTGCAGGCGCGCTGCGAAGCGCTCGGCGTCGAACTGGTTTTCGAGACCGACGTGGCCGACGATGACGAGATCGCCCGCCGCTATCAGGCCGACCTGGTGATCGCGTCGGACGGCCTGAACAGTCGCATCCGTACCCGTTACGCCGACACCTATCGCCCGGACATCGATACGCGGCAGAATCGTTTCGTCTGGCTCGGTACGCATCAACGCTTCGACGCCTTCACGTTCGCCTTCGAGAAGACCGAGCACGGCTGGTTTCAGGCGCACGCCTATCAGTTCGATGCCGACACGTCGACGTTCATCGTCGAGACGCCCGAGGAAGTCTGGCGCGCCCACGGCATCGATCGAATGAGCCAGGAAGAGGGCGTGAAGTTCTGCGAAAACCTCTTCGCGAAGTACCTCGGCGGCCATGAACTCATGAGCAACGCCAAGCACCTGCGCGGCTCGGCCATCTGGATCCGCTTCCCGCGCGTGATCTGCGAACATTGGGTGCACTGGCGCGATGTCGACGGCAAGCGCGTACCCATCGTCCTCATGGGCGACGCCGCCCACACCGCGCACTTCTCGATCGGCTCGGGCACCAAGCTCGCGCTGGAAGACGCCATCGCCCTCGCCGACGGTCTGCGCAGCGAGGGCATCGATGCCCTGCCGCGCGTGCTGGCCGACTACGAAGCCGCGCGCGGCGTCGAAGTGCTCAAGATTCAGAACGCCGCCCGGAATTCGACGGAGTGGTTCGAAACCGTCGATCGCTATGCTCGCTTCGCGCCGGAGCAATTCGCTTACTCGCTGCTCACGCGCTCGCAACGGATTTCTCACGAGAACCTGCGCGTGCGCGACCCCGCCTATGTCGAAGGCTTCGAAGACTGGCTCGCCAAGCGTTCCGGCGTGACGCGCGCCGACGGCCAGCAGGCGATTCCGCCGATGTTCACCCCGTACCGGGCGCGCGAACTCACGCTCAAGAACCGTATCGTGATGTCGCCGATGGCCATGTACTCGTCGGTCGACGGTGTGCCGGGCGACTTCCACCTCGTACACCTGGGCAGCCGCGCGCTGGGCGGTGCGGGCATGATCGTCGCGGAGATGACCTGCGTGTCGCCCGACGCACGCATCACGCCGGGGTGCCCCGGCCTGTGGAACGATACGCAACGCGACGCGTGGAAGCGCATCGTCGACTTCGTGCACGCGGGCAGCGACGCCAGGATCGCCATGCAGATCGGCCACGCCGGTCGCAAGGGCTCGACGCGGCTGGCCTGGGACGGCATCGACCAGCCGCTCGACGACGGCAACTGGCCGCTGATCTCGGCCTCGCCGCTGCCTTACATCGAGGGCGTGTCGCAGACGCCGCGCGAGATGACCCGCGCCGACATGGACCGCGTCAAGGACGACTTCGTGCACGCCGCCCGTCGCGCTGCCGAGGCAGGCTTCGACTGGCTCGAACTGCACTGCGCTCACGGCTATCTGCTCTCGAGCTTCATCTCCCCGCTCACGAACCAGCGTCAGGACGCGTACGGCGGCTCGCTGGAGAACCGGCTGCGTTATCCGCTGGAAGTCTTCCATGCTGTGCGCGATGTCTGGCCGGCGGCCAAGCCGATGTCGGTGCGGATTTCGGCACACGACTGGGTCGAAGGCGGCATCACGCCGGACGACGCCGTGACGATTGCGCGCGCCTTCAAGGACGCTGGTGCGGATCTCATCGACTGCTCGTCGGGCCAGGTCAGCAAGGACGAGAAGCCGGTCTACGGGCGCATGTTCCAGACGCCGTTTGCCGACCGTGTGCGCAACGAGGCCGGCATTCCGACGATGGCGGTGGGCGCGATTTTCGAGGCGGATCACGTGAACAGCATCATCGCGTCGGGCCGTGCCGATCTGTGCGCGCTGGCGCGACCGCACCTCGCCGATCCGTTCTGGACGCTGCACGAAGCCGCGAAGATCGGCTACAAGGATCTGCCGTGGCCGTCACAGTACTATGCGGGCAAGCGGCAGTACGAGACCAATCTGGAGCGTGCGGCCGCCTACGCTCAACAGATCGGTAAATAAGGACAGTTCATGACGTCAACGACAATCTCGGCTGGCGCATCGCCCGCATCGCTCGCGGGTGTGCATGCGCTGGTGACGGGCGGCGCGCGCGGTATCGGTGAGGCCGTGGCCCGGTCACTGCTGGCGCAGGGCGCACGGGTGACGCTGCTCGGACGCAATCAAGCCACGCTCGCGAGCGGTGCACACGCCTTGGCCGCGCATGGCAAGGTGGCCTGGGTCAGTGCGGATATCTCGGATGCCTCCGCCGTCGCCGCGGCCTTTGCAGGCGCGGCCGGGCGCTTCGGGCCGGTGCAGGTGCTGGTGAACAACGCGGGGCAAGCACTCAGCGCGCCATTCGGCAAGACGGACAGCGCGCTCTGGCAACAAATGATCGACGTCAACCTGACGGGGACGTTTCACTGTATTTCCGCCGCGCTGCCCTCGATGCTGTCGGCCGGGTGGGGCCGCATCGTGAACGTGGCGAGTACCGCCGGGCTGATCGGGTATCCGTATGTCACTGCGTATTGCGCGGCCAAGCACGGCGTGGTCGGGCTCACGCGCGCACTGGCGCTCGAAGTGGCGAAGAAAGGGGTGACGGTGAATGCCGTTTGCCCGGGGTATACGGAAACGGATATCGTGCGCGACGCGGTGGCGAATATCGTCGCGAAGACCGGTCGCGGTGAAGACGACGCGCGCGCCGAGTTGGCCCGCCGCAATCCGCAGGGCCGTCTCGTGCAACCGCAAGAGGTGGCCGACGCCGTGCTGTGGCTCTGCCAGCCGGGCGCCGGTGCCGTGACAGGACAATCGATCGCGGTGGCGGGCGGCGAAGTGACCGTCGGCTAAGCACCCATGCACTTACTATTTGAGGAGATCGGCCAATGAGCGACGTGAAATTGACGATGGCGCATCACAAGCGCCCGTTCGCGAACTATGAAGCCCAGCACTTTCTGTGGTCGGTGTCGAACGACGCGCAAGGGCGCGCGAGCGTGGGCACGATCACGCTGAATCGTCCCGACAAGAAGAATCCGCTGACGTTCGACTCGTATGCGGAGTTGCGCGATCTGTTTCGAGGTCTGGTCTACGCCACGGATATCAAGACGGTCGTCGTGACGGGCGCGGGCGGCAATTTTTGCTCGGGCGGCGACGTTCACGAAATCATCGGCCCGCTCACGCAGATGAGCATGCCTGAGCTGCTCGACTTCACGCGCATGACGGGCGATCTGGTCAAGGCGATGCGAGCCTGTCCGCAGCCGATCGTCAGCGCCATCGACGGGATTTGTGCCGGGGCCGGGGCGATGATGGCGCTCGCCTCCGACATGCGTCTGGGGACGCCGCAGGCGAAGACGGCGTTCCTGTTCGTGCGCGTGGGGCTGGCGGGTGCCGACATGGGCGCGTGCACGCTGCTGCCGCGCATGATCGGACAAGGCCGCGCGTCGGAGTTGCTGTACACCGGTCGCGTGATGACGGCCGAGGAAGGGCTGCAATGGGGCTTTTTCAACGCATTGCATGACGGCGGCGCTGTGCTCTCGGCCGCGCAGACGCTGGCCGATCAGATCGCCTGCGGCCCGACGTTCGCGCACGGCGTGACCAAGAAACTGTTGCATCAGGAGTGGAACATGGGCGTGGACGAGGCCATCGAGGCCGAAGCCGAAGCGCAGGCCATCTGTATGCAGACGAAGGACTTCCGCCGCGCTTACGACGCTTTCGTCGCCAAGCAAAAACCGGTGTTCAAGGGCGACTGACGCGAGCGAGACGATGAGCGATATCACTCCCCACAACGCGCGCAATGGCGACTTTCTGGCGTGGCCGTTTTTCGACGAGGCGCATCGCCGGTTGGGCGCGGAACTCGACGCCTGGTGCACGCGCGAACTGAAGGTCGATCACCACGCGGATACCGACGCGACATGCGTGTCGCTGGTGCGCCAACTGGGTCGCGCGGGCTGGCTGAAGTATTGCGTGAGCGCGAGTCATGGCGGCGCGCTGGATCAATTGGATTCGCGGGCGTTGTGTGTGCTGCGCGAGACGCTCGCGCGTCACGACGGTCTGGCTGACTTCGCCTTTGCGATGCAGGGATTGGGTAGCGGCGCGATCACGCTGGCGGGCAGCGAGGCGCTCAAGCAGCGCTATCTGCCGCGCGTGGCCTCGGGCGAGGCGATTGCGGCGTTTGCGCTCTCGGAGCCGAATGCCGGGTCGGATGTGGCCGCGATGGCGTGTTCGGCCACGCGCGAAGGCGACGACTACGTGCTGAACGGCGAGAAGACGTGGATTTCGAATGGCGGCATCGCGGACTTCTATTGTGTCTTCGTGCGTACGGGCGAGGCGCCCGGCGCCCGCGGTATCAGCGCGTTCGTGGTGGATGCCGACACGCCGGGGCTGACGATTGCCGAGCGGATCGACGTGAGTGCGCCGCATCCGCTGGCGCGTCTGAAGTTCGAGAACTGTCGCGTACCGGCGTCGCAGCGTTTGGGCGAGGCGGGGCAGGGCTTCAAGGTGGCGATGATGACGCTGGATATTTTCCGCGCGTCGGTGGCGGCGGCGGCGCTGGGCTTTGCCCGTCGCGCGCTCGACGAAGGGCTGGCGCGAGCGAAGTCGCGCGAAATGTTCGGGCAGACGCTCGCCGATTTCCAGATCACGCAGGCGGCCTTGGGCGAGATGGCGACGTCGGTGGACGCCGCGGCATTGCTGACGTATCGCGCGGCCTGGCAGCGTGACGTGCAGGGGCAGCGCACGACACGCGAGGCGGCGATGGCGAAAATGTTCGCGACGGAGTCGGCGCAGCAGGTGATCGACCGCGCGTTGCAGATGTTCGGCGGCGCGGGCGTGGTGTCGGGCGCGATCGTGGAGCGTCTGTACCGTGAGATTCGCTCGCTGCGGATCTACGAAGGGGCAACGGAAGTACAAAAACTGATCATCGCGCGCGAACTGCTCAAGGACGGCTGAGCGCGGTCTGTGGCGGCGCGCAGGCGCCAGGCTTGATTACCGGGGGCAAGGAGAAGCACATGGAACGATCTGGACATCTCGACACTTTCGCGCGCGACAATCTGCCGCCCGTGGATCAGTGGCCCGAGTTTCTGCTGGACAATCCGGACGTGGCGTACCCGGCGCGTATCAATTGCGCCGCCGAATTGCTGGATCGCGCGATTGCGCAAGGTCGCGGCGAGGCGCCTGCGATTTATTCGGTGGAGAACGGTCAGACGACGGTCACGACGTATTTCGGTTTGCGCGAGATGGTCGACCGTATCGCGCACGTGCTGCGCAACGACATGGCGCTGGTGCCGGGCAATCGCGTGCTGTTGCGCGGACCCAATAACCTGTTCATGGCGGCGGCGTGGCTGGCGGTGATCAAGGCGGGGCTGGTGGGCGTGCCGACGATGCCGCTCTTGCGCGCGAAGGAACTCAAGCAGATCGTCGACAAGGCGGAGGTCGGTGCGGCGCTGTGCGATGGGCGTCTGAAGGATGAACTGGAGTTCAACCGCCGGGCGGACCATGAGTATTTCTGTCCCGCGTTGACGCGGGTGGTGTACTTCCACGACGTGGGTGAGGACTCACTGGAGGCGCGCATGGCCCGCCAGCCGGCGAGTTTCGAGGCTTGCGATACGGCGGTGGACGATGTCTGCCTGATTGCGTTCACGAGCGGCACGACGGGGCAGCCGAAGGGCACGATGCATTTCCATCGTGATGTGTTGGCGATGTGCGATCTGTTTCCGCGCCATGTGCTCAAGCCGGGGCCGGAGGACATTTTCTGCGGCACCCCCCCGTTAGCGTTCACTTTCGGTACGGGCGGCCTGTTGACGTTCCCGTTGCGTGTCGGAGCGGCAACGGTGTTGTTGGAGAAGCTCACGCCGGACAGTCTGCTGCAGGCGATCGAGCAGTACCGCGCGACGATCTGTTTCACGGCGCCAACGTTCTATCGTCAGATGGCTGCGCTGGTGGGCAAGTACGATCTGTCGAGTCTGAAGAAGACGGTGTCGGCGGGGGAGGCGTTGCCGGATGCAACGCGTCAACTCTGGAAGCAGGCGTCGGGTATCGAGATGATCGACGGCATTGGCGGCACGGAGATGATTCATATTTTCATCTCGGCGGCGAACGGCGACGTGGTGCCGGGCGCGATCGGCAGGCCGGTGCCGGGCTATATCGCGATGATCGTTGACGAGAACATGCAGCCGCTGCCGCCGGGCAAGGTAGGCAAGCTGGCGGTGAAGGGGCCGACGGGGTGTCGATATCTTGCGGACTCGCGTCAGACGAATTATGTGAAGAATGGCTGGAATCTGCCGGGCGATACGTTCCGTTGTGACGAGGCCGGTAATTATTACTATCAGGCGCGCTCGGACGACATGATTGTGTCGGCGGGGTACAACATCGCGGGCCCTGAGGTGGAGTCGGCATTGCTGAAGCACCCGGCGGTAGCGGAGTGCGGGGTGGTCGGCGCGAGCGACGAGGCGCGCGGTCAGATTGTGAAGGCGTATGTGGTGCTCAAGGCGGGCGAGCCGCGCGACGACGCGATGGTGAAGGCGCTTCAGGAGTATGTGAAGGCCAACATCGCGCCGTACAAGTATCCGCGGGCGATTGAATTTGTCGATGCACTGCCGCGCACGGAGACGGGCAAGCTTCAGCGCTTCAAGCTGCGGCAGATGGCGCATTGAGGTGCACTGAGGCGAGGGTGGGGCGCTCCAGTGGGCGCCCACTCACGTTGACGCGGTGTGACGACGAGACATGCGGGGGAGAGGATATGTCGGAAGCTGAGGTGGCGGCGCACGCGTTTGTGAAGCCGTTGTTGGTGCGGTTCAAGCATTGCGATCCGGCCGGGATTGTGTTCTATCCGCGCTATTTCGAGATGATGAACGATCTGGTCGAGGACTGGTGCGCCGAAGGGCTGGGTCTGTCGTTCGGCGAGATGCATTTGCGTAATGCGATGGGCGTGCCGACGGCGAACATTGAGTGTCGCTTCAGTGCGCCGAGTTTTTTGGGCGAGACGCTCCAGCGTTCGCTGGAGGTCTCGCGTCTGGGTCGTTCGTCGATGACGTTGCGCATCCGGTTTTCCGGAGCGAACGACGAGACGCGTTTGCAAGCCACGCTGGTGTTGGTTTGGGTCGCGAAAGGCGAGGGCGGCAGGCCCGCCCCGATCGCGGTGCCCGACGCCCAGCGCGCGGCGATTGTGCGCTTTGCCGCACCTGATTCTGTTATTGAAGGAGTGTCCTGATGCTGCAAGTTCTGCAACCCCCCGAATGGGCGAAGCCGCGCGGCTATGCGAATGGCATGGCTTTCGAGATGACGGCGGGCAGCCGCATTGTGTTTGTCGGCGGTCAGATCGGCTGGAATGGGCAGCAACGTTTCGAGACGGACGATTTCGCGCTGCAGGTGCGTCAGACGCTTGAGAATATTGTGGCGATTCTGGCGGAGGGCAACGCGAAGCCGGAACATATCGTTCGCATGACGTGGTATGTGAAGAATAAGCGCGAGTATGTGGAGTGTTATCGCGCGATTGGAGAGCATTATCGCGCGGTGATCGGTCGTCACTTCCCGGCGATGACGGCGGTGGAAGTGGCCGATCTGGTGGAGGACGAAGCGAAGGTGGAGATCGAGGTGACGGCGGTGGTGCCGGCGGCGTAGATGTTGGGGATGTTGGGTAGGTGAAGGGGGGAAGCAGGATGGCGGGCATGGTCTGACGACGCCGGTTTTTCCTCTCGAAATGCGGCTTATGGCGAATCCGGCTGGGTTGGGGTTTGTCCGTAAGCCGTTTTGCTTTTCAGGACATATAGTCGTTATAGGCACACGTTGCGTGAGCGATCGGTGGCGATCCCGCCGGGAGGTACGCAATCATGAATGAAAACGCGTCGCTATCGCGCGGCAGGGGTTGGCTGTGGCTGTTGTTGCTGCCTTTCGCTGGCGTTCTGTGGGTGCCGTTCTACAACCGGCTCGAGCCGTCTCTCTTCGGTTTCCCGTTTTTCTATTGGTATCAGTTTGCGTGGGTGTTGGTGACTGCGCTGCTTACGGCGTGGGTGCACCGACGCACGGCGCCAACTGACGCTGCGACGGGAGGTCGATCATGAACTGGACGGCTACGGTGGTTTTTGTCGCGCTGTTTGTGTTTGTCACGATCGTGGGGTTCGTGGCGGCGCACTGGCGACGCGGGGATCTCGCGCAACTCGACGAGTGGGGGCTGGCAGGGCGCCGCTTCGGCACGATTGTCAGTTGGTTTTTGCTCGGCGGCGATTTGTATACGGCTTATACGTTTATCGCTGTGCCGGCGTTGGTGTTCGGCGCCGGCGCGCTGGGGTTCTTCGCGTTGCCGTACACGATTCTGGTTTTCCCGTTTGCGTTTGTGGTCTTTCCGAAGCTTTGGCAGGTGTCGCGAAAGCACGGCTATGTGACCGCTGCGGATTTTGTGAGCGCTCGCTACGGCAGCGGTTGGCTAGGGCTGGCGATCGCGGTCACGGGGATCGTGGCAACGATGCCGTACATCGCCCTGCAACTGGTGGGGATCGAGGTGGTGATCGGTGCCCTGGGCTTTCACGCGACAGGCTGGCTCGGCGATTTGCCACTGATTATCGCGTTCGTGATTCTCGCCGCTTACACGTACACCAGTGGTTTGCGCGCACCGGCATTGATCGCGATTGTGAAGGACACGCTGATTTATCTGACGATTATCGCGGCGTTGATCGTGATTCCGATTCGCCTGGGCGGAATGTCGCATGTGTTCGCGGCAGTCCCCGCAGGGAATCTGCTGCTGAAACCGCCATCAGGAGGTTCGCTCGCGGGCTACAGCGCTTATGCAACGTTGGCATTGGGCTCGGCGTTCGCACTGTTCTTGTATCCGCACTCGATTACGGCGCTGCTCAGCGCAAAGAGCGGTAATACGATTCGACGCAATATGGCGCTGTTGCCCGCTTATACGCTGCTGCTCGGGTTGATCGCCTTGCTCGGGTACATGGCGTTGGCCTCCGGGGTGAAGTCGATGCCTCAGTTCGCACCGTATTTCGCGCAATATGGGACGAATTTCGCCGTGCCGGCGCTGTTTCTCTACGCCTTCCCTTCGTGGTTTGTCGGCGTGGCATTCGCCGCTATCGCCATCGGTGCATTGGTCCCCGCCGCCATTATGTCGATCGCCGCCGCGAATCTCTATACACGTAACGTGCATAAGGAATTCCTGAATAAATCGGTGTCCGCCGCGCAGGAGACGCTGATCGCAAAACGTGTCTCGCTCGTGGTGAAGCTCGGCGCGCTGTTCTTCGTGCTGTTCTTGCCGCTTCAGTACGCGATTCAGCTTCAACTGCTCGGCGGCATCTGGATCATTCAGACGCTTCCCGCAATCGTGCTCGGGCTTTATACCCGTTGGCTCGATCATCGCGGCCTGCTGGTCGGTTGGTTCGCCGGTATCGCCGTCGGTACGTGGATGGCCGCTTCTACAGGCTTCAAGTCGTCTGTCTTCGCTCTGCACATCGGCTCGCTCACGATGCCCGGCTATGCCGCACTCTATTCGCTCTTCATCAATCTGGTTGTCGCCGTTCTAGTGACGGCGCTCGTCAAGGTGCTCGGCATGCAACCACGCTCTGATGCCACCCAGCCAGAGGATTATTCAGACGCAGTCCATTCTTGAGGAGGGTGTTTTGCTGGCGGATCGGGGCCTCAACACCGATCCCCTGGACGGACCGGGGCCTGTGCACCGCTCCCCTAGACGGATCGGGGCCTCAACACCACTCCCCTAGACGGACCGGGGCCTCAACACCACTCCCCTAGACGGACCGGGGCCCCTTTCCGCCTCTCAAACATAAACCCAACTCGCTGCAGAAAGGGGCCCCGGTCCG
>NZ_CABPRY010000009.1:0-200125 GCF_902459625.1 Pandoraea cepalis
TTCATACCAACTCCTCATCTGAGCTGAGGAGCCATTATCCCTAGATTTGATTGGTACGAAATTTTCAGGACAGGTCACAGGCCGTTGATCGTTTCCGCCAGGGCGTTGTCATAACTGGCGCCGCGGCTGCCGACCGACGGCTCAATTCCAGCTTCGGCAAGTCGCTCGGTGTACCGAATGGAAGCATACTGCGCCCCCCTGTCGGAATGATGGATCAGCGTCCCGTCGTCGCCGGGTTGGCGGGCGTACAGCGCCTGTTCAAGCGCATCAAGTACGAAGTCGGTGCGCATGGTACGACTCACCCGCCAGCCAACGATGCGCCGCGCAAACACGTCGATGACGAACGCCACGTACAGCCAGCCTTGCCACGTCGAAACGTAGGTGAAATCGGAAACTCAGAGCTGATTTGGCCGGTCGGCCTTGAACTGCCGGTTGACCCGGTCCAGCGGGCACGGCGCGGATGTGTCGGGAACCGTTGTTCGGACCCGCTTTCCGCGAACCGCACCTTGCAATCCCAGTCGCTGCATCAATCTCTCGACCGTGCAACGGGCCACCCGGATGTGCTCCCGGTTCATCTGTTTCCAGACCTTATCCGCGCCGTAGACCCGCATGTTGGCGTGCCAGACACGCTGGATATCCGGGCACAGCACGTCATCACGCTTCGCTCGGGCGCAGCGCTTCGACGGATCGCGAAGCTGGGCAGCATGGCGCCAGTAAGCCGACGGGGCAATCCGCAAGACCTTGCAGATCGACTCGACCCCGAAGGTATCTCGATGCTGATCGATGAAGGATTTCAGGACTTGATACGGCGGTCGAGTTCCGCCTGGGCGAAAAACGCGCTGGCCAGCTTGAGAATCTCGTTGGTCTTGCGCAATTCCTTGTTCTCGCGCTCCAGCGCCTTCAAGCGCTCACGCTCGTTCGTGGTCAGGCCGGCACGTTCGCCGTTATCGATCTCGTCGCGCTTGACCCAATCGTTTAATGTTTGCGGCGTGCAGCCGATCATCGGCGCAATCGACTCGACCGTCGCCCACAGCGATGGATGCTCACTACGCTGCTCGCGCACCAGGCGCACTGCGCGCTCCCGGACTTCCGGTGAAAACTTGCTTGGCTTCTTGTTCATGGCCCCATTCTCTCAAGAGTTGGAGCCTCCTTCAAATCCGGGGCGATTCAAACCGATCAAGCCAATGATCGAGGAGTCAGCATCATTTGGTTATCGGACGGTCTTACCTGCTCGGGTCAACGAGAACACCGTGCAGCGGGTCTTTCAATTGAAAGCCTGGCAGGTCAAAAAACCCCAATCGGCTTCCGGCGCCGCATACAAGCGCTGATTGCTCGCTTCGGTACGTTGGGCCGAGTGCCAGCTCCACTCCGGTTACGTAGCGACTACGGGTTGGTCTTTACCAGTCGCAGTTACACCGCGCTGGCACGCAGTTACGGCCTGCGCCAGGAATTCGTCACCCCGATCGTCCACAGTAGAACGGCATAGTCGAGCGCGTCATCCGTATGCTCAAGAGGCAACGTGCACACCGCCATCGCTTCGAGACGCTGCAACACGCCAGCCGTGTGATCGGCGACTGGATTCAGTTCTACAACCATCGACGGCCGCATCAAGCGCTGAAGATGATGACCCTGGCCGAGGCTTTTGCTTTAGCCGCCTGACCTGAGCGGGTTCTGCTGGGTCATTACATCTTTCAAAACGCCGATGATCTGTGCTTCCGTGAACCGTGACTTCTTCATGACAAGGTTTCTCCCGCAGCCCTGTCGCTAACCTTACAGTGGGATATTTCTGTGGGGGAAGGTCCGGGTCATTACTCGATGTCGTTGCGGGATGGTCGCAGGCGCATCGATGGAAGCGGAGATTCTGGTTAATCGTCGCCACCACGCAGTTTCAGAAGCCGAAGTGGCCTTGCACGTAGACCATGCGCGGGGCGCCGACCATGCGACCGGCGTTGCCGTCGACGTTGCGCGTATAAAAGCGTTTGTCGAAGACGTTGTTCAGACCTACCGTGATGTCGGCGCTCCTGTAGCCGGGGATCTTGTACATCGCCTGCAGATTCCACAGGCGGAAGCCCGGGACTTTGCCATTGCTGCCGTCGGCCGATTCCGCATCGGTGTTCGCCAGATCCGAGTACTGCGCGCTCTGGTGTGTGGTTGAGACATTGAATGTCCACGCGCCGATGTCGTAACGTGCCCCGAGCGTGTCGGTGAAGCGCGAGTAGAACGGCACGTCGAGGCCGGCAGTCGCGCCCGATTTTTGAATCGCGCGCGTGTACGTGAAGTTCGCGTACACGTTCAAGCCGCGCAGCACGCTGTCGCGATCGAAGGTGTAATCGACGGCGGTTTCAATGCCGTCGTGGTTCGTCGCGCCAATGTTCTGGAAGACGGGCGGGGTCGAGCCGGGCACTTGCAGAATCTGGTTGTCGAACTTCATCTTGAACGCCGTGAGCTCTGCCTTCCAACGCGAGTCCGACCAGCGGGTGCCGATTTCATAGGTGCGGGCGAGCTCCGGCGTCAGCGGGTTCGCGGCCGACATCGAATTCAACTGCGTGTTCTGCACCGGTCCGAACGAGGTGCTGTAGTCCGCATAGACCGTCCACGCGCTGTTCACCAGGTACGACAGGTTCACCGATGGCAGCGGCTTGCTGTTGTCCGAGCGGAAGGTGTTGCCGGTCGACTTGTCGACGCGCTGCGAGTTGATGATCTCGTAACGCACGCCCGGCGTGAGTCGCCAGTTGCCCCAGGCGATGCGGTCGTCGAGGTAGAACGCGTTCGCGCTGGTGTAGTTGTAGAACGTCCGCGTGGCGGAGTTGCGACCGGTCGCAAGCGTGGTGGTCCAGTTGTTGTCGTCGCCACGCTCGTGCACGTAGCGATAGCCAACGGTCACGTCGTGCGCGGTCGGGCCGACGAACAGGCGCTGTGTGAAGCGTGGCTCGACACCGAACGTCTCGTAGTTGCGAGGCTGGTGCGTGGTCTGCGTGCCCGCTGCGTTGATCAGCGTGCTCTGACGATAGCTCTCGTTGTAGAACGTGCGGATCTCGAATTCCTGCGTCTCGGAGATCGTGTTCAGATAGCCGACGTCGAGGCCGGTGCGGTTGCCGCTCCAGTAGTCGTTCGGTCGCGTGTTCTGGAACGGATCGGCGTTGAATTGCGCAACGCTCAGGCCGCCGGGCGTCTTCGACTTCACGTCGTAATACGAGACCTTGCCGTACACCTGCTGGCTCGACGAGATGTCGTACCGCCATTTCAACGCGAGGTCGTTCACGCGCTCGTCGCTGCCCTTGCGCCAGTCGCGTCCGACCATGCCGGAATACAGCAGCGCGAGTCCCAGGCCGTTGTCCATTTGCGTGCCGAGGAACGCACCGTATTGGGTGTTGGCGCCACCACCGATCGTGTACACGTTCTCACGCACGGTGGCGTCGGCCGTAAGGCCCGGCGTGCTGGGGATCGCGCGCGTCTTGAAGTTGATCACGCCACCGACGTTCTGCGGCCCGTAGCGCACGGCACCGCCGCTGCGCACGACGTCGATGCTCTCGATGTTGAACAGGCTGACCGGCGCAAAGGACAACTGCGGCTGACCGTAAGGTGCGACGGCCATCGGAATGCCGTCGAGCAACACGGTCGAGCGCGGCGAGTAACGGCCGGTGAGGCCGCGCACGCCGATGTTCAGCGAGATGGCGCTGCCCGCGGTACCCGAGTTGTCGCTCGCCTGCACACCGGGGATGCGGCGCATGACATCACCAATGCTCGTCGCACCCGATGCCTCGATCTGCGCCTTCTTCACGACCGTACGCGCCCCGGGGAAGGTCTTCGCGCTGCTGTCGAGACCGGTCCCGAGCCAGTCGCCGGAAACGTTGACTGCGTCGAGTTCGACTTCGGCCCTGGATTCTGCTGCCGTCGCACCTGTGGCCTGCTGCGCATACGCGGTGCCGAGCGTTGTCACGAGCAGCGCGGCGGCGCTGGCGATGGCGTGCGGCAGACGAGGACGGGGGGGGAGGTGGGCGGCGCAGGGGCGGACGCGGGGGGTGTCGGCGGCCACATGTGCGCGGCGACGCAGAGACATCTTCATCTTGGCTGACCTTCTTGACGGCGAGAGTGTGGCGAACCCGAGCGTTGACCGGAACGGCAGCCGACAGCATTCGGTTCGGTTTGCGTAATGCCTTGTAATAAATCGTTGCGGATTATAAATGCAAATCACTCTCATTTCGTAATTAAGTTGGCGATGCCTGACTGGCGGAAGGTATCCGGCGGCGCTCGATTATCCAGTTTTGCTTATTAATAACCCTGAATCGATTGATTGTTCCTGGCGCCGGGGGCCGCAAGAATAGGCGTTATCGACCAATAAGATCGCGTTGCCCGTAGCGGGTGGCGCCATGGAGACCCCCCGATGCCGACGCTCGACGCCGCGACCTGCCAGGCGCTTGCCCGCGAACTGCACGACGCCGAACGCCGTCGCACGCCGGTCATGCAGTTCTCCCGCCGGTATCCCGAGATGACGACGGCCGACAGCTACGCGATCGCACAGGCGTGGCTGGCGTTGAAGTTCGCCGAAGGGCGTCGCGTGATCGGTCACAAGATCGGGCTGACGTCGCGCGCCATGCAAGTCGCCGCCCAGATCACGGAACCCGATCACGGCACGTTGCTCGACGACATGCTTGTGACCGATGGCGCGACACTCGATGCCTCGCGGTTCATCGTGCCGCGTCTCGAAGTGGAGTTGGCATTCGTTCTGGCCAAGCCGCTCAAGGGCCCTGGGGTTACCTTGTTCGACGTGCTCGACGCCACCGCGTGGGTGACGCCGGCGCTCGAATTGATCGATGGCCGCATCGAGCTGTTCGACCGCGACACGAAGGCGCCGCGCAAGGTCGTCGACACGATCGCCGACAACGCGGCGAATGCGGCCGTGATACTCGGTGGACGTCCCGTGAAGCCGGACGCGGTCGATCTGCGCTGGACGGGCGCGCTGCTCTACCGCAACGGCGTGATCGAAGAGTCGGGCCTGAGTGCGGCGGTGCTCAACCATCCCGGCAACGGCATTGCGTGGCTGGCCAACACGCTGGGCGCTTTCGACGAAGGCTTGCAAGCGGGCGAGATCGTGCTCGCCGGGTCGTTTACGCGACCCGTGGCTTGCGCGGCGGGCGACGTGTTTCATGCCGACTACGGCCCGCTCGGTGCAATCGGTGTGCGCTTCGTCTGACGGCGCCTAACGACCCCAATTGTCCGCACCTCACTGGAGAGGTTGTCATGAAAACTCCCCCGAATGCCTTCAAGCAGGCGTTGGCCCGCGGCGAGCGCCAGATCGGTCTATGGTTGGGACTCGCTACGCCGTACGCCGCCGAGTTGTGCGCAGACAGCGGTTTCGACTGGCTGGTGATCGACGGTGAGCACGCGCCCAACGATCTGCGCACGATGCTCGCAACGTTGCAGGCGGTGGCGCCATACCCGACACATCCCGTGGTGCGCTTGCCGCACGGCGACGCCACGCTCATCAAACAGGTGCTGGAAATCGGGGCGACGACGCTTCTGGTGCCGATGGTCGAGTCCGCTGACATGGCGCGCGCGCTCGTCAGCGCAACGCGCTATCCGCCGCAAGGCACGCGCGGCGTCGGCAGTGGGTTGGCGCGGTCATCGCGATGGAACCGCTACGACGACTATCTGCACGCGGCAAACGCGACGTCCTGTCTGCTCGTGCAGGTGGAGACGGCCGATGCGCTTGCGCAAGTCGACGACATTGCCGCCGTCGATGGCGTCGACGGTGTGTTCATCGGCCCGGCGGATCTTGCGGCGTCGATGGGGCATCTTGGGCACGCGACGCACCATGACGTGCGCCAGGCCATCGGAGACGGCATCGCACGCATTCGTCGGGCGGGCAAGGCGGCAGGGATTCTGTGCGCCGACGAGACGCTCGCCCGTCACTACCTCGACGTTGGCGTGACGTTCATGGCCGTGGGCGTCGATACCACACTGCTCGCGAACGCGAGCCGTTCGCTTGCGGCGAGATTCGCCATCGATGACGACGAAAAGCGCTGATCGGTGCGCCAGCCGCCGGGCGCGTCACCCCGACCTTTCCCACGAGATATGGCATGACTGCTATCCGATTTGACGTCGCCGGCGTGGCCGTTTCGCCGGATCACTATATCGACGGCCGGCGCGTGGCGTCGGACGACATGTTCGTGTGCGTCTCGCCCATCGACCAGACGCGTCTGGGTGAGATCGCCAGCGGTAACGCGACGCACGTCGATCTCGCGGTGGCGTCCGGCGCCATGGCATTTCCCGCGTGGGCAGCGCTCGGTGCGACAGGGCGCCTGCCCTATCTCCAGCGCTTTGCCGAAGCGATTGGGCGCCGGGCCGATGCGTTCGCCACGTTGGAGAGCATCGACGCCGGGGTGCTGCGCTCACGCATGGCGCAGGGGGTGGTGCCGCGCGCCATGCAGAACATCACGTGGTTCGCCGAGCATGCGATGACGTTGCAGGACCGTGTGATCGAGACGCCGCAGGCGCGTCATCTCGTGCGTCACGATCCTGCGGGTGTCGTGGCGGTCATCACGCCGTGGAACTCGCCGCTGATGCTCGCGACATGGAAGGTCGGCCCGGCATTGGCGTGCGGGAATACGGTAGTGCTCAAGGCGCCGGAGTGGGCGCCGCTTACGTCCTCGCTACTCGCGGACTGCGCGCACGAGGCGGGGCTGCCACCGGGCGTGTTGCAAGTGTTGCATGGCCCGGGGGCCGTGACGGGGGCGGCGCTCGTGAGCGACGCGCGGCTTGCGCGCATCTCGTTCACCGGCTCGGTCGCCACCGCCAAGTGGATCGCCACGGCGGCGGCAGCCAATCTCGTGCCGTGCAGTCTGGAGCTGGGCGGCAAGTCGGCCTTCATCGTGCTGGCGGACGCCGATCTCGACGCTGCTGCCGCCACCGCCGCGCTGATGTATCGCAACGCCGGGCAGGTGTGCCTGGCGGGCACGCGTCTGCTCGTGCATGCGGATGTGGCGCCGGCGTTTACCGACAAGCTACGCGTGCTGGTCGAGCGCCTCGTCGTGGGGGACCCGCGCGATGGGCAGACCGAGATCGGTCCGATCATCCACCTGCGGCAGCTCGAACGCGTGCAGGGCTTCGTCGATCGGGCCGTGACAACGGGCGCGCGCGTGCTGTGGGGCGGCACACGGCATACGTTCGGCGGGCAGTACTTCGCGCCGACGCTGCTCACCGATCTGCGTCAGCACGATGAGATCGTGCAACAGGAGGTCTTCGGCCCGGTGCTCACGCTGCAAACGTTCGCAAGCGATGACGAGGCCGTCGACATGGCTAACGGCACCGACTATGGGCTGGGCGGCGTTTGTTATGGCGACGAGGCGCACGCCATTGCGGTCGCGCAGCGCGTTCGCACGGGCTTTCTCTGGATCAACAGCTTCGGCATTCGTGATCTGGCGGCGCCGTTCGGCGGCACCAAGCGCTCCGGCATTGGCCGCGAAGGCGGCGACTGGAGCTTCGATTTCTTTTGCGACGTGAAGGATGTCGTCGTGCCGAAACAGCCGTTCAAGGCCAGCTTCAGCCATCGCTGATGCGCCCGCGGCATCACAACGAGAGAAGAGGAGAGCCCCATGGGACAGATCGTCGGCGCGGCGCTGGTCTCGCATCACCCAGGACTGATGCAGTGTGAGGAGTTCCGCGTCCTGCAGGGCGCGGGCACCGATTCGGACTTGATCGCCGGTTATGCGCGGGTGCGTGAGCGCGTCGTGGCGGCGCGTCCGGACGTCATCGTGATTTTCGACTCGCATTGGTTCACCACCGGTTATCACCTGATCGACGGCGGGGCGCATTATTCGGGCATGTACATCTCCGACGAGATGCCCTGGTATCTGCATGGCGTGCCTTACGATTATCGTGGGCATACCGAGCTGGCGCTGAGCGTCGAAGCCGTGGCGCGCGAGCGCGGCGTGCGCGCCCGCGCGGTGTCGCATCCCGACTTGCCGCGCCATTACCCGACGATCAACGTCATCAAACAGATGCGGCTCGACGCGTGGCCGGTCGTGACCGTGAGTTCGTGTCAGAACTGCGAGACGAAGCATTTCCTGCAATCGGGTGACGCGATCGGCGAGGCGATTCGCCGCAGTCCTCTGCGCGTGGTGATGCTGGCATCGGGTTCGTTGAGTCACCGGTTCAACGGCATCGACTGGCAGCCCCGGCATCCGCGCATCTTCCACGAGAGCAATGTGTCGCGCCCCGAGAACATCGAGAGCGACAAGCGTGCCATCGAGGCTTTTCGGGAGGGGCGTCACGACCGGATTCTGGCGAACTGGGACGAGGACTACCGCAAGCGCCCGTGGGAGGCGCACGGCGCGCATTACCTGCAGATGATCGGGGCGCTGGGCGGTGCGGCGAGCCGTCACCCGGGCACGGTGCTGTCCGAATACGAGAACGCACGCGGCACCGGCAACGTGCATGTCTGGTTCGATACGATTTGACAGGACGCGACCATGGACTTCGAATTTCCGCTGCGAGAATTGCCTGCCGTGATGCGCGGCCCGCGCGTCGAGCGTCGTCGCGTATCGCTGGGCGGCAGTGCGTTCTGGGGCACGATCGTCGAGGACGGTCGCGAGCGCGGGTTGTTGCGGCTCGACGATGGACGTACGGTGGACCCGCAGGCGGTGGCGCATCTGCCGCCGGTGGATCCGTCAAAGATCATCGCCGTGCATATCTCGTATCGCTCGCGTAGCATGGAGACGCGCAACCGGCCCAAGCCGACCGACACGCCGACGTACTTCACGAAGCCACCGACCTCGTTGAATGGGCACAACGGCCAGATCCTCAAGCCGGCGGATTGTCGGTATCTGAACTACGAGGGCGAGTACGCGGTGGTGATCGGGCGTACGTGCCGCAATGTGCTTCCCGATGAAGCGTGGGATTACATCGAGGGGTTCTGCCCGGCGCTGGACATGGGTTTGCAGGACTTTCGCGACACCGATCAAGGGTCGATGTTGCGCGTGAAGGGGGCCGATACCCTGTTGCCGATCGGCCCGGGCATCGTGCGCGGCGTGAACCTGTTCGAGCAGACGTTGCGCACCTATCGCAACGGACGCGTCGTGCAGGAAGCGCACATCGGTGACGAGACGATCTGGGGCCCGCACTACGTGATCGCAGACATTGCGCGACATATCACGCTGCTGCCGGGCGACGTGATCCTGATGGGCACACCCTGTCATTCCCGCTCGGTGGACGCGGGGGATCGGGTGGCGTGCGAGATCACTGGACTCGGTCGCCTTGTGGGGCAGGTCGTGGGGATCGATGCACCACGCGCGGCGGCGCTCGGTGTGGGGCACCCGCCGGGCGACAGTCCTGAAGTGCGCCGTGTGGCGCTGGGGTTTGACGAACGTGTGCCGGAGCGATTCAAGGAAAACTATCGACTCGCGGCGCAACCACAGGAGTGAAGGGATGAAGGTGACGATCATTGGCGCGGGCGCCATCGGCGGCTTGCTCGGGGCGCGACTGGCGGCGGCGGGGGAGGCGCGCGTGAGCGCGTTGGCGCGCGGTGCGACGCTGGCGGCGTTGCGCGAGCATGGCTGGCGCGTGAAGCAGGGCGAGACGGTGACGACTGCGCCCGTGGACGCGGCGCATCCCCTAGAAGACGCCAGCAAGCTCGGCGTGCAGGACCTGATCGTTATCGCGGTGAAGGGGCCCGCGCTTGCGCAGGTCGCGAGCGCCGTGGCGCCCCTGCTCGGCCCGCAAACGCTGGTGTTGCCCGCGATGAACGGCGTGCCGTGGTGGTTCTGCAAGGGGGTGGCGCCCTTTGGCGACGATCCGCTGACGAGCGTCGATCCGGATGGGGCGATTGGTGCGGCGATTCCGCTGGCCAACGTGATCGGGTGCGTGGTGCATGCGAGTGCGGCGACAGCGGCGCCGGGGGTGGTCGATCACAAGATGGGGCGTGGGCTCATCGTCGGCGAGCCGGGCGGCGGGGCGAGCGAGCGCGTGCAGCGGCTCGCGGGTTTGCTGACGCGAGCGGGTTTCGAAGTCAAGGCGTCGGAGCACGTGCGTCTCGACATCTGGTACAAGCTGTGGGGCAACCTGACGATGAACCCGGTGTCGGCGATCACGGGCGCGACGATCGACCGGTTGCTGGACGACCCGCTCGTGCGCGCGTTCTGCTCGGCCGCGATGGGGGAGGCGGCGGCGATTGGGGCCAGGATCGGCTGCGCGATCGATCAGTCGCCCGATGACCGGCATGCCGTGACGGCGAAGCTGGGGGCATTCAAGACGTCGATGCTGCAGGACGTGGAGGCGCACCGTCCCATCGAACTCGACGCGCTGGTGAGCGTGGTGCGCGAGATCGGTCAGCGCGTGTCGGTTCCTGCGCCCAACATCGACGCATTGCTCGGCCTGACGCGCCTGTTCGGGCGGGTACATGGCCTGTACCCGCAGTGACGGATTCCTTGGCGCGGACAGTGGCGTTCGGCAGGGCGGTCCTCGCTTCAATGGGAAGTGCGCAAGCCGATGGTGAGCACCACGCGTCTACGGGACAATCCATCGATGCCGGTTTATTCGTAGGCGAGACTTGACCATCGACACGACATGCCCCTGACCCGCATCACGCTCCGCCAGTTCGAGGCGCTGGTGGCCATTGCCGAATTGCACAGCTTCGCCGAGGCGGGCAATCGCCTGGGGCTCACCTCGTCGGCCGTGAGCCAACTCGTTGCCGAACTCGAATCGGTCGTGGGATTTCGGCTTTTCGACCGCACGACCCGACGAGTGGCGCTCTCCAGCGCTGGGCGCGATTTTCTCGCCTCGGCGGAGTCGGTGATTCGGCATGTGCAGGCGGCCGAGAAAACGGCTGACGACGTGCGCAACCGTGCTGCCGGCATCGTGCGCGTGGGCGCGCCGCTGGTGCTCGCGAGCATGGCGCTGCCCGCCGCGATTCGCGCTTATGCCGACCTGCGGCCCAAGGTCGTCGTGCGCGTGGTCGATACGCCGGTCGATGCGCTCGTCGATCGTGTGGCCAACGGCGACCTCGATCTGGCGATCGGTCCCAATCGCGCGACAGGTGCGCATGTTGCCGGGGCGCCAGCGTTCGACAGCCCGTGGGTGTTGTGGTGTGCGCCGGGTCACGCGCTTGCGCGACGCCGGCGCGTGCGCTGGACGGATCTGCGCGATACGCCGCTCGTTGCGGCGGGACGCGATCACGAACGCAGCGTCGCGCAGATGCGCTTGTCTGCGCCGCCCGATGCGCGCATTACACCTATCGACGTGGTCGATAACGTGACGACCGCGCTCGGCGTCGCGTCGCAAGGGCTGGCCGCCACCCTGACACCCGGCTACGTGGCAGCGCTCGCGCCGCCGTTCGGCCTGGTGATGCGCCGCGTGGTCTCGCCCGAGACGATTCGTCAGGTCTGTGTGTACCGACCGCTCTCGCGTGCAGCGTCGCCGGCGGCTGAGGGATTCGCGCAGTTCTTGCTGACGTGGCTGCCGCAATGGAACGCGAAAATCATGGCGGCGTCGCGGGATTGACGCGTTCGTTATCGCGTGGCTCCATCAGCGGCGCTTGGCGTCAAGTGACGGTGACGGTGACGGCGGCGGCGGCAATGCGGCGAGATCCTCGCGCAATTGCGCGCGCAATGTCGCGATGGCTGCCGTGGTGTCGGCCGGCTTCAACGCCTCGCGCGCGATGGCGTCGCGCAGATGACGGCGCAGCATCGGGTCGCGCGTTTGCGTGAGCGTCTCGCGATAGAACGGCAAGACATCTTCGGGATGACCGCCAATACGGTACCAGTGCGCAATTTCGTCGATGGTGCGAATGGCTGCGAAGGCAGGCGCGGGCCCACCCTGCGGACCCGGTCCGCCGACGGGCCGACCCATGCGCGGCGGTGGGGGCGGCATGTCGATGGCGTCGTGCATGTCGTGCTTGTTGTCGGCGTCGTCCGCCGGCGGCGCGCTCTGCGCTCGCGCAGTGCTCGACAACGTGTCGGCCGTGGCAATGCCGGTGGCTGTTAATGCCAGCGACATTGCAATGGTGCTGATGGCATGGCGTGTTGCTATCTTCATGATATGGATTCCGTATTAAATTCGCGCGCGGCAATATCGAACGCCTGTGGCAAGCGTAACGCGCATCCGTCGACCGGCCCGGGGGCGGTAACGACATGTAAGGGGCGTCACAGGGGATCGCGAGAGGGCTAAGGGACGAAACGCCGAAGGGACGAAGCGACGTTGCCTGCTCAGCGTGATCGGAAGGTTTGGGTTCGATCGTCGAAACGGCGCACCTCACCGCATGCGCGATACAAGGAGAGTGAGCCGAGAGATGCGAAAGTGGGCACGCGTCTTGCCCCCTGCAGGGCCTTGTGCGGTGGGCTTGGCCGAGCGCTGTGCGCAAGCGCGAAAGTGCCTATACTGATTCGGCCTGACTGCGCGCGGTCGCGCATGCGTGTCGCGCCCGATCCCTGCAGTGGCTCGGTGGTTGTCGCGCGCGGGCATTTCCCCTTTTTTTGATGGAGCAACTTCCGTGTCGAACAGTCAATGGATCCGTGTCGAAACCGTGGACGGCACCTTCGATGCCTATCTGGCATTGCCGCCGTCGGGGCCGATCGCAAAGGCACCGGGGATCGTGCTGGTGCAGGAAATCTTCGGCGTGAACGAACACATTCGCGGCGTTGCCGATCAATACGCGATGGACGGCTATGTGGTGCTCGCGCCGGATATCTTCTGGCGTGCCGCCCCGCGCGTCGAACTTGGCTACTCGGGCGACGACTGGGCGCGCGCGATGGAACTGCGCCAATCGATCGACATCGAGAAGGCCGTGACCGATATCGAAGCGACGGCCAAGGCGCTGCGCAGCAAGCTTGACGCCCATGCAAAGATTGCCGCCGTCGGCTATTGCTTCGGCGGACTGCTGTCGTACCTGAGCGCCGCACGCGGGCTGGTCGACGCCGCCGTGCCGTACTACGGTGGCGGCATTCACAACTATCTGGGCGAAGCCGCCGGGCTGAACGTGCCGGTGCAGTTCCACTACGGGGCGCTCGATAGCCATATCACGCCGGATATCGTGGCGTCGGTGAGCGAAGCGGTGAAGTCGCGTCCGAACACGGAAGTGTTCGTGTATCCCAACGCCGACCACGGTTTCAACTGCTGGGCGCGCGCGTCTTACCATCAGCCGTCGGCGGCGCTCGCCCACGGTCGCGCGCTCGAGTTTCTCGCGAAGTCGCTGTCGAAGTAAGCGTTGTCCGTCGTCTCATCAACGAGCAGAAGCCCGCTTAGGCGGGCTTCGTCGTTTCCTGTCACGGGATCGCGGGCTTCCTGAAGGCTGTCAGGTCCGCTAAAAAAGCCCGTCGCCGGAGCGACGGGCAAAGTCCTGTGCGTTGAACCACTACGCACAGCGACAGGAGTCTTGGGTCGGGGGGGCGACCGGAGATCACAGTGAGCGCCAGCAAGTGCCGACGCGTCGTTATGCGCAGAACGCGCGCCGCGCCGCGGCCCCTTTGGAGAGGCCCGCGGCGCGGCGAGTTACATTAGGAGCCGAAATAAGTCGAGCCGGCGCTTTGCTGGCCACCGACCGAACCCATCGTGATCGAGGCGCTGGCCGCCGTCGGTTGCGCGCTGGGCGCAGCCTTCGGGTACACGGCATCGTGTTGAACGACCAGGCCGGCTTGTTGCGCCTGGACCAGTTCCTGGCGGACTTGGGCACGACTCAGGACGCTGGTTTGCGGCACCCACGAGAATTCCGAGGGGCCGTCGAACGCGTCGCTGGCGAAAGCCGAGCCGGCCGAGAGGGCCAGCATTGCGGAAACCAGGGCAGAGGTAATGAGGGTGCGTTGCATGATGTTTTCTCCTGTCTTTTGAAAGAGGCGATGTGTTATTCATCGTCGACAGTTGAAGTGTATTGCTGCGCGATTTGGCGATAAAGATGAGTTATGTCAATCAACTGTTGCTGAATTTGAAATTATCAATCGAAGCCCTGAGGAGACCGCAATGCTCTATCTATGGATCAAGGCCATCCATCTGATTGCAGTGATCACGTTTATTGCTGGCCTGGTGGCGATGGCGTTGGGCGGGCGTCTGACGCAGCCCGAGTGGCGGCGCATCGCGCGGCGGGCGGATTACGGACTGGCGTCGCCCGCGTTGATCGTGGTGTGGATCACCGGCCCCGCGATGGCCATCATGGGGAACTGGTGGAGCGCGCCGTGGCTGATGGCCAAGCTGGTTTTGGTGGTGATCGTCTCGGGATTGCACGGACGCCTGTCCGCCACGCTCAGGCGACTAGAGCGCGATGGCGTGACGACGTCCCCGGCGCTCTTTCGGCGAGCGCTCCCCATTACGCTGGTCTCGATGGCCGCGATCGTCTTGCTCGTGATCGTCAAGCCGTTTTGAGCCGTGTTGGCTTTGCGCCGACGCGGCAAGGGATTCGGTTTGGTGGGCGGCGCTACCCGGTGTTACGCTGGCGGGATCGCCTAAAACGACCCAAAAATTACGCCTTTGAAAGGCCTGGTGCCGATGCCGATCACAAATGGGGTACCCCCGGGATTTCAGGGCCAAGACCGCCCCGTGGGCGCGTTGGCGAAGGATTACCCGGATGGCTTCGTCGTGCGCCCGCACAGCCACGGGCGCGCGCAACTGATGTACGCGAGTGCCGGCATTCTCGAAGTGCGCACCGAGACGTCGCTCTGGGTCATACCGCCGCAACGCGCGCTGTGGATGCCGGGGGAAGTCACGCATGAAGTGCGCATGCGGGGCCGAGTCGAAATGCGTACGATCTACGTCGACGTGGCGCGATGCGGGATGTCGGCGCCCAGCGCGCCGGTGGTCATCGGCGTATCCGCGCTGTTGCGCGAGTTGATCCTGCGCGCGATGGCGCTTCCTGCCGATTGGTCGCCCGACGGCAAGGACGCCCTCGTCATGGCACTGTTGCTCGAGGAAGTGGAATGGAAGAGCGAGTCGCCGCTGCACTTGCAGGTGCCGCGCGACGCCCGTCTGCGCAAGATCTTCGATATCTACCTGAACACGCCTTCGGATCCCCGCAGCCTGCAGGATTGGGCGCTGGATGTCGGCGCATCGAGCCGCACGTTGGAGCGGCGCTTTACGACAGAGTTCGGCTTGCCGTTTCGGGAATGGCGTCAGCACATGCGCCTGCTGGGTGCGCTGCCAATGTTGGGGGCTGGGCGGCCCATCACGCAGGTGGCGCTCGAAGTCGGTTATGACACCCCGAGCGCGTTTTCCACCATGTTCCGCCGCTTCATGGGCGTGACGCCAAGCGAATACCTGACGCGCGTCCGCGGCCCGGCGTGAGCCAGTGCATGGCATCCCACATATCGTCGTAGACGGGCACCCCTTCGGCGCATAGCGGCGAGCGCGAGCGGCGTGAGCCGATCCCAACGAAATCGATGCCGAGACGGCGCGCCACTTTCAGGTCCCACATCCCGTCGCCGATCGAGACGACCGCACGCGGATGCGTAATGCCGTAGCCGGCTTGTGCCCGCTTGATCGCCTGCGCGACGAGTTGTTCGCGTGAACTGTACTCGGAGGAGGTGATGAGCATCGCGTCGGTGTATTCGATGGCGACGGAACGCAGCTTCCGATGGCTGACCTGCCGGATGCCCCCCGTGGCGAACACGACCCCCCAGCGCGAGCGGTGTGCCGCGTCGACGAAGGCGCGAGCACCGGGGATTTCGGCCAGACCGTGCGCGTTGAGCAGCGCGGTGAAGCGCTCGTCGATCTCGTGCTCGAAGCGCGCCAGATCGTGCGGCTGCGGCAGCGCGCGTCCGTGCTCCGCGTGGGCGTGAATCAGAATGCCGGTGTCGGTGTGATGCGGGTAGCTGCCCCAGTCGGTGTTCAGGTCTTCGAATTCCAGCGACGTCATGGCGCCGAGCAGCGCGCGCTGATGAATTCGCTCCGAATCGGTCAGAGTGCCGTCGACATCGAGCACCAGAATGCTGTCTTTTTCGAAACTCGCCTGCATGGCTGATAGTGGGCTCGTGTCAGGGCAGGAGGACTCACCGCCTAAACCTCCGAGTGTACGAATTCGCGCCTCCGTGAAAAACGCGCGAGATGACACCACCTACGCCGGACACGACAGGCGAGGCTGCGAGATTTGATAGGGCGCGCAAATCTCCCCTCGATCGCGGCCTGGGCCGCGACCCCGCCCGTCATCCCTGGCGTGCGCCGGGCCAAGCGTTGTCCTGCTCAGCCGAAGCGAGGGCGTCCCAGCAAACGGTATTGCTTGTCCAGACGCTCAAGCATCGCGACGGCTTCCGCGATTTCGGCGACCGAAGGTTGTCGATCGCGCGGTGAACGGGCGAGGATCGGGGGCGCGCCAGTCTGTGGTGGCGTCTCGGCCTGCACCAATGCTTGGGCCTGGGGCGGCGTGCGTGCGGCGGTGGATGTTCGTGGCGGGGTGGCCGGGGGGCATGCTGGCTGTATGACGTGGCGATGCGATTCCGGTGCGAGACACTCGCGCGTTTCGCCGCGGGCGAAGTCGCGATAGCGTTGATGACCGTCATGAAGCCACTCCGCGAGTGTTCGTACGATGTCGTCGCCCGGCGCTACCGTGCGCATCTGCAAACGAGTGGCCTGCAAGTAGTCCGGAACGTCGCCGAAGAAGGCCGGCAGGTGCTCATCGGCGTGGGTGCGCGGATCCTGGCGAATCCGCTCAACGGTATTTGGCGTGGCGAGCGAGACGAGAAACGTGTGGACAACACCCCCGATCGGGAGACGGATGTAGGCGCCGAGCATGGTGTCGCGCACATCCGGGGCGCGGGTGACGTGACGAATGGACGGGGCGGTGAAGGGCGTCCTGACATGGTGGCGTCGGGCTTCGTGCTCGCTGGCCAGCACGCGCACGAACGTGACCCGCGGCATCTCCAGGTAGACGTCGGCGCGACGCAGCAGGTGATGCATGCTCGGCGATATCTCTCGAAGGCGCTGGGTGATCCGCCGCTCGATCTCCGAGACGGAGAATTTCCCCTGCGACTCCGCAGCGTAGGTCTCGGAAAATGCGTGCTCAAGACCGCGGGCATCGCGTCCGTCGCGCGCTAGCGCCGCGCGGACCGGCGCAGGGAGCGACGCTTCGCAGCCCGCCAGCATCAGACGACTCGCACTGACGTCGACGTTCGCGCCCGGTGTGAGGTCGAGCAGACAATTCTCACTGTCGTTGCGGCTGCCGACCACGCAAACTGGCCGCACGTCCGTCAGTCGCTCGGCGAAGACCCGTGCGCGGGTCGCGGGGGGCTGCGACCAGTCGAACGACGTGTCGTTGGCGACAGCGTCCGGACGGCGAGGTGTGACGCGTTGGGCGCTGGCTGAGACCGGCGCCGACGTGATCTGCCTGAGATCGGTTGTCATGCTGTGCGTGTGCGCGGCAAGGGGCGGATACGGCATTGCGTTCGACATTGCCAGCGCGGTCGTGAGCCATTCTCCAATCGCAAAATACATTGCGGTCACTCCAAGTTAATGTCACAGGACGCTTCCCGTGGTGGCCCGGAGTATTCCTGTTGCAACGAATTCGGTTGTCGCGTCGGGACGCCGACGTTTGCGCTTTGGCACGTGCGAGGATATTCCCCCGGCCCATGCCGACGCGTGGCGACCCAAGGCGGCGCTCGGCAACGCGTTAACAATCAACGACTTACGGGGCGAATTTGCGTACAAGTGCATTGACACTTGCCCTGGCCAGAGGTATAGTCGCAGGCTCCGGTTTTTCCGGCGGTATTCGCGTGTCCAATGCAAAATGCTTATGCATCAAGCGTTTAGGTGCGGGTAATCCGCAAGAATTGCCGGGTGAATGCGCAGTAAATCTGCATGACGGCCCGCCTTGGTTTTCATGCTTTTGACACATTTAGGAAATCACAATGCCAACGATTAACCAATTGGTCCGCAAGCCGCGCACCTCTGCTCAAATCAAGAGCAAGAGCCCGGCCCTGCAGGACTGCCCGCAGCGTCGCGGCGTGTGCACCCGTGTGTACACGACGACGCCGAAGAAGCCGAACTCCGCACTGCGTAAGGTTGCCAAGGTGCGCCTGACCAACGGTTTCGAAGTCATTTCGTACATCGGCGGTGAAGGCCACAACCTGCAGGAACACTCGGTCGTGCTGATTCGCGGCGGTCGTGTGAAGGACTTGCCGGGTGTGCGTTACCACATGGTGCGCGGTAGCCTCGACACGCAAGGCGTCAAGGACCGTAAGCAGTCCCGTTCGAAGTACGGCGCGAAGCGTCCGAAGGCCTAAGCGGCTCAGCGGACATACGTTCGGTGATGGTGGTACATCGTCACTGAGTAAGTGGTCACTCGGCCAGGAAGTGGCTAGTAGGTGACTCGGAGCGAAGCTCCAACTGAATTTATTAAGGAAGAAATCATGCCGCGTCGTCGCGAAGTCCCCAAGCGCGAAGTGTTGCCCGATCCGAAGTTCGGCAACGTTGATGTCGCTAAATTCATGAACGTGCTCATGCTTGCCGGCAAGAAGTCGGTCGCAGAGCGCATCGTTTATGGTGCTTTCGAGCAGATCCAAACCAAGGCGGGCAAGGATCCGCTGGAAATCTTCAACACCGCGCTCGGTAACGTGAAGCCGGTGGTTGAAGTCAAGAGCCGCCGCGTTGGCGGTGCAAACTATCAGGTTCCGGTCGAAGTGCGTCCGTCGCGTCGTATGGCATTGGCGATGCGTTGGTTGCGTGAGGCCGCGAAAAAGCGTAGCGAGAAGTCGATGGCCCTGCGCCTGGCAGGTGAGCTGATCGAGGCCTCGGAAGGCCGTGGCGGCGCCATGAAGAAGCGTGACGAAGTTCACCGCATGGCCGAAGCCAACAAGGCATTCTCGCACTTCCGCTTCTGACGCTGGCAAGCAGTACCTAGAGCAGAAACCGGGGCGGGTGCGCATGAGAAATTGCGCCTCGCCCGTTTGTGTTAGTAGCCCCCTCAAAAATGGCGGCTACATTGAAAGAGGCTTAAAGTGGCTCGTACAACCCCTATCGAGCGCTACCGCAACATCGGTATTAGCGCTCACATCGACGCAGGCAAGACCACGACGACCGAGCGCATTTTGTTCTACACCGGTGTGAACCACAAAATCGGTGAAGTGCACGATGGCGCCGCGACGATGGACTGGATGGAGCAGGAACAAGAGCGTGGCATCACGATTACGTCGGCTGCCACGACCTGCTTCTGGTCCGGCATGGCGAACAATTACCAGAAGCACCGCATCAACATCATCGACACCCCGGGTCACGTCGACTTCACGATTGAAGTCGAGCGCTCGATGCGTGTTCTCGATGGCGCGTGCATGGTCTACTGTGCCGTGGGTGGCGTGCAGCCCCAGTCGGAAACCGTTTGGCGTCAGGCCAACAAGTACGGCGTGCCGCGTCTGGCGTTCGTCAACAAGATGGACCGTACCGGCGCGAACTTCTTCAAGGTCTACGACCAGTTGAAGACTCGCCTGAAGGCCAACCCGGTGCCGGTGGTGGTGCCGATCGGCGCGGAAGAAAGCTTCACGGGCGTGGTCGACCTCATCAAGATGAAGGCGATCATTTGGGACGAAGCGTCGCAAGGCATGAAGTTCGACTACGTCGAAATTCCGGCCGAGCTGCTGGCGGAAGCCCAGAAGTGGCGCGAAGGCATGGTCGAGGCCGCTGCCGAGTCGAGCGAAGAGATGATGAACAAGTACCTGGAAGAGGGTGACCTCTCCGAGGCTGACATCATCGAAGGCCTTCGTCTGCGTACCATCGCCTGCGAAATCCAGCCGATGCTGTGCGGCACCGCGTTCAAGAACAAGGGTGTGCAGCGTATGCTGGACGCCGTGATCGACTTCCTGCCGTCGCCGGTCGACATTCCGCCGGTCAAGGGTACGGACGAGAAGGAGCAGCCGATCGAGCGTCGCGCTGCGGACGACGAGAAGTTCTCGTCGCTGGCCTTCAAGATCATGACGGACCCGTTCGTCGGCCAGCTGATCTTCTTCCGCGTCTATTCGGGCGTGGTGAACAAGGGCGACACACTGCTGAACTCGGTCAAGGGCAAGAAGGAACGCCTGGGCCGTATCGTGCAGATGCACGCGAACCAGCGCGAAGAAATCGACGAAGTGCGCGCAGGCGACATCGCCGCAGCCGTCGGTTTGAAGGATGCGACCACGGGTGACACGCTGTGCGACCCGACCGCCCCGATCGTGCTCGAGCGCATGGTGTTCCCGGAGCCGGTGATTTCGCAGGCTGTCGAGCCGAAGACCAAGGTCGACCAGGAAAAGATGGGCCTCGCCCTGAACCGCCTGGCGCAGGAAGACCCGTCGTTCCGCGTGCAGACCGATGAAGAATCGGGTCAGACCATCATTTCGGGCATGGGCGAGCTCCACCTCGAAATTCTGGTTGATCGCATGAAGCGCGAGTTCGGCGTGGAAGCCAACATCGGTGCGCCGCAGGTTGCCTACCGCGAAACCATTCGCAAGTCGGCCGCGGACGTCGAAGGCAAGTTCGTCAAGCAGTCGGGCGGTCGCGGCCAGTTCGGTCACGCTGTCATCACGCTGGAGCCGAACGAGCAAGGCAAGGGCTACGAATTCTTCGACGAGATCAAGGGCGGTGTCATTCCTCGCGAATACATCCCGGCGGTCGACAAGGGGATTCAGGACACGCTCAAGAGCGGCGTTCTGGCCGGCTTCCCGGTGGTGGACGTCAAGGTTCGCCTGACGTTCGGTTCGTACCACGATGTGGACTCGAACGAAAACGCGTTCCGCATGGCCGGTTCGATGGCTTTCAAGGAAGCCATGCGCCGCGCCAGCCCGGTCATTCTCGAGCCGATGATGGCCGTGGAAGTGGAAACGCCGGAAGACTACATGGGTAACGTGATGGGCGACTTGTCGTCGCGTCGCGGCATTATCCAGGGCATGGACGACATGGTCGGCGGCGGCAAGATCGTGCGCGCCGAAGTTCCGCTGTCGGAAATGTTCGGTTATTCGACGTCGCTGCGTTCGGCCACGCAAGGCCGCGCCACGTACACGATGGAGTTCAAGCACTACGCTGAAGCTCCGAAGAACGTGAGCGAAGCCATCATCAGCAACAAGAACAAGTAATTGAATTGTCGGGTGTCTGCACCACGAGGTGCAGCGCCCGGCGCACTGTTTAATCGTCTATTCAGTATCTGAGGATTCGGAAATGGCAAAGGAAAAGTTTCAGCGGACCAAGCCGCACGTCAACGTTGGCACCATCGGTCACGTCGACCACGGCAAGACGACCCTGACGGCCGCTATTGCAACGGTTCTGTCGTCGAAGTTCGGCGGCGAAGCCAAGAACTACGCTGACATCGACGCGGCACCGGAAGAAAAGGCACGCGGTATTACCATCAACACCGCGCACATCGAGTACGAAACGGCGAACCGCCACTACGCACACGTTGACTGCCCGGGCCACGCCGACTACGTCAAGAACATGATTACCGGTGCTGCCCAGATGGACGGCGCCATTCTGGTTTGCTCGGCTGCCGACGGCCCGATGCCGCAAACGCGCGAGCACATCCTGCTGGCCCGTCAGGTTGGCGTGCCGTACATCATCGTGTTCCTGAACAAGTGCGACATGGTCGACGACGCCGAGCTGCTCGAGCTGGTCGAAATGGAAGTTCGCGAACTCCTGTCGAAGTACGACTTCCCGGGCGACGATGTGCCGATCATTCACGGTTCGGCCAAGCTGGCGCTGGAAGGCGACAAGGGTCCCCTGGGCGAAGAAGCCATCATGAAGTTGGCTGAAGCCCTTGACACGTACATCCCGACGCCTGAACGCGCCGTGGACGGCACGTTCCTGATGCCGGTGGAAGACGTGTTCTCGATCTCGGGTCGCGGCACTGTGGTGACCGGTCGTATCGAGCGCGGCATCATCAAGGTCGGCGAAGAAATCGAAATCGTCGGTATCGCCATGGACGGCGACAAGCCGAAGATCGACAAGACGACCTGCACGGGCGTGGAAATGTTCCGCAAGCTGCTCGACCAAGGTCAGGCAGGCGACAACGTCGGTATCCTGCTGCGCGGCACGAAGCGTGAAGACGTCCAGCGTGGTCAGGTTCTGGCCAAGCCGGGTTCGATCAAGCCGCACCGCAAGTTCTCGGGCGAGGTCTACATCCTGTCGAAGGACGAAGGTGGTCGTCACACCCCGTTCTTCAACAACTATCGTCCGCAGTTCTACTTCCGTACGACGGACGTGACGGGCTCGATCTCCCTGCCGGAAGGCAAGGAAATGGTCATGCCGGGCGATAACGTGTCGATCAAGGTTGACCTGATCCAGCCGATCGCCATGGAAGAAGGTCTGCGTTTTGCAATCCGCGAAGGTGGCCGTACGGTCGGCGCCGGCGTGGTTGCGAAGATCGAAGACTAATGACGGATTGACGGATGACGGGGGCGTTGACGCTCCCGTCACCGAAGCTGTGCTTGCTCTTTGTGATTTACCCGGCACCCGAACGAGGGCTGCCATGCTCTTTGGAGAATTGACATGCCGAACCAAAAAATCCGCATCCGCCTGAAGGCTTTCGATTACCGCCTGATCGACCAGTCGGCCGCCGAAATCGTTGAAACCGCCAAGCGCACCGGCGCGATCGTCAAGGGCCCGGTGCCCCTGCCGACGCGCATCGAGCGTTTCGACATTCTGCGTTCGCCGCACGTCAACAAGACCTCGCGCGACCAGCTCGAAATCCGCACGCACCAGCGCCTGATGGACATCGTCGATCCGACGGACAAGACCGTTGACGCACTGATGAAGCTGGACCTGCCGGCTGGCGTGGACGTCGAGATCAAGCTGCAGTAAGGCTTGCAAGCGCGTTTGCGCTGGAAAGCCCCGCCAATACTGACTCGGCGGGGCTTTTATTATGCGATTTACCAACACTTGTCAAGCGATAAAGGCTCGTCTATAATGTCGGGCTCAAGTGTAGTTTTTAAAAGATGGCCCACATCCGTGGACCATCCTTTTATCATTTAGCCCCGGCCAATCGCAGTCGGGAATGGAGAAAATCATGAGCCTTGGCCTTGTCGGTCGCAAGGTTGGCATGACGCGTATTTTCACGGACGACGGTGATTCGATTCCCGTCACCGTGCTCGACGTGTCTAACAACCGTGTGACGCAAATCAAGACGGATGAAACGGACGGCTACACTGCCGTTCAAGTCACTTTCGGTAACCGTCGCGCCACGCGCGTGACCAAAGCCGCCGCCGGCCACTACGCGAAAGCGGGTGTCGAAGCCGGTGAAATCCTCAAGGAATTCCGCGTCGAAGCTGCCAAAGCTGCTGAACTGCAGCCGGGCGCAGCCGTTGGCGTCGATCTCTTCCAAGTGGGCCAGAAGGTCGACGTGCAAGGCGTGTCGATCGGTAAGGGCTACGCCGGTACCATCAAGCGCTACAACTTCGCTTCGGGCCGCGCTTCGCACGGTAACTCGCGTTCGCACAACGTGCCGGGTTCGATCGGTATGGCGCAGGATCCGGGCCGTGTGTTCCCGGGTAAGCGCATGACGGGTCATCTGGGCGACGTCACCACGACGGTGCAGAATCTCGAAATCGCGCGCATTGACGCTGAACGTGGCCTGATCTTCGTGAAGGGTGCCGTTCCGGGCGCCAACGAAGGCAAGGTTTTCGTGACCACGGCAGTCAAGGCCAAACTCGCGAAGGGAGCGTAACAATGGAACTGAAGCTCCTGAATGAGCAAGGTCAGGAAGGCGCTGCGGTCAACGCGTCGGACGTCGTGTTCGGCCGTGACTACAACGAAGCGCTGATCCATCAGGTTGTGGTGGCTTACCAAGCCAACGCCCGCAGCGGCAATCGTGCGCAGAAAGACCGTGAACAGGTCAAGCACACGACCAAGAAGCCGTGGCGTCAGAAGGGTACGGGCCGCGCTCGTGCCGGTATGTCGTCGAGCCCGTTGTGGCGCGGCGGTGGCCGTATCTTCCCGAATTCGCCGGAAGAGAACTTCACCCACAAGGTCAACAAGAAGATGTACCGCGCCGGTGTGTGCTCGATTCTGTCGCAGCTCGCCCGTGAAGGTCGTCTGTCGGTGGTCGAGGACATCAAGCTGGATGCGCCGAAGACCAAACTGCTCGCTGAAAAGATCAAGGCCATGGGTCTTGAGTCGGTGCTGCTGATCACGGATAGCGTGGACGAGAACCTGTTCCTGGCCTCGCGCAATCTGGCTCACGTTGCCGTCACCGAGCCGCGTTTCGCCGACCCGCTGTCGCTCATCTACTTCAAGACGGTGCTGGTGACGAAGGGCGCGATCGCCAAGATTGAGGAGATGCTGTCATGAGCGACGTGCGTAAAAATGACCATCGTCTGTACCAGGTCCTGCTCTCGCCGGTGATCTCCGAAAAGGCGACGCTGGTGGCTGACAAGAACGAACAAGTGGTGTTCCAAGTTGCACGCGACGCGAACAAGCAAGAAGTGAAGGCTGCGGTTGAGCTTCTCTTCAAGGTGGAAGTCGAGTCGGTGCAGATTCTGAACCGCAAGGGCAAGCAAAAGCGCTTTGGCCGCTTCATGGGTCGTCGCGACCATGAAAAGAAGGCCTACGTGAGCCTGAAGCCGGGTCAGGAAATCAATTTTGAAGCGGAGGCCAAGTAATCATGGCACTCGTCAAAACGAAACCGACGTCGCCGGGCCGCCGTTCGCTGGTCAAGGTCGTCAACAAGGATCTGCACAAGGGCAAGCCGTTCGCCCCGCTGCTCGATACCAAGAGCAAGACCGCTGGCCGTAACAACAACGGTCACATCACCACCCGTCATATGGGTGGCGGTCACAAGCAACACTACCGTATCGTCGATTTCCGTCGCAACAAGGACGGCATCACGGCGAAGGTTGAGCGTCTGGAATACGATCCGAACCGCAGCGCGAACATTGCTCTGCTGTGCTACGCCGACGGCGAGCGTCGTTACATCCTTGCACCGAAGGGCATGACCGTCGGCCAGCAAGTGGTGAGCGGCTCGGAAGCCCCGATCAAATCGGGTAACACCCTGCCGATCCGTAACATCCCGGTCGGTACGACGATTCACGGCATCGAACTTCTGCCGGGCAAGGGTGCGCAAATCGCCCGTGCCGCCGGCACGTCGGCCATGCTGCTGGCTCGCGAAGGCACGTACGCTCAAGTGCGTCTGCGTTCGGGTGAAGTGCGTCGCGTGCACATCGAGTGCCGCGCGACCATCGGTGAAGTCGGTAACGAAGAGCATAGCCTGCGCCAATTGGGCAAGGCCGGTGCAAAGCGTTGGCGTGGTATTCGCCCGACCGTTCGCGGTGTGGCGATGAACCCGGTGGATCACCCGCACGGTGGTGGTGAAGGTCGTACGGCGGCTGGTCGTCATCCGGTCAGCCCGTGGGGTCAGCATACCAAGGGTAAGCGTACCCGCTCGACCAAGCGCACCGACAGCATGATCGTTCAGCGTCGCAAGAAGCGTTAATTGGAGCTAGCAAATGACTCGTTCTGTTAAAAAAGGTCCGTTTTGCGACGCTCACCTGCTGAAAAAAGTGGAAGCGGCGGCTGCATCGCGTGACAAAAAGCCGATCAAGACCTGGTCGCGTCGTTCGACCGTCCTGCCCGATTTCATCGGCCTGACGATCGCTGTGCATAACGGCCGTCAACACGTGCCGGTGTACGTGACGGAAAACATGGTCGGCCACAAGCTGGGTGAGTTCGCTCTCACCCGTACCTTCAAGGGCCATGCGGCCGACAAGAAGGCGAAGAAATAAGGGGCCGACCATGGAAGTAAAAGCAATTCATCGCGATGCTCGTATCTCAGCGCAAAAAACGCGTCTGGTCGCTGACCAGATCCGTGGACTGCCGCTGGAGCGTGCACTCAATGTCCTGACCTTCTCGCCGAAGAAGGCCGCGGTCATCATCAAGAAGGTGCTCGAGTCGGCTATCGCCAACGCCGAGCACAATGAAGGTGCTGACATCGACGAACTGCGCGTCAAGGGCATTTTCGTCGACAAGGCGACCTCGCTCAAGCGTTTCACCGCGCGCGCTAAGGGCCGTGGTAACCGCATCGAGAAGCAAACCTGTCACATCACTGTGACGCTGGGCAACTAAGGGGTCACGATGGGACAGAAAATTCATCCGACTGGCTTCCGTCTGGCGGTCAGTCGTAACTGGGCTTCGCGTTGGTACGCCAACAACCAGAACTTCGCTCAGATGTTGAAGGAAGACATCGGCGTTCGCGAATACCTGAAGAAGAAGCTGAAGAACGCTTCGGTCGGCCGCGTCATCATCGAGCGCCCGGCACGTAATGCTCGCATTACGATTTTCAGCTCGCGTCCGGGTGTTGTGATCGGCAAGAAGGGCGAGGACATCGAAATCCTCAAGGCCGAGCTGCAAAAGCGCATGGGCGTGCCCGTGCACGTGAACATCGAGGAAATCCGCAAGCCGGAAACCGATGCGCAGCTCATCGCCGATTCGATCGCTCAGCAGCTCGAGCGCCGTATCATGTTCCGTCGCGCCATGAAGCGTGCGATGCAGAACGCGATGCGTCTGGGTGCCCAAGGCATCAAGATCATGAGCGCGGGCCGTTTGAACGGTATCGAAATCGCCCGTACCGAGTGGTATCGCGAAGGCCGTGTGCCCCTGCACACGCTGCGTGCCGACATCGACTACGCAACTTCGGAAGCGAAGACGACGTACGGCATCATCGGTATCAAGGTGTGGGTGTACAAGGGTGACACGCTGGGCCGCAACGACGCTCCGGTGGCTGAAGAGCCGGCCGAAGACAAGCGTCCGCGCCGCAACGCGCGTCCGGGCGGCGACCGTCGCCCCCGTCGTGACGATGCTGGCGATAAGGCCGGCGCGAAGCGCGGTGGTGCACGACGCCCGGCTGGCAAGCCTGAAGGCGACGCCAAGACTGGAGAATAATCATGCTGCAACCGAAACGCAGAAAGTATCGCAAAGAGCAGAAGGGCCGTAACACTGGCGTTGCCACGCGTGGTAACGAAGTGTCGTTCGGCGAATTCGGTCTGAAGGCGGTCGGTCGTGGGCGTCTGACGGCTCGTCAAATCGAAGCCGCGCGTCGTGCCATGACTCGCCACATCAAGCGCGGTGGTCGTATCTGGATCCGTATCTTCCCGGACAAGCCGATCTCGCAAAAGCCGGCAGAAGTGCGTATGGGTAACGGTAAGGGTAACCCGGAGTACTACGTCGCCGAGATTCAACCGGGCAAGATGCTGTACGAAATGGACGGTGTGGATGAAGCGTTGGCGCGCGAGGCGTTCCGCCTGGCTGCTGCCAAGCTGCCGATTCAGACGACGTTCTTCGTACGTCGCCTTGGCGCCTGAGGGGAGAATTTGAAATGAAAGCATCCGAACTTCGTGCCAAGGATCTCGACGGCCTGAACAAGGAACTGTCGGATCTGCTGAAGGCCCAATTCGGTCTTCGCATGCAAGCGGGCACCCAACAGCTGAGCAACACCAGCCAGCTGAAGAAGGTGCGCAAGGACATCGCGCGTGTGCGTACCGTGTTGACTGAGAAGGCGAGCCAGAAATGAACGATACCGCTAAGACCGCGCTGAAGCGTACCCTCGTGGGTAAGGTTGTCAGCGACAAGATGGACAAGACGGTTACCGTGCTGGTCGAGCGTCAAATGAAGCACCCGCTCTACGGCAAGTACATCGTGCGCTCGAAGAAGTACCACGCGCACGATGAGACCAACCAGTACAAGGAAGGCGATACGGTCGAGATTCAAGAATCCCGCCCGCTGTCGAAGACCAAGGCCTGGACGGTCTCCCGTCTCGTGGAAGCCGCTCGCATCATCTAAAGCGCGCTGAAGCGAAGGCTTGACTTGCAAGTCCGGAATTATCGATGTATAATTCCGGACTTTCCGCTTCTTTCGCTAAAACCGGTCTTTGGTTTCGCAAGGGAGTGGATGGCTTCCGAAGCCGATTCGTATCCTCTACGAGTCTGGTCGAGGTAGCAAAGTTGTCCACTTTTGAACGACTCAACCCAAACGGCACCCTTTGGTGCTGACGGGGACCAAGACTGACCGATGCGTATGTGTCGGATTAAGTTGGGAAGATAACACCATGATTCAAACTGAAACCCGGCTCGAAGTAGCCGACAACACCGGTGCGCGCGAAGTGATGTGCATCAAGGTGCTGGGCGGCTCCAAGCGTCGCTACGCCGGCATTGGCGACATCATCAAGGTCAGCGTGAAGGATGCTGCCCCGCGTGGTCGTGTCAAGAAGGGCGAAATCTATAACGCAGTGGTCGTGCGCACCGCCAAGGGCGTGCGTCGCCAGGACGGCTCGCTGGTCAAATTCGACGGCAACGCCGCCGTGCTGCTTAACACCAAGCTTGAGCCGATCGGCACCCGTATCTTCGGGCCGGTTACGCGTGAACTGCGTACCGAACGCTTCATGAAGATCGTGTCGCTGGCCCCGGAAGTGCTGTAAGGAGCCGACACATGAACAAGATTCGCAAGGGTGACCAGGTCATCGTGCTGACGGGTAAGGACAAGGCCAAGCGTGGCACGGTCCTGGCCATTGATGGCGACAAGTTGGTCGTCGAGGGCGTGAACGTTGCCAAAAAGCACGTCAAGCCGAACCCGATGAAGGGTACGCAAGGTGGCGTGGTCGACAAGACGATGCCGATCCACGTGTCGAACGTGGCGCTGGTGGATGCCAATGGCAAGCCGTCGCGCGTGGGCATCAAGGTCGAAGACGGCAAGAAGGTCCGCTTCCTCAAGACGACCGGTACGGTCGTCGGTGCCTAAGTCGCAGGGAGTATAGATAATGGCCCGTTTGCAAGAATTCTATAAAGACAAGGTTGTCGCCGAGCTGACAAAGCAGTTCGGTTACAAGTCTGTCATGGAAGTGCCGCGCATCACCAAGATCACCCTGAACATGGGCCTTGGTCAAGCCGTTGCTGACAAGAAGATCATTGAGCACGCCGTTGGCGACCTGACGAAAATCGCCGGCCAAAAGCCGGTGGTGACGAAGGCTCGCAAGGCAATTGCCGGTTTCAAGATCCGCGAAGGTTACCCGATCGGTACGATGGTGACGCTGCGCGGCGAGCGTATGTTCGAATTCCTGGATCGTTTCATCACCGTGGCTCTGCCGCGCGTGCGTGACTTCCGTGGTATTTCGGGTCGTGCGTTCGATGGTCGTGGCAACTACAACATCGGTGTGAAGGAACAGATCATCTTCCCCGAAATCGAGTACGACAAAATCGACGCGCTGCGTGGTCTGAACATCAGCATCACCACGACCGCGAAGACTGACGAAGAAGCCAAGGCTCTTCTGTCGGCGTTCAAATTCCCGTTCCGTAACTGAGGTAATCGTGGCTAAACTGGCACTTATCGAACGCGAAAAGAAACGCGCCCGTCTGGCGCAGAAGTTTTCTGCCAAGCGCGCCGCCCTCAAAGCGACCATCGAAGACACCAGCAAGTCGGAAGACGAGCGTTATGAAGCACGTCTGGCGCTGCAACAGCTGCCGCGTAACGCCAATCCGACGCGTCAACGCAATCGTTGCGACCTGACTGGCCGTCCGCGCGGTACCTTCCGCAAATTCGGCCTGGCCCGTAACAAGATCCGTGAAATCGCCTTCCGTGGCGAAATCCCGGGCGTGACCAAAGCAAGCTGGTAATAGGAGAAGCACCATGAGCATGAGCGATCCTATCGCCGATATGCTGACTCGCATCCGCAACGCTCAGATGGTTGAGAAAGCATCGGTGAAGATGCCCTCTTCCAAGCTGAAGGTCTCGATCGCCAAAGTCCTGAAGGACGAAGGCTACATCGAAGACTTCGCGGTTGAAGCAGAAGAAACGAAGGCAGTGTTGAACATCGCACTGAAGTACTACGCTGGCCGTCCGGTGATCGAGCGCCTCGAGCGCGTGTCCCGCCCCGGTCTTCGTGTGTACAAGAGCCGCAACGACATCCCGCAGGTCATGAATGGCCTCGGCGTTGCAATCGTCTCGACCCCGAAGGGCGTGATGACTGATCGCAAGGCACGCGCCACCGGCGTGGGCGGCGAAGTCATCTGCTACGTCGCCTAACCGAGGAGCGTTGAAATGTCTCGAGTAGGTAAGAGTCCCATTGCATTGCCGAAGGGCGTAGAAGCAACGCTGGCAGGCAATGTGCTGACGATCAAGGGTGCCCTGGGTTCGCTGACCCGCGGTGTGAATGCCCTCGTGAACGTCAAGATCGAAGACGGCACCATCACCTTCGCCCCGGCCGACGAAAGCCGCGAAGCGAATGCGTTGTATGGCACCGAACGTGCACTGGTCAACAATATGGTGACCGGTGTGAGCAAGGGTTTCGAAAAGAAACTGCAACTCGTTGGCGTGGGTTACCGCGCCAAGGCTGAAGGTGCAAACCTGAAGCTCGAGCTGGGTTTCTCGCACGATGTCGTGCATGCCATGCCGGAAGGCGTGAAGGCCGAGACCCCGACGCAGACGGAGATCATCATCAAAGGCGTTGATAAGCAACGCATCGGACAAGTGGCTGCGGAAGTTCGCGGTTACCGTCCGCCCGAACCCTACAAGGGCAAGGGCGTCCGCTATGCGGACGAGGTGGTGATCCTCAAGGAAACCAAGAAGAAGTAAGGGTGCGAAACATGGACAAGAAACAATCTCGTGTGCGCCGTGCTCGCCAGACTCGTATCAAGCTGGCAGCTCAAAAGGTGCATCGCCTTTCCGTGCATCGCACCAACGTGCACATCTACGCGCAAGTTTTTTCGGAAGACGGCACGCAAGTGCTGGCCAGCGCTTCGACGCTGGAAGCCGAAGTGCGCAAGGAACTGGGCGACAAGGAAGGCAAGGGTGGCAACGCTGCGGCCGCTGCGCTGATCGGCCGTCGTATCGCCGAGAAGGCGAAGGCTGCCGGCATCGAAAGCGTGGCTTTCGACCGCTCGGGCTTCCGCTATCACGGTCGCGTCAAGGCTCTGGCCGACGCTGCCCGTGAAGCCGGCCTCAAGTTCTAAGTAAGGATCCGTCATGGCAAAGATGCAAGCGAAAGTTCAGGCTGACGAACGCGACGACGGCCTTCGCGAGAAGATGATCGCGGTCAACCGTGTCACGAAGGTTGTGAAGGGTGGCCGTATTCTCGGTTTTGCCGCGTTGACCGTGGTTGGTGACGGCGATGGCCGCATCGGCATGGGCAAGGGCAAGGCGAAGGAAGTGCCGGTTGCCGTTCAAAAGGCAATGGAACAAGCCCGCCGCAATATGTTCAAGGTGCCCCTGAAGAACGGCACCCTGCAACACAACGTTCTCGGCCAGCATGGCGCCTCGCGCGTCCTGATGTCGCCGGCGAAGGACGGTACCGGTGTTATCGCCGGTGGCCCGATGCGCGCGGTGTTCGAGGTGATGGGCGTGACCAACGTGGTAACGAAGAGCCTTGGCTCGACGAACCCGTACAACCTGGTCCGCGCCACGCTCGACGGCCTGAAGAAACAATCGACTCCTGCTGACATCGCCGCCAAGCGTGGCAAGTCGGTGGAAGAGATCCTCGGCTAAGGGTGATCAATATGTCGCAGCAAACTGTGAAAGTTAAGCTGGTCAAGAGCCTGATCGGTACGCGTGAAGAACATCGCGCGACCGTGCGGGGCCTGGGCCTGCGTCGAATCAATTCGGTCAGCGAGTTGCAGGATACGCCCGCTGTGCGGGGCATGATCAACAAGGTCTCGTACCTTGTGGCGATCGTCGACTGAGCGAGGGCAAAATGGAATTGAATTCGATTAAGCCGGCAGAAGGCGCCAAGCACGCCAAACGCCGCGTTGGCCGTGGCATCGGTTCGGGTCTGGGTAAAACCGCCGGCCGTGGTCACAAGGGTCAAAAGTCGCGTTCGGGCGGCTTCCACAAGGTTGGCTTCGAAGGCGGTCAAATGCCGCTGCAACGTCGCCTGCCGAAGCGTGGTTTCAAGTCGCTGACGCGTCGTTTCGTGGGCGAAGTTCGCCTGTCGGACCTGAACAACCTGCCGGTCGACGAGATCGATCTGTTGGTTCTGAAGCAGGCCGGTCTGGTGAGCGAGCTGTCGCTGTCGGCCAAGGTCATCGCCTCGGGCGAGATCACCCGCAAGGTCGTTGTGAAGGGTCTGGGCGTCACCAAAGGTGCGCTCACGGCAATTCAAGCGGCTGGCGGTTCGGTTGCAGAGTAAGTTAGGTCACCCCGGAGCCAGCATTGGCCAAGTCTCCTAATCTCGCTAAGCCTGGTACGCAGGGCCCGAAGTATGCGGATCTGCGCCGGCGGCTGGTTTTCCTGCTGCTGGCGTTGATCGTCTACCGTATTGGTGCGCATATCCCGGTGCCGGGCATCGACCCCGATCAGCTGGCGCAGTTGTTCCAGCGCCAGTCGGGCGGGATCCTGGGCATGTTCAACATGTTCTCGGGTGGCGCGTTGTCGCGTTTCACGATCTTCGCGCTGGGGATCATGCCGTACATTTCGGCGTCGATCATCATGCAGCTGTTGGCGATGGTTTCGCCGCAGTTGGAAGCCTTGCGCAAGGAAGGTCAGTCCGGACAGCGCAAGATCACGCAGTACACCCGGTATTTCACGGTGCTACTCGCGCTCTTCCAGGCCGCAGCGATCGCAGTGACGTTGGAGAGCGAGCCGGGGCTCGTCGTCGATCCGGGCATGCTGTTCCGCCTGACGACGGTGATCACGCTCGTGACCGGCACGATGTTCCTGATGTGGCTTGGTGAGCAGATCACCGAACGCGGCCTGGGTAACGGTATCTCGATCATCATCTTTGGTGGTATCGCGGCCGGTCTGCCGAACGCTGTGGGCGGTTTGTTCGAGCTTGTCAGCACGGGTTCGATTGGTCCGTTCTCGGCCATCGTGATCTGCGCCCTCGTGGTACTCGTGACGTTCTTCGTCGTGTTTGTCGAACGAGGTCAGCGCAAGATCCTCGTGAACTACGCCAAACGTCAGGTAGGCAACAAGGTGTACGGCGGCCAGGCTTCGCACCTGCCGCTCAAGCTGAACATGGCAGGCGTGATTCCGCCGATCTTCGCATCGTCAATCATCCTGTTCCCGGCAACGATCGCGAATTGGTTCGGCGCAGGCGAAAGCACGCGCTGGCTCAAGGATTTCGCGGCGAAGTTGTCGCCGGGTCAGCCGATCTACGTGATGCTCTACGCTTTGGCGATCGTGTTCTTTTGCTTCTTCTACACCGCATTGGTGTTCAACAGCAAAGAGACCGCGGACAACCTGAAGAAGAGCGGCGCGTTTGTACCGGGCATCCGTCCGGGCGATCAGACGGCGCGGTACATCGACAAGATCCTGACGCGCCTGACACTGGCCGGTGCGGCTTACGTCACGCTGGTGTGTTTGCTGCCTGAGTTTCTGGTGTTGCGTTGGAACGTCCCGTTCTACTTCGGTGGAACCTCACTGCTGATTATCGTGGTGGTGACGATGGATTTCATGGCTCAAGTGCAGTCGTATGTGATGTCGCAACAGTATGAGTCGCTGCTCAAAAAGGCGAATTTCAAGGGCGGCAATAACATGACGCTTCGCTGACCTTGGGTCATGTCGAAAGACGACGTTATTCAAATGCAGGGCGAGGTCGTTGAAAACCTCCCCAATGCCACCTTCCGGGTAAAGCTGGAAAATGGCCATGTAGTACTCGGACATATTTCCGGCAAGATGCGGATGCACTACATCCGAATCTTGCCTGGAGATAAGGTGACGGTAGAGTTGACGCCCTACGATCTGTCGCGTGCGCGGATCGTCTTCCGGGCGAAGTGATTAGAGAGAGGGAATTGTCATGAAAGTTTTGGCATCTGTTAAGTGCATCTGCCGCAATTGCAAGTTTGTGAAGCGCAAAGGCGTGCTGCGCGTGATCTGCAGTTCGGATCCGCGCCACAAGCAACGTCAGGGCTAATCGGCCTTTAACGCTATTTAGTTGGGGAATTACGAATGGCTCGTATCGCAGGGGTTAACATCCCGAACCACCAGCACACCGCAATCGGCTTGACGGCCATTTACGGTGTCGGCCGCACGCGCGCTCGCCAGATTTGCGACGCCGCCGGTGTGCCGTTCTCGAAGAAGGTCAAAGACCTCGACGACGCTGATCTCGAAAAGCTGCGTGATCAAGTCGGTCAACTGACGGTCGAGGGCGACCTGCGCCGTGAAGTGACCATGAACATCAAGCGCCTGATGGACCTGGGCTGCTATCGTGGTATGCGTCACCGCAAGGGCTTGCCGCTTCGCGGTCAGCGTACCCGTACCAATGCGCGTACCCGCAAGGGCCCGCGTAAGGCCGGCGTCTCGCTGAAGAAGTAACCAGAGGATAGGAACTCATGGCTAAGCAACAGAACAACGCCGCTTCGCAGCGCGTTCGCAAGAAGGTCAAGAAGAGCGTTGCCGAAGGCGTCGTGCACGTCCACGCTTCGTTCAACAACACCATCATCACGATCACCGATCGTCAGGGCAACGCACTGGCATGGGCGACCTCGGGTGGCCAGGGCTTCAAGGGTTCGCGCAAGTCGACCCCGTTCGCTGCCCAGGTTGCTGCCGAGTCGGCTGGCCGCGTGGCACTGGAATACGGTGTGAAGAACCTGGAAGTTCGCATCAAGGGCCCGGGCCCGGGTCGCGAATCCGCGGTTCGTGCGCTGAACGCGCTGGGTATCAAGATCACGGCCATCTCGGACGTGACGCCGGTCCCGCACAACGGCTGCCGCCCGCCGAAGCGTCGTCGCATCTAAGACGTAGAAGCAAATCCTGCTATAATCGCGGGTTCGCGCACGGTCTCGGCCGTGCGCGTAGCAATTTCTAAGACCACCGTCCGGTACACAGGTACCGGACTTGCGTAGTGGACAAGGTTCGCTGCGTCAGATTTTGAGATAAAGGAACAACCGTGGCACGTTATATCGGCCCGAAGGCCAAACTCTCCCGCCGTGAAGGTACTGACCTCTTCCTGAAGAGCGCACGCCGCTCGCTCGCCGACAAGTGCAAGCTGGATAGCAAGCCGGGTCAGCATGGTCGCACCTCGGGTGCTCGTACGTCGGATTACGGCAACCAACTGCGCGAAAAGCAGAAGGTCAAGCGTATCTACGGCGTGCTTGAGCGCCAGTTCCGTCGCTATTTCGCGGAAGCCGATCGCGTCAAGGGCAACACGGGTGAAAACCTGCTGCAACTGCTCGAGTCGCGCCTCGACAACGTCGTGTACCGCATGGGCTTTGGCTCGACGCGTGCTGAAGCGCGCCAGCTGGTCGGCCACAAGGCGATCTCGCTGAATGGTGTTGTTTCCAACATCCCGTCGATCAAGGTCAAGGCCGGCGACGTGATCACTGTGCGCGACGCTGCCAAGAAGCAAGTGCGTATTCAAGAGGCACTGTCGCTGGCGGAGCAAGTCGGTTTCCCGATCTGGGTTTCGGTTGACGCCAAGAAGATGGAAGGCACTTTCAAGGCACTGCCGGAACGTAGCGATATCGCAGGCGACATCAACGAAAGCCTGATCGTTGAATTGTATTCGCGTTAATATCCGTATGCTGACGCGCCTCACGGCGCGTTTTTGCGTTCCGTGCAGGTTGTCACGCATCAGCCTTATCGGTGTAACGAGCCGAGGGTATTGAAAAGGAAACCTATGCAAACCAGTTTGTTGAAGCCCAAGATCATTGCGGTTGAGCCGGTCGGTGAGCATCACGCCAAAGTCGTGATGGAGCCGTTCGAACGTGGCTATGGCCACACCTTGGGTAACGCGCTTCGCCGCGTGCTGTTGTCGTCGATGGTCGGTTATGCCCCGACCGAAGTGACGATCGCCGGCGTTGTGCACGAATATTCCACCATCGACGGTGTACAGGAAGATGTCGTTAACTTTCTGTTGAACCTGAAGGGTGTGGTGTTCAAGCTGCATAACCGTGACGAAGTCACCGTTACGCTGCGCAAGGATGGTGAAGGTGTGGTGCGTGCTTCGGATATCGAAGTGCCGCATGATGTAGAACTGATCAATCCCGACCACGTGATCGCGCATCTGGCCAAGGGCGGCAAGCTCGACGTACAGATCAAGATCGAAAAGGGTCGTGGTTATGTCCCGGGTAACGTGCGCCGTTACGGCGACGAATCGGCCAAGGTGATTGGCCGCATCGTTCTGGATGCGTCGTTCTCGCCGGTCAAGCGCGTGAGCTACGCGGTCGAATCGGCCCGCGTGGAGCAGCGTACGGACCTGGACAAGCTCGTGATGAACATCGAAACCAACGGTGTGGTGTCGCCGGAAGAAGCGATCCGTCTGTCGGCTCGCATCCTCGTCGACCAACTGTCGGTGTTCGCTGCGCTGGAAGGCACGGAAGCCGCCAGCGAAGCACCGTCGCGTGCGCCGCAGATCGATCCGATCCTGCTGCGCCCGGTGGACGATCTCGAGTTGACGGTGCGTTCGGCCAACTGCTTGAAGGCTGAAAACATCTACTACATCGGCGACCTGATCCAGCGTACCGAGAACGAATTGCTCAAGACCCCGAATCTGGGTCGCAAATCGCTCAACGAGATCAAGGAAGTGCTTGCCTCGCGTGGCCTCACGCTGGGCATGAAGCTCGAAAACTGGCCGCCGGCCGGTCTCGAGAAGTAAAGATGTAACGACATGGCCGCCCTGGGGCGGCCGTGTCGCTACGTAAGTGCGGCGCGTCGGAATGTCCTTGATGTTCCGATACGGCCGATAGCGAAGGTACCGGCCCGCGGTGGTTGTCACCGATAGAAGAGCTAGGTCGAAAACTCTGTTTAAAGGAAAGTTGAAATGCGTCACCGTCATGGTCTTCGTAAGCTGAACCGTACCAGCAGCCACCGTCTGGCAATGCTGCGCAATATGTCGAACTCGTTGATCCAACACGAAGCGATCAAGACCACGCTGCCGAAGGCGAAGGAACTGCGCAAGGTCGTCGAGCCCCTCATCACGCTGGGTAAGAAGGATTCGCTGGCCAACCGTCGTCTGGCGTTCAACCGCCTGCGCGATCGTGACATGGTCACCAAGCTGTTCAACGAACTGGGCCCGCGCTTTGCGAACCGTCCGGGCGGCTACCTGCGCATCCTGAAGATGGGTTTCCGCGTGGGCGATAACGCACCGATGGCGTTCGTCGAACTGCTGGACCGCCCGGAAGTCGACACGGAAGCGCCGGAAGTGGCTGAGTAAGCGACACGCGCAACGGTCTTTTCAAGGCCGTGAGCCGTAAAAAGAAGCCAGGTCAACGACCTGGCTTTTTTCATTTTTTGGCGTCGTCCGAACCCGTCTGCTCGCCAGTCTGGAAATCGCTGGCCGATCGGGCACATTTCGCGGCGTCGGTGTACAGTGAACGATCCACACGCTCGAATGGTCTACGCCACATCATGGACGCCCTTCTTATCGTCACGACGACGTTTCCCGACGAGGCCAGCGCTAACGCCGCCATCGACGGCATGCTGGCCGAGCGGCTGGCGGCGTGCGTGCAGCAAATGGCACCGGTGCGTTCGAGCTATCGCTGGCAAGGCAAGCGCGAGACGAGCGTTGAAGTGCCGCTCATGATCAAAACGACCGCAGCGCGTTACAGCGCGCTGGAGCAATACATTAAAGAACATCATCCCTACGACGTGCCTGAGATTGTGGCGTGGCCCGCCACGGCAGCGCTGCCAGCCTACGCGCGGTGGGTTGAGGATGAGACGCGGGAGGCGTTGCATGTCTGACGTGAAGACGATGGCGGGACGGGGGATCCCGCAAGGCAGTCGCAATGGGCACGGCCCGATGCAACATCGGGTCTTGTGGCGATGGTCGGTCGCATTACTGCTGGTGGCGGCAGTTCTGTTGCTCGGGGCCAAGCGGGTCTACGCCGCTGACGATTTTCTCGACCCGGATGTCGCCTTCAAGGTATCGAAGACGGAGCAGCCCGGGGCGGTGCTGCTGCATTTCGAAGTGGCCAAGGGCTACTACCTCTATCGAGAACGGTTTGCTTTCGCCGCCGACAATCCTGCCGTCACGCTTGGCGTACCGGTGTTCCCGAAGGGTGAAGTCAAACGCGACGAGACTTTCGGCAAGGACATGGAGGTGTATCACGAGCCCATCGACGTTCGCATCCCGGTGAGTCGGGCGGGGGCCCCGTTTACGCTGAACGTCACCATGCAGGGCTGCGCCGAGAAGGGGCTGTGCTATCCCCCGATGGACAAGCCGTTGAAGATTTCCGCAGCCGCGATTGGCGGCGCGAATCGCGAGACTTCAGCCGGCGAATCAACGTCGGTTCCCACAACGCCGGCCTTGCTCGGCGGCATGGCGCAAGCGTCGAGCGGTGGGAAGATCATCACGTCGCCGAAATCCGTATCGACAGTCCCCAACGCTGACACGGCCAACGGCTGGTTGTCCGCGCGAGACGACTATAGCGAGGCTGAGCGGATCCTCACCGGCGGCAGCTTCGTGCTGGCATTGGCGATCTTCTTCGCGCTGGGTGTCGGGTTGGCGTTCACGCCGTGTGTGTTGCCGATGGTCCCGATTCTCCTGTCGATCGTCGCAGGGCAGGGAGCCAGTCGAGGCAAGGCCGTGCGTCTGGCTATTGCCTATGCGCTCGGCATGTCCGTGGTGAACACCGTCATTGGTGTGGCCGCTGGATTGCTGGGGCAAGGTCTGATCGCGTTCCTGCAGGCGCCGTGGGTGCTGGTCTCGTTCGCGCTGCTCATGATCGTCCTGTCGTTGTCGATGTTCGGCATGTACGAGATTCAATTGCCGTTGGCGTTGCGCGCTCGAATCGATGACGCCGCTCGCAAGCAGGCATCGGGTCAATGGATCGGCGCGGCGATGATGGGCGTACTATCGGGACTGATCGTGAGCCCATGTGTGACCGCCCCGCTGGCGGCCGCGCTCGCCTTTATCGCGAAGACGGGAGATGCGGTCTTCGGTGGCGCAACGCTCTTCGCATTGTCGCTCGGGATGGGATTGCCGCTTGTGCTCCTCGCGGGCGGCGGTGGCGCATTGCTGCCGCGTGCGGGGGCATGGATGGGCGGCGTGAAACGCTTCTTCGGCTTCCTGCTTCTCGGTGTTGCGCTGTGGATTGTGCGGCCATTGCTGACCACGCCCGTTCTGTTGTTGGGATGGGGGGCCTTGCTGTTGGTGGCCGCCGCGTTCATGCACGTTTTCGATCGACTGCCCGATGGTGTCGGCGCTGCACGGCGCGTGCTCAAGGGGTTAGGCGTTGTGGTCGCCCTTCTTGGCGCCGCGGCGTTGGTGGGGGCGGTAACCGGGGCGCGTGATCCGCTTGCGCCACTCGCGGGGTTAACGGTGGCCACCTCGGGGCGCACCAACGCACCCGTGGACGAGGGCGCCAAGTTCCGGCGCGTACGCAGCGTTGCAGAGCTCGATCAGGTCATCGCGACGGCGGGGCGTCCGGTGATGTTCGACTTCTATGCGGACTGGTGCATTAGCTGCAAGGAAATGGAGCGCTCCGTTTTCACGGATCCACGTGTCAAAGCCCGTCTCGATCAGGTGGTGCTCGTGCAGGCGGACGTCACGGCCAACAACGCTGATGATCAGGCGCTGCTCAAGCGCTTCGGACTGTTCGGCCCGCCAGGCATTATCTTCTTTGATGGCAGCGGTAACGAGAGGACGGGGATGCGCGTGATCGGCGCACAGTCGGCGGATCAGTTCCTGCGCAGTCTGGACAAGGCCCTCGGCCCGGCCGCCTGAGCGCTGCGGCCGGAATCCGAGCGCTGCCGCCCGAACCCGAGCGCTGCCGCCCGAACCCGAGCGCGGGTCGTCGCGAACGGATTCGGTGGTGCGGCCAAGCACTGCTTAGGCTTGCGCGCGAATCAGCCTTGCTGCGTCGAGCGCGAAGTACGTCAGGATGCCATCGGCGCCAGCACGTTTGAAGGCGAGCAGCGACTCCATCATGACCTTGTCGTGATCGAGCCAACCGTTTTGCGCAGCGGCCTTGAGCATCGCGTACTCGCCGCTGACCTGATAAGCGTACGTGGGGAAGCGGAACTCGTCCTTCACGCGGCGTACGATGTCCAGGTACGGCATGCCGGGCTTGACCATCACCATGTCCGCACCTTCCTCGATGTCGAGCGCGACTTCACGCAGCGCTTCGTCGGAGTTGGCGGGATCCATCTGGTACGTCATCTTGTTGCCCTTGCCCAGATTCGATGCCGACCCGACGGCGTCGCGGAACGGCCCGTAAAAGGCCGATGCGTACTTGGCCGCATAGGCCATGATTCGCGTGTGGATGTGGCCAGCGTCTTCGAGCGCTTCGCGAATAGCGCCGATGCGCCCGTCCATCATGTCGGAGGGGGCGACGATGTCCACGCCCGCTTCCGCCTGAGTGAGGGCTTGCTTTACGAGAATGCCGGTCGTCACGTCGTTGATGACGTAACCGTTTTCGTCGAGCACGCCATCCTGACCATGGCTCGTGTACGGGTCGAGGGCGACGTCCGTCAATACACCCAGATCCGGGAAGTGGCGCTTGAGCTCGCGCACGGCGCGCGGGACCAGACCGTCCGGGTTGGCGGCTTCGATGCCTTCGGGTGTTTTGAGCGTTGCCTCGATATTCGGGAACAGCGAGATCACCGGGACGCCGAGCGTGACACAGGTGTCGGCCACGCGCAGCAGTTCGTCGACCGAGACGCGTTCGACGCCGGGCATCGAGGCGACGGCCTCGCGGCGGTTTTCGCCTTCAAGGATGAACACGGGATAAATGAGGTCGTCGCACGTCAGGTGGTTCTCTCGCATCAGACGGCGCGAGAAGTCATCGCGTCGCATGCGGCGCGGGCGAAGCAGGGGGAAGGAACTCATGCGAAGGGTCCTTTGGACGGAGAATGGTGCGTCGAAGATTCCGGTGAAATCGGTCGCGTGGGCGTCCCGAAAGCGGCGCGTCATTGCCGCTGGCTCGGCGATCCAGTCCGCGGGAAGGTGCGCAAAAAAGGGCACTTGCCGGGAAACTTTCGAACGCATGGTATATCATACCAACCGGATGTTCGCACTGCGTGTGACGTCCCCCGCTTCTCCTCCCTGAGCGGGCGCCTGTCGTTCTACGATAAGGCTCATTTAAACCCGCCGTGCCTACACGGCGGTTTTTTTATGGGCGCGCGAATCGTCACCGCGAAGCCCCGGTTGGCCGCGCTTTCCGGCTGATGCGAGAGGCCTCATCCGTTCGGCTGAGGGGCTGTTGTGCCATCACTTGGGCTCGCCAATTTCCATCGACCTCACGAAGCGCTACGCGGCTTGCCGCGACGATTTGTCGCGCTCCGCGGAGGCCCTGTCTGCCGTCTACCTTGGCGGCTTGACCAAACGCTGCGTTGCACGTGCGGTGTGGTGTTGTCTGGGCGGCGGTGGAGACGGGCAACGAGGACGCGCTCGATCCCTCGTTGGCACGACGGATCAGGTCACGGTCACACTTTCTTGGCGTCGTCGCGGGCCGGTATGGCGAGCCAGTCTTCGAGCACGCGTTGTGCCTCCTCGAGACCGGTACGCTTGAGCGATGAGAACAGTTGCGCCGTGAATTGCGGTTTCGTGGCGGGATCGTCGGAAGGCAATCCGTCGGTGCGAGGCATTGCGGCCAGACGCGTTCGCGTTTCGCGAAGCACGACCGTTGCTTCCTGGCGCGTGAGTTTGTCCACCTTGGTCAGTAACACATGGATGGGACGTCCGGTCGTCTTGAACCAGTCGATCAACTTGCAATCGAGTTCCGTGAACGGCCGGCGCGAGTCCATCAGCAGGACGAGACCGCGTAATTGCGGTCGCTGCACCAGATAGTCCCCGAGGAGCTGCTGCCAGTGCACCTTCACGCCACCGCCGACCTCGGCGTAGCCATAGCCGGGCAAATCGACGAGATAGCCGTACAGATGCTCAAGGTGCGCGATCTCGAAGTAGTTGATGTGCTGCGTACGGCCTGGCGTCTTGCTCGAGAAGGCCAGCCGCTTCTGGTTGCACAGGATGTTGAGCGCGCTGGACTTGCCCGCGTTCGAGCGGCCCGCGAAGGCGACCTCGGGCACGGCCGTGGGCGGCAGGTCGCGCAGATGATTGACGGTCGTGAAGAAGCGGGCTTGATGAAGTAGGGACATGACGGAGACCGAGGAGCGCCGCAGCCACGGGAACCGGGCTGCAACGCGGACGCAGGGCACGCAAGACGGTGGGTCTGATGCCCCCCGGCGATGGCTCGGGAAGCCCCGTTCTGCGGCCTTCTACATGGAAATCCCCTAAAGTCGGGGAAAGACTTTATTGTACAATATGAAAGTTAACCTTGGCCTGGCCAAGGCTTGTCCGAACGTCTCGCGCGCCGTGAGGTTGGAGGAGAAACGCGGCGCCGGACGGTGAGTTCGAACGACCGATTTCCCGACAAAACAGATATAAGGTGTGCGAATGAACCGAGGAGTGTGGAAGTCTCTCGCTGCAACACCGTTGGCACTGGCGTGCTTTCTTCTGAGCGGTGCTGGACAAGCCGCCGAGGCGCAGGCGCCCGCCAAACCCGACCTGAACCGGGGACAGGCCATTGCCAGTCAGGTTTGTGCCGCCTGCCACGCAGCAGACGGCAACAGCGCCGGCGGCGCGTATCCGAAGCTTGCCGGTCAGCACGCCGAATATCTCTACAAGCAACTCACCGAATTCAAGGCCCAGCCCGGCAAAACGCCGGTGCGTAATAACGCCATCATGGCCGGCATGGTCGCCGCACTGTCCGATCAGGACATGCGCAATGTCTCCGCCTATTTCGCCTCGCAAACCATGAAACCGGGTGCCGCGCACGACAAGGACACCGTGCCGCTGGGCCAGAAGATCTACCGCGGCGGGCTGGCCGAAAAGGGCGTTCCCGCCTGCGCCTCATGCCACGGCCCGACCGGCGCCGGCATGCCGTCGCAGTACCCTCGACTGTCCGGCCAGTGGGCGGAATACACCGCCGCCCAGTTGGTGGCGTTCCGCGACGAGGTTCGCAAGAACAATGCGCCGATGCATACGGTCGCCTCGCGTTTGTCGGACAAGGAAATCAAGGCAGTCGCGGATTACATCGCCGGTTTGCGCTGATCGGCAGGCCCTGCCCTGACATCATGTGAACGTCGGGGTATATTCGCTGACTTATAGCGAAACCAGCCATGGCGCTGCAGGGCGACCGGGTCGAACTGGTTTAGCATACACAGGGTGGCGGGCGCGTAAGAGACGCGTCCCCGCCCTTTTTGTTGTCGGAAACAGGATGAGCCTCAGTACCTCCGGAATGCAGATCAAGGGCGCGCAGCGATGGGTGCGCGACGGCGTCGAGCTGGTCAGCTCGATGCGTTTCGCCATCAGCCTGCTGAGCGTGCTTGCGATTGCCAGCATCGTTGGCACCGTGCTCAAGCAGGGCGACCCTTACCCCAACTACGTCAATCAGTTCGGTCCATTCTGGGCCGGCATCTTCCGCTCGCTCGGTCTGTACACCGTGTACAGCGCGTGGTGGTTCCTGCTGATCCTTTTCTTCCTGATGGCGTCGACGACGCTGTGCATCGTGCGCAATGCGCCGAAGATGATCGCGGACATCCGGAGCTGGCGAGATCACGTGCGCGAGGGCAGTCTACGTGCCTTCGGCCATAAGGCTGAATACACCGGCCCGGCGTCGCGCACCGAACTCGTGTCGCGTCTCACGGGCTATCTCGGACGTCGCAGTTATCGTTTCGTCGTGCGCGAGCGCGATGGCGCGACGCTTGTTGCGGCCAAGACCGGCGCGATCAACAAGGTCGGCTACATCTTCGCGCACAGTGCGATCGTGATCATTTGCCTGGGCGGGCTGGTCGACAGCGATCTGCTCATTCGTCTCCAGATGGTGCTGTTCGGCAAGTCGCCGCTGCAGGGCAACGCTGTGATTGCCCAGATTCCCGAGACACACCGTCTCTCGCCGAACAATCCGGCGTTTCGCGGCTACGCGTTCGTGCCGGAGGGTGGCAAATCGAACACGGCGATTCTGAATTTCCAGGACGGCTCGGTCGTGCAGGACCTGCCATTCTCTGTCGAACTGAAGAAATTTCACGTCGATTACTACTCGACCGGCATGCCTAAGTTGTTCGCGAGCGATATCGTGGTCACCGACCCGGAGACCGGCAAGTCGATGAACGCGACGGTGAAGGTCAACGAGCCGTTCATCTACAAGGGCGTCGCGATCTACCAGTCGAGCTTCGAGGACGGTGGCAGCAAGCTGAAATTGACCGGGTATCCCATGCACGGCGTGTCCGACCGGACGTTCGCATTTTCGGGGAACGTGGGCGGTTCGACGCAACTGCGCAGCGGCGTCGCGGGTCAGGATGAATACACCGTCGAGTTCAGCGATTTCCGCGCGATCAACGTCGAGAACATCAGCAATGGCGCCGGCGAGCGCGACGTGCGCGGCGTGGCGCGCAAAACATTGCGCGACGATCTGAACGCGCGACTGGGCTCGGGGGCTCGCCCCGATGTGGGCAAGGATCTGCGCAACGTCGGGCCGTCGGTACAGTACAAGGTGCGCGACCGCAGCGGGCAGGCGAAGGAGTACCGCAACTATATGCTGCCGATTCTGGTGGACGATGGCGAGCGGGTCTTCATGACCGGCGTGCGCGACACGCCAGACGGCCCGTTCCAGTATCTGCGCATCCCGGCGGACGCTGACGGCTCCGTCAAGCAGTGGATGCTGCTGCGCGCCGCGCTTCAGGACGATGGGGCCCGGGCCGAAGCTGCCCGGCGGTTTGCTGCTCAATCACTGCCGTCGCAAACGTCGGCGGCATTGCGAACACAGCTGCAGGAAAGCGCCAAACGCGAGTTGGATCTGTTTGCCGGCGCGATTCCAGCAAGCAAAACCAGCCAGACGAAGGGCGGCCTGCAGGCGATTGCGGAGTTCGTCAACGAGAAGGTTCCTCAGGATCAGCAATCGAGCGCGGCCGACATGTTCCGTCGTATTCTCGACGGTACCGTCTGGCAACTGTGGCAGGTCGCGCGAGAACAGGCCGGGCAGCCGGCCATGACGCCCACGCCCGAAAACGAGCGTTTCGTGCATACGGCGACCAATGCACTGTCCGACAATTTTCTGTACGACGCCCCGGTTTTCCTGCAGCTCGATTCGTTCGATCAGATTCAGGCGAGCGTCTTCCAGCTCACGCGCTCGCCGGGTAAGAAGATCGTGTATCTTGGCAGCTTGCTGCTGGTACTCGGCATCTTCTCGATGTTTTACGTGCGCGAGCGGCGTCTGTGGTTGTGGTTGAAAGACACGCCGGACGGCGGCAGTTCGGTATTGATGGCGGTGTCGACCACGCGCCGCACACTGGATTTCGAAAAGGAATTCGCCCGTACGAAGGCGGAGATCGACGAGATCGTCACAAAACGATAAGGGTGAGACAGATGGAGTTATCGCAAAACTATTCGGAAGTCTCGTGGCTGCGCCGCCGCAGCGTTGGCGACTGGCTGTTCGCGCTGGCGCTGGCGATCGGGGCGGGCTTTGCTCTGAATCGCTACGGCCATTACATGGATTACTACGAGCACACGATTCTGGTGCTCTGCGTGCCGGCTTTCGCGCTGTTGGGCTGGCACTGGCGGTCCGTGCGGTGGCTGATGGCCGGAATCGCGATTCTCGCCCTTTCGGGCATCGGGTTGTATCACCATGATCTGGCGCGCGCCGATCAGGCCTTCCTGCTCAAGTATTTCCTTTCGAGTCAGTCGGCCATCCTGTGGATGAGTGCGCTGTTCTTCCTGGCGACGAGCTTCTACTGGGGCGGCTTGGTCGCACGCTCGCCGTTCGGTGCGAGCGTCGGCTCGACGCTGTGCTGGGCCGCCGTACTGCTTGGCTTCACCGGCATGATGGTGCGTTGGTACGAATCGTATCTCGTGGGCGCCGACGTCGGCCATATCCCGATTTCGAACCTGTACGAAGTGTTCGTGCTCTTCTGCATGATCACGGCGCTGTTCTACCTTTACTACGAACATCACTACGAGACGCGCGCGCTTGGGCCGTTCGTGCTGCTCGTGATCAGCGCGGCGGTCGGTTTCAATCTCTGGTACAGCGTGGCGCGTAGTGCCTATGAGATCCAGCCGCTGGTGCCGGCGTTGCAGAGCTGGTGGATGAAGATCCACGTGCCCGCGAATTTCATCGGTTACGGCACGTTCTCGCTTGCGGCGATGGTCTCGGTGGCGTATCTGCTCAAGTCGAGCGAAAACAAGCGTCTGGCCCTGGCCGGCAAGCCGCTCGACAGCGGATTCTTCTCGTCGCGCCTGCCGTCGCTCGAACTGCTCGACGACCTGATGTACAAGGCGATTGCCGTCGGTTTCGCGTTCTTCACGATCGCCACGATTCTCGGCGCGCTGTGGGCGGCCGACGCATGGGGCGGTTACTGGAGCTGGGATCCGAAGGAGACCTGGGCGCTGATCGTGTGGCTGAACTACGCGGCGTGGCTGCACATGCGGCTGATGAAGGGATTGCGGGGTGTGGTGGCGGCCTGGTGGTCGTTGACCGGCCTGTTGATCACGACCTTCGCATTCCTCGGCGTGAACATGTTCCTCTCGGGGCTGCACAGCTACGGTCAACTCTGACGTGTGTCGTCGCGTCGGGCGCGACTCCAAAGCCGCCGCACGCGGGTGCCGGCGGCTTTTTTCGTCATGCCGTAAGATTTTGCGCACCGGGAGGGAGGGAACGACGCCGTCCCGGTGCCAGTCTCAAAGTTGACATGGGCAGGTGAGTCCGCAAATTTACGGAATCGGCAACGGTGCCGGAAAGGCCAGGCACGAGGGGGCATCATGAGTCAAGATCAGTCGCGGCTGCGCGGGGCGGATATTCCGGCGAGCGACATTACGCCTCGCGAGGTTGTGACCGCGCGCCGGCGCTTTCTGCGCGCGTCGGGTGCCGGGTTGACGGGGTTGGGCGGCGCTGCCCTCGGCGTGCTGCCGCAGCGCTCGGCCTTCGCGGCTGACAGTCCTGGCGTCGGACTGGCGAAACTGACGGCAGCGCGCAACGCGCGTTACGTCATCACCGACAAGACGACCGATATCAACGACGTCACCACCTACAACAACTTCTACGAGTTCGGCACCGACAAGTCCGATCCGTCGCGCCGCGCCAGCACGCTCAAGCCGCACCCGTGGCAGGTCGCGATCGAGGGTGAGGTCCGGCAGCCGAAGGTCTTCGACATCGATGCGCTGCTCAAGCTCGCGCCGCTCGAGGAGCGTGTCTATCGCCACCGCTGCGTGGAGGGGTGGTCGATGGTGATCCCCTGGGTCGGCTACTCGCTGTCCGAACTCATCCGCCGAGTGCAGCCGACGGGCAACGCGAGGTATGTGGAATTTGTGACGCTTGCCGATCCGAAGCAGATGCCGGGGCTGTCGTATCCGGTGTTGAGTTGGCCGTATGTGGAGGGACTGCGGATGGACGAAGCGATGCATCCGCTGTCACTGCTGACTTTCGGATTGTATGGGGAGGTGCTGCCCAACCAGAATGGCGCGCCGGTGCGCATGGTGGTGCCATGGAAGTATGGGTTCAAGAGCGCCAAATCGATCGTCGCGATTCGTTTCGTCGAGAAAATGCCACTCACGAGCTGGAATCGCGCGGCGCCGGACGAGTATGGCTTCTACTCGAACGTGAATCCCACCGTCGATCATCCGCGCTGGAGTCAGGCGACCGAGCGTCGCATTGGCGAGGGCGGTATTTTCACGCCCAAGCGCAAGACGCTGATGTTCAATGGTTACGGCGATCAGGTGGCCAGCCTGTACCAGGGCATGGATCTGCGAAAATTCTTTTGAACGGACGCGCCGCGTCGATTTGCCGATATGTCGATAACGTCACGTAATCCGGGTGAGGATTCCGGCGTTGCCGCGCAGGCGCGGGAGGCCGGCCGTCACGCGCCTCGGCAGCAACGGTGGTTGTCGTGGGTGAAAGTCGCTGTGTTCGTGCTCGCGCTGTCGCCGTGGCTGCGACTTGTCGCGTATGGCATGACGGACCGCCTGGGGGCCAATCCGGTCGAGTTCATCACCCGATCGACAGGCACCTGGACGCTGGTCATGCTGTGCATCACGCTCGCGATCACGCCGATGCGCCGCCTGTCGGGGCTGCCGTGGCTATTGCGACTTCGCCGCATGCTTGGGTTGTTTGCGTGCTTCTACGGCACACTGCATTTCGCGACGTATGTGTGGCTGGATCAGTGGTTCGCTTGGGCGAGCATCGTGCGCGACGTGTCGGGCAAGCGCCCCTTCATTACCGTCGGATTTGCTGCGTTCGTGCTGATGGTGACGTTGGCGCTCACGTCGCCGCACGCGGTGGTCCGGCGCATGGGCGGGCGGCGCTGGCAGCGGTTGCATCGCCTGATCTATGCGATTGCCGTGCTGGCGATCCTGCACTACTGGTGGATGAAAGCGGGCAAGAACGATCTGGCCCAGCCGGCGGTCTACGCGATCGTGGTCGCGAGCCTGCTCGGCGCCCGTGTGCTGTGGGCGCTTCGCAGGCGGCGGGCTCAGGCGTGGTCGGGCAGCAGTCGTTCGCCCGCGAAGAGCGATTCGACCGTCTCACGTTCGCGAACGAGGTAGGCTTCGTTGCCGTCGACCATGACTTCAGCGGCGCGCGGGCGCGTATTGTAGTTGGAACTCATCGTGAAGCCGTAGGCGCCTGCCGAGCGAATGGCGAGTAGATCGCCGGGTGCAATCGCCAAGGCGCGGTCATGCCCCAGCCAGTCGCCGCTTTCGCACACGGGACCCACGACGTCGTAAATCACGCCGTCGACGGCACGTCGCTCGACCGGATCGATGCCGTGATAGGCCTCATACATCGCCGGACGCGCCAGATCGTTCATCGCCGCATCGACGATGGCGAAATTCTTCGTCTCACCGTGCTTGAGGAACTCCACGCGAGTAAGCAGGACACCGGCGTTGCCGACGAGCGAGCGGCCCGGCTCGAACAGCACTTGACGGTGCCCGTGGCCGCGCTTGGCGATGTGATCGAGCAGCGTGGTGGCGAACGCGGTGATGTCGGGTGGCGTTTCGTCCGTATAAGTGATGCCCAGGCCGCCGCCCACGTCGATGTGATGCAGCGAGATGCCCGCCGCTTCGAGCTTTTCGACCAGATCGAGCACCTTGTCGGTGGCGTCGAGATACGGCGAAATCTCCGTGATCTGCGAGCCGATATGGCAGTCGATGCCGACGACTTCGAGGTTCGGCATGGCGGCGGCGGCGCGATAGGCGTCGAAGGCTTCTTCGTAGGCCACACCGAACTTGTTGCCGCGCAGGCCGGTGGAAATGTACGGATGCGTCTTGGCGTCGACGTTCGGGTTCACGCGCAGCGAAACGCGAGCGCGCTTGCCCGCTTGCCCGGCCACGTCATTGAGTCTGTCCAGCTCGGGACGCGATTCGACGTTGAAGCAGAAAACGTTCTTTTCCAACGCGTAGCGCATTTCGTCGGCGTGCTTGCCGACACCCGAGAACACGGCGCGCTTCGGATCGCCGCCCGCCGCGATCACGCGAGCGAGTTCACCGGCGGACACGATATCGAAACCTGCACCGAGCTTGGCGAACACGCCTAGCACGGCGAGGTTCGAGTTCGCCTTGGCCGCGTAGTGCACGGCGGCGTTGCGGCCTTCGCAAGCCTTGGCATACGCCTGATAGGCGCTTGTCAGAGCCGCTTTCGAATAGACGTACAGCGGCGTGCCGAAACGCTCGGCGAGGGCCGGCAGTGCAACGCCCTCGGCATGGAGTACGTCGTTGCGGTAGGAAAAGATGGCGTCGGACATCGCGAAAACTCGGTAATCAACTAGGGCACGCCGCGGAGGCGGATGGCTTCCGGCCGGCTGAATTCGGCCTGTTCCGCATTGTCGTGGCTTATTCCGGCTTCGCCGCCGGAAGCGACGCGGCCGGCGGCACGTCCACCGACGGGCCTCGCTGTGGCTCGGGCACGAGCGGTGGCGGGGGCAGCGGGGCCCCCGGCGGCGGCGTCGGTTTCACCGGGCGGGCGGGAATGTACAACGGCCCGGCCTGACCGCAACCGGCCAATACGCTCAACAGGGCAATCGACGCTACAATCGCGCAGGTTCGAATAGGTGCAGTCATGGGGGTATCGCCGCGTGGTGCGGCATGCAAACGATGACGCAAACCGTGGAGTTTAGCATGACGGAAAGTGAATTCCTGGCGCTGGCCGAAGCTGTGTTGGCGCAGGTCGAGGCGACTGTCGAGGACAGCGACGTAGATATCGATTGCGAACGAACGGGCAACGTCCTGACGCTCGAATTCGAAGACGGCAGCAAGATCATCGTCAACCTGCAAACGCCGATGAGCGAAATCTGGGTGGCCGCGCGTTCGGGCGGCTACCACTACCGTCTCAAGGGCGACGAATGGCGCGATACGCGCGACGGCACCGAACTGTTTGAGGCCCTGTCGCGCTTCGCGTCACAACAGGCGGGCGAAACGGTAACGTTGCAGGCCGACTGACAGCGAAACCGCAGCGCGGCGGGCGCACCGAAATCGAGGCCGCCGTGCGGACCCGGCGGTCGGGGAGATTGCCGCGCCGCCGCCCATTCACCCTTCAGGGCTTGTTGTTGAACATGTCCAGGATGCGCTGACGCTCCTGACGGTCCACCGGCGCGGGACTCGGCTGGGCGGGCATATGACCGGGCAGCGGTCCCGCCGACGGCCCCAAACCCGCCGAGCCGTCCGGCACGGTATCGGCGCTCAGGCCGACGGTACTCACCGCGCGTCCGGGTGGATAGTCGTCGAAGTAGTAATCGCCATTCGCCTGAATGATCCCCGGTGGTACTGCACGTGTCGACTCCGGCACGCCACGCAAGGCTTTGGCCATGTAGTCGATCCAGATCGGCAGCGCCAGACCGCCCCCGGTTTCGCGGTCCCCCAGATTACGTGGCTGATCGAAGCCGATCCAGGCAACGCCAACCAACTGCGACTGAAAGCCGGCAAACCAGGCGTCGTGCGAGTCGTTTGTCGTTCCCGTCTTGCCTGCCAGATCACTGCGTTTGAGCACATTGGTCTTGGCGGCCGTGCCGCGCGTCGCAACGTCGTGCAACATCGAATCCATAATGAAAGCGTTGCGCGCCGAAATGGCCCGGATCGATTCGTCGCCCGCAGTGGACGGCTTTTCCTCCATGATCACGTTGCCCTTCGAATCGGTGATGCGCGCCACGATGAACGGATTCACGCGGAAGCCGCCATTGGCAAACACGGCGTAGGCGCTCGCCATTTGCAGTGGCGTGACCATCCCCGCGCCCAGCGCCATCGGCAGATAGGCCGGATGCTTGTCCGCCTCGAAGCCGAAGCGTCCAATGAATTTTTGCGCGTAGCCTGGGGTAATGCTCTGCAGGATACGAATCGACACGAGGTTGCGCGAGCGCATCAGCGCGACGCGCATCGGCATCGGCCCATCGAAGCCGCCTCCGTAGTTCTTCGGCTCCCACGGCTGCCCGCCTGTCTGCGCCGCCGAGAAGTACAACGGTGCGTCGTTGATGATCGTTGCCGGTGCGAAGCCCTTTTCGAGCGCCGCCGAGTAAATGAACGGCTTGAAACTGGAGCCCGGCTGACGCCAGGCTTGCGTGACGTGGTTGAACTTGTTTCGGCTGAAGTCGAAGCCGCCGACGAGCGAGCGAATCGCGCCGTTCTGCGGGTCGAGCGACACGAATGCCGCTTCGATGTCCGGCATCTGCACAATCCGCCAGTTGTGCTTCGCATCCTGCGTCACACGGATCACCGAGCCCGGGCGAATCTTCTGCTTCGGCTGGGCCTTCGCGCTCAATCCCGCTGCCGCGAAGCGCAGGCCCTCGCCGGTCACGGTCACGTCGTCACCGTTCAGGAGCACGGCTTTGACCTGCTGCGGCGATGACGAGAGCACGACGGCGGCGACCATATCGCCGCTGTCCGGATGCTCGACCAGCGTGTCGTCGATCAGTTGTTCGCGCTCGTCCTGGTCGTTTGGAAGGTCGATATTGGCTTCGGGTCCGCGATAGCCATGACGTAACTCGTAGGCCATGACGCCGGCGCGCAGCGCTTCGTAGGCAGCTTCCTGATCGGCCGAATTGATCGTTGTGTAGACGTTCAAGCCGCGCGTGTAGATCTCGTCCTTGAACTGCGCGTAGAGCAGCTGGCGAACCATTTCGGCCACGTACCCGGCATGAACGCTGAACTCGCTGCCCAGCCCGCGTACCACCAGTTCCTGCGCGATGGCCTGGTCGTACTCGGACTTCGAGACGTACCCAAGGTCGTACATTCGCTTGAGGATGTACTCCTGGCGGATGCGGGCGCGCTTGTAATTGACGATCGGGTTATAGGCCGAAGGGGCCTTGGGCAGGCCGGCGAGCATGGCGGCCTCGGCGAGCGTGATGTCCTTCAGATCCTTGCCGAAATAAACCCGCGCAGCGCTGGCGAACCCATAGGCGCGTTCGCCGAGATAGATCTGATTCATATACAGCTCGAGAATCTGATCCTTCGTGAGGCGCGACTCGATCTTGTAGGCGAGAAGCGCTTCGTAGATCTTGCGCGTGTAGGTCTTTTCGCTTGAGAGGAAGAAGTTGCGCGCGACTTGCATCGTGATCGTGCTGGCGCCTTGCGCGGATCCGCCACGCGCGAAGTTGGCGACGCCCGCGCGGAAGATGCCGATGAAGTCGACCCCGCCGTGCTGATAGAAGCGGTCGTCCTCGATGGCGAGGACGGCCTTCTTCATCACGTCGGGAATATCGGAGAAGCGCACCAGATTACGGCGCTCCTCACCGAACTCGCCGATCTGGATGTCGTCGGCGGTATAGATGCGCAGCGGAATCTTCGGCCGGTAGTCGACGATCGTGTCGAGCGACGGCAATTGCGGCGTCATCACCACCAGGATGTACCCCGCGAGCAGCGCGCCACAGACGACCACCGCGGCGAACAGGCCAGCGAACCACAGCGTAATGCGCAGCCAGAGAGAGCGGCGCGGCTTGGGTGGGCGCTTGTCGCGGGGTGTCTCGGTTTGGGGTGTGCTTGCCATGGGGGAACCGGAAAAATCAATGAACCGATTATAACGAACGACTCGACGCCTCTCGCCGCAGGCCCCCGAAATCGGAGTTCTGGCCTATGGGGTATAGGAGTGGGACGAGAAAGTACCGGCGCGGATTCCTAAACCGCGTCGCGTTTGCCCGGCGGCCGTGAGGATTCAGACTGGTCCGATTGGGCTGCTGCGTCGCGCTGGATAGCATCGATGACATCGACTGGGTGAGAAACGGGAGGATGTCATGATCGAAGCAGTTCTGCGCGGTGTGCGCCACATGGGCAGCCAAATGGCGGCGGCGTTGCCGCGTGCCGGGGGCGGCGGTTGCGGTATTCATTTCGACGCCGGCGGCATGCATTTCGTTCGCCTGACCCGGGTGGCCGGACCCGCGCAGTTGCGTCTGGACGCCTGCGGGACTGCCGTGCTCGAGGACGACATATTGCGCGGCGCATCGATCGTCAAACCGGAGGCCGCCGCGCGTCGGCTGGAGGAGCTGTTGGAGCGACTCGGCATCCATGCGCAGGATCTGCGCGACGACACCCTCGTACTGGCACTGCCCGCCCACGGACTGAAAACGCAGGTCGTCGAGTGTCCGGAGGATTTGCCACCGCGTGCGTTGCGAGCGTGGTGCGAGCGCCGTGCCGCCTTGCTGCTGCCCGGTGACGGCGATCCCGCCTTGCGCCATCGCGTGGGCGTGACGTGGGCCGACCCGGGCAACTATCGGCTGCGTTTGTACGCCTGTGAGGCGGAATTGGTCGATAGCCGCGTCGCGGTGCTCGAAATGTCGGGACTTCGGGTGCACGCGACCGATGCGGCGCACGAGGCCGGGCGGCGGGCTTTCCGGTGGGCATGGCCGGTCGGTGGAGAAGCCATCGCGCAGGCGTCGCCGCACGCACCGATGGGGTTGCTGCAAATCGACGCGCATCACCTCGATTTATCGGTCTTCGATGGACACACTTGCGTGGCTGACGTCAGAGAACGTTTCGACGGTATCGGTGGCCATCCGGACGCGTTGGCAAGCGTGGTGCGCGAGTTGTCGGGCAAGCTGCCCGTCGCCGTAGGCGTCATGCATATCGCGACGCAAGGCGCGAGTCCTGGGGAACTCGTGGCGATCTGCGACGCGCTCGGCGCGGCCTGCGGTATCCCTGTGCGGCCATTCGATCCGCTGAGACGATTCGAATCGTCGCGTCCGTCCGGGCCACGACGCCAGACTTTCGCGCAGCGGACTGCGCTTGCCGTGCCGTGCGGACTGGCGTTGCGTGCCATGTCGATGAGGGGCGTGACATGCGAATGAAGGTGCAATTTCCTCCACTCGATTTCCTCCCCACGCTCGCCCAGCGCCGGCAGCGCGAGTTTGGGCGGCAATGGCGCATATGGATGTGCGTGGCCGCGTGTGGTGGGCTCGCATCGCTCGCGCCGATGGCTCGCGACATCTCCCTGCGCCAGCAAACGCAGGCGCAAACGACGGCGCTACGTGCGGCAAGCGAGAAACTCGGCGGGCAGATCACTGCGTTCGAGACGGCCGGGCGCGCGTTGGCGGCCATGGATGCCCATCGCCGGGCGGCTGCGGCGTTGATCGAGCGTCGGCAGCCCGTCGCAAACCGATTGCTGGACATCATGCGCGCGTGCGCCGACGGCGTGCGATTGACATCCGTAAAAATCGGCGAGGATCAAGCGCGCGTCGAAGGCTATGCAACGACGCAATCACGAGTGCGCGAAACGCAGAAGCGATTGAGAACGCTGCCATGGGTGCGCAAAGTCGCGGAAGTCGAATCGAGCGTGGTCCCGGAGACCGTCAGGCGTCAGTGGGCCGGCGCAGCGACTCAGGCTTCCGTGCCGACCCTTCGCCGCTTCACATTGCGTATCGAACTCAAGCGCGCACCGAGGCCCGTTGCGCTTTCGGTCAACGCGGAGGTCGATGGGCTGCCGAGTGAGGAGGTGCCCGATGTACGGTGAACGCCCTCCGCCGGATGATGTCCGCGACATTTTTCGTGATGTAACAGACCGCTGGCGTGCGCGATGGACGGCGTGGACGTCGGTCTCGCCGGCCGAGTGGGCGCCGTCGGTGCGCTGGGGGCTGGCCATCATTGCCTGGCTGGTGGGGCTGCTGATGGCGTGGTCGGTCTGGTGGCTGGTCGGCCTGCCCGTAAGGGCAACCTTGCTGAGGGATCTTGACGCCGAGCAGCAGAGGTGGGATCGGGCGAACGACGCCGCGCGTCGCTTACCTGCGTTGATGGCAACGCTGCGTGACGCCGAGGCCGAGACGATGGCGTGGCATCGCCGGCTTCCGCTCGCTGCACAGATCGTGGGGGACGCGGTAGCTGAGACGAGCGAAGGCGCGGGCGCGTCGGCACAGCACCCGGCGGCATCCTCGCTACCGGACCTCGCTGACGACACGCGCTCGGCGTGGCGTGCCGATCTCGAGCGCCTTGCTGCACGTTCGGGCCTGACGCTGGAGGCAGCGCGGCCGGGGCCCGCCGCGTTGAGCGGAGACCTCGAAATCGAGCGTGCCGAAATGCGTGTCGGGGGGCGCGTCGCGAATCTGCTCGATTGGCTCGCCGAGGTCGACCGGATGCCTCGGCATCTATCGATCGAGCACCTGTCGCTTCAGGGCCCAGCGTTGGGAACTTCCGGTGCGACGGCAGTGGCGGAGGCCGAGGCGGGGGGCACGGTCATGGTGGCCGCCTACGCGTGGCGACGTCCCGCAGACCTCCCCGGTATGCCCGCTGGGCGGTCCTTGCCGGCGTTACCGCCGCCGGCCCCTCCTTGGCAGATGCCGGCGGACACGATCGACGTGTTTCGTACGCCACTGACGCGCCGCTCAGGACAGGACGCCGTGACGATGGCGGCCTCCGGCCCGCAGTCGCCGGTCGACGACGGCACGCCTGTCGGGTCGATGCGTGCGGGATCGCGTCGGGTCGTGCTTCACCGGACGTCGGCTGCCGGATTGGCGGCGACCTGGAGCGAAGGTCCGCCGCGACAGGGGCCGGCGGCGGAAGACTCCGACACGTTGAGCGTCGACGTAACGCTTCATGGCGTGGAGGCCGCCGATGCGCTACGGGCGTTCGCCCGTCTGACCGGGCGCAGCGTGGTGATTGGCGAGCGCGTCGTCGGGCGTCTCGACATGGAAGTGCAGCGCGTCTCGGCGGCCGTGGCGTTTGACGTCATGGTCCGGAGTGCTGGTCTCGGCGTTCAATCGTTGAGCGGCGTCGACTGGATTGCCCCGCGTGCCGATCTGCTGGCGGACGAGCAGACGCAACTCGAAGCGGCCGCCAAGCGCGAGGCGTTGCTGCCGCTGGCCAGCCGTCGCTTCACGCTGAACTACCCGCGTGCGTTGGCGCTGCGGGAGATCATCATGGGCGAGAAGGACCGCAAGGGGCAACGATTGTTGTCCGTGCGAGGCAGCCTGATTGCCGATCCGCGCACGAACCAATTGTTCGTGACCGATTTGCCGGAAAAGCTCGATGCGCTGGCTAAATTCATCGCACGAATCGACGTTCCGGTCCGTCAGGTGCTGATCGAGGCTCGCATTGTCGAGGCCGACGACCGCTTCAGCGAGTCGCTCGGTGTCAGGCTCACGGGACACCACGGTCGCGGCGAAGGCCAGCAAAAGCCCGGCGAGCGGCAGGCCGCGGAGGGTTCGCGGGGTGTCGGGGGCACGAATAACGGAGGTGGAACGCCATCGGGTAGTGTGCTCGACATTGGCTTGCCTGCGGCGGCGCTGGCCGGCGTGGTGCCGCCGAGCTTGGCGATCACGCTTTTTGGCCGCTCCGCCACGCGCTTCCTGCAACTGGAACTCTCGGCATTGGAGACAAGTGGGCGCGGTCGCGTCGTCTCCCGGCCTCGCGTGGTCACGGCAGACAAGGTTCAGGCACTCATTGAACAGGGCACGGAGCTGCCTTACCAGACGCAAAGTGGCCGCCGCAATGCAACGTCGATCCAATTCCGAAAGGCGACGTTGAGGCTCGAAGTGACACCGCTCATTACCCCGGACGGTCAGGTGATTCTGGATGTCGACGTGCGCAAGGACAGTGTCGGGCAGGCGGTGGCACAGGGATTCGCCGTGGATACCCGACATGTCAAGACGCAGGTGCAGGTCGAGGACGGAGGGACGGTGGCCATCGGCGGGATCTACCAGGAAGAACGGCGCGACAGTCGAGCCGGCGTGCCGTGGTTGAGCGATGTGCCGTTGCTGGGCGCGCTGTTTCGCAACCGCGCCAACGAAGACCGCCGTACGGAGCTGCTGGTGTTTCTGACGCCCAGTGTGGTGCCCGAGGGCCGGAAGGGCGGCGAGGCCGAGGATAAGGGGGCCTCCTCAGGCGCCTCGCCCGAGCCCTCGAAAAACGACCTGCCGTCCGGTCATCCCCGGCTCACCGGAGTGCGCTCCGAGTTGACGCGTTCCGCACGCCCGACGCATATCCCGGTATCATCGGGGGCTGGAACCCAAATATCAGCGATTTATGCTGGAAAACGTAATACTTGTCGGACTGATGGGGGCGGGCAAGACCACGGTTGGGCGCGCAGTGGCGCGACGTCTTGGGCGACAGTTCTATGACTCCGACCATGAGATTGAAGCGCGCACGGGTGTGCGCATTCCGATCATCTTCGAGCACGAAGGCGAGGACGGCTTCCGTCAGCGCGAAGCCCAGACCATCGACGAACTCACCCAACGCAGCGGAATCGTACTCGCCACCGGCGGGGGCGCTGTGCTGCGCGCGGAAAATCGCGAACACATCAAGTCGCGCGGCACGGTGGTCTATTTGCGCGCCAACCCGCATGACCTCTGGCTGCGCACACGTCGTGACAAGAACCGCCCGTTGCTGCAAACGGCCGATCCACGCGCGCGTCTCGAGCAGCTGTTCAAAGAGCGCGACGCGCTATATCGCGAGTGCGCTACCTTCGTCATCGAAACGGGGCGGCCGAGCGTGAATGCGCTCGTCAACATGGTGTTGATGCAACTGGAGGTCGCGGGAATCGTTCCCAGCAGCGCCGGTCTGCCATCCGATTCGCCTGACGATCGGCATGACAGCGTGCATGACAGCGTGCATGGCGACGAGCCGGACGGTGCGCACGGTGACGGTGAAGCCCCTCGGCCGGCCGGGGGCGACGCGAAGCTGGCGCATACCGACCGCGATGACGCATCGCAGACAACGTCCGTATCGCCTGCGCCCGACACCTTTCCTCGCTGATAGCGCCGATATCGCTGACCATGACAACAAGCGGCATGAAGACCCTCAAACTCGATCTGGGCGAGCGCGCCTATCCGATTCACATCGGCACCGATCTGCTCACGCAGGAGGCCTTGTTCGCGCCGCACGTGCGCGGCACGCACGCCGTGATCGTGACGAACACGACCGTCGCCCCGCTTTACGCCGAGCGCGTCGCGGCAACGCTCCAACGGCTCGGAAAGCGTGTGGTCACCGCTGTGCTGCCCGACGGCGAGGCGCACAAGAACTGGCAAACGCTCAACCTGATTTTCGACGAACTGCTTGGCGCTCAGGCGGACCGCAAGGCGACATTGATCGCACTGGGCGGCGGCGTCGTCGGCGACATGACCGGGTTTGCCGCGGCCTGCTACATGCGCGGTGTCCCGTTCGTGCAGGTGCCAACCACACTGCTTGCGCAAGTGGATTCGTCGGTCGGCGGCAAAACGGGGATCAACCACCCACTCGGCAAGAATATGATCGGAGCGTTCTGGCAGCCGAGCGCCGTGCTGGCCGACATCGGCACCTTGTCCACGTTGCCGGATCGCGAGCTGGCCGCCGGTCTGGCGGAAGTGATCAAACATGGCGCGATCGCCGATGAACAGTACTTCGACTGGATCGAAGCGAATATCGAAGCGTTGAATGCCCGCGATACGGCGGCACTTACCTACGCCGTGCAGCGCTCGTGCGAGATCAAGGCGCAGGTCGTCGCCAGCGACGAACGCGAACAAGGCCTGCGTGCCACGCTGAATTTCGGTCATACGTTTGGCCATGCCATTGAAGCGGGACTCGGGTATGGCGAATGGCTGCATGGCGAGGCGGTCGGGTGCGGCATGGTCATGGCGTCCGATCTGTCGGCGCGTCTGGGCTTTATCGACGCGGCGTTTGTCCCGCGAATCAAGGCGCTGATCGTGGCGGCCAAGCTGCCGGTCACGGGGCCGGATCTGGGAGAGGATCGCTACATCGATCTGATGCGCGTCGACAAGAAGGCGGAAGGCGGGGACATCCGCTTCGTACTACTCAATCGGCTGGGGCAGGCGTTCATGACGGGCGTTCCCGAGGCCGAGCTTCGCGCGACATTGCGCGCCAACATCTAGGAAAGGAGGGCTGGCGATGATTGATTACGAAGCGTCGCTTGCCTCCTACGCGGCGCGCTCGAGCGCGTCACGCGGACGGCGGTTTGCGGAACCTGCGCCTACGACGCGGACCGAATTTCAACGCGACCGCGACCGCATCATTCATTCGACGGCGTTCCGCCGGCTCGAATACAAGACGCAAGTGTTCGTGAATCACGAGGGCGACCTGTTCCGCACGCGCCTGACACACAGTCTGGAAGTGGCGCAGATCGGCCGGTCGATCGCGCGAAATCTGCGCGTCAGCGAGGATCTCGTCGAGGCGATCGCACTGGCGCACGACCTCGGTCACACGCCCTTCGGTCACGCCGGGCAGGACGCACTCAACGCCTGCATGCAAGACTACGGCGGCTTCGAGCACAATCTGCAGAGCCTTGTCGTTGTCGACGAACTCGAAGAGCATTACGGCGGCTTCGACGGGTTGAACCTTTGTTTCGAGACGCGCGAGGGCATTCTCAAGCACTGTTCGCGCGCGAATGCGAGAGGGCTGGGTGAGCTTGGCGAGCGATTTCTGAAGGGGCGGCAGCCTGGGATGGAAGCGCAGATCGCCAATCTTGCGGACGAGATCGCTTACAACAATCACGATATCGACGATGGTTTGCGCTCCGGCTTGTTGTCGCTCGATCAACTCGACGACGTGCCGCTCTGGAAACGCTATTGCGCCGAGGCGCGGCTTGCATGGCCGGAAATTTCCGGCCGGCGGCTGGTGCACGAAACGACGCGGCGGATTATCAATGCGCTGATCGTCGACCTGATCACGACCACGCGTCAACGCGTGGCCGACGCTTCGCCGTTCTCCATTGACGATGTGCGTGGCGCGGGACCGTTGGTGGCCTTTAGCGGCGAGATGCGCGAGCAGGCCGGGCGACTCAAGCGGTTTCTGTTCGAGAATCTATACCGGCACTATCTGGTGATGCGCATGGCGGCGAAAGCGCAGCGCATCGTTCAGGAGTTGTTCAACGCGTTTCTTGCCGATCCCCGCTTGCTGCCACCCAACTACCGCACCGAGCACGCCGCGGATCAGCCACGCTGGATCGCGCACTACATTGCCGGGATGACGGATCGCTACGCAATCAAGGAATACAGCCGTCTCTTTACCATCGAGCCGACGCTCTGACGCTTGCCTTGGGAGACGATGCGAAACAGCCGGCTTTCGCCGGCTGTTTCGCTATTGCCACCTCGCGTGTGACGATGAGGGCCGGTGTCCCGACGCGTCACGTCACATGTCTGCAGGTGCACAACGGCACCGCCGGCAAGTGAGTTAGCTGCGTCCGGCAATGAATCCGAGCACGAGCGCCACAGCCGCTACCGTGCCAACGGTCTGCCATGGGCGCTCGTGGACATAACCGTCGGCTTCTTCCCAGACCTCGTTGGCGCGACGGCGCAGGTTGGCGCGGGCATCGCCAAACTCGCTGCGCGCTTCACGAAGCTTGTCGCCGATCTCGGCGCGCAGAGCCTCAACATCCGATGCCGACTTCGCGTTGGACAGCGCGTGGTCCAGATCGTCGAGTAGATCGCGCACGCGTGACGAGACGTCCTGACTCGCCAGACGTGCTGCGCGTACGGTACGTCGGCCGGCAAAGCGCGCATCGTCGAGGCTGCTGTTGAGTACCGTTTCCGCTTTCGAGGCAATTCCCATTTTCAGACTCCCAAGAGGTGGTATTGAAATGCGGCGTCCGTCAGAGTCGGAGAACGACGACGCCGGTGGAACCCTGAGGCGAACGGCCATTATGGCGCGACCGTTCGCGTGCGTACACCTTCAGAGACTTGCGGGAAACGAAGAAAGTTGCGTCGCGTTGGCTGAAGATCGTGTAAGACGGGGCTGACATCGAGGCCGGAAATGCGAAAACGCCGCACGGGGCGGCGTTTTCTGAACAGCTTGAATCGATTTCGTTGCGCCGAGACAGACCGAATGCAAGCGCCGGCGCGAGCCGGAACGCTGGCTTGGCGCGGAACTTAGAAGCGGTAACCGAGCGACAGGAACGTGACCACCGGGTTCAGCTTGACCTTGGCTTCGCTGGTCGTAGTGATCGGACCGCGGGTGGTCGTCAGCTTGGCCGTGGTGCTGACCGGGATGTACGACACGGAGAATGCGAGCGTCCAGTGCTTGTCCATGTTGTAGTTGATACCCGCATTGAACACCGGCGCCCACGAATTGGTCAGCTTGGCCGTTGTGTTGCCGCCTGGGCCGCCCGTCAATGCATTGCTGGCCAGCGATTGGAAGCCCGGTGTCAGTTCAATGTTCGTGTACCAGAAGTAGCTGACGCCGAGGCCGACGAAGGGACGCCATGTGTCGTTTGCTTGTCCGAAGTAATACTTCAGCAACAAGGCAGGGCTCCACTGCTTGGCCGATGCCAGCGAACCGCCACCTGGCAGCGCGAGGTTGCCCTGTCCGTAGAGGCGGAACTTCGGCGCGAAGCCGGTGACGGCTTCCACGGCGATGTTGTCGGTAAAGAAGTGGGCAAACGTGAGGCCCGCGGTGTCGGCGTCGTCGACTTGAGCACCCGTATTGCCCAGTCGGCTGTTCACTGCTGCGGCCAGACCCGGAACGTTCGATCCGGTCACGTGCAGCGGATCGCTGGAAACCTGGGGCGAGAGGTGGAACCAGCCAAGGTTGACAACGTTATCGCCGGCTTGCTGTGCAAACGCGGCCCCGGACACCGTGAGCGTGGCCACGGCAGCCATCGTCAAATGCTTCAACTTCATCGATTCGTCTCCTGCTCAAGATTCTTTATTGTCGAGAATTTCGGTAAATGAAATTCAGGGCCATTATGCCGACGGGGCATAGCAGCGGAAAGCAAGAGTCTGGAGTGCGCGCTCTAAAGGTGTTGTTTCCATGCATCGACTCATGGAATGCCCCTAGAAAAATGCGCTGGACGGGCGAAAAGCGTGCCCTGACGCCCAGGGCACGCCTTTAGGATTTCACTGCGGAGTCCGATATGTCGAACGCATTATGCGTCCCGCACGCTGAGTCTAGAACTTGTAGCCGAGCGAGACGAAGGTGACAATCGGGTTCAGTTTGATCTCGGCGTCGGAGGAGGAGAGGACCGTTCCGTCCTGTGCCTTGATCTTGATGTTCGCGGTGGTCTTGAGGGGAACGTAAGAAACTGAGGCGCTGGCGACCCAGTGTTTGTCGAAGGCATAGGACACGCCGGCATTGAAAACGGGTTGCCACGACGCCGACGATTTCGCTTCGACGGTGGTCGGCCCGTTATGCCCGGAAGTGAACGCGAGCACGCTGCCGAAATTCTGATTCAACGCCGCTTCGAAATTCGGATTGAGATTGACGTTCGTGAAGAACGTATAACTCACGCCGACCCCCAGAAACGGGCGCCAGGTGGAATTCGCCTGGCCGAAGTAATACTGGAACACAAGCGCCGGACTCCATTGACGAACGCTCTGCACAATCGGATTGTTTTGTGGCGCGCCAAGGTCGATACTCGTGAGCGCGCCGGCGAGTCCCGGGGGAGCGATCACGCCTTGTCCGGTAAGCTTGAACTTGGCGGGAATGCCGGCAACCGTCTGCACGGCAATGTTGTCGGTGACAAAGTGGGTGATGACGAGGCCGAGCGTGTCGGCGTTACTGACCTTCGCGCCGCTGCCGGGGGACGTGAAGCTCGACGGCACCAGGCTGGGGGTCAGCCCTTCCTGGGTGACGCGAGTGGTCATCGGCTTGCTGGAGTCTTGCGGCGCGATGTGAAACCATCCGAGATTGACGACGTTGTCGCCGGCTTGTTGTGCAATGGCGCGGGTAGGCGCCAGGGAAACGAAGAGTCCGAGCGCGCACAAGCACGCCACGGACCGATAGGCCCGAGTTGTCATTTGTCTATCCTCCCAAGATTATTTATTTATTTTTCGATGCATTATGCGCTTGGGATTTCACGGCGCAATCGCCGTATCTAGAGCTTTTGTACGAATCAACGGGGTTTGGCTAGATATCAGTATTTAAAGGGGTTTTTTATGATGAAAGTCCCTCGACGATCGTGATATCGAGCTTTAAAGAATTACATTTGAATCCGCATGGCCCGATTACCGCGACTTTTCATTCCACGCCAACCGCAGCATGTGATTCTGCGCGGCAATAACCGGCAGGCGATCTTCGTCGACGACGAGGACCGGCGTGTATTTCACGACCGGTTGCGCGACGCCGCGCGCGCCAACGGACTGGCGATTCACGCCTGGTGCATGATGCCGAACCACGTGCATCTGGTTGCCACGCCCGCCGACGAGCGCAGCCTTCCGGCCACGCTTCAGGCCGTTGGTCGCTACTACGTGTTGTACTTCAACCGGCGTCACCAGCGCACCGGCACGCTTTGGGAGGGCCGGTATCGCGCCACGGTCATCGAAGCGGAACACTATCTGCTGCTTGCCAGCCGGTACGTCGAGCTCAACCCGGTGCGCGCGGGGCTGGCAGATGCCCCCGGGAATTACCGATGGTCGAGTTACCTCCATCACGTCGGCCTCACGGTCGATAGTCTGGTAACGGACCACGCGCTGTATTGGGCGCTCGGCAATACGCCGTTCGAACGTCAACGTGCCTACGCCGAGGGGTTCTCGATCCCGCTGCCGGCACGTGAGATTGACGCATTGCGTACGGCAACGCAGAAAGGATGGCTGCTCGGCGGGCCCGATTATCAGGCTCGCATGTCACTTGCCGCCAACCGGCGCGTGAGTCCTCTCACGCGCGGTCGTCCACGCAAAGCGATCTCGGACGCCCTCTGACGCTTGCTGGCCGCAGGCCCGTCCCGGTCTGCTTCGCTTTCTCTAGCTATTTGAAATCACAGAATTTTTTCGTGGGCACAGGTCGGGCGAAATTAATCTGACCCTAATAAAAAGCAATCTTCGGTCGGCGCGGTTTTTAATGCGAATCTGACCCTATTAAAATGTTTTGTCTTTGTGAATTCCTTGGCGTATATTCCAACTTCGGCCGATTGGTGCGATGCGCAAAAGCGTGCGCGCTGAGTTGGCTCCCTGTGGCGACGCCCAAGAACGACCTTCGACGCGCGCGAATCCGCAGTCCTGGCCCACCCGGCCACCCCCACTTAACCCGGTCGAGCGCGACGAGCATGCGCGCGGCGACCTCGCCAAGAGACGGTGTAACTCGTGGAAAAGAAACAGCAACCGATTGCAGCGGCCGTAGCGATGCCGGGTGAGGCGTACTTGGCGCCGGACGCTCAGGGCATGTACGACCCGGCCAACGAACATGACGCCTGCGGCGTCGGCTTCGTGGCCCACATCAAGGGCGTGAAGAGTCATGCCATCGTCGAGCAGGGCCTGAAGATTCTCGAAAACCTCGATCACCGGGGCGCCGTGGGCGCCGACCCGTTGATGGGCGACGGGGCCGGCATCCTGCTCCAGATCCCCGATCAGTTCTACCGCGAAGAGATGGCCCGGCAAGGCGTGACCCTGCCGCCGGCCGGCGAATACGGTGTCGGCATGATCTTTCTGCCGAAGGAACACGCGTCGCGTCTGGCCTGCGAACAGGAACTCGAGCGGACCGTGAAGGCCGAGGGGCAAGTCGTGCTGGGCTGGCGCGACGTCGCGATCGATCGCGACATGCCGATGTCGCCCAACGTGAAGGCGACGGAACCGGTGATTCGTCAGATCTTCATCGGCCGTGGGCAGGACATCATGGTGACGGATGCCCTCGAGCGTAAGCTCTACGTCATTCGCAAGACGGCAAGCCATCGCATTCAGGCGCTCAAGCTCAAGCACGGCAAGGAATACTTCGTGCCGTCGATGTCGGCACGCACGATCGTCTACAAGGGGCTGCTGCTGTGCGATCAGGTGGGGCGCTACTACCGCGACCTGGCCGATCCGCGCACCGTCTCCGCGCTCGCCCTCGTTCACCAGCGTTTCTCGACCAACACGTTCCCCGCATGGGAACTGGCGCACCCGTACCGCATGGTCGCGCACAACGGTGAAATCAACACCGTCAAGGGCAACGTCAACTGGATCAACGCCCGCACGGGCGCGATCTCGTCGGCCGTGCTCGGCGACGATCTGCAGAAGCTGTGGCCGCTGATCTACCCGGGCCAGTCGGACACCGCATCGTTCGACAACTGCCTCGAAATGCTCACGATGGCCGGTTATCCGCTTGCCCACGCCGTGATGATGATGATCCCGGAAGCCTGGGAGCAGCACACACTGATGGACGACAATCGCCGCGCGTTCTACGAGTATCACGCCGCGATGATGGAGCCGTGGGACGGCCCCGCCGCCATCGCCTTCACCGACGGTCGTCAGATCGGCGCGACGCTCGACCGTAACGGTCTGCGTCCGGCGCGCTTCGTGATTACCGACGACGACATGGTCATCCTGGCCTCGGAATCGGGCGTGCTGCCGATTCCCGAGTCGAAGATCGTCAAGAAGTGGCGCCTGCAGCCGGGCAAGATGTTCCTGATCGACATGGAGCAGGGCCGCATCATCGACGACAAGGAACTCAAGGACAACCTCGCCAACGCGAAGCCGTACAAGAGCTGGATCGACGCCGTGCGCATCAAGCTCGACGAGATCGAGCCGAAGGTCGAAGAGGCCAGCGCGCATCACGATTCGGCCACGCCGCTGCTCGACTTGCAGCAGGCGTTCGGCTACACGCAGGAAGAAGTGAAGCTGCTGATGACGCCGATGGCGATCAACGGCGAAGAAGCCGTGGGCTCGATGGGCAACGACAGCCCGCTCGCGGTCATGAGCAACAAGAGCAAGACGCTCTATCATTACTTCCGCCAGTTGTTCGCCCAGGTGACGAACCCGCCGATCGATCCGATCCGCGAGAACATGGTGATGTCGCTGGTGTCGTTCATCGGCCCGAAGCCGAACCTGCTCGACACGAACAACATCAACCCGCCGATGCGTCTTGAAGTGTCGCAGCCGGTGCTGGACTTCAAGGAAATCGCGAAGATCCGTCACATCGACAAGTACACCGGGGGCAAATTCCGCTCGTACGAGCTGAACATCTGCTATCCGGTCGCGTGGGGCAAGGAAGGCATTGAAGCGCGCCTCGCGTCGCTGTGCGCCGAAGCCGTTGACGCGGTGAAGTCGGGCTACAACATCCTCATCGTGTCGGACCGCCTGACGAATCGCGAACAAGTCGCCATCCCGGCGTTGCTCGCGACCTCGGCCGTGCACCAGCATCTGGTCGCGCAAGGTCTGCGCACGAGCACCGGCCTCGTGGTCGAAACCGGTTCGGCGCGCGAAGTGCACCACTTCGCATTGCTCGCGGGCTACGGCGCGGAAGCCGTTCACCCGTACCTCGCGATGGAGACGCTCGCACAGATCGCCCGCAAGCAAGGCGGCGACCTCACGCCCGAGAAGGCGGTCAAGCACTTCGTCAAGGCGGTCGGCAAGGGCCTGCACAAGGTCATGTCGAAGATGGGCATCTCGACGTACATGTCGTACACCGGCGCGCAGATCTTCGAAGCCATCGGCTTGTCGCAGGAACTGGTCAAGAAGTACTTCCAGGGCACGGCGTCGAACGTCGGCGGTATCGGCATTTTCGAAGTGGCCGAGGAAGCGGTGCGTCTGCATCGCGACGCCTTCAGCGACAACCCGGTGCTCGCAAATATGCTCGACGCCGGTGGCGAGTACGCGTTCCGCATTCGTGGCGAAGACCATATGTGGACGCCGGACGCCATCGCCAAGCTCCAGCACTCGACCCGTTCGAACTCGTACCAGACGTACAAGGAATACGCGAACCTCATCAACGACCAGAGCAAGCGTCACATGACGTTGCGCGGTCTGTTCGAGTTCCGCGTCGATCCGCAGCGCGCGATTCCGCTCGATCAGGTTGAGTCGGCCAAGGACATCGTGAAGCGTTTCGCCACCGGTGCCATGTCGCTCGGCTCGATCTCGACCGAAGCGCACGCCACGCTGGCCGTTGCCATGAACCGTATCGGCGGCAAGTCGAACACGGGCGAGGGCGGCGAAGATGCGCGCCGTTATCGCAACGAGCTGAAGGGAATTCCGATCAAGAAGGGCGAATCGCTCGCATCGATCGTGGGGCACGACGTCATCGAGGCCGATATCGAACTCCAGGACGGCGATTCGCTGCGCTCGAAGATCAAGCAGGTGGCCTCGGGCCGCTTCGGCGTGACGGCCGACTATCTGGTCTCGGCCGATCAGATCCAGATCAAGATGGCGCAGGGTGCGAAGCCGGGCGAAGGCGGTCAGTTGCCGGGTCACAAGGTGACCGAATACATCGGCAAGCTGCGTTACTCGGTGCCGGGCGTCGGCCTGATTTCGCCGCCCCCGCACCACGACATCTACTCGATTGAAGATCTGGCGCAACTCATCCACGATCTGAAGAACGTGAACGCCTCGTCGTCGATCTCGGTGAAGCTCGTGTCCGAGGTGGGCGTGGGGACGGTCGCCGCCGGTGTCGCGAAGGCCAAGGCCGATCACGTGGTGATCGCCGGTCACGACGGTGGCACGGGCGCTTCGCCGCTGTCGTCGGTGAAGTACGCCGGCACGCCGTGGGAGCTGGGCCTGGCCGAGACGCAACAGACGCTGGTGCTCAATCGCTTGCGCGGTCGTATCCGTGTGCAGGCCGACGGTCAGATGAAGACCGGTCGCGACGTGGTGATCGGCGCACTGCTGGGTGCCGACGAATTCGGCTTCGCGACGGCGCCGCTCGTCGTCGAGGGCTGCATCATGATGCGCAAGTGCCACCTGAACACCTGCCCGGTGGGCGTGGCGACGCAAGACCCGGTGTTGCGCAAGAAATTCCAGGGCAAGCCGGAGCACGTGGTCAATTACTTCTTCTTCGTGGCCGAAGAAGTGCGCGAAATCATGGCGCAACTGGGCATCTCGAAGTTCGACGATCTGATCGGGCGCGCTGACCTGCTCAACACCCGAGCGGGCGTGGAACACTGGAAGGCGAAGGGCCTGGACTTCGCGCGCATCTTCCATCTGCCGGAAATGGAAGCGGACGTGCCGCGTCTGCATGTCGAAACGCAAGATCACGGTCTGGCCGCCGCACTCGATCACGCGCTCATCGAAAAGGCGCTGCCGGCGCTCGAGAAGGGCGAGCATGTCTCGTTCATTCAGCCGGTGCGCAACCGTAACCGTACGGTCGGTGCGATGCTTTCGGGCGAAGTGGCCAGGCGTTACGGCCATGACGGCCTGCCGGACGACACGATCCACGTGCAGTTGAAGGGCACGGCCGGCCAGAGCTTCGGGGCGTTCCTCGCACGCGGCATCACGCTCGATCTGGTAGGCGACGGCAACGACTATGTGGGCAAGGGCCTGTCTGGCGGGCGCATCATCGTGCGTCCGACCAACGACTTCCGCGGCAACGCCGAAGACAACATCATCGTGGGCAACACCGTGATGATCGGTGCCATCGAAGGCGAAGCCTTCTTCAATGGCGTGGCAGGCGAACGCTTCTGCGTGCGGAACTCGGGCGCCACCGCCGTGGTGGAAGGCTCGGGCGATCACGGTTGCGAATACATGACCGGCGGTACGGTGGTCGTGTTGGGTGAGACCGGGCGTAACTTCGCGGCGGGGATGTCGGGCGGTGTGGCCTACGTGTACGACGCTGACGGCACGTTCGCCGCCAAGTGCAACACCGCGATGGTCGCGCTCGACCCGGTGCTGCCGCACGGCGAGCAGGAGCGCACGGTGAGCCAGGGATTGTGGCATCGCGGCCAGACCGACGAGGCGCAACTGCGTGAGCTGATCGAGCGTCACTTCCAGTTCACGGGCTCAACGCGTGCCAAGGCGCTGCTCGAAGACTGGGACGGCGCGCGCCGCAAGTTCGTGAAGGTGTTCCCGAGCGAATACAAGCGGGCCCTCGGCGATATGGCCAAGGCCAACGAAAAACAAGCACTGGCGGCCTGAACTCGCTAGCGCGGCGGCGCCACGGGGTGAGGGCCCCGATGGCGTGCCGCGCGCGGGTGAGGCACGGTAACCACAAAACTTTCCGACTGAAGAAACATGGGCAAGGTCACAGGTTTTCTCGAATTCGAGCGCCAGGGCGAGTCTTACGAAGCACCGCTGGCACGCGTAAAGCATTACAAGGAGTTCGTGCTCGCACTCTCCGACGAGCAGGCAAAGGTGCAGGGCGCGCGCTGCATGGACTGCGGCATTCCGTTCTGCACCAACGGTTGCCCGGTCAACAACATCATTCCCGACTTCAACGACCTGGTGTATCGCCAGGATTGGAAGTCGGCCATCTCGGTGCTGCACTCGACGAACAACTTCCCCGAGTTCACGGGCCGTATCTGCCCGGCGCCGTGTGAAGCCGCCTGTACGCTGAATATCAACAGCGACGCGGTGGGCATCAAGTCGATCGAACACGCGATCATCGACAAGGCGTGGAGCGAAGGTTGGGTCGAGCCGCAGCCGGCGAAGCACAAGACCGGCAAGACGGTCGCCGTCGTCGGCTCGGGCCCGGCGGGCATGGCCGTGGCGCAGCAACTTGCGCGTGCCGGTCACGACGTCACCGTGTTCGAAAAGAACGACCGTGTGGGCGGACTGCTGCGCTACGGCATTCCCGACTTCAAACTGGAGAAGTGGCTGATCGATCGCCGCATGCGTCAGATGGAAGCCGAGGGCGTGACGTTCCGCACGGGTGTCTACGTCGGCAAGGACGCGCCGGAAGCGCACGTCAACAACTTCTCCAAAGAGACGATCTCGCCGGAGCAGTTGCAGGCGCAGTTCGACGCCGTGGTGATCGCGGGCGGTGCAGAACAGCCGCGTGATCTGCCGGTGCCGGGGCGCGAGCTGGAAGGCATCCATTTCGCGATGGAATTCCTGCCGCAGCAAAACAAGGTCAATGCGGGCGACAAGCTGGCCAATCAGTTGCTGGCCACGGGCAAGCACGTGATCGTGATCGGCGGTGGCGACACCGGCTCCGATTGCGTGGGCACGTCGAACCGTCACGGCGCAAAGAGCGTGACGCAGTTCGAACTGCTGCCGCAGCCGCCCGAGCAGGAAAATAAGCCGATGGTATGGCCGTACTGGCCGACCAAGCTGCGTACATCTTCGAGCCACGAAGAGGGTTGCGAGCGCGACTGGTCGGTGGCAACGAAGCGCTTCGAAGGCAAAAACGGCAAGGTCGAGAAGCTGATCGCCGTGCGTCTCGAATGGAAGGACGGCAAGATGCAGGAAGTACCGGGCTCGGAATTCGAGCTCAAGGCCGATCTGGTGTTGCTCGCGATGGGCTTTGTGTCGCCGTTGCAGACCGTGCTCGACGCGTTCGGCGTGGACAAGGACGCGCGCGGCAACGTGCGTGCCTCGACCGAAGGCGAGCGCGCCTACACGACGAACCTGCCGAAGGTGTTCGCGGCCGGCGACGTGCGTCGCGGTCAGTCGCTGGTGGTGTGGGCGATTCGCGAAGGCCGTCAGTGCGCCCGTGCGGTGGACGAGTTCCTCATGGGCTACTCGGAACTGCCGCGCTGAGCGCGTGAGAGGGTAATGCCTGCCAAAACCACAAATACGGGGTTGAGAGGAGGGGCGCGGAGGTAGGTCTCTGCGTTGCCGTGAAGAAACCGTCCGGGCGACAACGTCCGGGCGGTTTTTTCTTGCCCGATCGCTTTGCATGTCTTCGTTTGCACGGTATTCGGGCGGCCGGGAAATGCACAAGATCGATAAATATAGGATGTCGTATGACACGGTCGATCTTGCATTATTGGCCTTCAGGAAAACATTCCTGGCATTGGTGGGTGCCAATGAATACAAGGCTTATAACGTCGATAAGAGGCATCGAGCGAAATACTAGGGATTCTCCGTAAACCGACCAATTGACCATTGTCATCGTACATCGTCTGACGTAGGATGCCTCTCCATGCGACCCCCACGTTCGCGATGAGCGTCGAGCGCGCCGACGCGGCGCCGGGTTTGTTGTGGCAAGGCGTCGTCGCATGCCCTGCGATCTACCGATGAACAAGGACTGATATGAGCCAGACATCCGGCAAACCCTTCCGTCGTCTGCTGCTGACCGGCGCAGCGGGCAATCTTGGCAAACAACTGCGCGGCAAGCTCGCCGAGTGGGCGGATATCGTGCGCGTGAGCGACATCGTGCCGCTCACGGCCGATGCGCCGCACGAAGAAGCCATGCAGGTCGACCTCGCGGACCGCGCCGCCGTGCACGCGCTGCTCGAAGGCGTCGACGCGCTGGTGCACCTGGGCGGCATCTCCGTCGAGGCGCCGTTCGACGACATCATGCAAGCCAATATTCTAGGCATGTACAACGTCTATAGCGCGGCGCAGAAGCAGGGGGTGAAGCGCATCGTCTACGCCAGCTCGAATCATGCGGTGGGTTTCCATCCCGTGACGGAAGTGCTCGATGTCGACGCGCCGCACCGTCCGGACAGCATGTACGGTATCTCGAAATGTTTCGGTGAAGACCTGTCCCGCTACTACTTCGATCGCTTCGGTCTGGAGACCGTGTGCCTGCGCATCGGCTCGTCGTTCGAGCAGCCGAAGAATCCGCGCATGATGGTGACATACCTGAGCTATCGCGATTTCGTCGAACTCGTGCGCTGCTCGTTGTTCACGAATCGCGTGGGCCATGCCATCGTCTACGGCGTGTCGAACAACCCGACGCTGTGGGTCGACAATACGAAGGCCGCGTTTCTTGGCTTCCGAGCGCAAGACAGCTCGGCGGAATTCGCCGGCCTGTTTCCGGCGCAGGCGCCCGATCCGCGCATGGACGATGTGACGCAGCGCTACCAAGGCGGACCGTTCGTACTGCTGGGTCCGATGGAACCCAAGGCATGACGGTATCGATCGAACGGCTTGAGCCGTCGCGACAGGCGCCTCATGCCGTTGGCGAGAGCCCATTGTGGCGCGCCGACGAGCAGGCGCTCTACTGGGTGGACATCCCCGCGAAGCAACTGCATCGCGTAACGCCCGCCGACGGCGATCATCGGCAATGGACATTCCCCGAGCAGATCGCGTGCTTTACCTTCGACGCCTCGGGCATGTTGCTGGCGGGCTGCGAAACCGGGCTGTTCGCGGCGCGACTGGGGCTGCCGGGCACGCTTGCACCATCTGATTGGCAGCGACTGGCCGCGCCGGTGTTCCCGTTGCCGGGCATGCGCTTCAACGACGGACGCTGCGATCGGCAGGGCCGCTTCTGGGCCGGCACCATGGTGCAGGACATGTCGCTCGCGAGCGACGCAGGCGCGCTCTTCTGTTTCGACGCGCAGGGCCGTCTGTCGGCGCCGCTCGTCGAGGGCCTGGTGACGCAGAACGGTTTGGGCTTCTCGCCGGACAGCCGCACGATGTACCTGAGCGATTCGCATCCGACGCGCCGTCGCGTGTGGGCGTTCGACTTCGACGCCGATAGCGGGGCGATCAGCGGGCAGCGGCTGTTCGTCGACATGCATGACTATCCGGGCCGCCCAGACGGCGCGGCCGTCGATGCCGACGGCGCTTACTGGACGTGCGCCAACGACGGCAGCCGCTTGCTACGCTTCACGCCCGCGGGCGTGCTGGACCGCGAGATCGTGTTGCCGGTGTCGAAGCCGTCGATGTGCGCGTTCGGCGGGCGCGATTTCGACACGTTGTTTGTTACGTCGATTCGTCCGGCAACCGGCGCGACCGAACACGACGGCCATGTGTTGGCCGTGCGTTGCGGTGTGCAGGGATTGCCGGAGGTGCCTTATGCCGGCTAGGCCGCGTCGACCACCCGTGGCGGCGCGACGTCGCCCGCGGCATGCAGCGTCATGGTGTGTTGATGGAAGCGGCCGAGCGTTTCCCGATGGGCCACGCTGACCATCGTGGTGCTCGGTAGGCGCGCATGCAGCGCTTCATACACCGCCTCCTCGGTTTCCACGTCGAGCGCACTGGTCGCTTCGTCGAGGAACAGATAATTCGGCTTTTGCAGCAAGGCGCGCGCGGTGGCGAGTCGTTGTTGCTCGCCGCCGGACAAGCGGCGAGCCCAGTGAGCGACGGTCAATAACTCGTCACGATACTGCCCGAGGTTGACGGCACTCAGCACGTCTCGGCATTCGTCGTCGGTAAAAGTATCGGCATGCGAAGGAAAGGCCAGGGCCGCCTTCAGTGTGTCGATCGGCAAATAGCTTTGTTGCGACAGGAACAGCACGCGGGCGTCGGCGGGAACTTCGATGCGTCCGCTGCCGAACGGCCACAGGCCGGCAAACGCGCGCAGCATGGTGCTCTTGCCGCAGCCTGAGCGGCCACGGATGAGCCAGCGCGAGCCAGGCGCGAAGGCAAACGACCCGGCGACCGCGAGCGGCGCACCGTCAGGGAGCGCGAGGCGAAGATCGGTGGCCGTGAAGGCTGCCGAGGGCGAATGGGCGGCCTTCACGAGCGCAATGCCACCGGTGCTCGGTGCTTGCGGCGGTGCGTCGATGACGCGCGTGAATTCGCGCAGCCGGTTGATCGTCGCTTTCCAGTCGGCCAACGTCGAGAAGCTGTTCACGAACCACGAAAAACCGTCGCTCACTTGCCCGAACGCACCGATGATCTGCATGAGCACGCCGAGCGTGAACGCCCCGGCGAAATAGCGCGGCGCGGCCGCCATGATCGGGAACACGATGGCGATCTGCCCGTAGATCGAATTCGCGAAGATCAGCCGTTTCGTCACGACCATGATCTGCCACCAGTTGTCGCGCACGGCCCCGAAGGCCGACGTCAGTCGCGACAATTCAGCCCCTTCGCCGCGATAGAGCGCGACCTGCTCCGCCGACTCGCGCAGACGCACCAGCAGAAAGCGGAAATCCGCTTCCACCTGCTGCTGCCGATAGCTCAGCCCCACGAGCGGCCGGCCGACCTTGAAGATGAAGAACGATCCCACCAGGGCGTAGAGCGCCGCGACCCAGACCATGTAGCCGGGAATCGTCACGTTCATGCCGCCCAGCACAAATGACACGGCGCCCGAGATCGTCCAGAGAATGGTGATGAACGAAAACAGCGAGACCAGCGTCGTGAGCAAATCGAGCGACAGCGCCAGCGATGAGCTGACCAGCGTGCGGATGTCTTCCGAAATACGTTGGTCCGGGTTGTCCGCCAGATGGTCGCGCTCAATGCGGTAATAGGCCTGATGCGAGAACCACTTCGACAGGTTGGCATCGGTCACCCACTGCCGCCAGCGGATTTCGAGCATCTGGCGAAAGTAGGTACGGAAGGTCGCGATAACGATGAAACTGAACGCGAGTACCGCGAATTCGAGCAGCGACGACTTGAAGACAGGCCAATCGCGCTTGTCGAGGGCGTCATAAAAGCCGGCGTTCCACGCATTCAGTCGTACGTTGATGAACACCACGGCAAGATTGAGCGCCACGACGAGTGCGAGCAACCGACGGCCCTCCCAGCGCTTCTCCGACGCCCAGTAGGGCCGGATCAACTGCCATGCGGTGGGGTGCTTCGGTGGCTTGGGGGCCGGGGCGGCCGTGTTGCCGGGAGACGGCGCCTCGGGAGGCGGTGAAGACATCGGCGTGTGGGCCATGATCGTCTGGCGGGGTTGCCGCGGAAATGCAACGTGTTATTAGGATCGACGGCCCATTTGACCGCAGTTCCGGCGGGTGCGTTGCACGATTTCCGGATCGGGGCGCTTGTCACGTCGGTTTTCAGTTTACGTGGGGTTACACGGCTCGGGGGATTCATCAAAAAACGAGACGCATCGCGCGTGCAACCGTCCGGGGCTCCTGCTTGCACGGGCGTCGGCATCTATGTTGTAATGGCTGCGGGCGAAACAGGGGTGCTCCGTGTCGAACGCAGGCGTTGACCATGCGTAACCATTCGACGTGGGGCTGAGAGAGACCCTTTGCACCCGACCCGGGTAATACCGGCGTGGGAAGTTTCCGACTCCTCCAGTGGGGTAAGGTGTTCAACACCGTTTCGTCCTTTTGCTTTCATGAGGAAAGGACCCCATGCGCTGCCTTCCGCAGATTCCTGCGCTTGTCCCTGCGGTTTTCGCCGCAACGACTTCCGAGATTCCGCTCGCGAGTCTATCGTTGCCTGCTTTCGAGTGCCTGCGCGCCGTCCCGGCTTGCGCGGCAAAACGCGTATGAGCGCTTGCGCTTCGCGTCCCGACGTCGCGGTGCTCGGCGGTGGCCTGGCCGGGCGTCTTCTGGCGTGGCAACTGATTCGTGCCGGCGCACGCGTGGCGCTCTACGAGCGTGGCGATGCCGACGGGTCGTCGGCTGCCGGATGGGTGGCAGCGGCCATGCTCGCGCCCTTGGCCGAAGCCGCCGTGGCCGAGCCGAGCATCGTCGAGATGGGCGCCGTCGGCCTGGGGCGCTGGCCGGCATTGATCGACGGCCTGCCCGAACACGTCTTCTTCCAACGCAACGGCACGCTGATCGTGTGGCACCAGCCCGATCGCGCCGAGGCGGTGATGTTCGACCGACGCATGCGCGCCAATGCCCCGCCGGCCTTGCTGCGCGAGGGTGTGCGCCGCGTGTCGGGCGCGCAATTGGCCGAGGTCGAGCCGGCGCTGGCCGGACGCTTTCAGGAAGGCTGGTGGCTGCCGAACGAGGGCCAGCTCGACAACCGGCAACTGTTGCGCGCGCTGGCGGCGGGTCTTGCGAAGGCGGGGGCGGCGCTGCATTGGCATACCGAGATCGCCGAGGGCGCGTATCCGGACGCCGGTCTGGTCATCGATTGCCGCGGGCTGGGTGCGCGCACCGCGCTCACGCAATTGCGCGGTGTGCGGGGTGAGGTGGTGCGAATTCACGCGCCGGGCATTGGGCTGCGCCGGCCGGTGCGGTTGCTGCATCCGCGCTATCCGATCTATATCGCGCCCAAGGAAAACGACCTGTATGTGATCGGCGCGACCGAACTCGAGTCGGAAGATATGTCGCCGATGACCGTGCGCTCCGCGCTCGAACTGCTCTCGGCGGCCCATTCGCTGAACCCGGCGTTCGGCGAGGCGCGCATTGTCGAGCTCAATGTCAACTGCCGTCCGGCATTGCCCGACCATCTGCCGCGCGTCCAGTGGGACGGTGCACGGGTGCTGCGCGTGAACGGTTTGTACCGGCACGGTTATTTGCTCGCGCCGGCGGTCACGGGAGAGGCGTGCGCGCTGGCGCAGGCATTGATGCAAGCGACGAGCGCGCGAGTGGGCCTTGGGCACGCGTTCGACTGGGAGATGTGGCGAGCCAGCCGGCCGTGGCCGGACCTGTTCCGTCAGGCATGAGAGGGGAGGGACACAATGGACATTCATATCAATCAACAGACACTGAGCGTGGCCGAGGCGTCGACGCTGGCCGAGGCGCTCGCCGCCTACGGCGCCAAGCCGCCGTTCGCCGCGGCGATCAACGGGCAGTTCGTGCCCAAGACGCAATATGCCGCCCGCGCGCTCGCGCATGGCGACAAAATCGATGTAGTGCAACCGGTGGCCGGAGGCTGACATGAACGCATTCACCGAATCGGCCAACGTGGCCGCAGGCAGCGTGCGCGACGCGCTCACGCTGTATGACACGCGCTTCGGCAGTCGCTTCCTGCTCGGCACGGCGCGCTACCCGTCGCTGCAGGCGCTCAATGATTCCATCGACGCCGCCCGCCCGGGCATGGTGACGGTGGCGTTGCGCCGACAACTCTCGGGCACCGGGGCGCAGGCGTCGGAAGGCCATTTCTGGGACACGCTGCGCCGTCTCGCGGTGCCGGTGCTGCCCAATACAGCGGGTTGCCACTCGGTGCAGGAAGCGGTGACCACGGCGCAAATGGCGCGCGAAGTCTTCGAGACCGACTGGATCAAGCTCGAACTGATTGGCGACGACTACACGCTCCAGCCCGACCCGTTCGGTCTGGTGACGGCCGCCGAACAACTGATTCGCGACGGCTTCAAGGTGCTGCCGTATTGCACGGAAGACCTGGTGCTGTGCCGTCGCTTGCTCGACGTCGGCTGTCAGGCGCTGATGCCCTGGGGGGCACCGATCGGCACTGGCAAGGGCGTGATCAATCCGTACGGCCTGCGACTGCTGCGCGACCGTCTGCCGGATACGCCGCTCATCGTCGATGCCGGCCTCGGTCTGCCGTCGCACGCGTGTCAGGTGATGGAGTGGGGCTTCGACGGCGTGTTGCTCAACACGGCCGTGGCGCTTGCGGCCCAGCCGGTGGAGATGGCCGGCGCGTTCGCCGCCGCGATCAAGGCGGGCCGCGCGGCGTGGCTCGCCGGACCGATGGCCGAGCGCGAGAGCGCCGAAGCCAGCACCCCGGTCGTCGGGGTGCCGTTCTGGCATCAGACGGGCGCGTGACCCCCGAGGAGACGCGCTTGAATTCCACCGCAACCTCGCACCGCCTGACCCACCGGGAATCTTCATGACGACGCATAGCGGCGGCGCCACCCTGTCTCACGTGCAATGCCTGCCGGCTGACGCACCCCTCGCCACGGCATGGCAACAGGCCGCCGTCGGCATCCGCGCGCGCCTCGCGCCGTGGCCGGACGACCCCGCTACGCCAAGTTGGCGTGTGCACGCGCAGACGCCGGACCGCGCGGGGGCAGGGGACGTGGTCTGGTGGCCGCTCTCGCCGCAGGGCGCTCCCGGAACCGAAGCCGCCGTGCAGATCGACGCATGGCGGGCGGCGCACGCCGTTGTCCTTTGCTCGCGGGCGTTGCCGGCGGGGCAGGTGGAAGACACCTTGTACACGCACGACGCCGTTTATCGTGTCGCGGGCGCGGACGATCCGGCCTTCTTCCCCGCGTTCGCCGCGTTCCTCGACTGCGGATTCGCCCCGCACGACGCGCTCGTGCTCGCGCGCGCATGGCGCACTGACGGCAGCCACGCGCGCGCGGCCGATGCCGACACCCTCGGGGCATGGCCGACGGTGCTCGAAACCTTCCCGGTCGTGCTCGGCCAAGTGTCGTCACCCGGCCGGTTCCCGGCCTGCCCGTCACGCCTCGGTCTGTATCCGGTGCTGCCAGATGCCGGCGCTTGCGAGCGCATGGCCGATCTTCAGGTCGGCACCGTGCAGCTGCGGATCAAGGATCCCGCGGATCCGACGCTGCGCTCGGAGATCGAACGGACGGTGGCGGCGGCGCGGCGCGTGATGCACGACAGTGCCTGGTTCATCAACGACCATTGGCGCGAAGCCGTGCAAGCGGGTGCCTATGGCGTGCACCTTGGACAAGAGGATATGGCGGCGCTTTCCGCCGACGAGGTCGCGGCGCTGTTTGCGACCGGCATGCGCCTGGGCATCAGCACGCACGGCTATTACGAGATGCTGGCGGCGCATCACTTCCGGCCTAGCTATCTGGCCGTGGGGGCCGTGTTTCCGACAACCACCAAAGTGATCGCGACCGCCCCGCAGGGACTCGCGAAGTTGGCGCGGTACGTGAAGCTCATCGCGCCGCACTATCCGCTTGTCGCCATTGGCGGCATCGATGCGGACAACCTCGCGCAAGTGCTGGACACCGGGGTGACCAGCGCGGCCGTGGTGCGAGCCGTCACGCAGGCCGTCGATGTGGCGGCGGCGGTGAAGGGAATGCAGCAGGCGTTCGCGCAACGCGCGTGATGTCTGCCGCGCGCGGCCCGTTATAGCGCGCGCGTCATGAACATGGCGCCGTCGCCATATCCGGACAACTTCGCGGCCATCTGCGGCGAGACGTCGCTCGTTGCGGCATAACCGAAGCTTGCCCAGAACCCCTGCGATTGCTGCACCGCCACGAGGGCCGACGCGCGCAATCCCGACGACCGTGCCACCGCCAGGGCCGCCGCGTAGAGTTGGCGAGCCACGCCCGCGCCGCGCGTGCGTGGGGCCAGCGCCATGTCGTGCACGTACCAGCAATCGGCCGTGTCAGGCAGGGCCTTGAGGACGGTATCCAGTGGCGGCGGGGCGGCCATGCGCCACGGGTGCGTCAGTAGATAGCCGACCACGGACGTATCCGTCGGCCCTGTGCCCTCCGCAACCCAACACGTTGACGGCGACAGCGCATGACGTGAGGCCAATGTGGCCTCCGACTCACGCATCGGACCGCGATACGCTGCTGCCTGTACCGTCAGGACTTGGGGAATATCGCAGGATTGCATCGGACGAATCCGAAATTCGATCTTCTCCGTATCTTGCGGCAGAAGGGGACGGAAAGGCGTTTGGGTGGTGCGCGGCATCGGGGTCAACGATTTGTTGCGTGAAACGGCGTATTGTAGCAACGGCGCAACACCCGGCACCCCGAGGTCTCGATAAGTCCTTGCTGGCGTTACGTTTTTTGTTCGTTGTGCCGGTCGGCGCGCGACAAGGCGAATGGACGCCGGCCCTGTAGAATGCCGCGGGGCAGCGCCAATCCTCGATTTCGTCCATCGCCGTTGGGCGGCATCAATCGGCATTCCCCCCTATAATTGGCGTTTTGCGCCGCACTATAAGACCCGAAACGTGCCTATCCCGAATCCGGAAAATTTGCTCGAATTGCGCGACGTCAGCTTTGGTTATGGCGAACGATTGGTGCTTTCCGGGTTGAATATGCGGTTCCCCCGCGGCAAGGTCGTTGGGGTGATGGGGGGATCCGGCTGCGGCAAGACGACCGTGCTGCGCCTGATCGGCGGGCTCGTCCATGCCAGCCGTGGCACCGTCGAATTCGACGGGACGGATGTCGCATCGCTCGATCACGCTGGCTGGTACCGCCTGCGGCGTCGCATGGGCATGTTGTTCCAGTTCGGTGCGCTCTTTACCGACATGACGGTGTTCGACAACGTGGCGTTTCCGCTGCGCGAACACACCCGGCTCGACGATGCGCTCATTCGCGACCTCGTGCTGATGAAGCTCAACGCCGTGGGCCTGCGCGGCGCACGCGACATGAAGCCGGCCGAGATTTCGGGGGGCATGGCGCGACGTGTGGCGCTGGCACGCACGATGGCGCTGGACCCGGACCTCATCATGTACGACGAGCCGTTCACGGGGCTCGACCCGATCTCGTTGGGCATCACCGCGAATCTGATCCGTAAGCTCAACGACGCGCTGGGCGCCACGTCCATTATTGTGTCGCATGATGTGACGGAGACCTTTGCCATCGCCGACTACATCTATTTCATTAGTGAGGGGCGCATCGGTGCCGAGGGGACGCCGGAGGCGCTGCGAGCCTCGAATGACCCGACGGTGCGCCAGTTCATCGATGCGCAACCGGACGGGCCCGTAAAATTTCAGTATCCCGCGCCGCCGCTTGCGGACGATTTTGGGATGGGAGCGCGTGCATGATCACGACCCTCGGCAGTTTTGTTCGCGGTCACGTAGAGCGCCTGGGGTACGGTGCGCGAATGTTTTGGCGCGTGCTCGCGTCGAGCGGGGCGATGCTGCGCCGGCCGCGTCTGGTGACCGACCAGATCCATTTCGTCGGCAACTATTCGTTCGTCATCATTGCGGTCTCGGGCCTGTTCGTCGGCTTCGTGCTGGGCCTGCAAGGCTATTACACGCTGAACCGGTACGGATCCGAACAGGCGCTGGGTCTGCTCGTGGCGCTGTCGCTGGTGCGTGAGTTGGGGCCGGTGGTCACCGCACTGCTGTTCGCGGGACGCGCCGGAACCTCGCTCACCGCCGAAATCGGTTTGATGAAGGCGGGGGAGCAATTGACCGCCATGGAGATGATGGCGATCGATCCGATCGCGCGCGTGGTGGCCCCCCGCTTCTGGGCAGGCGTGATCGCCATGCCGATTCTCGCGGCCATCTTCTCGGCGGTGGGTGTGTTTGGCGGTTACCTGGTCGGCGTGAAGTTGATCGGCGTGGACCCCGGCGCGTTCTGGTCGCAGATGCAAGGCGGCGTGGACGTGTGGTCGGACGTCGCCAACGGCGTCATCAAAAGCGTAGTGTTCGGGATTGCCGTCACCTTTATCGCCCTGTATCAGGGGTTCGAGGCGCAGCCGACACCAGAGGGCGTGTCGCGTGCGACTACCCGTACGGTGGTGCAGGCGTCGCTCGCGGTACTCGGTCTCGACTTCCTGCTCACGGCCCTCATGTTCAGCTAACGGGCCTGCGTGCCCGCCAAGACATAGATAGATTGCGCACACTGACACAATGAAAAAACACCCCCTCGACTTCTGGGTTGGCCTGTTCGTCGTTCTCGGCTTCGCAGCGCTGCTGTTCCTCGCGCTCAAGGTGGGCAACATGAGTTCGCTGTCGTTCTCGAGTTCGTATCCGGTGACGGTGCGCTTCGACAACATCGGCGGCCTCAAGCCGCGAGCGCCTGTCAAGAGCGCGGGCGTCGTGGTCGGACGCGTGGCGTCGATCAACTTCGACGACAAGCGGTACGTGGCCGACGTGACGCTCAACATCGATTCGCAATATCACTTCCCGAAGGACTCGTCGGCGAAGATCCTGACGTCGGGGCTGCTCGGCGAGCAATACATCGGGCTTGAGGCGGGCGGCGACGATCAAATGCTCAAGGCCGGTGATACGATCACGCTCACGCAATCCGCAATCGTGCTGGAAAATCTGATCGGCCAGTTCCTGTACAACAAGGCGGCAGATGCCGGGGGCGCCCAACCGGGCGGGGCATCGGCCGCACCGGTATCGACCGCACCCGCTGCTTTGCCGGCGTCTGGGGCGGCCACGGCAACCCAAGGAAAATAAAAAGATGACCCGCTTCCGTACTTCGGCAGTGCTGGCCGCCGGCGCGATGGCGCTGGCAGGGTGCGCCACTGTCACGAATCCGAGTCCCGCCGACCCCATCGAAGGGTTCAACCGTTCGATGTACACGTTCAATGACACGCTCGACAAGACGGTCATGACGCCCGTGGCCAAGGGCTACCGCTTCGCCGTGCCGCAACCGGCGCGCGACATGGTCACGAACTTCTTCTCGAACGTGGGCGATGTGTACAACTTCGCCAACAACCTGTTGCAACTGGAAGTCACGGCTGCCGTGCAGGATCTGATGCGCCTGACGATCAACACCTTCCTCGGTGTGGGCGGTCTGGTCGACTTCGCCACGCCGGCCGGCTTGCCCAAGCACAGCCAGGACTTCGGTGTGACGCTCGGCAAGTGGGGCCTGCCTGACGGCCCGTACCTCGTGCTGCCGGTGCTCGGCCCGAGCACGGTGCGCGACAGCGTCGGCATGGCCGGCAACATGTTCATCGACCCGACGTCGTATATCAATCCGACTTGGGTCAGTTACTCGATCTTCGGCGTTCGCATCGTGAATACGCGAGCGAACCTGCTCGACGCATCGAACCTTCTCGAAGCCGCCGCCCTCGATCCATACTCGTTCACGCGCGATGCCTATCTGGCACGACGCAAGTATTTGATCAATGGCGGGGCCGCGGGCAACGCGGCGTTGCCGAATTACGAAGAGGAAGACGGCGCTGGCGGCACGAACGCGCAGCCGATGCCTGCCTCAGGCGTTCAAGCCGAACCTGCCTCGGGCGTCAAAGCCGAACCGGACGCGCCGCAAGGTTCGCCCGTACCGGGCAAGATCGTGCCGGGCGGATTGCCGTTCCGCCGGTGATCGGCGCGAGTCGCCTGCCGCAAGGCATCGATGCCTCCTGATGACAGGGCGCCCCGCCTTACGGGGCGCCGTTGGCAGGCCTGTCGGGCAACAGTTTGTTACACGACACTGCCGGTATTTCGCGAACTCCAGACACAACACGGGTATCCAATCCCGCAACACCCGTCACTCGAAAGAGGAAGTCCACAATGAAGAAGTTCTGGCTCATTCCCGTCATGGCTTTGATGACGTACACCGCCGCCGGCGCCGCCGTGGCCCAGGCGCAAGCCCCTGACGTTCTGGTCAAGCAGACCGTGAACGAAGTGATGGCCGCCGCCAAGTCCGATCCGAACATCCAGAAGGGTGATCTGAACAGCATCACCAAGCTGGTCGAGCAGAAGATCTTGCCGCACGCCGACTTCGCGAAGACAACGCAGCTGGCGACTGGCGCCGCATGGCGCACCGCCACGCCGCAGCAACGGCAGCAGCTGACCGAGCAGTTCAAGACGCTGCTGCTGCGTACGTACGCGGGCGCCATCGCGCAGATTCGTGACCAGCAGGTCAACTACAAGCCGTTCCGTGGTCAGCCGGGCGACACCGACGCCGTGGTCTATACCGATGTGCTCAACAACGGTCAGCAGATCGAGCTCGACTATCGTCTGTACAAGTCGGCCAGCGGCGAATGGAAACTGTATGACCTGAACGTGCTGGGCGCCTGGCTCATCCAGACGTACCGCAATCAGTTTGCCGAGCAGGTGAACAAGTCGGGCGTCGACGGTTTGATTCAGTTCCTGACGCAGCGCAACCAGCAACTGGCCGGCGGCAAGTAAGCGCATGCTCGCGTTGCAGACCGACCTCACGCACGACACCGCCGGCGACGTCCTCGCGCAGGCCATCGATCGCATCGACGCGGGCGAAACCCAGATCGATTGCGCCGGGCTGAAGCAGTTCGACTCATCGGCGCTCGCCGTGTTGCTGGCCCTGCGCCGCCACGCGGTCCGGCGTGGTGCGACGTTGGCGTTCACTAACCTGCCAGCGGGACTGGCCAGCCTTGCGCTGGTGTACGGCGTCGACCAGTTGCTCTCGATCTGATTCGCCTGGCCGGGCCGCCGTCCCGCAGGAAAGCGCCGTCTCGCAACGGCGCTTTTTTTATGTGCAATGCGGTGACGCCGGCCGAGCGCGACGCATACCCGGCCCGAAGGGGCTTGCGGGCGTCGCGCGCGTGATCGACGTTTCCCTGGGTGCGCTGGACCGGGCGTGAGCACGGCCGCCACCGGCTTCCTTTATAATCAGGGGTTTTCTGCCGACTTTTGGGCAGTTACCCTCATCCGGGCACCCACGCCGCCGATATGGCTGCTGCCGCGATCCCCGCGGTTGCGCCGACGCGCGGGCGTGGCCGGAGAATCTATATGGCGCGCTCGCCAAGGCGGGTGCGTGCAGTCCATGGCCGCCATCGAAATCCGTAACGTCAAGAAACGCTATCAGGCATTGCAGGCGCTCAAAGGCGTCAGCTTTTCGATCGAAGAAGGGGAATTCTTCGGTCTGCTCGGTCCCAACGGTGCCGGCAAAACCACGCTGATCAGCATTCTCGCCGGCCTCGCGCGCGCGGATGCGGGCAGCGTCAGTGTGCTTGGCCACGACGTGGTGCGCGACTACCGCAATGCTCGCCGCAAGCTCGGCGTGGTGCCACAGGAACTCGTCTTCGATCCGTTCTTCTCCGTTCGCGAAACGCTGCGTATCCAGTCCGGCTACTTCGGCCTGACGCGCAACGACGACTGGATCGACGAAGTCATGGCGAACCTCGACCTGACCGACAAGGCCGGCGCGAACATGCGCCAGCTCTCGGGCGGCATGAAGCGGCGCGTACTCGTCGCGCAGGCGCTCGTGCATCGCCCGCCGGTGATCGTGCTTGACGAGCCGACCGCCGGGGTCGACGTCGAACTGCGCCAGACGCTCTGGAAATTCATCTCGCGTCTGAACCGTGAAGGCCACACCATCGTGCTGACCACGCACTATCTCGAAGAAGCGGAAGCGCTGTGCGACCGCATCGCCATGCTCAAGCGCGGCGAAGTCGTGGCGCTCGAGCGCACCGCCTCGCTGCTGCAGCGTTTCGCGGGCACGCGTCTCGTGCTGCGCTTCAAGCACGGCACGCTGCCCGACGCACTACGCCCGTTGCTGGTCGACCCGCAGGATACGAACGGACCTCAGTTCGCGCTGCGTCTGGCGGGCTGCGATGAAGTCGAATCGATTCTCGCCACCTGCCGGGCGGCGGGCTGCATCGTTGAGGACATCGACATCCAGAAGGCCGATCTCGAGGACGTGTTCGTGCAGATCATGTCCGGTTCGCGCGCGCAGGAGGTGGCAGCATGATCGGCGGATGGGTTGGCGGATGGGTCGGATTCCGCACGCTGTTCTACAAGGAAGTGTTGCGTTTCTGGAAGGTCAGCTTCCAGACCGTGGCCGCGCCCGTGCTCACCGCGCTGCTGTACCTGATGATCTTCGGCCACGTGCTCGAAGACCGCGTGAAGGTCTATGACCAGATCACGTACACATCTTTCCTCGTGCCGGGCCTGGTGATGATGAGCGTGTTGCAGAACGCGTTCGCGAACAGCTCGTCGTCGCTGATCCAGTCCAAGATCACGGGCAACCTCGTGTTCGTGCTGTTGCCGCCGCTGTCGCATTGGGAGATGTACGGCGCGTACGTGCTCGCCGCCGTCGTGCGTGGGTTGTGCGTGGGCGCGGGCGTCTTCGCGGTCACGGTCACGTTCACGCATCTGACGTTCGCCGCGCCGCTGTGGATCGTCGGCTTCGCGTTCCTTGGGGCGGCGATTCTCGGCACGTTGGGTCTGATCGCAGGCATTTGGGCGGAGAAGTTCGACCAACTCGCGGCGTTCCAGAACTTCCTGATCATGCCGGCAACGTTCCTGGCGGGCGTGTTTTACTCGATTCACTCGCTGCCGCCGCTGTGGCAGGCTGTCTCGCACTTCAATCCGTTCTTCTACATGATCGACGGGTTCCGTTACGGCTTCTTCGGTGTGTCCGACGTTGCCCCGCAGACCAGCCTTGCCGTTGTGGGTGCGACTTTTCTGATACTCGCAACCGTGGCGCTGACTTTGCTGCGCCGTGGTTATAAATTGCGTCACTGAACTTCTCTAGGATCGGCCATGCTGCCTACCCCCGAACAAATCAAACAGTACATCGAAGCCGGTCTGGCTTGCGAGCACGTGGCCGTCGAAGGCGATGGCCAGCACTTTTACGCGACCATCGTGAGCGAGCAGTTCGACGGCAAGCGTCTCATCGCCCGCCATCAACTCGTGTACGCCGCGCTGGGCGATCGCATGAAGGCTGAAATTCACGCGTTGTCCATGAAGACCCTCACGCCTGCGGAGTATCGGGCGCAATGAGGATTACGCAAGAAAGCGCCGGCGTCGCCGGCAACGGCGAGACCGCCCCCGGCGAGCGCATGGCCGCAGACCACCTGGTGATCGAGGGCGGCGAGCGGCTGGCGGGAGAGATTACCGTATCGGGCGCCAAGAACGCGGCGCTGCCGATCCTGTGTGCGTGCCTGCTGACGGCCGAGCCGGTGGTGCTCGGTAACGTGCCCGATCTGCACGACGTGCGCACCATGCTGACGCTGCTCGCACGCATGGGCGTGAAGGTCGAGCGTCACGGCGAATCCGTGACGCTCGATGCGTCGCAGATCACCGAGCCGGCGGCCCCCTACGAGCTCGTAAAGACCATGCGCGCGTCGATTCTCGTGCTCGGCCCCCTGCTGGCCCGTTGCGGCGAGGCGCGCGTGTCGCTGCCGGGCGGGTGTGCGATCGGGGCGCGACCTGTCGATCAGCACATCAAGGGCCTGCAGAAGATGGGCGCCGAAATCACGCTGACGCACGGCGACATCGTCGCCAAGGCAACACGTCTGCGTGGCGAGACGCTCGTGACCGACATGATCACCGTCACTGGCACCGAAAACCTGCTCATGGCGGCCACGCTGGCCGACGGCGTTACGGTGCTGGCCAACGCCGCCCGCGAACCCGAAGTGACGGACCTTGCCGAGCTGCTCGTGAAGATGGGCGCGAAGATCGACGGCATCGGCACCGATCGTCTGGTCGTGACGGGCGTGCCGCGCCTGTCGGGCGCGACACACGATGTTGTGCCCGATCGGATCGAAGCCGGCACGTTCCTATGCGCGGCGGTGGCGACGCGTGGCGATATCACGCTGCATCGCGTTGTGCCGGGCACCCTCGACGCGGTGATCGAGAAGTTGCGCGAAACCGGCGCAAACGTGACGGCCGGCGCGGATTGGCTGCGCGTGACGATGGATCGGCGCGCGCGGGCGGTCAGTTTCCGAACGTCGGAATATCCGGCGTTCCCGACCGACATGCAGGCCCAGTTCATGGCGTTGAATTGCGTTGCCGAAGGGGCGTCGCAGGTCGTCGAAACGATCTTCGAGAACCGCTTCATGCACGTGCAGGAGTTAACGCGTCTGGGCGCGAACATTGGCATCGACGGCAACACGGCGCGGATTTCCGGCGTGAATCGCCTGTCGGGTGCGCATGTGATGGCGACCGACCTGCGCGCTTCCGCCAGCCTGATCGTCGCGGGTCTGACGGCCGAGGGCCGCACGCTCGTCGACCGTATTCATCACCTCGATCGCGGCTATCATCGCATCGAGGCCAAGTTGTGCGCCGTGGGCGCGCAAATCCGGCGCGTCGAATCGCGCCAGGGAGAGATTGCATGAGTTCCGCCAAGCCCGTCCAGCCGCTCGCTCAACCGCTGACGCTGGCGCTCTCGAAAGGGCGTATCTTTACCGAGACGCTGCCGTTGCTGGCGGCCGCCGGTATCGAAGTCACGGAAGACCCCGAGACCTCCCGCAAGCTGATTCTGCCGACGACGGATCCGAACCTGCAGGTCATCATCGTGCGCGCGACCGACGTGCCGACCTACGTGCAATATGGTGCCGCCGACTTCGGCGTGGCCGGCAAGGACGTGCTCATCGAACACGGCGGCGGCGGTCTGTATCAGCCAATCGATTTGAACATTGCGCGTTGCCGCATGTCTGTTGCTGTACCGAAGGGCTTCGATTACGCGAATGCCGTACGTCAAGGGGCACGTTTGCGCGTGGCGACCAAGTACGTGCAGACGGCGCGCGAGCACTTTGCGGCCAAGGGTGTGCACGTCGACTTGATCAAGCTGTACGGCTCGATGGAGCTGGGCCCGCTCGTGGGTCTGGCCGACGCGATTGTCGATCTGGTGAGCACCGGCGGCACGCTGCGGGCCAACAATCTGGTGGAAGTGGAAGAGATCATGGAGATCTCCTCCCGCCTCGTGATCAATCAGGCTGCACTCAAGTTGAAGCGCGAGTCGTTGCAGCCTATTCTGGATGCCTTCGAGCGGGCGTCCCGGCAAACAGCATGAAACTCGATATTCGCAAACTCGATTCCTCCGCCGAAGGCTTCGCGGCGCAGCTTCGCGATGTTCTGGCGTTCGAGGCGAGCGAAGACGCCGCCATCGATCGTGCGGCGGCCGACATTCTCGCCGACGTGAAGGCGCGCGGCGATGCGGCCGTCATCGAATACACCAACAAGTTCGACCGACTGAGCGCACCCGGCATGGCGGCGCTGGAGCTGCCCATTGAAGCGCTGGCGGCGGCGCTCGAGAGCCTCGAGCCGAAGCGTCGCGCGGCGCTCGAAGCCGCGGCCGCCCGCGTGCGTGCCTATCACGAGAAGCAGCGCATCGAGTGCGGCAGCCATAGCTGGCAGTACACCGAGCCGGACGGCACGGTGCTGGGCCAGAAGGTTACGCCGCTCGATCGCGTGGGCATCTATGTGCCGGGCGGCAAGGCGGCTTATCCGTCGTCGGTGCTGATGAACGCCATTCCGGCGCGCGTGGCGGGGGTGAAAGAGATCGTTATGGTGGTGCCCACGCCGGATGGCGTGCAGAACCCGCTGGTGCTTGCCGCTGCGCAAATCGCCGGGGTGGACCGCGTGTTCACTATCGGCGGCGCACAGGCGGTCGCCGCGCTGGCCTATGGCACCGCGACGGTGCCGGCCGTCGACAAGATCGTCGGCCCGGGCAACGCTTTCGTGGCCGCCGCCAAGCGCCGCGTGTTTGGCACCGTCGGCATCGACATGATCGCCGGGCCGTCCGAAATCCTCGTCATCTGCGACGGCACGACCGATCCCGACTGGGTCGCCATGGACCTGTTCTCGCAGGCCGAACACGACGAACTCGCGCAGTCGATTCTGCTGTGCCCGGACGCCGCTTATATCGCGCGCGTGCACGCCTCGCTGGAGCGCCAGATCGACGAGATGCCGCGCCGCGAAGTGATTGCCGCCTCGTTGCGAGGCCGTGGCGCGCTGATCAAGGTGCGCGACATGACCGAAGCGTGCGAAATCGCCAACGTGATCGCACCGGAGCACCTCGAGATTTCGGCCGAAACCCCGCAGCAGTGGGGCGACAAGATTCGCCATGCCGGCGCGATCTTCCTCGGCAAGTTCACGAGCGAGAGCCTGGGCGATTACTGCGCCGGTCCCAACCATGTGCTGCCTACGTCGCGCACGGCGCGGTTCTCGTCGCCGCTGGGCGTGTACGACTTCATCAAGCGTTCCAGCCTGATCGAAGTGAGCGAGGGCGGGGCCCGCATGCTTGGCGAGATCGCCGCGGAATTGGCCTACGGCGAAGGACTGCAGGCGCACGCGCGCAGCGCCGAATACCGTCTGCATCGCGAGTCCTGACATGCGCGACGACGCCCTGCGGCCCGCGTATTGTCCAACGACGTCGGCCACCGCTCGGCGTCGGCCCCGCACCATCGCGCCGTCCCCGGGGTCATTGTCGTGGCCGCTGCCGGCACGCCTCGCGCGCGCTGTGCGCAGAGTGGCTGTCGTGTGCGCCCTCGCGGCCGCGAGCAGTCCCTCGGCCTACGCCGCCGGTCAGTATTGCCAGCACGCCACCTTCGAGGGCACGTCGGTCGAGCGTATGACCGTGTGCGTGAGTCGTCAGGCGTTCGACAACGATATTTACGTGCTGCGACTCGGCGGCAAGACCGCGCTGCGCGGCACGGACGACGAAGTGGCCCACGGCGTGTTCGGCCGCGTTGGCAACCGCCTGGTCGCGATGCGTTGCGAGGCGGATGCCGCGCGCGCGCATGTGAGCCCGGCGGCGGCGCAGGCGCTGTCCTGGCAGACCGGTGTGCGGTTGCAGCGCATTACCGATGCCCTCGGCAGTGTGGAAACCGGCCGGCGCTGCGTCGTCAAGATCGACGGTGCCGACGCCGGACGGCTGACATTCGCCTTCAACTGATCCTTTATCAATGATTCCGCGCGATGTCGCGCGATCCTCCTCTACTGCCATGTCCGTCGACTCAGTGATCCGCTCCGATGTGCTCGCCATGAGTTCCTACGCCGTCCCTGACGCCAGCGGTTTCCTCAAGCTCGACGCGATGGAGAATCCGTACGGTCTGCCGCCGGCGTTGCGCACTGCGCTGGGGCAGCGACTGGCCGACGTGGCGCTCAATCGGTACCCGGCGCCGCGTCCGCGGGTGTTGCTTGAGACGCTCGCCCGCACGATGGGTGTGCCGGCCGGGGCCAAGTTGTTGCTGGGCAACGGCTCGGACGAGATCATCAGCATGATCGCAATGGCCACCGCTCGGCCGGGGGCCACGGTGATTGCGCCGATGCCGGGCTTCGTCATGTATGAGATGTCGGCGCGCCTGGCGGGCATCGAGTTCGTCGGTGTGCCGCTGCGCGCCGATTTCTCGCTCGACATGCCGGCCATGCTGGGCGCTATTGCGTCGCATCCGGGCGCGGTGGTGTACCTGGCCTATCCGAACAATCCGACGGGAAATCTGTTCGCCGACGACGACATCGAGACGCTGGTGCGTGCCGCCAGCCGCGGCCTTGTGGTGATCGATGAGGCGTACCAGCCGTTTGCCGGGAAGACCTGGATGCCGCGTCTGCCGGAGTTCCCTCAACTGCTGGTCATGCGCACCGTCTCGAAGCTCGGGCTGGCGGGCATCCGGCTGGGCTACGTGGCGGGCAGCGCCCAATGGCTCGACCAGATCGACAAGGTGCGTCCGCCCTATAACATCAATGTGCTCACGCAGGCATGCGCCGAATTCATGCTCGATCACCTTGGCGTGCTCGACGCCCAGGCGGCCGAATTGCGCGCCGAACGCACGCGGCTGGCCGCCGCCGTGGCGGCGCTGCCCGGGGTGAGCGTGTTCCCGAGCGACGCGAATTTCCTGCTCGTTCGCGTGCCGGATGCCGACAAAACCCACGCGGGCCTGCTCGCACACAAGGTGTTGATCAAAAACGTGGGTAAAATGCACGTATTGCTGGCCAATTGCCTGAGATTGACGGTCGGCACCCCCACGGAGAATGCGGCAATGGTGAAAGCCCTGGCCGCATCACTCTAACAAGCCATACGACGAGAACTCACCACCATGCGCATTGCGGAAGTCGTTCGCGATACCAGCGAAACGCAAATACGCGTCAAGATCGACCTGGACGGCACCGGCCGCAAGGCCCTCGATACCGGCGTGCCGTTCCTGGACCACATGCTCGACCAGATCGCGCGCCACGGCCTTATCGACATGGATGTCGAAGCCCGCGGCGATACCTTTATCGACGATCACCACACGGTGGAAGACGTCGGCATCACGCTGGGCATGGCGGTGGCCAAGGCGATCGGCGACCGTAAGGGTATCGTGCGCTACGGCCACAGCTACGTGCCGCTCGACGAAGCGCTGTCGCGCGTTGTGATCGATTTCTCGGGTCGTCCCGGTCTCGAATTCCACGTGCCGTTCACGCGGGCGCGTGTCGGCAATTTCGATGTGGATCTGACCATCGAGTTTTTCCGTGGCTTCGTCAATCATGCGGGCGTCACGTTGCATATCGACAATCTGCGCGGCATCAACGCCCACCACCAGTGCGAAACGGTGTTCAAGGCGTTCGGTCGCGCGCTGCGCATGGCGGTTGAGATCGATCCGCGCGCAGCGGGTGTCGTGCCGTCCACGAAGGGAAGCCTGTAACGCGAGACGGGTCGGCGCAGCCGGCCCGGTAGCCCGATAGCCCGCCGGCCCGCAAGGCCGGCGCCCCTGCGACGATTCATCGACCGGCCGGCCGCCGGCGCCGCGTGCCCCCTATGACGCTCGACGCCTTCAAGTTCTTCATCTCGCTGCTGGCCCTGATCAATCCGCTCGGGGCGATCCCGCTTTTCATCAGCTTGACGTCCACCCAGACGCGCGATGAGAAGCGCCGTACGATCAATGTCGCGGCGATTGCGGTCGCGCTGGTGGTCGCGGGCTCGGGGCTGTTCGGTGAAGCCATCATCCGCTTCTTCGGTATTTCGATCGCGTCGCTTGAAGTTGGCGGCGGCATCATCATGTTGCTCATGGCAGTGAACATGATCAACGCGCAGACCGGGAACACACGCTCGACGGCCGAAGAGCGCGACGAAGCGGAGGAGCGGCCGAACATCGCCGTGGTGCCGCTCGCAATCCCGCTGCTCACTGGCCCGGGCACGATCAGTACCGTGATCATCTACTCCGGGCGTGCACACGGCTGGGCGCAGATCCTGATGCTCCTGGCGATCGGCGTGGGCCTGGGCGCGGTGTGCTGGGTGGCGCTGCGCAGCGCCGGGCGCCTTGAAGGCTGGCTCGGGCGTACGGGCATCAATATCGGCACGCGTCTGATGGGGTTGATCCTCTCGGCGCTGGCCGTGGAATTCATTATCGATGGTTTGAAAATACTGCTGCCGGGTTTGAGATGAATAAGATTGCGATTGTCGACTACGGAATGGGCAACCTGCGCTCGGTCTATCAGGCGCTGCGTGCCGCCGCGCCGGAGGCCGATGTGAGCATCAGCAGCGACGCCGCCGAGATTCGCGCCGCCGACCGCGTGGTGCTGCCGGGGCAGGGCGCGATGCGCGACTGCATGGGCTGCCTGAACGAGTCGGGCCTGCGCGACGCGGTCGTCGAGGCCGCCGCCACCAAGCCGATGTTCGGTGTGTGCGTGGGCGAGCAGATGCTGTTCGACATGTCGGACGAGGGCAACACGCCGGCGCTCGGCCTGCTGCCGGGCCGCGTAGTGCGCTTCGACCTCGAGGGCCAGTTGCAGGACGACGGCTCGCGCTTCAAGGTGCCGCAGATGGGCTGGAACCGCGTGCGTGAGACGCGGCCTCACCCGATCTGGGCCGGCGTGCCCGATGACAGCTATTTTTACTTCGTGCACAGCTATTACGTTGTGCCTGCAAGGCCCGAGTTGACCGTCGGCGAGACGGTCTACGGGGTGCCCTTTACCTGTGCGGTGGCCCAAGATAATATCTTTGCCACCCAGTTCCACCCGGAAAAGAGCGCTCAGGCGGGCCTTACCCTTTATCGCAATTTTGCGCAGTGGAAGCCTTGAGCGTGACCCGTCTGGCGCATTCGCGCCCGGATGTCACTCGGAGCATGCCCTGCGTCACGGCTTATACTGTGTGTCATGTTGATGAATCCGATCCCGACGTGCCGATGCCCGGCAAGGCAGGGGTCGGTTTTGTATTGTCCGCGTAATTTGCGAATTTCTTTTACCTCCCTCTAGCGACGTTTCACGATTGCCTATGCTGCTCATTCCGGCCATCGACCTTAAAGACGGTCAGTGTGTTCGCCTCAAACAAGGCGACATGGATCAAGCCACCGTATTCTCGGAGGACCCCGCCGCCATGGCTCGACATTGGGTCGAGCAAGGCGCCCGCCGCCTCCATCTGGTGGACTTGAACGGCGCATTCGTCGGCAAGCCGCGCAACGAAGCGGCCATTCGCGCCATCATTCAGGAAGTCGGCGCCGATATCCCCGTGCAACTGGGCGGCGGCATTCGCGACCTGGCCACCATCGAGCGCTATCTCGACGACGGTTTGTCGTACGTCATCATCGGGACGGCGGCGGTGAAGAATCCCGGGTTCCTCCGGGACGCATGCACGGCATTCGGCGGGCACATCATCGTCGGTCTCGACGCCAAGGACGGCAAGGTCGCCACCGACGGCTGGAGCAAGCTCACCGGCCACGAAGTCGTGGATCTGGCGCGCAAGTTCGAGGACTACGGCGTCGAATCGATCATCTACACCGATATCGGCCGCGACGGCATGCTCCAGGGCATCAATATCGACGCGACCGTGCGCCTCGCGCAGGCCGTGACCGTGCCGGTGATTGCCAGCGGCGGCCTGTCGAACCTGGGCGATATCGACGCGCTGTGCCAGGTTGAGCGGGAAGGCGTCGAAGGCGTCATCTGCGGCCGCGCGATCTACTCGGGCGACTTGAATTTCTCGGCGGCGCAAACGCGTGCGGACGAGCTTTCCGGAGGAGCGGCATAAGCGAGACCACGGCTTCGGCCGCCTCGCCTGCCAACATCATGGCTCTCGCTAAACGCATCATCCCGTGTCTGGACGTGACGGCCGGCCGCGTGGTCAAGGGTGTCAATTTTGTCGAACTTCGCGACGCGGGCGACCCCGTCGAGATCGCCCGCCGCTATGACGAGCAGGGCGCCGACGAATTGACGTTCCTCGACATCACGGCGACCTCCGACGGGCGCGACCTCATTCTGCCGATCATCGAGGCGGTGGCCGCGCAAGTCTTCATTCCGCTGACCGTGGGCGGTGGCGTGCGCGAAGTGGCCGACGTGCGCCGCCTGCTCAACGCCGGTGCCGACAAGGTCAGCATGAACTCGTCGGCCGTGGCCAATCCGCAACTGGTGGCCGACGCGGCCGCCAAGTACGGCGCGCAGTGCATCGTCGTGGCAATCGACGCCAAGCGTGTGTCCGCCGACGGCGAAACGCCGCGCTGGGAAGTCTTCACGCACGGTGGCCGCAAAGCCACGGGCCTCGACGCCGTGGCCTGGGCCAAGCGGATCGAGGCCCTGGGCGCGGGCGAAATCCTGCTCACCAGCATGGACCGCGACGGCACCAAGAGCGGCTTCGACCTCGCGCTCACGCGCGCTGTGTCAGATGCCGTGAGCATCCCCGTGATCGCCTCGGGCGGGGTGGGGTCGCTGGCCGATCTGGCCAACGGCGTGACCGAAGGCCATGCGGATGCCGTGCTCGCCGCGAGTATCTTCCACTACGGCGAGCACACGGTCGGTGAAGCGAAGCGCTTCATGGCCGAGAAGGGCATTTCGGTGCGGCTCTGAACGGAATTCCACGGATCATGACGCAAGATTGGCTGGACAAGGTAGCTTGGGACGCGCAGGGCCTCGTGCCCGTGATCGCGCAGGAACTCGGCAGCAACGATGTGCTGATGTTCGCGTGGATGAATCGCGAGGCGCTCGCGCGCACCGTCGAGACCGGCGAGGCCGTTTATTATTCGCGCTCGCGCAAGCGCCTGTGGCACAAGGGCGAGGAGTCGGGCCACGTACAGAAGGTGCATGAGATTCGTCTCGATTGCGACGAAGACGTGGTGCTGATCAAGGTCGAGCAGATCGATGGCATTGCCTGCCACACCGGTCGCCATTCCTGTTTCTTCCAGAAGTTCGAGGGCAGCGTCGAGGATGGCCATTGGGCATCCGTCGAACCGGTGCTCAAGGACCCGCACAAGATCTACAAGTGAGCACCATGAACGATACGCTGGAGCGTGTGGCCGAGGTCATCGCCTCGCGCAAGGGAGCCGACCCCGACAAGTCGTACGTTGCCCGTCTGTTCCACAAGGGTGACGACGCCATCTGCAAGAAGATCGGCGAAGAAGCCACCGAAGTGGTGCTCGCGGCGAAGGATATTCGCATTGGCGGGGCCGACAACCTGCGCCAGAAGCTCGTCAACGAGACGGCCGACCTGTGGTTTCATTGCATGGTACTGCTCGCGCATCACGACCTGAGCCCGAACGAAGTGCTCGCCGAACTGGCGCGCCGCGAAGGGTTGTCGGGTCTCGTCGAAAAGGCGCAGCGCGGCATCCGCGGCGAACACGCGGACTGATTTCCGTTGGCCTCCATGGCCGTGATCATCGATATGCCGCGCTGGCTCACGCGAGGAGACGCTTCATGAACGATTCGCAGCCCCCGGGCGCGACCGGATCGCCCGGCAGCCCCGGCAATCCTTACCTCGCGACACCCCCGGGTGCGCCCAGCGCCGAGCAGGAGCGCGCGTTGCGCAAGCTCACGCACGTGCTTTATGCGCTCTATGCGCTGTTCTGGCTCACGGGCGGCGTGACCGCCATCGTGGCGATCATCATCAACTACATCAAGCGCGATGACGCCGCCGGCACGCTCTACGCCTCGCATTTCACGTGGCAGATCCGCACGTTCTGGTGGTCGGTGGTCTGGGGGGTACTCGGCGTGGCGCTTGCCATCGTGATGGTCGGCTTCGCGATTCTCTGGGTGCTGGGCATTTGGGCGCTGTATCGGATCGTCAAGGGCTGGCTCTACCTGAACGACAACAAGCCCATGTACGCCGCGCGCGCCTGAACGATACCGAGCGGCACCTAAGCTCCCTACACGCATTCGAGAGGAAGACACACGCATGACGCACGACAACTGTATCTTCTGCAAGATCATTGCCGGGCAGATCCCGAGCGCGCAGGTCCATGCCGACGACGATGTCGTGGTGTTCAAAGACATCAATCCGGCGGCCGACCTGCACCTGCTCATGGTGCCGCGCAAGCACATCGCCACATTGCAGGACTGTCAGCCGGAAGATCAGGCGCTGCTGGGCAAGATGATGCTGCTCGCGCCGAAGCTGGCCGCCGAGCAAGGCTATCGTTTCGACGGCGATGCGTCGAACATCGAAGGCAACGGATTCCGCGTTGTGATGAACACCGGGCCGGGTGGCGGTCAGGAGGTTTATCATCTTCATATGCACATTCTGGCCGGACCGCGGCCGTGGAAGCGCATGTGAATGCCGCCGGCGGCACGACGCGACGCTTTGCCGCGCTGTGCTGCCGGAGCGTGCAAGTGTTCCGCATCGACGACGGTTTCACGAAACATTTATTTCTACCCGGTGTCCGACCCGGTTACGATGCAGGACGTGCCGCGCAATGTGCCACAATGGGGCACGTTGCTGCGGGCACAGCGGCAAACATGGAGCGATTGTTCGTGGCTGGCACGCCCCGGGCAACCGTGCACGACAAGATCCCGTCGCGACGCGGCAGGGGTGGGGAAACGCAAGGAGAGTGGTCATGGGTTCGTTGAGTATTTGGCACTGGCTGATCGTGCTGGTGATCGTGATGATGGTTTTCGGTACCAAGAAGCTGCGCAACATCGGCACCGATCTGGGAGGGGCCGTCAAGGGGTTCAAGGACGGCATGAAGGAGGGCGAAGGTGCCCCGGCCGCCAAGGATGACCCGGCGACTGCCAAGGAACTGCGCGACTCGACCACGATCGACGTGCAGGCCAAGGACACGAGCGATCGCAAGCAAGGCTAAGCCGGCGTCGACATGATCGATCTCGGTCTTTCCAAACTGATGTTGATCGGCGTTGTTGCGCTGGTCGTGATCGGGCCCGAGCGCTTGCCTAAAGTGGCGCGCACGGCGGGCGCGCTCTTTGGCCGCGCACAGCGCTATATCAACGATGTGAAGGCTGAGGTGAGCCGCGAAATGGAACTCGACGAGTTGCGCAACATGCGCACACAGTTCGAGGACGCGGCCCGCAGCGCCCAGAACACCATTCAGAAGCAACTGCACGAGCAGGAGGCGTCGCTCAACGACGCCTGGGCGAGTGCCACGGGTACGTCGTCCGGCGAGATCGCCGGCGGCGGTACGGATGCGGCGACCGGGTATTCCGACAGCTACCTTTCCGAACCCGTCGTGACGTCCGGTATCCGCGCATCGACCAAGCGCCGCAACTGGCGCGTACGCCGGACTGCTACGCCGATCTGGTTCAAGCAGGCCAGCGCCACGCGCACGCAGGTGCAGTCGGGGGCGGCGCGTGTGGCGCGTCACACACCGGCCAAGCTGCGCCGGCCCGTCAAGTTCTTCTGAGGCGCTTGCGCACCGAACTTCCCGCCATCTGGCACTGTGCCGGCTTCATTCCTGGATAAGTCGACGTGAGCGACGACAAGCAAATCCCCGACGGGGGCTCCGAAGAGACCTTCATCTCGCATCTGATCGAGTTGCGCAATCGCATCATTCGCGCGGGCGCGGCGGTGATCGTGGCGTTCCTCTCGCTGGTCTACTGGGCACCGGACATCTTCCGCCTGCTCTCCCGCCCGCTGATGCAAGCGCTGCCCGCGGGCGGCAAGATGATCGTCACCGATATTACCGGCTCGTTCTTCGTACCGATGAAGGTCACGATGATGGTGGCGTTCGTCATCGCGCTGCCCGTTGTGCTTTACCAGGCCTGGGCGTTCGTGGCGCCAGGGTTGTATCAGCACGAGAAGAAGCTGGTGATGCCGTTGGTTGTGAGCAGCTACACGCTGTTCCTGTTGGGCATGTCGTTCGCCTACTTCCTGGTGTTCCCGACCGTGTTCCACTTCATGGCGCATTACAACGCGCCATTGGGCGCGGAGATGAATACCGATATCGACAATTACCTGAGTTTTGTTCTCACGATGTTCCTATGCTTCGGGGTGACCTTCGAAGTGCCGGTGGTCGTCGTGGTGCTCGCGCGCATGGGCGTGGTGAGCATCGAGAAGCTCAAGCAGATTCGGCCGTACGTGGTGGTGGGTGCCTTTGTGCTGGCCGCCGTCGTGACGCCGCCGGACATGCTCTCGCAACTGATGTTGGCGATCCCGCTCTGTATCCTTTATGAGTTGGGCCTGATCGCGGCGCGGCTGTTCGTCAAACAGGGTCATCGGCAAGACGAAGGCAGCGAGGGGAACGGCGAGGCGACGCCGTAACCTTGGCGTGACTTGCCGCGGCACAGTCGGCTCGCGACATCGAGAATGCAGATACAGGAAAGCACGGGTCTCATGGCCCGTGCTTTTTTTGTGGGCGATCGCCGCGGGTAAGGGCTGAAGACGCGCGAGGGCAGGCGTGACGATGAGCGAGGCCCGTCGCGGCGATGAAAATGAAAACGGCCGCGCCCAAGCGCAGCCGTTGTGTCCTTCCACTTCCAGGCCGTCCTACGTGGTCCGGTGCCCTCAGTCGGCGCTGTTCCCGTCGGTGCCATCGCCGCCGTCGGTACCGTCTCCACCGTCCTGCGCCGGTCGCTTGGGCGGCGGTGGGCGCTTGCCGATCGTCACGGTAAGATCCATCGCTTTCTTCTTGCGCGTGACGTTCAGCTTGGCCTGCGTGCCCGGCTTGATCTGGGCGATGACGTTGAGCAATTCGGTGGTGTCGCGAATCGATGCGTCGTTCACCTTTGTCAGGATGTCGCCCGGCTGGACGCCGGCCTTGTCGGCGGGGCCACCCTGCACGACGCCGGCGATGATGACGCCCGAATCCTGCTGCAGGCCAAACGACTCGGCGATATCCGAGGTGATGTCCTGCGGCTCGACCCCGACCCAGCCGCGCGTGACCGAACCGGTGGTGATGATGCTCTCGAGCACCGAGCGCGCCGTCGATACGGGGATCGCGAAGCCGATGCCCATGTTGCCGCCGCTACGCGAGTAGATCGCCGTGTTGATGCCGAGCAGGTTGCCGTTTGCGTCGACCAGCGCGCCGCCCGAATTGCCGGGGTTGATGGCGGCGTCCGTCTGGATGAAGTTCTCGAACGTGCTGATATCGAGGTGATTGCGCCCCAGCGCGCTGATGATGCCCATCGTAACGGTCTGGCCGACGCCGAACGGGTTGCCGATGGCGAGGACCACGTCACCCACGCGCACCTGTTCCATGCGGCCCAGCGTGATGGCGGGAAGGTTGTCGAGCGTGATCTTGAGCACCGCGAGGTCGGTCTCGGGGTCGCTGCCGACCAGCTTGGCGCGGGCCTTGCGGCCGTCGGCCAGGGCGACTTCGATCTCGTCGGCCCCGTCCACCACGTGATGATTCGTGAGAATATAGCCTTCGCTGCTCACAATCACGCCCGAGCCGAGGCTCGAGACCGGGTCTTGCCGCATTGTGCCGCCGCCGTCGCCAAAGAAATACCGGAACAACGGATCATCGAGGCGCGGATCGCGATTCTGCTTTTGTTCCTTGCTGGAAAAAATGCTGACGACCGCGGGCATCGCCTTTTGTGCGCCATCGGCGTACGAGCCGGTCGACGGCTTCTCGGACAGACTCGGCGCGACTTCCTGCAGGGCGATGATGGGATTGGCCAGTTGCTTGCCGAACGAACCCTGGCGTTGCAGCCACTGAGGCTTGAGGGTGGCGACGATGAAGAGCAACGCAAGCAGCACGGTGACCGCTTGCGCGAACAGTAGCCAGAAGCGTCTGAGCATGAAAGAGCGAGACCTTATATGAATCGTGTTGAACTCGAATTGTATCTGAACGATACCCTGCAAATCGCGCAATTTCGCGATTACTGCCCGAATGGCCTACAGGTCGAAGGGCGCGGCGAAATTCAGAAAATCGCCAGTGGCGTGACCGCCAGCCTGGCTTTTCTCGAAGCCGCCCGCGACTGGGGCGCCGATGCCGTCCTCGTTCACCATGGTTACTTCTGGAAGAGCGAAGATGCCAGAATTACCGGGATGAAGCGACGTCGTTTGGGGGTGTTGATCGGTCACGACATCAATCTGTTCGCCTACCACCTACCGCTCGACGCCCATCCCGAACTGGGCAACAACGCGCAACTCGGCAAGTTGCTGGGTTTCACCGACGACGGCGGTCGTTTTGGCCCGGATCAGCTTGGATGGCTTGGCGCGCCCGCCGCGCCGACGACATTGGCGGCGCTTGCGGCGCACGTTGAAGCACGGCTGGGGCGCGCGCCTCTGTTGCTGGGCGACCCGAACCGCGAGGTGCGCCGTATCGCGTGGTGCACCGGCGGGGCGCAGGGCTTCTTCGAGGCCGCCATCGGGGCGGGTGCGGATGTCTATATCAGCGGCGAAGTCTCCGAGCCCACCCAGCATCTCGCGCTCGAGAGCGGCGTGGGCTATCTGGCGGCGGGTCATCATGCGACCGAGCGTGGCGGTGCCAAGGCGGTTGGCGAGCACATCGCGGCGCGGTTCGGGCTCACGCATCGATTCTTCGATATGCCGAACCCGGCCTGACCTGAGGCGCCTTCCGGGGCGGCGCGTGGCCGCCCTGCGCGGCCTTACCCGTTCTGCTTCTTGAGGCTGTCGCGGATTTCGCGCAGCAGAACGATGTCTTCCGGCGTGGCTGCGGGGGCCGCCGGGGCTTCCGGCGCCGGACGCTTGAGCCGGTTGATCTGCTTGACCATCAGGAAAATGATGACGGCCAGGATCAGGAAGTTCAGGGCCACGGTGATGAAGTTGCCGTAACCGAAGACGGCCACGCCGGCTTTGGTCAGATCGGCGTAGGACGTCGGGTTGCCCTTGAACTCGGGCGGGATGGTGCCGAGCAGAATGAACTTGCTCGAGAAATCTAGGCCACCGAAGATTGCACCGACGATCGGCATGATCAGGTCTTTGACGACCGAATCGACGATCTTGCCGAAGGCCCCGCCGATGATCACGCCGACGGCCAGATCGATCACATTGCCCTTGACGGCAAATTCCTTGAATTCCGACATGAAGCTCATGCCATTTCTCCCTGTTATGTTGAGTGACCCGGGGAGCATCGCGCTACACCGGCACTCACGAACTGGCATTGATTGACCGGTAATTCCATGCGGGCCGCACGGCTGCGGCGGGGGTCGCGTCAAATAATGTCACGCGAATGCCACAGGCCGCGCACGATGTCACCGGGACGAGACAGGGAAAATGATGACTAAATGTCGTGCACGCGTCAACGAAAGCGGCGATCATGACGGTTCTCGTGCAGCATCCCAGAAGCGAAACCCCGGGTGAGCGCTGGCCACCCGCAGGGTACGTTAATCCTTTGAAAATACGCGAAAACCACTAGGAGGCTGGGGCGTTTTGCCGTTGTTTCAGGCATTCACGCTCGCGTATGATTTAAGGTTGACGGAAATACCAATTCAACCGTGTGGGGCTTGTGATGAGTGACAATCAAGAAAAGGCCGTCGACAGTAGCCGTCGGAATCTGTTGATTGCAACGTCCGTAGCGGGAGGCGTGGGCGGCGTTGCAACGTTGGTTCCCTTTGTCAGTTCGCTCGAACCCTCGGAGCGCGCCAAGGCGGGCGGGGCGCCGGTCGAGGCAGACATCAGCAATCTCAAGCCGGGCGACAAGATGACCGTGTCCTGGCGCGGCTTGCCCGTGTGGATCGTGCGTCGCACGCCTGACGAGATGGCTTCGCTGTCCAAAGTGACGGCGGAGTTGGCTGATCCGGACTCCAAGGAAACGTTTTCCTATCCGATGCCCGACTATTGCAAGAACGCGTTCCGTGCGCGTGTCGAGCACAAGGATCTGCTTGTGGTCGTCGGCATCTGCACTCACCTCGGTTGCATCCCTTCCGGCCCTTACCAGGCGAACGCCAACGCCGCGCTGGGCCCCGATCCGGGCTTCCTGTGCCCGTGCCACGGGTCGACCTACGATATGTCTGGCCGTGTCTTCAAGAACAAGCCGGCGCCAAAGAATCTCGACGTTCCCCGGTTCATGTTCGTGAACGACACCAAGCTCGTGATCGGTAAAGACGAAAAAGGAGAAGCGTAATCATGGCCGCCGACAAACAGGTCGACACGACGGGCTTGCTGGGCTGGATCGATCGCCGGTTTCCGCTCAGCCAGCTCTGGAGGGAGCACGCGTCCGAGTATTACGCGCCCAAGAATTTCAACTTCTGGTATTTCTTCGGATCGCTGGCCATGCTGGTGCTGGTGATTCAGATCCTCACCGGTATTTTCCTGGTGATGAACTACAAGCCCGACGCCAACCTCGCGTTCGCGTCGGTCGAGTACATCATGCGCGAAGTGCCGTGGGGCTGGCTCATTCGCTATATGCACTCGACGGGCGCATCGATGTTCTTCGTCGTGGTGTATCTGCACATGTTCCGCGGGCTGTTGTACGGTTCCTACCGCAAGCCGCGTGAGCTGGTGTGGGTGTTCGGGTGTTTGATCTTTCTGTGCCTGATGGCTGAAGCGTTCATGGGCTATCTGCTGCCGTGGGGGCAGATGTCGTACTGGGGCGCGCAGGTGATCGTGAATCTGTTCTCGGCGATTCCGTTCATCGGTCCGGACCTGTCGCTGTGGATTCGCGGCGACTACGTGGTGTCGGATGCCACGCTCAACCGCTTCTTCGCGTTCCACGTAATCGCCGTTCCGCTGGTGCTTATCGGGTTGATCGTCGCGCACATCATCGCGCTGCATGAAGTCGGGTCCAACAACCCCGACGGCATCGAGATCAAGGACAAAAAAGACGCCAATGGCCGGCCGCTCGATGGCATTCCGTTCCATCCGTACTACACGGTGCACGACATCATGGGCGTGGGCGTGTTCCTGATGGTGTTCTCGGCGATCGTGTTCTTCGCGCCGACGATGGGCGGTTACTTCCTTGAAGCGAATAACTTCATTCCGTCCGACTCGCTCAAGACGCCGCCGCACATTGCGCCGGTGTGGTACTTCACGCCGTTCTACTCGATGCTGCGTGCCACGACCGACGACTTCAAGCATTTGTTGATGGGGCTGGCGGTGATCGTCACGGCGATCTGGTGGATCAAGGGCAAAGCGGCCGCGACCACGAAGGTGGCGGCGTCTGGCGGTGTCGTGTTGCTGCTGCTGGCGATGTATCTGACCGAGGCCAAGTTCTGGGGCGTGGTGGTGATGGGCGGCGCGGTGGTCACGCTGTTCTTCCTGCCGTGGCTGGACCATAGCCCGGTGAAATCGATTCGTTACCGTCCCGGATTCCACAAAGTGTTGTTGGGCATTCTCGTCGTCGTTTTTGCGGTGCTGGGGTATCTGGGCATTCAGGAACCGACGCCCATGAAGACCGCGATTTCGCAGGTCGGCGCGCTGTACTACTTCGGATTCTTCTGGCTGATGCCGCTGTGGAGCAAACGCGGCACGTTCAAGCCGGTGCCGGATCGCGTGACCTTCGCGGCGCATTGAGCGCCCGCCAACGACTAGGGATATCACGATGAGAAAACTGTTGCTTGTCCTGGCGCTCCTGAGTGGTTTCGCGGCGCCGGTCTTGGCTGAAGAAAGTATGGCGCTGGATACGGCGCCCAATCGGATCGACGACCTGGCCTCGCTGCAGCGAGGCGCGAAGCTGTTCGTGAACTACTGCCTGAACTGCCATTCGGCGGCGTCGATGCGGTATTCGCGCCTGAAGGATCTGGGATTGTCGGATGCAGAGATCAAGAACAATCTGCTTTTCACGACGGACAAGATTGGCGACACGATGACCGTGGCCATGCGTGCGGCGGATGCCAAGGAGTGGTTTGGTGCACCGCCGCCGGATCTGTCGGTCGAGGCGCGGGCGCGGGGGACGGACTGGTTGTATACCTACTTGCGTACGTTCTATCGGGACGATGCGCGGCCGACGGGGTGGAACAACCTGGCGTTCCCGAATGTGGGTATGCCAAACCCGCTCTGGCAGTTGCAGGGACAGCGGGGATTGAAGCATGGGGAGGGGGCGGAGCATGGTCCGGCCCAGTTCGTGCAGATCACGCAGGGGACGATGAAACCGGTGGAATTCGATGCTGCCGTGGCCGATCTGGTATCTTATCTGGATTGGATGTCGGAACCGGCGCAACGCACACGCCGGCAGTTGGGTGTCTGGGTTTTGTTGTTCTTGGGACTCTTTACGGTACTTGCCTGGCGCCTGAATGCGGCCTATTGGAAGGACGTGAAGTAAAATAACGTCTGTACGACGGGGCCAGGGTTTGGGGAGCGTCGATTTCCCGCCCCGGCCCCGTTGGTTTTTAAGGAAGACGCGCTATGATGGTTTTGTACTCGGGCACTACGTGCCCCTTCTCCCAGCGTTGCCGGCTGGTTCTGTTCGAAAAAGGCATGGATTTCGAAATCCGTGACGTCGATCTGTTCAACAAGCCGGAAGACATTGCGGTGATGAATCCGTACGGTCAGGTGCCGATTCTTGTTGAACGCGACTTGATTCTGTACGAATCGAACATCATCAATGAGTACATTGACGAACGATTCCCGCATCCGCAGTTGATGCCGGCCGATCCGGTGCAGCGTGCGCGTGCGCGGTTGTTCCTGTTCAATTTCGAGAAAGAGCTGTTCGTGCATGTGAGCGCGCTCGAGAACGAAAAGGGCAAGGCGGCGGAGAAGACGCATGAGAAGGCGCGTGCGTCGATTCGCGATCGTCTGACGCAGCTTGCGCCGATCTTCGTGAAGAACAAGTACATGTTGGGCGAGGAGTTCTCGATGCTCGACGTGGCGATTGCGCCGTTGTTGTGGCGTCTGGATCACTACGGCATCGAGTTGTCGAAGAATGCCGCGCCGTTGATGAAGTATGCCGAGCGGATTTTCAGCCGTCCGGCGTACATTGAAGCGCTGACGCCGTCCGAAAAGGTCATGCGTCGCTGATGCGTTGATTGAACCGCTGGCGAGGCTGGCCTGCCGAGTGCGGTGGGCGGGTTTCGCGGCGGGATGAGTTGGTCATATGCCTGAAACGTCTACCAAGCCTTACCTTTTGCGCGCGCTGTACGAGTGGTGTACCGACAACGGGTACACACCGTATTTGGCCGTGCATGTCGATGCCAGGACGCGAGTACCGCGCGAGTTTGTGAAAGATGGCGAGATCGTGCTGAACATCAGCTTCGATGCCACGAGCGGATTGCAGATGGGCAACGACTGGATTGAATTCAGTGCCCGCTTCGGCGGCATCTCGCAGAAAGTGGAAGTGCAGGTGCCGAACGTGCTGGCGATTTATGCTCGTGAGAATGGACAGGGGATGGCGTTCCCGGTCGACAAGCAGGCGTCTGCGGAAGAGGGGGCCGAGTTGGAAGCGGTGCCGTCGATGCAGGCCCCGGGCGATGACGATTCGGATCCGACGCGCCCGGGCGGCAATGGCGCGGCGGGCGGCAGTGCTGGACGCGCTCGCCTGAAGGTGGTGAAGTAATTCGCGAGGGTAGGTGTGCGGGGTGAGCGCTTTGTGCGCATTACCCCAATCGCTAGCGTCCACGAACAATTTTGCCCTGACAGGGAGTCGTCAGTGACCGATGAATCGGTTACAATACACGACTTCGCCGGCTTAGCTCATCTGGTAGAGCAGTTGATTTGTAATCATCAGGTGGCGGGTTCGAGTCCTGCAGCCGGCACCAATCAATTCGAAGGGCCACGTGATTTTCACGTGGCCCTTCGACGTTTTCAATAGTTCCCGCGCTGCCAGTGTGCCGCTTGAGACGGCTCACTAACGTTCCCGGTGCAGGTCGCCGCAGTGACGCCCGACGACGCTCAGTCGCGAGGATCAGCCCGGCGAAGCAAATAACGCCACGCCAAAACAATCGCCGCACCCAAACCAGCGGATCAACGCGACTGCCGCTTGTATCCTTCGCCGCCGATGCGTGCTCGGTCTACCGCCGCAATTCGGTTGCGTCCCTGGTCTTTTGCCTGATAGAGCTGCGCATCAGCCAGATTGATAAATGCGGTGACATCGATGTCTCCGGTCGGCACGACGGTGGCTACCCCGAAGCTTGCCGTGACTCGCTGACCGTGCGGGGAGCGCAGGTGAGCGATGGCTTCCTCCGCGATCAGCGCGCGGCAACGCTCCGCGACACGCACGGCGTCATCGGCATTCGTATCTGCGAGCACGAGTATGAATTCTTCCCCGCCAAACCTGCCCAGGAACGCATTCGGCCCAACTGCCTCTTCGAGCACGCGCGCAAGGCGTTTCAGACATTCGTCGCCTTGAAGATGACCGTAATAATCGTTGTACGATTTGAAGAAATCGATGTCGATCATCACGAGCGAAAGCGGGTTGCCCGATGCCGCCGCGCTCGCCCATTCGCGGGCAATGACCGTGTCGAACATGCGACGGTTGCCGACCCCGGTCAAACTGTCTGACAACGAGAGCCGCTCCAGTTCGCGCTGGAGTTCAGCGAGCCGAGCCTCGGTGCGCTTACGTTCACTGATGTCGAACATAAAGCCGATCAGCGCGTCAACGTCACCGTTCTCTTTGCGCACGACGTGGACAACGTCGCGAATCCACACATACCCGCCGTCCGCAGTCAGCGCACGATAGTCCGCCTCATGATCGGCGCCCGCTTGCGACTGTGCGACGCAAAATTCCACAACCGCCTCCCGGTCCTCCGGATGCATCCGCGAGGCCCAGTCCTCGACCGTTCTCCATGTCGACGGCGCGTAGCCGAGCAGTTCCTCAATCTGCGGGCCGATATAGGTGAACTGCATGGTCGCCCAGTCGATCTTCCAGGGGATCGCTCGGGTTGACTCGAGCAACGTGCGATAAACCGCGGGGTTGTCCTCGCCGGGCTGGTGTCCGGACGATACCAGGCTGTCCTCGTGGCGCAGGAATGCGGCTTGAAGCGAGCTGGGTGCTAAATCCTTTTCTTCGTGACTCATCGTGATCTTCCAATACCCTGTAAACCCATTATCGGCAGGTCCGGCAGAGCCTTGAGCACAGCGCGAAGATTGAGCGCCCGCAGACCTGTGACCTGTCCGGAAAATCTCCTACCAACCGAATCTAGAGATTACGGCTCCTCAGCTCATGCGTGGTGAACGTTGGGGAGATCATGGTGGAGACGTGAATCACCGAAGCCGACCATCGCGCCAATATCGGCGTCCAATCCCCCGGCGCACGAGACTCACCATCAAACTCGAAGGGGCGTGAAGCGAGGCCGCCGACATCGACGGGCCTCCGTCATCGTTACCCCCTCACTTTCGGCGGCAGCCCCTTGCCCGGCGAGTAGAGGATCAGACTCGGGCTAATCAATTTGTCCGACGCGACCACGGCATGTGCCAAGGTGTCGAAATAGATGGCGTGCTCCGGGTCGGCAACCGGGGACTTTTTGATTTCCCTTGCCAGTTCGTCCCACTCGAAGCCGAGGTATTTCCTGTGTTCGTAGAACCAGACGACGTGTCCTTCCCTTGCGAGCGACTTCGGGATGTCGCGTCCGTCATCTCCTCCATCTGCACCGCCCTTTCCGTTGTCATTGTCTGAAGTACTCATCAAGGCCTCCTGTGATGTGCGCGGGTTCAGCCGAGCTATCGGCCAAGCGCATCATCGCAGCAGTGTCGAGCCTTGAGTTTCAGTAACTTCTGAATAACTTCGCCGATGTGTCGACACTCGAAACGTATCGGCCACCGACAAAAACGCTCGCGACGTACGACCGGTTGAAAATACGGATGCGTCACTCCCTCGCGGCTTCCCGCTCCCGCCGCCGGTTTCCCGCTTCTCCGCGAAGCCGGACGTCGCGTTCGATGCGCACCCGCGCGGCGCAAACGGCGGGCGATGCCGGTGTCACGCCAATCCTTCGGCTTTCAGACGCCGATACAAGGTGCGCTCGCTCAACCCCAGATGGGCCGCCAATGCCTTGCGCGTGCCCTGGAAATTGCGAACCACCGTGGCGAGATCGGCTTCGCCGCCAGCCGTGCGCATCGCCGTCTGGCGGGTTGTCGCCACGTCGAGTGCGAGGTGCTCGGGCCTGATCACGCCGTCGTCGGCGAACAGACGTGCGCGCTCAAGCACGTTTCGCAATTCCCGGATGTTGCCTGGCCAATCGTATCGAACGAGTTGCGCCATGGCCTCCGGCGAAGTATGCAGTCGTTGATCGGGTTCTTTGCCCCCTCGCTGGAGCAGCGACTCCACGAGCAGGGGAATATCGTCGCGCCGCTCCCGTAACGCGGGCAGGTGAATGGGGAAAGCGCTGATCCGGTAATAGAGATCCTGACGAAACGCGCCTTCGGCCACCATCGTTTGCAGCGGCTTGTGGGTGGCGGCGACCAAACGGAAATCTGCCTGTTGCGTGTCGACGGAACCGACCCGGCGGTAGGTGCCCGACTCGATCAACCGCAACAGCTTGACCTGCATCCCCAGCGGTACGTCACCGATTTCGTCGAGGAAAATGGTGCCGCCTTTTGCCGTCTCGACGAGTCCAGCCTTGCGCGTATGCGCGCCGGTGAATGCCCCCTTCTCGTAGCCGAACAGTTCGCTCTCGAACAGGGTTTCGGTCAGCCCCGAGCAGTCGACCACCACAAACGGGCCGCGCGAGCGCTGGCTCGCCTCATGCAATGCGCGCGCAAACAACTCCTTGCCGCTGCCCGACTCTCCCAACAGCAGCACCGGCAATTCGGCAGTCGCCACCCGCTGCAGTTCGCCGAGGGCGCGATTGAACGCGGGCGACTTGCCGACCAGCCCCTGACGACTGGCTTGCACCGACGCGTGTCGTACGGTTTGCAACCGCTCGACGAATCCAACGACTTGATGATGGCTGTCCACGATCGGCCGGAGTTCAACGTCGACATGCTCCGGACCCCGCGGCGTGTGGTGGATGTGGAGAACGCGATCCGGCCCCTTGCTGATCAGCGCGCTTTGCATAGGGCAATGCTCGCCGGCCTGATCGCAGGGCACCGCGTAATGGTGCGACATCGCATAGCACTTGTGGCCGACGTACGGCTTTCCTGCCGTCGCGAACTGGCGCTTGTAGGCCGTATTGGCCGCCAGGATCTCGTAATCGGTGTTCATCACGATCATGGGCGCGGATTCGTGATCGAGATAGGAAATCAGGGCCTGGACCTGGAAGGCCTGAAGCACTTCGGGAACGGGGTGCATAGCGGATGCTCGCGATAGTTGAATGACGACGACTGCCAGTACTGCCATTTGGCAGTATGCCACTGCCAAATGGCACTGTCACGAGCGACAGAAATCGCTCAGTCCCATCCGAGATCAAAATTTTTATTATTTGAATCATTGAGTTAACGGAATTTCGCGAGTTGGCACGAATTTTGATAGGTATCGGACATTCGACTGATTCATGAGGAGGAGATCATGGAGAACCTGTATATCGAGGGCAACTTCGACCCGGCGACCAGCACCATCAGCTATATCGTGCTGGATCGCGCCACAAACCACTGCGCGTTGCTCGACACTGTGCTCGATTACGACCCGAAGTCCGGCCGGACCTCGACACACAGCGCCGACCACCTGATCGAGCGGGTTCAGGCGCTGGGCGCGACGGTGCAGTGGATTCTGGAGACCCACGCTCACGCCGACCATTTGTCGGCCGCGCCCTATCTCAAGCAGAAGCTGGGCGGTCGTATCGGCATTGGCGAGCATATCCGCCAGGTGCAGGATGTGTTCGGCAAACTGTTCAATGCGGGCAGCGAATTCGCGCACGACGGAAGTCAGTTCGATCACCTGTTCGCGCACGGCGAGCATTTCCAGATCGGCGATCTGAAAGCCCGCGTCATGCATACGCCGGGGCATACCCCCGCGTGCATCACATACGTCGTCGAGGAAGGCGACCAGATCGCCGCCTTCGTGGGCGACACGCTCTTCATGCCCGACTACGGCACGGCGCGTTGCGATTTTCCCGGCGGCAATGCGCGCACGTTGTTCCACTCCATCAACGAGGTCCTCAGCCTGCCTGCACATACGCGGCTCTACCTCTGCCACGACTATCAACCCAACGCCCGCAAGCTGGAATTCGTCACCACTGTCGCCGACGAACGCAAGCACAACGTTCATGTGCGTGACGGAATCAGCGAGGAAGAGTTCGTGGCCATGCGCACGACACGCGACGCGACGCTGGACATGCCGACGCTGCTGCTTCCGTCAGTCCAGGTCAACATGCGCGCGGGGCAGTTGCCGCCGGCGGAAGACAACGGCGTGCGCTACCTGAAGATTCCCCTTAACGCTGTTTGATCACGCGAGGCGCCATCATGAATATCAATGTGGGCGGTGTGGACCGTGGCCTGCGAATCGTCGCCGGCGCGGTGCTGATCTTGCTTGCGGCCACCGGAACCGTCGGGTGGTGGGGGTGGCTGGGGCTGATCGCTTTGATCACCGGACTGGTCCGGTTCTGTCCGCTTTACTCACTGTTCGGCATCAGCAGTTGCAAGACACGGGGTCTTTGACCCCATCGCTCGGTCGGCACCGGCGCGGCTTTGCCCCCCGAAATGCCAACGCCGAAGCGCCTATCGTCACCGAGGAGACACTCCATGAATATCAAGCAACTGACGGCGCAATTGTCCGTCTGCGCGCAGGTCTCGCCTGCCGACGTTCCGGACATTGCTGCCGCTGGCTTCAAGTCCATCATCTGCAACCGGCCGGACGGCGAAGCCGCCGACCAACCCAGCTTTCGCGAAGTGGAGCAGCAGGCTCAGGCGGCGGGGCTGGAAATCCGCTACCTGCCGGTGACACCCGGCAGGGTGTCCGACGAACAGGCCGCCCAGTTCGATCAACTGCTCGACGTGTTGCCCAAGCCGATCCTTGCGTATTGCCGCAGTGGCATGCGAAGCACGACGCTGTGGGGACTCTCGCGCGCCGATCGCCTGTCCACCGGCGAAATCCTCAAGCGCGCCGAAGCGTGCGGCTACGATCTGAGCGCGCTGGTGCGCCGGATCTCACAGACCGCTGCCACGCCGTTCGCTGTCGCCGATTCGACCCACCGGGTCGTCATCGTGGGCGGCGGTGCGGCCGGCATATCGGTGGCGTCGAGTCTGCTGGCCCGCCAGCCGGGACTCGACATCGCCATCATCGATCCCGCCGACGTGCATTACTACCAGCCTGGGTGGACTCTGGTGGGCCGCGGGGTATTCAAGCCCGCACAGACCGCCAGGGTCATGGGGTCGCTGATTCCGCGCGGCGTGCGCTGGATCAAGTCGGCTGTCGCAGGCTTCGAACCGGAGCGCAACGCGGTCTTGCTCGAAGGCTGCCGGGTCGTGAAGTACGAGCAGTTGATTGTGTGCCCGGGGTTGAAACTGAACTGGGAGGGTATCGAAGGGCTCACGGATACGCTGGGGCGCAACGGCGTGACGTCGAATTACCGTTACGATCTCGCGCCCTACACGTGGGAGTTGGTCGAGCGCTTCAAAGGCGGCAACGCGCTGTTCACCCAACCGCCGATGCCGATCAAATGCGCCGGCGCGCCTCAGAAAGCGATGTACCTCTCGTGCGACGCGTGGCGACGCGCCGGTGTGCTCGGCCAGTCTCACGTGAAGTTCTTCTCGGCCGGTAATGCGCTGTTCGGCGTGCCGGAATACGTGCCGGCCCTCATGGAGTATGTGAAGTCTTATGCGATCGATCTCAATTTCGGCCACAACCTGACGGCCGTCGACGGCGTACGCAAGGTTGCGACCTTCAGCGTGGCGTCCGCCCAGGGCGACGCCGGGAAAATCGAAGTTCCGTTCGACATGATCCACGTGGTGCCGCCACAAACGGCGCCCGACTTCGTCAGCCGCAGTCCGCTGGCCGATCCCGCCGGGTGGATCGATGTCGATCAGGGGACGCTGCAACACAAGCACTTCAGCAATATCTTCGGACTGGGAGACGCCAGTAATTCGCCCAACGCGAAAACGGCTGCGGCCGCGCGAAAACAGGCGCCGGTGGTGGCGCACAACGTGCTCTTCAATCTTGGCCTCAAACGCGGGCAGGCACGCTACGACGGTTACGGATCGTGCCCGCTGACGGTGGAGCGCGGCAAGATCGTGCTGGCCGAGTTCAACTACGGTGGAAAGCTCGCGCCCAGCTTTCCTTCCTGGCTGATCGACGGCACGCGCCCCTCGCGTCTGGCGTGGCTGCTCAAGGAGCGCATTCTGCCGCCGCTCTATTGGGAAGGCATGCTCAAAGGCCACGAGTGGATGGCACAGCCGGAAATGGTCGGCTGATGCGCGCGCGTTCCAAGATAACCCATCGAGATCCTTTGCCATGACTGTCAGTTTGTTGCTGGGCGCTATCGTCGGCTGCATCATGGGCCTGACCGGCGCCGGCGGCGGTATCCTCGCGATTCCGCTGCTGGTGTTCGGCCGGCATCTGAGCGTGCCGGAGGCCGGTCCGATCGGCCTGCTGGCCGTGGGCATCGCGTCTGCCATGGGCGCATGGATGGGCGTGCGCGCCGGTATCGTCCGTTATCGCGCGGCAATGCTCATCGCCACCATTGGCATTGTGCTCACGCCATTGGGTTCATGGTTGGCGCATCACATGAATACCCGCTATCTGACGCTATTGTTCGCGGCAATCATGATTTGGGTGGCACTCAAAGGGTTATGGGAAGCACGCCGCGGCAAGTCGCTGGCGCAGGTGCGGCCCGACTGCCCTTGCTTGCGCGGCGAAAGCGGCCGCTTCGTCTGGACGCCGCGCTGCGCCAGCCGGCTCGCGGTGATGGGCAGCGTGGCGGGGGTGCTCTCCGGTCTGCTCGGTGTGGGCGGCGGATTCGTCATGGTGCCGGCGTTACAACGCTTTACCGATCTGGCGATGCACTCGGTCATCGCGACCTCGCTGGCGGTGATCGCGATGATCTCGCTGGTGAGCGTCGGTACCAGCATCTATGGCGGCCATTTCGATCTGACGATCGGATTGCCGTTCTCGGCAGGTGCGGTGGCCGGCATGCTGGTCGGCGGCAGACTGCTGACTCGATGGCATCCCTCGCATCTCAAGCAGGCGTTTTCCGTGGTGTGCATGATCGTCTCGATCGGTCTGATCGCCAAGTCGATCTGAGCGTTGCCCTGACGTGTTCCGCGACGAACCGTCGGAGAACCGCCCTTGGAATCCGGAAAACAGTGGTGCGTTCTGCACGGGCGGCCTCAGCGCGACGCGGCGAAGCCGATACGTTGAACGTGGCGGTTGCCGGGAGCGTCGCGAGCCAGTCAACTGAACATCGCGCATCGGGTACCTCTGTATCGCCTCATTGCATTCAGGCCGCCGGCGCCGGCGCCTCACGCCGGTGCCAGTGCGGCGGCACGTCCAGCGGCTCCAGGGCGCTCGTCTCGTCCAGATGAAACACTGCATCGAACTGGTGGGCGAGTGATGTCCAGAAATAGTGACTTTCACGTTCGCTCTGAGGCAGGTAGATCACGCCGATCGCCCGTTCAAGCATGGATTCACGAAGCGGCTCCGCCGCAACCTCGTTGAGTGGCAGGAAAAACCGGTCTAGCCCGGTGCTGTGAAACAGGTATTCATAGCTGTCATGCAATGCCGGACGCACCCACTTGTGCTCGACGTCGCCGTCCCATTGAGACGCGGCGGATACGTGCCCTGTGAAGGTGCTGAAGCCGACCAGCAGCGCCTTTTCACCGACGGCTTCACGCACCAGTTGACCAAGATTCCACTCGCCATGCTGATGCGACTCGGTCGCGCGCGCGTCGCCTAGATGCGAATTGTGTGCCCAGACGACAACGCGCCCCTGTCCGCCACGTTGCAGGCGATAGTGGGCAAGGGCGGATAGCGTGCGGTGCATGTGCGCGTCACGCAGATTCCAGGTGTTCAGGCGCCGTCCGAACATTGACCGATAGTAGTGTTCGGCATCGACGACGACTTCGGCATTCTGTTGTGCAAAGAACTGTGCGTCGAGTGCCGCAAGGCCATCCCGCGAAAGATGGAGGCGCGCGTCGGCCCGCAGTTGCAGTAACTGGGCGACGACGCCTTCACGGGCATCCGGCCGGGCGCCGACCGCAGTGGCGTACCCATACGCCTGAGGCTCGCGCACGTGATCGAGCGCCGCGTACCGATCGCGCGCCATGGCAGCCTGCTCGGGATCGACCCGCTCAAGATAGCGGATCACCGCATCCGCCGACTGGTACATGCTGTACAGGTCGAGTCCATAAACGCCGACCCGTGCTTCGGGCGACAGCGAGGCGTTGTGCTCACGTAGCCACAGGATGAAGTCGCGCATCTCACGGTTGCGCCACATCCAGGTAGGGAAGCGCCTGAAATCCGCAAGTGCGGCCTCCGCATCGGCATCGCCTTCGCCCTCGCCTTGCACGAAGCAGTTCACGCGCCAGGTATCCGGCCAATCGCCTTCGATGGCGACAGCGTCGAATCCCCCCTCCACGATCAAGCGGCGGGTGATCTGTGCTCGCATCCGGTAGAAGTCTTGTGTGCCGTGCGTGGCTTCGCCAAGCAGCACGAATTCGCGATCGTGCGCCATCTCCAGTAACGCATCGTAATCGCCATCGTTGTCATTGAGCCGTTGCGCGATCTCGCGCACGGCGAGAAAGGGTGTTGTGGCGGGATGCATTATTGAACATCCTGATGTGAGCGGGCGAGGAGCGCGCGCACTTCGGCGTCGCTCGTCTGCCCAAAGTCCCGATAGAACCGGCCAACGCCACCAAACTCGCGCTCGCTGTGGGGGCAAACGAATTCATCGGCGAGACCATCCAGTCGTTGCGCTGTGCCCTCGGGGGCGACCGGCACGGCAACAACGATCCGCGCCGGTTTGCCAGTACGCAACGCCTCGATGGCGACGCGCATCGAGGCGCCGGTGGCGATGCCATCGTCGACAACGATGACGGTGCGCCCCTCTATTTTCAATGGCGGTCGATGCCCGCGGTATAACGCTTCCCGTCGTGCCAGTTCGCGGCGTTCATCGCTCAGTACGGCGACGATCTCCGGCTGGGTGATGCCGGCGCTCCGGATCGTTCGTTCGTCGAGGTAAAGTACTCCGCCGGACGCGATCGCGCCCATTGCCAACTCGGGATAGTGCGGCACGCCCAGCTTGCGCACGACCAGCACGTCGAGTTCGACCCCCAGCGCTTGCGCGACCTCATAGCCAACCGGCACGCCACCGCGCGGCAGTGCCAGTACGATCACATCGCGGCGTCCCGCATATGTGGCCAGTTGTCGTGCAAGCACGCTTCCGGCCTCGGCGCGATCGCTAAATCGCGGCTCGTTACCCACCCGGTACGAATTCATGAGATCACCGCTTCGGCTGTGGACCTTGCTCTGAGGGGAGAGTTCGCCACGTTGGCGCTCCCGTTAAGGTACGCGGTCTGGCATGAAGCGCGATGCGATGGCCGAGAGCGCGATTCCCCTTACGTGAATTGTGGGCGTCCGGTCGAGGCAATCGTTGAGGTTGATCAACAAAGTGGTGCAACGGGGCGCCCCGGTCGACGCTGACTGCAAACTGGGGCAATGTCGACCCCCGTCGACGATAGTGCGACACCGGGTCGCTAGCATGCCGGCCTGCAAGCCGCGACGCAGGCGGGGCATCGGGAATGGAAACTGCCCACCGCATCGGATGGGTCCTAACCTAAGCTATCTCACCAATCGGGGTTTCTGGCGCCGTTTTGCCGAGTGAAGAATGACGTAGGGGCTCATGACGCTATTCGCCGCGACCATCGCCTCCGCGAACCCATCAAAGTAAATCGCGTGCTCGGGGTCGCGCACGTGGGCCCGCTGCGCCCGTCAATCCGACCATGAAGCGATCCGCTTCGGGAGATCCGTAGATCGACGTCGTGTGCGCTCTAGGGACCGAGGTGAACTCCAGTGCAGGAACGACGCGGATGGTTTCGGCCAACGTCCCTGTTGTGTCCATGCCCGCACTCGACCTTCGACAGGGTTTTCGGGTAAACGCGTATGCAAGATCTTGCATCCCGGCCGTAAACAGCAAGTGCAAGGGTCAATGCCTTGATCGCGTCCCGAAATATCAGGCCGGTATGGACTGATCTGAAGGCCGAACCCCTGCATTCCGGTAAAACAAGCGCGCGACAGCACGTCGAAAGGCATCAGCCTGTGTCGTATGGCCTCCCTTGGCGGTACGTTTCATGGCGCTGCCGCGTCGCCACTCATGAAGGAAGAGAAGTGCAGCGATTTGTCTTCACGATCCGATTCAAGTTGATGCTTGCCTTCGGCGCCTGGGCAACCCTGATGTTGGTCGTTGGGCTGGTGGCGCTCACCTCGCTCTGGGGCCTCGACGCGAATGCGGCGTCGTCATACCGCCTGTCGCTGACCAGCCTGATCGCCGTGGCGTCGATGGGCGGTGCCGTCGCGATCTATTGCGGTGTGCATCTGAACCGTGTTGTGTGCGGCGGGTTGAACCGCATGGGCAAAAAATTCGAGGACATCGCGGTCTCCCTTGACCTGTCAACGCGCTCATCCAGCCCGCGCATGGACGAGTTCGGCCGCGCCGCCGTGGCGTTCGACAAGCTGATGCGTCGTGTCGAAGCGACCGTGTCCGCCGTGAATGTTTCGACTGAATCGGTCGCCACCGCGACGCGCGAAATCGCGGCCGGAAATCTCGACCTTTCCGCGCGCACGGAAGAACAGGCCGCGTCGTTGGAGCAGACCGCCGCCAGCATGACGCAACTGACCGAGACGGTGAAGCAGAACGCCGACAATGCACGCCAGGCGAACGTACTGGCTACGAACGCCACGGACATCGCCGGTACCGGTAGCAACGCGGTGCAAACCATGGTGGCCACCATCGAGCGAATCAATGGCAGCTCGAACAAGATTTCCGAAATCACGAGCGTGATCGAGGGAATTGCGTTCCAAACGAATATCCTCGCGCTGAATGCTGCCGTGGAAGCGGCGCGGGCTGGCGAGCAGGGACGTGGCTTCGCGGTGGTGGCCAGTGAGGTGCGCAGTCTGGCCCAGCGATCGGCGTCCGCGGCGAAGGAAATCAAGGACTTGATTTCCTCGTCGGTCGCCACGATTCAGGATGGCTCGCAACAGGCCGTCGAAGTCAGCGCCGCGATGGACGAGATCAAGAGCGCAATCAAGCGGGTGACGGAAATCGTCGGCGAAATCGCCGGGGCGTCGGACGAGCAAAGCCGTGGCATCGAACAGGTCAGCCAGGCCGTGACGCAGATGGACCAGGTGACACAGCAGAACGCCGCGCTGGTCGAGCAGGCGGCCGCGGCGACCCACTCGCTCGAAGACCAGGCGGCCAAGCTGAAAACCGCGGTCTCGTCATTCAAGATTACCGAGTCAGCGCACCTCGCGGTTGCCATCGCCGCATAGCCGCGAACGTCACCATTTCGCCGGTGCGGGCACCGCGCACGGCCCCTCAACGCCTACGCTGGTGAACTCCGCCGGGCCCACCACTTCCAGGTATTCCATATCCGGCGAATAGTCGAAAAGGAAGTGGCGGATGCCGGGGCGTTGATGCACGCAATCGCCCGCTTCCACGAGCGTTTCCTTGTCTTCATACATGAACTTGGCCCAACCTTTGAGCATGTAGACGATATGGAAATCGGCACCGTGGATATGCCACCCCGTACCCGCCTCGGGCGCCTGATTGGCGCGAACCAGATGCGCGATGACTTTGCCGCCGGTGGCGTCGGCAATGCCGAGGTCGCGATACATGAAGAAGTCGCGCAGACCGCCGCTCACAAATGCGGTGTCGCCCGGCTTGACGTGGGAAAACTGGCTTTCGTTGCTGTTCATGATGTCGATGACAAATCAATGAAAACTGCGGGTTAGGAATACGAAGTCGCCGTGCTTTGTACTCACGTCACAGCACGTGGGCCCGTCGCGCCTCTCGGTCTGCGAGGGCCCGTACCACCGGCCAAGCCTATTGCGCGGTCCAGCCACCATCCGCGGCCCATGTGGCGCCGCGCACCTCAGACGCCAGCGGCGAACAAAGCATCAAGGCAAGGTTGCCAAGCGCCTCGGGCGACACGAATTGGCCGGACGGCTGCTTTTCCCCCAGCAGGCGAGCGCGCGCGTCGTCGGGAGAAAGGCCGTCGCGCAGCGCCAGGTCGTCGATCTGTTTCTGCACCAGCGGCGTCAACACGAATCCCGGGCAAATGGCATTGCATGTCACGCCGGTCCTCGCGGTTTCCAGCGCCGTGACTTTCGTCAGCCCCACCAATCCGTGCTTTGCGGCCACATAGGCCGACTTGCCCGCGGAGCCAACAAGGCCGTGCACCGACGCAATATTGATGATGCGGCCCCAATCGCGCGCACGCATGCCAGGCAACGCGTGGCGGGTCGTGTGGAACGCCGAGCTCAGGTTGATGGCGATGATGTCGTTCCATTTGCCGAGGTCGAACGTCTCAATGGGCGCCACGTGCTGAATGCCGGCATTGTTGACGAGAATGTCCACGGTACCGAAGCGATCCTGCGCCGCAGCGAACATGGCTTCGATCGCTTCGGCGCTACGCATGTCGGCCGGATGGTGCATGACCTCGGCGCCCTCCGATGCGATCGTCGAGACCGCGGCATCCACATCGCCGAAGCCGTTGAGGATGAGGTTGGCGCCGGCGTGTGCCAGTACCCGTGCGATACCGAGGCCAATGCCGCTGGTCGAGCCAGTGACAAGCGCGGTTTTACCGGCCAGCGTCGTCATGGAATCCATCGTTCACACCAATCCAGTCGTGTAATAGAGCGCGATCACGAAGAACACGGCCATTGTCTTGATGCACGTCACCGCGAAGATGTCCCGATACGATTCGCGATGCGTCAGTCCGGTGACGGCGAGCAGGGTGATCACGGCGCCGTTGTGCGGCAGCGTGTCCATGCCGCCGCTGGCCATCGCCACCACGCGATGCAGCACTTCGAGCGGGATGTGCATCGTTTGCGCTGCCTTGATGAACGTGTCGGACATGGCCGCGAGCGCAATGCTCATGCCGCCGGAGGCCGAGCCCGTAATCCCCGCGAGCGTCGAGACGGATACCGCCGCATTCACTAGCGGGTTGGGAATTCCCTTGAGCGCATTGGCGACCACCAGGAAGCCGGGCAGTGCGGCAATAACGCCCCCGAATCCATACTCGGACGCCGTATTGAGCGTGGCGAGCAAGGCGCCGGAAACGGCGGCTTTGGTGCCGTTCGCGAAGCGGTGGCGAACCTTGCCGAAGGCCGTCAGCAGCACGAGCAGAATGCCGGTGAGCAGCGCGCCTTCGACAGCCCAGATCGCCACCACGCCTTTGATCGATATCGTCAGCGGGGCATGAATGCCGGGAAGGACGTCCGGGGTCACGGCAAAGCTATCGCCATACCAATGCGGAATCGCCTTCGTGAGCGCGTAATTGACCACACCCACCAGGACCAACGGCGTAATGGCCAGAATGGGATTGGGCAGGTTCTCCGTGTTCACGCGCTCGGGCTCGTTGTGCAGCGAATCGCCGTAGCCTTCGCCGTTGGCCGCGGCAACGCGGCGACGCCACTCGAGGTAGCTCAGGCCCACCACGATGATGAAGACCGCCCCGGCAACCCCCAGCACCGGCGCTGCCCAGGCCGTGGTCTTGAAGAACGTGGTCGGGATGATGTTCTGGATCTGCGGCGTGCCCGGCAGTGAATCCATCGTGAAGCTGAATGCCCCCAGCGCAATCGCACCGGGCATCAGGCGCTTGGGGATATTGCTCTGTCGGTAGAGTTCCGCGGCAAACGGATAGACGGCAAATACCACCACGAACAAGGAGACGCCGCCATAGGTGAGCAGCGCACACACCGCGACGATCACGGCGTTTGCCCGTGTGCGGCCAATGTACTTGATCGCAGCGGCAACAATGGACTCGGAGAAACCGGACAGTTCGATGACCTTGCCGAATACGGCCCCGAGCAGGAATACCGGCAGGTAGAGCTTGACGAAACCGACCAGCTTTTCCATGAAGATGCCGGAAAAGACGGGCGCAACGGCGTCGGGCTGGATCAGCAGCACAGCGCCCAGCGCCGCGATCGGCGCAAAAAGAATCACGCTATAGCCGCGATACGCAACAAACATCAGAAACGCCAATGCGGCGAGCACGATGAGAAACGACATTTTGTCTCCGGTATGTTTGCCTGCACGTGGTTGTGCAGGCTGAAGTTCTTACGACCGGCAGCCGCTTACGCAATAACCGTGCCCTCGTTGCTTAAGTCCTTGATCGGGAAGGACTTCGACAGTTCTTGCCCCGCAGTGACCAACGAAACGAACGGCGAGGTGCGGCAGGAGGAGGGCGGATTGTCTCGATTTGGAGACGGACGGCGAGCGTTGCTCGGGCTGCGATGGCCGAAATTTCCAAAAAATCAGTATCGGAAGGGCGTTTTCACTGATGGTGCTGGTGTCTCGGTTTGTGGAATAATCGTCTCGAAATATGGACAAATAGCGATTTCGAGATGACTGATGACAAAACGCCGGACACCGTCACGCTAGGCAAGGCGAGAGGCTTGCTTTCCGATTACGGATTCGTTCGCAAGCACGCCATGCAGTCGCTGTTCGAGACGCTGGACAATTCCAGCGAGGGCACCGTGGTCGTCGACAGCGATGCGCGGATTGTCTGGATCAATCGCAGTTACGCCGCTCGCTTCGGATTCACCAATCCCGATGAAGTAATCGGTCTGGATTGCGAAACCGTGATTCCCAATAGCTTGATGCGCGAAGTTGTGGCGACGGGCCGGCCAATCCTGCTCGATATTCTTGAGACCGGGCAGGAGCCGCTGGTGGTCACGCGGCTTCCGATTCGGGATTCGCGCGGTGGAACCATTGGCGCGGTGGGATTTGCGTTATTCGACGAACTGAAGGCGCTGACGCCGATGTTCAGCAAATACTCGCGACTGCAGTCGGAGCTCCTTGCGACGCGCCAGTCGTTGGCGCAGGCGCGGCGGGCGAAATACAGCTTTTCGAGTTTTGTCGGCACCAGTGCGGCAAGCCTGGAGACCAAGCGCCTCGGGCGTCGCGCCGCACAGCTCGATTCGCCGGTGTTGCTGCTCGGGGAAACCGGGACCGGCAAGGAGTTGCTGGCCCATGCGATTCATGGCGAATCCATGCGCGCAGACAAACCGCTGGTCACGGTCAATGTCGCCGCGATTCCCGATGCGCTGCTCGAAGTGGAGTTCTTCGGCGCCGCGGCCGGTGCCTATACCGGGGCGGACCGAAAAGGCCGAACGGGCAAGTTTGAACTGGCGCATGGCGGAACGCTCTTCCTTGACGAAATCGGCGACATGCCGTTATCGCTGCAAGGCAAACTATTGCGGGTCTTGCAGGAGCGGGAATTCGAGCCGATAGGGTCGAACCGTGTCGTCCAGACGGACGTGCGCATCATCGCCGCCACGTCGGCGGATTTGCCGAATCTGGTCGCGCAAGGGAAGTTCCGGGCCGATCTGTACTATCGCCTCAACGTGTTGATGATTCGGGTTCCGCCGCTGCGCGAGCGTGCGTCGGACATCGAGGCCATGTCCTATGCGATTCTGGATAAATTGAGTTCGCGCCGCGATGCGGGGCATCTGGAATTGAACGAAGACGCCATCGGGCGACTCAGGGCCTATCGCTGGCCGGGGAATGTGCGTGAATTGCACAACACGCTCGAGCGCGTGGCATTGCTCTCGGAGAGCGGTCGCATCGACGCGCGTTCATTGGCTCGCTTCATTGGCGACGGCGTCGGCGCGCAAAGCGATACCGATGGGGCGGCGGATGCGGAGACGGTCGGTCAGACGAGCGGCGACCTGGGCGCGGCGGAGGTGCCGCGATACGACGAGGCGATGAAAGCGTTCGAGCGTCAACTATTGATCGACGCGTTGCGTGCCGCAGGCGGGCGGGTCGCGGAGGCTGCCGCGCGATTGGGTATCGGGCGTGCCACATTGTATAAAAAGATGGCACTCCTTGAGATCGGCGCGTAGCCGCGCCAGCCGAACGACGATCGTTCGATGTCGGAACGTGTGAAAGCCCCGCCGGCATTGATGCCGGCGGGGCTGTTTCCAACGTATCGCAGGGGACGTTGCAATACGATCAGAAAATGACGGCCATGCCCAGCATGCCGACGAACTGGCCGGACGTGCTCGACCCAGTCAGGTTCTGCGAGTCGCCGACGGCCGGCGATGCGGCGATGATGTTCCCCGCCCCGTTCTTGCCCAGCGTCTGCCCGCTCGCGTGCTGATAGGCCTGAAGCGCATACAGCACCGTGCGCTTCGACAACCGGTAGTACTCGCGCAGCGAAAACTGATGATAACGCGCGCTGTCGGTCACGCCGTTCGCACTTGTCGCGGCGGTGTACGAATAGCCCGCGCCGACGTCGAAGGCCGGCGTGAGCTTGTACACGCCCAGTACGCCGACCGTATTGAAGATCGCCGAGTCGGTGAAGATCGAGCGGCTGCCCGGCAGATACGTCACGTGCGAGATATTCGCGCCGAGAACGAAGTTGCCGAACGAATAGTTGCCCGCCGCCGCCCACTGCTCCAACGCCCGCGCGCTGACATATCCCTGGTTCAACACGGACGTGCCGAACGACCCCGTCGACGCACTGTCGAACCCGGTCGTCGTGGCCGCATTGTTCAGGCGCAAATACCCCGCACCGACGGACACCGGTCCATTGTCGTAACGCAAGGCCGCGCTGAGCGTGCTGCCCTTGCCGGTGCTGCCCGCCTGGCCGCCGAACGCATACATCACGCTGGCTTGCAGGCCCGCATACGTCGGCGTCGTGTAGACAAGCGCGTTGTTGATGCGGATCGTCGTGTCGAGGCCGTCGATATCGCCCGGATGCGCGCCGGTGGCGCCCGTCAGCAGGTTGCTGCCCGTGAGCGGGCCGACGAACTGGTAGTACGGGGTGTATTGGCGACCGATCGTCGCCGTGCCGAACGTGTTGTCCTGCAGGCCGACGAATGCCTGACGATTGAACAACTGACCGGCGCTCGCGGCCGCGCCCGTGTTCAAATCGAAGCCGGCCTGAACGTCGAAGATGGCCGCGGTGCCGCCTCCCAGATCCTCGCGTCCGCGCAGGCCCCACTTCGACGCATAAAGATTGCCCTGCCGCAGATAGACGTTCGACGCGCCGTTCTGGTTGTTCACGTAGGTGATCGCGCTGTCGACCATCCCGTAAAGCGTGACGTTCGATTGCGCGGCGGCCGAGCCGGCAATCGTTATCCCGGCCGCAAGTGCGACCGCGCGCCTGCACTGACGTGCATTCCTCATGTGTGTCTCCTTCTTGGTGATTGACGTGGGTGGTGCTTGTTCTTCTGGAACCCAGTGATTGCGCGACGCCGCGCTCAGCTACGCACTGCCGACTGCGCGGCCAACCGCACGGACGCATTGGGTGCGCCGTAGCCGTCATAGCCGCCGCGCCGCTCGACCAGTTCGAAGAAGAAGCGGTGATCGACCTGCGCCGTATAGGCGTGCAGGAACTCGCCGCCGCTCGCGTCGCGGTCGTAGAGAATGTTGTGCTTGCGCAGGGTGTCGACGAACGCCTCGTTCAGTCCGAAGCGCGCGGCAATGTCGTTGTAATAGCTTTGCGGAATTCGCAGGATCGGCACGCCGTCGCCTTCCAGTCGACGAACCGCCATGGCGATGTCGTCGGTGCGGAACGCCACGTGATTCAGCCCGGAGCCCTTGTAGGCCGAAATCGTCTCCGAGTGGATCGTGCGAGGATCGACCGACGCGTTGAGCACGATGCGCACCGACCCGTCATGGCTGCGGATCGCCTGGCTCTGGATCTGCCCGTAAGGATCGTGCAACACGACGCTGTGCTCCGCCTGGAATCCGAACACCGACCGGAAGAACAGCGCCCAACGTTCGAGCGAACCCCCCGGCACCGACAGCGCAACGTGATCGACCGCCGTGATCGGCCCGGTCTGGGTCGGCCCGTCGATGTCCGTGAGGTGGAAGTCGGACTCGAACAGTGTCGGCGCATTGGGCAACTCGTCGACGAGATAGAACAGGCTCTGGTCCGGTGCGAGCACGGCGGGCACATTACGCTCGTTCGGCCCCACGCGTCCTTCGAAGCGCGCGTAGCCGACTTGCGTCGCACGCGTCACGGCGTCGTGCGCCGACGGCACGCGAAAGGCCGATGCGCACAGCGATACGCCGTGGTGCATGAAGAACGCGCTGGCGAACGAATCGGACTCGGCGTTGAGAATGATGGACGCGCGGCCGTGCTGAAACAGCGTGACATCCTTAGAACGATGGCGGCCCATGCGCAGGAAGCCGAGCTTTTCGAGCCACGTCGTGAGCGTGGCGCGCGCGTTCGCATCCACCGCAAATTCCAGGAACTGAAGGTCGATGGCCGCCGGGGCCGGGGGCAGGCTCGTCAGCGTGTCGAGTCCGCGCGTCGCCTTGTCGTCGACCAGCACATCGCGCACCTGGGATTCGAGATAGCGCAGCGAGCGAATGCCATCCTTGGCGGTCGACTCGGCCGGGGCGGCCCGGAAGCCGTCATTGAAAATCTCCAGCGACAGCGGACCCCGATAGCCTGCCGCCAACGCGGTGGCGACGAAGCGCGTCACATCGAGGTCGCCCTGACCGGGGAAGCACCGGTAATGGCGGCTCCATTCGAGCACGTCCATCTTGCGCAGCGGCGCGTCGGCGACCTGCAGGAAGGCCAGCTTCTCGCCGGGGATCGATGCCAGGTCGGCGAGGTCGTCGCCGATGGACAGCGTATGGAAGCTGTCCAGCCCGAGCCCGAGGTGCGGGCTGTTCACCGCCTTCACGTACTGCCAGGCGTGGCGATATGAGTTGACGTGGGCGCCCCAGGCGAGCGCCTCGTAGGCAATGACGACGCCAGCCTGACGGGCGAGTTCCGCGAGTGCGCCAAGCTGATCGATCGCCAGGCGATCGTCCCGAATCACGTTCGGCGACACATTGCTGCACACCAGCATCGTGTCGACTCCGAGCGCGTGCATCACGTCGAACTTGCGCCGCGCCCGCTCGAGGTTCTGATCCAACTGGGCCGGCGACACGCCTTCGAAATCGCGAAACGGCTGATACAGAAAAATCGCCAGCCCGAGATCGGTGGCCATCGAGCGCACCGTCCTGGGTGCGCCGTCGAAGTACAGCAGATCGTTCTCGAACAGTTCGAAGCCGTCGAAGCCGGCGGCGGCAATGGCCGTCAGCTTGCTCGGAAGCATGCCCGACAGCGATACGGTGGCAATGGATGTCTTCATGCGCGGTGCGATCCGGTCGCCCCATGGCGGGGCTGAAAGCTACGTGATTCGACGATCGATGACTGGTTATACGCACCAGTTAGATCAGACATAACTAAAAGTAATTCAAGTGCCATAACGGTTGTGGTGCAAATTATAGTAACTAACTAGATGGTTAAAATTATAGTTAACCCCAGATGACGCCCGACGTTTTTGTTCTCAGAATCGGTGGCCTGATGAGCGTGAATCGGTGCCGTGCCGCCGAGTGGCGACCCGCCCCGACCCTCCCCCTGAGTCCGGGAGGGTGTCGCGCCAGCAGGTAACGTGAAGAGGAGTGAAGGGATGTCGAATCGAACGAGGCCGTCGGTATGGGTGCTGAACGGGCCGAATCTGAACCTGCTGGGCACGCGCGAGCCGACCATCTACGGCTCGGAGACGCTTGCCGATATCGAGGAGAAATGCCGTCGCGTGGGCGACGCACTGGGCATGGACATTCGTTTCCATCAATCCAACGCCGAGCATCAGATCATCGACTGGATTCATCAGGCTCGTGTCGAAGCGCACGGCATTGTGATCAACCCCGCCGCCTACACGCATACGTCGGTCGCCATTGGCGATGCGTTGCGTGCGTCCGATCTGCCTGTCGTGGAGGTGCATCTCTCGAACGTGCACCAGCGCGAGGCGTTTCGCCATCATTCCTATGTGTCCGCCGTGGCGCGCTGCGTGATCTGCGGCGCGGGTTCCGACGGTTACGAGTATGGCCTGCGCTACCTGGCCAAGCTGCTGGGCGACGCGACGGAGTGAGCATGAAGAACGATCTGCGAGTCGAGCCGAAGTCGTGGCTCATCGGCCTCATCGGCGACGGCATCGGCGCCTCGATGTCCCCGGCCATGCATGAGGAGGAGGCGCGCCGCATGGGCGTGTCGTATGTCTATCGCCGTATCGATATGGCGGAACTCGGGCGCGGCGCCGCGGACCTGCCGGCCACGGTGAAGGCGCTGGAGGCGGCGGGCTACGACGGCTTCAACGTCACGTACCCGTACAAGCAGGCCATCATCGCGCAACTCGACGCGTTGTCAGAAGACGCGAAAGCGCTCGGTGCCGTGAACACCGTGGTGTTGCGCGGCGGGCGTCGGATCGGCCACAACACCGACTGGTCGGGCTTCTACCGTGCATTCCGCGAAGGCATGCCGGGCGACGTGGCGATGGCGCGCGTGGCGCTCGTCGGCGCCGGTGGCGCGGGCTGCGCCGTCGGTCATGCCGCCATGAAGCTTGGCACGCAGGAACTGCGCGTGTTCGACGTCGATGCGGCGAAGGCCGACCATCTTGCGCGGGATCTCGCGGCGCGCTTCCCGCAGGCACGCGTGCTGGCCGTCACCAGCATTGCGCAGGCGCTGGACGCGGCCGACGGCGTGATCCACGCGACCCCCACCGGCATGACCAAGCTACCGGGCATGCCGATTCCGGCGACGTTGCTGCGCGCCGCGATGTGGGTGGCCGACATTGTGTATTTCCCGCTGGAAACCGAACTGATCCGTACCGCCCGGTCGCTGGGCTGCCGCACGCTCAACGGCGGCGGCATGGCCGTCTTCCAGGCGGTGGATGCCTACGAGATCTTTACGCGGATGGCACCGGATCCCGATCGAATGCTCAATCACTTCCGAAGTCTGCTGTCGAGCTGATACCCTTTCCCAAGGAGGAGACATGTCTTACCCATCACAAAGCGCCGGATCTCAAGGCGTAGAAGCACGAGCGAAGGGCGGCCCGAACGTGGCGGCCGGTACGAAACGAACCAACGCGCGCTACAAGATTCTCGCGCTGCTGGCGATCGGCACCATGATCAATTACCTCGATCGCACGGTGCTGGGCGTTGCCGCACCGCAATTGACCAAGGAGCTGGGGCTGTCGGCCGCCGTCATGGGCATCGTGTTCTCGATGTTCTCGTGGAGTTATGTGCTCGCGCAGGTACCGGGCGGCATGTTCCTCGACCGCTTCGGCAGCAAGATTACGTATTACCTGGCGATGACGCTCTGGTCGATCTGCACGCTCGCGCATGGCCTCGTCACCGGGCTGTCGGGGCTGATCGCCTGCCGGCTTGGACTGGGGCTGGTCGAAGCGCCTTGCTTCCCGGTCAACAGCCGCGTTGTTGCCACATGGTTCCCGCAGACCGAGCGCGCGATGGCGACCGGCACCTATACCGTTGGCGAATACATCGGCCTGGCGTTCTTCTCGCCGGTGCTCTTCGCCATCACGGGCGCCTTCGGCTGGCGCGTGCTGTTCATCACGGTCGGCGTGGCGGGGGTGTTGTTCGGGCTGGTGTGGTGGCGCTTCTACCGTGAACCGCAGGATCACCCGGGGGCCAACGCCGCCGAGCTGGCCTACATTCGCGGCGATGAAGCGGGCACACCGGCGGTTGCCGTCGAGCGGCAGCCGTTCAGTTGGAAGACGGTCGGTCAGTTGATTCGTCGCCGCCAGTTGCTTGGCATCTGTATCGGCCAGTTCGCGGGCAACTCGACGCTCGTGTTCTTCCTCACCTGGTTCCCGACGTACCTGGCGACCGAGCGTCACATGGGCTGGCTCAAAATCGGCTTCTTCGCCATCCTGCCGTTCATCGCGGCATCGGTGGGTGTGATGTTCGGCGGCTCGCTGTCCGACTGGTTGCTGCGTCGCGGCCTCTCGGCCAACGTGGCCCGCAAGCTGCCGATCATCGCAGGGTTGCTGGGCGCATCGAGCATCGTGGCGGCGAACTATGTCGACAACAATGCCGTCGTCATCGCGATTCTGTCCGTAGCGTTCTTCGCGCAAGGCATGGCGGCGCTGGGCTGGACGCTGGTCTCGGACATCGCGCCGAAGCACCTTCTGGGCCTGACCGGCGGCATCTTCAACTTCGCGGCGAACCTCGCCGGTATCGTGACGCCGCTCGTGATCGGCTTCATCGTCGCCGCAACCGGATCGTTCGTCTGGGCACTCACGCTCATCGGCGCCATCGCGATCATCGGCGCGCTGTCCTACATCTTCGTGGTGGGGGATATCAAGCGGATCGATCTGGCAAGCTGATCGACGTGGCACGCCAATGAAACGCCCCGGCACGCCGTCAAGGCGTCCGGGGCGTTTCGCATGTCTTCGACCACGGATCGAATCGAGCGAGTGCGCAATTGGTGTCGTGCGATTCGCGCGATGGCGGGGCGATCAGCCGTACGAGCGCCATGCCACCGCTCAGGCGGCGACGTAACGCTGCACGACGTCGACGAGCGTGTCGCGATGCTGCGTGCGCAAGCGCGCGTGAGACGGGTCTCGCCCGAAGGCCGCCGCCCATGTGTAGCGGTTCGAAATGCGATGGAAGCAGAACGAGCTGATGATGAGGTGCAGGTCGACCGCGTCGATGCCCGCACGAAACTCGCCGGACGCGGTGCCGCGCGCGAGCAACGATTCCAGCGTGTTGATGATGGTGGCGTTGCGGTTCTTGAACGTCTTGAGTTGCTCGACGTACTTCGCCTGATGAATGTTCTCGATGGCCACGAGGCGCACAAAGTCGCGATGCTTGTCGTGGTAATCAAACGCGAACTCGACCAGTGTGCGCATGCCCTCGGCGGGATCCATGGCATCGACGTTCAGTGCCTGCTCGAGGACGCGGATGTCGCTGTACACCTTCTCGAGCACGGCTTCATACAGCTTCTCCTTGCTCTCGAAGTAGTAATAGATCATGCGCTTGGTCGTGTGCGTGCGCTCGGCGATCGCATCGACGCGCGCGCCCGACAGACCCATCGTGGAAAACTCGTGCGTCGCGATGTCCAGAATGTTCTGCTTGGTCTGTTCGGCGTCGTACTTGCGCCGGCCTTCGGCGGCGGGCGCCGCCGCGACAGACCCCTGGTTCTCAGATTTCACCGCGCGCTTCATAGCTATTGGCTGGCAACGAAAATGAGAATGTTAGCACGCAACAATTTCGGCCAACGCCCCGCGACGCCTGCGCGCTCGATACCCGCAAGCCGTTGAGCGCCCGGCGCGGCGGCGCTTCGATCTCGGCCGGCCGCGCCTGTTTGGCGCATGGCGCGCGCGTCAGCGCGCCATGCGCCACACCGCAAGTTCACTGCCGTGGCGCGGTGCGTTTCGCCCCGTTGTCACGTCGGCGGCGAACCGCGTAGTGGCTCAGAAGAAGCCAAGTGGATTGACGTCGTAGCTGACCAGCAGATTCTTCGTCTGTTGATAGTGATCGAGCATCATCTTGTGCGTCTCGCGGCCGATGCCGGACTTCTTGTACCCGCCGAACGCGGCGTGCGCCGGATAGAGGTGGTAGCAGTTGGTCCACACGCGTCCGGCCTGAATGCCGCGGCCCATGCGATACGCGCGATTGATGTCGCGTGTCCATACCCCGGCGCCCAAACCGAACTCGGTGTCGTTCGCAATCGCCAACGCTTCCGCTTCATCCCGGAACGTGGTCACCCCAACGACCGGGCCGAAGATCTCTTCCTGGAACACGCGCATGCGGTTATCGCCCTTGAGCAACGTCGGCTGAATGTAAAAGCCCGACGCCAGCGGACCGCCCAGCGACTCGATGCCCCCGCCCGTCAACACCTGTGCACCCTCCTTGCGGGCGAGATCGAGATACGTGAGGATCTTGTCGTACTGCTGCTGCGACGCCTGCGCGCCGACGGCCGTGTCGGTATCGAGCGGATCGCCGCGCTTGATGCGCGCCACCCGCGCCATCACCACTTCCATGAAGGGCTCGTAGATCGATTCCTGCACGAGTGCCCGCGACGGACACGTGCACACCTCGCCCTGATTCAGGAAGCCCAGCACGAGACCTTCGGCCGCCTTCTCGATGAACGCCGGCTCGCCGTGCATGATGTCGTCGAAGAAGATGTTCGGCGACTTGCCGCCCAGCTCGACGGTGCTCGGGATCAGGTTGGCCGCCGCCATCGACAGAATGTGGCCACCGACCGGCGTCGACCCGGTGAACGCGATTTTCGCGATGCGACGGCTCGTCGCCAGCGCTTCGCCGGCTTCCTTGCCGAAGCCTTGCACGACGTTGAGCACGCCGGGCGGCAGCAGATCGCCAACCAGCTCGGCGAACAGCGTGATCGAGAGCGGCGTCTGCTCGGCAGGCTTGAGCACCACGCAGTTTCCGGCCGCGAGCGCCGGCGCGAGCTTCCACGCGGCCATCAACAGTGGGAAATTCCAGGGGATGATCTGGCCGACGACACCCAACGGCTCATGAAAGTGATACGCGGCCGTGTGCTCGTCGATCTCGGCGGCGGTGCCCTCCTGCGCGCGAATGCAACCGGCGAAGTAGCGGAAGTGATCGATCGCCAGCGGCAGATCCGCCGCGAGCGTCTCGCGCACCGGCTTGCCGTTGTCCCACGTCTCCGCCACGGCGAACCGTTCGAGATGCGCTTCGAGCCGGTCGGCAATCTGCAACAGAATGCGCGAGCGCGCCTGCACCGACGTCTTTCCCCATTTGGGCGCCGCCGCGTGTGCCGCATCGAGCGCCAGCTCGATATCCGCCCCGTTGGAGCGTGGGAACTCTCCGATAACACCGCCGGTGACGGGCGATGTGTTGGTGAAGTAACGGCCTTCCACGGGCGGAACGAACTTGCCGCCGATGTAGTTCTCATAGCGCGTCTGCAAAGTCAGCAGGGCACCGGGGGTGCCGGGCGGGGCGTATCGCATGGTGTGTCTCCGGATAATTGTCGTGTCGGTGGCGCGGCGGCCACACAGGGCAATAAGCAAGTCGCGGGCCACCCGGGGCCGGTCGCCGATTCACGGGCCAGACGCCGGTTCGACAACGGGGGATGTGTGCCGAATCCGAGACAGGGTTGTCTCGTGCCATGACACGGTTGTCTCATCCTCATGACAGGCAATCGCCCAATGGCCATCGATTGACATACCGCATTGCAATCGCCTCCGGCATGGGACATGCTTCGGGAACGACTACGAGATCATCCGGCACGGGGGAGACGACCAATGCCAGCCAAGACAGAATCCGCGCACGCGCGTCGTGTGCTGGATGTCGTACAAGGTCACCTGTCGTCCGTCGCGACCGCGACGGACCCGAACATCGCGAGTTCATGGCGCCGATGTCTCGACACCTACGCGCTCGATCCGGGGGCGCGCATGACGCCGCGGGTGTTGGCGTCGTCGCAACTACGTGAGCGGCGCAGCGCGATGGAGCGGCTGTGCCATGTCTCCATGCCGGTGCTCGAGCGTTTACAGCGTCAGTTGATGAATCCGCGCCAGGCCGTGCTGCTCACGGCCCCTGACGGCGTGATCGTCGACTCCCGGCTGCACGACGACACGCGCGATGACTTCCATCGCGCAGGCCTGTGGCCGGGCGCCGACTGGAGCGAGTCGTGCGAAGGGACCAACGGCATCGGCACCTGCGTGGTCGAGCGTGCGCCCGTCATCATCTGTCAGCAAGATCACTTCCGCGCGCTGCACACGCCGCTCACCTGTACCGCAAGTCCTGTCTTCGCGCCGCAGGGGGACTTGCTTGCCGTGATCGATGTCTCGTCGACGAGCGCCGATGAGACCCGGCAAAGCCAGTTTCATACGCTGGCGCTCGTGAATCTGTCGGCCAAGGTCGTGGAGCGCGACTATTTTTTTCAGCACTATCGCGACGAGTGGCTGTTGCAGTTGCAGGAACCCGGTGACCATTTGGGTGACTTCGCGCAGGCGTTGCTTGCTTTCGACGACACCGGCCATATTCTCGCTGCCAATCAGAGCGCACTGAATCGCCTCGGCGCGACGCGCGACGCGCTGGTGGGCACGCGCGTGGATCGATGGTTCGCGCAGGCGCTCGACGCCATGCTCGCGCAAGCGCATCCGGCGCCGAGTGCATGCTGGCCGATTCGGACACACACGGGCGAGGCGCTCGTGGCGATGGTGCGTTCGCCATTGCGTGCGGCGCGCCGGGCAACGCGTGCGGTGAGCGTGCCGCATGAGGCGGCGGTCGAACCGTTTTCCGACCCGGTGCTGGCGCGTGAGTTTTCGCGCGCGTGCCGCGTTTTCGCGCATGACGTGCCGGTGCTGATTCGCGGTGAGACCGGCAGCGGCAAGGAAGTCTTCGCGCGCGCCGTGCATGCCGCAAGCGCGCGTGCCAGCGGGCCGTTCGTGGCGTTGAATTGCGCGGCGATTCCGGAGTCGCTGATCGAGAGCGAACTGTTCGGCTACGTGGGCGGCAGCTTCACCGGGGCGCGCAAGGAAGGGATGGCCGGAAAGCTATGGCAAGCCAACGGCGGCACGCTGTTTCTCGACGAAATCGGCGATATGCCGTTCGCCATGCAAACCCGTTTGCTGCGCGTGCTCGAAGACCGCAGGGTGTCGCCGCTCGGCGGTGGCGAACCGGTGCCGCTCGACATTCGCGTACTCAGTGCAACGCACCGAGATCTGTCCGAACGGATTGCCGAGCGGCAGTTCCGCGAAGATCTTTTCTATCGGTTGAGCGGCCTCGAGGTCCGCGTGCTGTCGCTGCGCGAGCGCGACGACAAAGTCGACGTGATGCACACGCTGCTGGCGCAGGCCTGCCCTCAAGGTCCCATCGGCCTGACGGACGCCGCACGGGATCGGCTGTGCGCGTATCCGTGGCCCGGCAATGTGCGTCAGATGCGCAGCGTGATTCGGACGCTGGTCGCGCTCAGCGAGCGTGGCGTCATCACGCTGGACGACCTGCCGGACGCATTGCGCGACGCACCGGGGCTTTCCCCGATCGACCCGCTGGCGGAGGCGCCCCTGGAAGCGGCGGAACGTCAGGCGTTGCGCACGACACTTGATGCCTGTCAGGGGCAGGTCAGTGCCGCGGCGCGCAAGCTCGGCGTGAGTCGAAATACGCTTTATCGAAAGTTGAAGCGATTCGGCCTGCTGCGCGGATAACACCGGTCGCGCAGCCGCCGAGCGGGGGCATTCACTTCATCGGGATCGGCGTTGCTCGATCCACGGGAACGGCGGTCACGCTGTTCTGCGGGGAGCCGTCGATGAGCTTGTCGGAGTAGGTGAGATAGACGAGTGTGTTGCGCGTCTTGTCGACCATGCGCACGATGCGCAGCTTCTTGAAGAGCGGAGACAGGCCTTCCGAAAAGACTTCTTCCTTCTTGGGCAGTGGCCCTTCGAACGACACCGACCCGACCGCACGACAGGCAATCGAGGCTTCCGCCTTGTCTTCCGCAAGCCCGACCAGTCCCTTCAGGCCACCGGTTTTTGCGCGCGACACGTAGCAGGTCACGCCGTGCACTTTCGGGTCGTCATAGGCATCGACGACAATCTTGTGGTCAGGTCCTACGAGCTTGAACGCGGTATCGACGTCGCCGATCTTCTCGGCATGCGCCCAACTCGTGGCGACCATCAGCGCCAGGGCGGCGGCTTTCTTCATGGGGATGTCTTCCGTCAGGAGTCTACGGCGGCTGCGTCCGCATCCGCCACGCGTCGCCCGAGGCGGGCGCCGTGCGGCCGATTCTACTCGCGTCGCGCGATCTTCAACATCCCGCCAGGACGCTCACCGCGCCAGGGGCGAGCAGTTGCCGGCCGCGATCAAATACGCTATAGTCACGCCTCTTCGCGCGGGGGTATAGCTCAGCTGGGAGAGCGCTTGCATGGCATGCAAGAGGTCAGCGGTTCGATCCCGCTTACCTCCACCAAACGAATGAAGGTTTACGTCCCCTTCGTCTAGAGGCCTAGGACATCACCCTTTCACGGTGAGTACAGGGGTTCGAATCCCCTAGGGGACGCCATCTTAGGGCCGCGGTGTGACATCGACACATCGAAGCCGGCCGGCGTCAGATTCGGCAAGTCGCATCATGAAGCCGGCTGTCTTTCACGACATCCGGCTTCTTGCGTTTACGGCCTGCCCGCGTCAGGCGGCGGGGGCCGGTGTCGGCGAGGCAGTGAGCGTTGCCGGTACAATGACGGCTTTGCGCACGGCATGTTGACGCGCGCGCCGTGCTGAATTCCTCATGAGCAAACCTGCCCTCACTCTCAAGTTCAAGTGCACGAAGTGCGCCAAGCCGGTCACGTTGTATCTGCAGAAGACGACCGCGTGTTCGCACATCACGCCGTATCAGGGCTGGTGCAAGTGCGGTCAGTTGATGCGTCATGCCACCGGCGACAAAAGCGCGGTGGCGTCGTTCGTCGACTCGATGGACCCGCTATGGTCGCATCACCATCACCATTGAGCGCTGCGCTCGCGCTCGTAAGCGCGGCGTGGACTTGCGTGCGCGCGCCGTTCGCCCGGGTATTCGCTGGGCGGGCCGCTGAGGTGGCCCGGTTCGGCCGAGTGCATCATCCATGACCGCCGTGCTCACGCCGTGGCGTCCCGCGCCGAAGGATCCGATGCGCTTCATCGCCGCCTATCCCGCGGGCGTGCTTGCGCAAGTGCGAGAACTGGTCGAGGCGGGCCAACTGGCCGCACATCTTGATCGGCGCTATCCCGAGCGCCACACCGTGCAGACGGACCGCGCGCTGTATGAGTTCACGGCGCAGATCAAGCAGGATTACCTGCGCAGCGCTCCACCCATCCACAAGGTGGCCTACGACGCCAAAATCGATGTCGTGCATCACGCGCTGGGCCTGCATACGGCGATCTCGCGGGTGCAGGGTGGCAAGCTCAAGGCCAAGAAGGAGATTCGGGTCGCCTCGTTGTTCCGCGAAGCTCCGCCCGAGTTTTTGCGCATGATCGTGGTACACGAACTCGCGCACCTCAAGGAAAGCGACCACAACAAGGCCTTCTACCGCTTGTGCGAGTTTATGGAGCCCCGGTACCGTCAACTCGAATTCGATACGCGGCTGTTCCTCGTTCGGCGCGAGATCGAGGCCGCCGCGCCCGCGGCCGATTGACCCCTGCGTGCGGGCCAAACGACAACGCCCGCCGGCATGACACCGGCGGGCGTTGTTTTTGGGGACCGCGTTTGCCGTGACGCGCGAGCGATCAGTACGGATACACCGTATCGTTCGCGACGGCAGCCCGCTGACCCTGCTGAACGCGCAGCGGCGGCGCTTGCGTCACGGTCGCGACGCGACCGTCGTCCAGGCGCACGGTGATGCGGTACAGCACGTTCGGCTGACCCATGTTGTTCTCGATGCGATTTCCCGCAATGGCGCCGATCAACGCACCGCCGATGGTGGTAGCCGTGCGCCCGCGCCCGCCGCCCATCGTGTTGCCGAGCAGGCCGCCCGCTGCGCCGCCGAGTACCGTGCCGAGAATGTTCGGGCTGTTATTGTCGCCGTTCACTTGCTCGATCGATTCGACACGGCCATACATTGCCCCCGGAATCTGCTGCTGTTGCGGCTGCTGATAGCCCTGTTGGTAGCCCGGTTGCTGCTGATAGCCCTGTTGATAACCCGGCTGTTGGTAGCCCCCCTGCTGGTATCCCTGTTGATAGCCGCCTTGTTGGTACCCGTACTGCTGTCCCGGGGCAACGCAACCGGCCAACATGAGGGCGGCCAGTGCCGCGCTGATTCCCGTAAGTGTTTTGATGTTCATTTTGGTTCGTCCTCGTGAGCGTGAGGTAAATGCGCCATCACCGACATCCGCGGTGACGCCGCGCACCTTGTGGTAAGTCTATTGCGACCACGACGCGGAATGTAGGGTTCCGCAGACCTTTGTGCTGTAAGAAAAGGTAAGCGATTGTAATGGCGTGGTGCCTGCCGCGACGCCGGTTCCAGGCGCATTGTCGCCGTTTCGGGGCGCCCATCGATTATCGTCTTGCCAGGCGAGGCATGAGGGCATGCTCTGTCAATGCTTCATGAAAAGTGAGGGCTTACTAACGATTTGCGATTTGAACGGTGTTTGAGGTCACCATCCATCGGAGAGCGGCCGCTCCTCGCCACCGAGGCGACGATGCCGTGGGCCTGCCCGTGAGTGGGCGGGCGCCGACATTTTGAGGCGCGACCCGAAAAAAGCGCCTCGAATGAGGCGCCATATCCCTGATTGCGCTGCCGTGATCGTCGGGTCAGCTCGGCCGCGACGGTGTGCGGCCCGCCAGCGCGGCGCCACCTCCCATGATGTAATTCTCCAACTGGTCGATGGTGAACTGCTGTTCCGTGATGATGGCCTTGACCAGGTCGCCGATGGAAAGCAGGCCGATCAGTTCGCCGTCTTTCATGACAGGCAGGTGACGAATGCGATGTTCCGTCATCAGCGACATGCATTCGTCGTTGGTCTGCTCGGGGCCGACGTAACGCACGGCTGAGGTCATCACGTCGCGCACCGGGGTATTGACCGAGGTGCGCCCCATGAGGGCGACTTTTCGCGCGTAATCGCGCTCGGTGAAGATGCCGATGATCGTGCGACCGTCTTCGCTGACCAGCACCGCCCCGATGCGTGCTTCGGCCATCAGGGTCAAGGCATCGAGTACCGAATCGGACGGGCGCACCTTGTACACCGTGTCGACCGATTTGGACTTCAGGATCTGAGCGACTGTTTTCATGGTCATCCTCCTGCGGGCTGCGGGTACTTACAGCATAGTTGAGGGCGGGCCGCGCGTCATGCTCGCGTTGTCCCCGAGTGAATCAGGGCGCGGCAGACCCGCGCGGGCGCCCCGCCCCGCCGCTTTTGTGCATTGCGCCACCCAGCGGTGGCCAGAGCCCTCCAGGTTGCTGCCCGAATGCCATTTTTTTCCCACGAGCAACGTAGAAAGGCGTATCCTAGCGGGATCGGCGAAAATTCGTCGATCATCGCCTGACGATCGCGAAAAGCTTTATCGGCGTCGCTGACAGCCATGTCTTGCGAGCCGGATCACTCGCTGTGCCGATGGCGCAGACCCCACGGTCTTCGCCCTCCCGACACACACTGCTCGTCATTGTGGCACTGCCGCAATGTGCCTTGCTCCTTCGAACCATCGCCGCGTTTCGGTGCACCGCCATGCTGTCATGGCCAGTCCACCGGGTAGGCTCCTTTTGGCGTTCGATGTGCACCCGGTCACCGCCAGGGTGCGGCGACGGTATTGGCGAACGAACCTTCAGTAACATCGGTGCTGCGCTCTCGCGAGCGGCACCCTCAAGAGGACACGATATTGGCCAAGGAAGAACTGATCGAATTCAGCGGACACGTTTCGGATGTATTGCCGGACAATCGCTTTCGCGTCACGCTCGAAAACGGCGTGGTAGTGATGGCATATGCGAGCGGCCGTATGCAGAAGAACCGCATCCGCATTCTCGCGGGTGACCGCGTGACGCTGGAAATGTCGCCCTATGACCTGAGCAAGGGCCGCATCAACTATCGTCACAAGAATTAAGTCAGCGAAAACGTCTGGCTTTTGCGCGTCGCAGGCATCGCCTTGACGCGCACGGAAGCGATGCGCGGCGACCCGAGGGTCGGTCGCTGCCCGTCACTTCGCATTTTCTGCCGAATTTCCCCTCGCGTTTCCCTCCGCATTCCCCCTCGGATTTCCCCTCCCGAGTCGATCCCCGGATAGTCCCCGTATTGCTCGCAGAACGTGCTGCCCGAGCGGCTGCCATTCGCGCCCGCCCGACGTCAGCGAGTCTCGACGGCGAGGCGTAGGCGAGGTCGGCGGGGCGCGGGTGTCGTGCCGTCAGAGTTGTTCGAAGCGATCGAACCGGCGACCCGTGTATTCCACTTCGCTTTCGAAAGCCGTCACGCGCGCGCCAGGTGGGCCGTGCCGCATCCATTCGAGCATTTTGTCGACTTGATCGGGCGTGCCTTGCACCAGCGCGAGAATGTCGCCCTCGGGCAGTGCCTGCACCCAACCGCGCACGCCAATCAGGTGCCCTTCGCGCACGGCCGCCTGCCGGTACCCCACGCCTTGAATCTTGCCGCGCAAACGCACGGCAACGGTTTCTAGCGTGGAACTGGGCGAGAGTGACTTCATGGCGGCGAGCAGCGGAAAAAGCGACGACAGGGATTCGAAAGACGAGCCTTCAGGGAAGCGGCGATTGTAGCGCCATCGTTTGACGCTTGCCCGCCCGGTTGTCCGTACGCGCGCCCTCGCGGCTCAGTCCTTGCCCGTGACCAGCCGCAGACGCGTGATCTCCGACGGGGCGCCGAAGCGCTTGGGCGGCCCCCAGTAGCCCGTGCCCCGACTGACATAGATGGCCAGCCGGCCGAGCCGGTGCAGGCCATGCACGTAAGGTTGTTGCAGCGGCACGAAGTACATCCACGGCCAGAACTGCCCGCCGTGCGTGTGTCCCGAGAGTTGCAGATCGAAGCCGGCTTCGCGCGCCGCCGGCGCGCTGCGTGGCTGATGCGCGAGCAACACACGCGGCACACCTTCGGGGGCTCCGGCCACGGCCGCGAGCGGGTTGCTCGACTTTTCCGGGTCGAAATGGTGCGCGGTGAAGTCGGTCACGCCAGCCACGGTAAGCGACGCGCCTTCGTGAGCGAGCACCACGTGCTCGTTTTCGAGCACCGTCAGGCCGATGCGCCGCAATTCTTCGACCCAGGCCGGCGCACCCGAGTAGTACTCGTGGTTGCCGGTACACACGTAGGTACCGTGGCGCGAGGTAAGCTGCGCGAGCGGTGCGATATGCTCGCGCAAGGCGGGCACCCCACCGTCGACCAGGTCGCCGGTAATGGCGATGAGGTCGGGCGAGAGGTCGTTGGCGGCCTCGACGATGGCCTCGATATAGCTGCGGCGAATCGTGGAACTCACGTGAATGTCGCTCAACTGCACGATCGTGAATCCGTGGAGTTCGGGCGGCAGGTTGGCGATGGGGACGTCCACGTCGACCACGCGCGCGAGGCGTCGTGCATTGTAGAAGCCCAGCAACGTGGCGATGGCGGTGAGCATCAGCACGATCACCGCCGAGCGGACGACGAGCTGCGCGTCGAGTGCCGAGATGAGCATCGCCACGCCGAGCACGACGTCGCGCAGCACTGTGAGCACGAACAGTGTCGAGAAGATGCCGATGGCCGTCATGCCGGTCCAGGTCAGCAGCGTCGCGAGCGGCTCCCGTTGGATCGCGCGGCTCATCAGGCCGAGCGGAATGAGCGCGACCGAGGCGGCAAGCCACAGTCCGCCCACCACCTTCCAGCCGACGGCGACCGGTAACGGCGTAAGCAAACGCCAGCCGATGTAGGCATGCAACAGCGCGATGAGCGCGAGCATCAACCAGCGCGGACGCGCGGGCAGGGTGCGCCGTGGCGATTTGCCGTGCGCGTGGGCGGCGTCTGGCGAGGGGCGGGATGCGGTTGAAGCGTGTGGGGAGGGTGACATGGCGTTGTCTGTTCGAAATTCGGGGGCGGACGAGCTCACTATCGGGGCGCGCGGCGCAATCGCAAGGGCGGCAGACGAATTACGCAGGCGGTGCGGGGTATTTCCGCGCGTTCATGACGAGCTTGTCCGCCACGGCGCGGTTCAGGTCGACACCAAGGACCGACGACAATCGCACGAGATACATGGCGATATCGGCCAGTTCCTGCTCGACGTGTCGGGCCTCGGTCGTCTGCATGACGGCCTGGGCTTCGGCGTCGGTTTGCCACTGGAAGATTTCGACCAGTTCCGCCACTTCAACGGACAACGCCATCGCGAGGTTTTTGGGCGTGTGGTACTGCTGCCAGTGTCGCGCATCCGCGAACGCCTGCAGGGCGGTTTCCAGTCCGGCCGTCTCGATGAGACGCGCAGGGGGGGCGTCGGCGTTGCCTTGTGCAGAAGCTTCGTTCAGAGCAGCGGTCATGGGGTGCGAAGTTCGGAGAAGGTCGGGAGGCGACCCCCTGTCAGCCGGCGGGCCGACGGCGGACTGGGTAAACGCGACAAAAAGCCGCGGGAACGGAGTATGGTAGCGCGTTGGCGCTGGATGCGCCGTGCACCCTCCTCGTTCCTGCCCCTGTCGCTCCCGAGCTCGCCGCCCTTGGACCGTTTCACGCCCGACCCCGCGCCATCCGACGCAAAGCCCGAGCCGGTCTCCTGCCGCGTCACGCTCGTGCCGTCGGGCTGGCACTTCGACGCCCCGGCCGACACGCCGATCCTGCTCGCGGCGCAATCCGCCGGCATCAAGCTGCCGAGCCTGTGCCGCAACGGTACCTGCCGCGCCTGTCTGTGCCGGGCCCAAACCGGCGGCGAGCCCGCCCCGGTGGCTTACCGCATCGCGTGGCCCGGGCTGTCGCGCGAGGAGAAAGCCGACGGATGGCTGCTGCCGTGCTGCGCCTATGCCCGCGCCGACCTCGTCATCGACGCGCCCGACGCCACGCTTTGTTAAACTTGGCGCTATCTGACGCTCGCCCCCGAGCCGACATAACCGATTCAGGATCAGGAAAGCCGAATGGCACAGTACGTATTCAGCATGAACCGCGTGGGCAAGATCGTGCCGCCCAAGCGTCACATTCTCAAGGACATCTCCCTGTCGTTCTTCCCAGGCGCCAAGATCGGCGTGCTGGGCCTGAACGGTTCGGGCAAATCGACCCTGCTCAGGATCATGGCCGGCGTCGACAAGGAGATCGAGGGCGAAGCGGTCCCGATGCCGAACCTGAACATCGGTTATCTGCCGCAGGAGCCGCAACTCGATCCGGAGCAGACCGTGCGTGAAGCCGTTGAAGGCGGCATGGGCGAAGTCTTCGAGGCCCGCACGAAGCTCGACGAGATCTACGCCGCCTACGCCGAACCGGACGCCGACTTCGACGCGCTCGCCGCCGAGCAGGCGAAGTACGAAGCGATTCTCGCCGCGAGCGACGGCAACAACATCGAACAAACGCTGGAAGTGGCCGCCGACGCGCTGCGTCTGCCGCCGTGGGACGCCACGATCGGCGTGCTCTCCGGCGGTGAGAAGCGCCGCGTGGCATTGGCACGTCTGCTGCTCTCGAAGCCCGACATGCTGCTGCTCGACGAACCGACCAACCACCTGGACGCCGAATCGGTCGATTGGCTCGAACAGTTCCTCACGCGCTTCCCGGGTACCGTGGTGGCCGTCACCCACGATCGCTACTTCCTCGACAATGCCGCCGAGTGGATTCTCGAACTCGACCGCGGGCAAGGCATTCCCTGGAAGGGCAACTACAGCTCCTGGCTCGACCAGAAGGAGCAGCGCCTGAAGCAGGAAGAGGCGACCGAGTCGGCGCGTCAGAAGGCGCTCCACAAGGAACTGGAGTGGGTGCGTCAGAACCCGAAGGGCCGTCAGGCGAAGTCGAAGGCGCGTCTCGCCCGGTTCGACGAACTGAATAGCCAGGAATACCAGAAGCGCAACGAAACCCAGGAAATCTTCATCCCGGTGGGTGAGCGTCTGGGCAACGAAGTCGTCGAGTTCAAGCACGTGTCGAAGGCGTTCGGCGACCGTCTGCTGATCGACGACCTGAGCTTTAACGTGCCGCCGGGCGCCATCGTCGGCATCATCGGCCCGAACGGCGCCGGTAAATCGACCTTCTTCAAGATGCTGACGGGCCGCGAGCAGCCGGACAGCGGAGAGATCAAGATCGGGCCGACGGTCAAGATGGCCTATGTCGACCAGAGCCGCGACGCGCTCGATGGCAGCAAGACCGTGTTCGAAGAGATCGCGGGCGGTGCCGACATGCTGACGGTGGGCAAGTATCAAACGCCGTCGCGTGCCTACATCGGGCGCTTCAACTTCAAGGGCTCTGACCAGCAGAAGCAGGTCGGATCGCTCTCGGGCGGCGAGCGCGGGCGCCTGCACATGGCCAAGACGCTGATTTCCGGCGGCAACGTGTTGCTGCTCGATGAACCGTCGAACGATCTGGACGTCGAAACCCTGCGCGCACTCGAGGACGCCCTGCTCGAGTTCGCCGGTTGCGTGATGGTCATCTCGCACGACCGCTGGTTCCTCGATCGTATCGCCACGCATATTCTGGCCTTCGAAGGCAACTCGCACGTCGAGTTCTTCCCGGGCAACTATCAGGAATACGAGGCGGACAAGAAGAAGCGCCTTGGCGAGGAGGGCGCAAAACCGACGCGAATCCGCTACAAGCCGATCGCGCGGTAAGGCACGAGAGGGCGCCGCAAGGCGCCTTTTCTGTTTGAACGACGGTTCGGCGAGCGCATGACAAGTGCGTGGCAGTCGGCCGGCTGTCATTACCCGTGTTCGACGTGCCATGCTGGCGCCCGGTGCGCCGCATGACCCGCCATTTTAACGAATCAGGAGTGTGCAAATGAGCCAGTCAGTGAATCAGTTGAATGGGAAAGTCGCCGTGGTGACCGGTGCCGCCAGCGGCATCGGCCGCGAAATTGCGCTCACGCTCGCGCGTGCCGGTGCGGCCGTGGCCATTGCCGATCTGAACCAGCAGGGCGCGGACGCCGTGGCGCAAGAAATCGAGGCCGCCGGTGGCCGCGCCATTGGCGTGGCGATGGACGTGACCAGCGAAGAGGCGGTGAACAGCGGCATCGACAAGGTGGCGGCGACCTTTGGGTCGGTCGATATCTTGATCTCGAACGCGGGCATCCAGATCGTCAATCCCATCGAGAACTACTCGTTCGCCGATTGGAAGAAGATGCAGGCGATTCACGTGGACGGTGCCTTCCTCACGACCAAGGCGGCGCTCAAGCATATGTACAAGGACGACCGCGGCGGCATCGTCATCTACATGGGCTCGGTGCATTCGCATGAGGCGTCGCCACTGAAGTCGGCGTACGTGGCGGCCAAGCATGCGCTGCTTGGACTCGCGCGCGTGCTCGCCAAGGAAGGCGCGAAGCACAACGTGCGCTCGCACGTCATCTGCCCTGGCTTCGTGCGCACGCCGCTCGTCGACAAGCAGATTCCGGAGCAGGCTAAGGAATTGGGGATTTCGGAAGACGAGGTCATCAAGAAGGTCATGCTCGGCGGTACGGTCGATGGCGTATTCACCACCGTCGACGACGTTGCGCAAACCGCGCTCTTCCTCGCCACATTCCCGACGGCCGCATTCACCGGCCAGTCGTTCGTGGTGAGCCACGGCTGGTTCATGCAGTAACGCGCCGACGGTGCGGGGGCGCCGGCCGCGTCATGCGCCGGCGCCGTCCCGTTCGGTCGCGCCTCGATTCAGCCTCAGATAGCTTCAGGAGAACGGTCATGACGGCCAACCCGCCGAAAGTCCCCAAACGTGCCATTGACCTCCCACCTTACGAGACGGTCGCGCTCGTCTTGCAAGGCGGTGGTGCGCTCGGGGCCTATCAGGCAGGCGTATACGCCGGTCTGTTCGAGGCCGGCATCGCGCCGAACTGGATTGCAGGTATTTCCATCGGGGCGCTCAATACCGCGATCATCGCGGGCAATCCCCCCGAGCGTCGTGTGGCACAGCTCGAAGCGTTCTGGCGCACGATCTGCGAGCCCGCTGTTTTCCCGCCGTTGCCGGCACCGCTGGAGGCGGCCATCCTCAATGGCCCCGAGATGGGACGCATCGCCTACAGCGCATGGCAGGCATGGCGCGCCGTCGCCGAAGGCCAGAAGGGCTTCTTCACGCCACGCTGGCCACAGCCGTTGCCCGCGGCGATGGGCGACCCGGCGCACGCAAGCTACTACGACACCACGGCGCTGCGCGGCACGCTGGAGCGTTTCGTCGACTTCGACCGAATCAATGCATGCGAGACGCGCGTGTCCGTGGGCGCCGTCAATGTGCAAACGGGCAATTTCGTCTACTTCGACAACACGCGTGAAAAGCTGCGCGCGGAGCATTTCATGGCATCGGGGGCCTTGCCGCCGGGGTTTCCCGCCGTGGAGATCGACGGACAGTATTTCTGGGACGGCGGCCTCGTGTCGAATACGCCGCTCTCGGAGGTGCTCGGCACGTCGCCGCGCCGCGACACGCTCGCGTTCCAGGTGGATCTGTGGAGTGCGCGCGGGCCACTGCCTGACAATCTGAACGATGTCGCGGGCCGCCAGAAGGACATCCAGTTTTCGAGCCGAACGCGCTTGGTGACCGACAATCTGCAGCGCGCCCAGCACTATCGTCGCGTGTTGCGCGAAGTGCTCGAGCGTGTGCCGGCCGACGTTCGCATGCGCGACCCGTGGTGTCACGCGGCGCAGGAGATCGCTTGCAGCAAGCGCTATAACGTCATCCAGCTCATCTATCGCAACAAGGAAAACGAGGGGCACTACAAGGACTATCAGTTCGGACTCGCGACCATGCTCGATCACTGGGCAAGCGGACTCGACGACGTGCGCCGCACGCTCACGCATGCCGACTGGCTGTCCATGCCCGACGACACCTCGGGCTTCGTCACGCACGACATCCATCGTCACGAAGTCGTCTGACCCGTCGTTATCGGGCTTCATCTCGTTCGAACTACCCCTGTGGCGTGCCCCCCGACACGCCACAGGGCCCCGCGACCGGCGCTTGCGAATCGCCGGCACTTCGTTGAACGGATCCGCTTACCTGCTCACACCACCGGCCGCGCCAGCGCCGTCGCCATCCGCTGCTTGAGCGGTTGCAGATCGAGCAGCATGGCCGTGCGCGCGGTGCCGTCTGCGGCGGGCAACTCGACGGCTTCGCGCATGTCGTTGCGCATTTCGTGCGTGGCGCGTCCGAGCAGCATGGCGGGCACCGGCAGCTTGTCCGCCTCGTCGAGCGTAACGATGTTCTCGATGGCGTCGACGAGCAGCCCGAGCTTGTCCTTTCCATGTTCGATGACGAGAATCTTGCGCGCCTGCGCATCGTCTTGCGGCGGCATGCCGTACAGCGTGCGCAGATCGACGATGGCCACCAGTTCACGTCGCAAATTGAGCATGCCGCGCACAAAGGGCGGTGCGCCCGGCGCGGGCATGATGTCCGCTGAGTCGTGAATGATCTCGCGCAACTGATCGAGACGCACGGCCAGCATGTGCTGCAGACGGAACGACACATACGCGTGGCGTGTGCCGCGTGACGACCTGACCCCGGTGCCGCGCCATGCCGAATCGCCTGGCGTCGCGCGCTGTGCGCTGTCCGTCTCCCGGTATAGCTCGCGATGGCCGCGTGTGAGCTCGAGCACCTGCGAATGCGTGAAGAGTTCGTCGGCGTTGAGCAGCACGATATCGTCGGCTTGCTCGCGCGCGATGCAGCCCGAGAAGAGCTGCGCGTGCGAGGCGCTGAAGGACGGCATGGCGAGCAACTCGTCGGCGAAGTACGTCACGATGCTGTCCACGGCGTCCACCAGCAGACCGAAATGCACGTCTTCCTGCTTGACGATCAGAATCCGTCGCGGGTCCGACGCCGTGCCCGCAATTTCGGGCTCGGGGCGGCAAGGGTGCAGGCCGAGGAAGTGAGCGAAGTCGATGACCGGCACGACGGTGCCGCGCAGATTGAGCATGCCGACGCAAAACACGCTGGCGAGCGCCGAATTTTGCAAGTCGGGAATCCGGATGATTTCGCGAATCGCACTCATCGGCAGCGCCAGGCGCGATTGCTCGACCGTGAACGACACGCATTGCAGGCGCTGACGCTGCTGGCGGCGCTGCGGCGCGCTCAGCGCCTGACGCGCGAGCAATTGCGGCATGTTCTCGATGCGCACGAGGGCACTCGGCGCGAGAATCTGCAGGATGCGGTCGCCGTCATCGAGCTTGATGGCCCCGCAGACGACCTGCGGCGCCGTGTGCGACGGGTCGTACTCGAACCCGGTGCGCTGCGATGCGCGCACACGCAGAATCTCGCTCGTGGCGTCGAACAGTAATCCCACCCGTACGCCCTCGACGTCGACAATTGCAATCTTCTCGCTCGCGGGTGCCGGCCTGTCCGGCGCGTCGGCGCCCATTGCCAGCAGCGGCTTGAGATCGACGATGGGAATGAGCGTGCCGCGCAGGTTGAACAGGCCAAGCAAAAAGGGTGGCGAGAGCGGCACGGGCGTGACGCGCGCCGGATAGTTCACCACCTCCTGCAATGCCGCGATGGGCAGCGCGAATTCCACGTCGCCCAGATGAAACGAGCCGAAGACTTCGACGTCGTCCGGCGTTGAAGCGCGCGGCAGCACCGTGGTGTCGGCGACGGCGTCGCGCTGCGGAAGCGGAAATTCGGGGGTCGGTGCATTCATGATGGTGGTCCCGGGCGTCAGAGGGCGGGCGAGGTCGGTGCCGCCGCCGCCCCATGGGTACCGATCGTGCGCACATGGAACGTGTGGTGCGCGCAGTGGATCGTCAGTTGCCGACCGATTTCGCCGCCGACCTCGACGTGCACGATCGGAATGCCGGTCTCGGCCATCAGGGCCTGTGCCATCGCGGCGTTCGCCACGCCGATCAGCCCGTGCCGGGCGGGAGGCTGGTGCGGCATCATGTTGCCGCCGCCCGCGATCACCGCCTCGATTTCGCTGCGGCGTGCGCGGTCCGCCCGCATCAGCGCGAGGAGCGACGGCACGGCTTGCGTGACGTACTTCGCCCCGATAGCGAAGGTGGGGTTCGGCGCTTCGGGCAACAGGCAGTGCGCGAGGCCGTAGAGTCCGCGCGCGCGCCACATCAGACCGATACCCACGCATGAGCCGAGGGTAGCGCGCAGCACGTCTTCGCCGCGCCCGATGCGCACCTCGCCCATCAACACCTGGATGTCATGCGACGGCCCCATTCGATGCCCCCTGGTTCCGGTAAATGAGCGGTTGCTCAAACTGGTAGCCGGTCGAGAGCCGCGTCAGCGACTCCGATTCTCCGACAATCAACACGCCATCGGGGGTCAGCGTGTGGCGAACGTTCTCGAGAACGCGTTCCTGATCGGCGGATTCGAAATAGATCAGTACATTGCGCAGCATGACGAGATCGAACGCGTCGCGACGTGGCATGCGCTGGTACAGGTTGTGCTCGGCGAACGTGATGTGCGCTCGAAGTTCGGGGGCGACGGTGAAGCCGCCGGCGCCCGGGCGGAAGTACTTTGCGAGCATGGCCGGACGCTGTTGCTTGAGACCGTCGATGCTGCGCCCGCTGAAGTTGCCGGCCATGGCCACCGCCAGCACCTGGCTCGAAATATCGGTGGCGTGAATCTGGTACTGAAAGCCGCTGTGCCGAGCGCGGAATTCCTCGCAGAGCATCGCGGCAGAGTAGGACTCCTCGCCGGAAGACGCTGCGGCCGACCACATCCGGAACATCCGGCCGGGATTCGCGGCATGCCAGCGCGGCAGGTAGTGTTGCGCGAAATAATCCCAGACGCGCGGCGTGCGAAAGAACGTGGTCTCGTTCGTCGTGACCAGATTCACGAAGTTGCGCACTTCGTCGGGCGTGTTCTCGAGCAGCGCCAGATAGTCGCGGTAGCTGCACAGCGAGAGCGTGCGCAGGCGCGGGCGAAGACGGCCCTGCAACATCGTCCACTTCTTCTCGTTCATCGAGATGCCGGTGTGCCGGTGGACAGCGCGCAGAAGCGCCTGCTGGGTACCGGGATCGGCGTCGGCTTCGATTTCCATATTGGCCCCTCGTGGCGGACGTGTGATCCGGCGCGGCACGAACGACCGCCACCGGGAGATCCCGGCGAACGGCCCGGGCCGATGCCCGTGGTGTTCGCCGGATGGGGCTTACACCTTGAATCGCGACACGGTCCGGTCGAGGTCTTGCGCACCGTGGTTGAGTCCGGTGGTCGCCTGCGCGATGGTCTCGCAGGCGCCGGCGGATTTCTCCGTCTCTTCCGCCACGTGCTGAATGGCAAGGCTCACTTCGCGAGCGGCAACGAGTTGCTCTTCCGCCGCGCAGGAGATTTCGGAGATCGCCTGCGTGGTACGCGATACGCCGCCGACGATCTTCTCGAACGCCTCACCGGCCTGTCGCGACACGTCGCTGCCTTGCGCCACCCGCTTGGTCGACTCGTTGATCAGCTTGGAGATTTCCTTGGTCGCCTGCGACGAGCGTTCGGCGAGCTTGCGAACTTCGTCGGCCACGACCGAGAAGCCGAGGCCGTGTTCGCCGGCGCGGGCCGCCTCGATGGCCGCATTGAACGCGAGCAGATTGGTTTGCCCGGCGATCTCGCCGATCACCTTCACGATCTCGCTGATGTCTTCCGACGACTTGTTGATCAGCTCCATGGCTTCGACCGAACGCGCGATCGCACGGGCGCCGGTTTCGGCTTCCTGTTGCGTTGCCTTGGCGAGCTGGTCGGCGCCCTTGGTGTTGTCCGCAATCGAGTTGATCGAGGCCGTCAGCTCCTCGATCGACGCGTTCATTTCCTCTACCGTCGCACCGAGCGCTTGTGCGCCGGTGGCGACGGTATTGGCGCGGTCGGCGATATCGCGCGAGGCGCCCGAGAACTCGCCCGCCGATTTGACCACCTTGCCGATCACCCCGCGCAAGTCGTCCATCATGTGGCGAATGCCGTCGGCCAACTGGTCGATGGGGTCCTCGCCCGCCACGGCGATCTCGCCCGTGAGGTCGCCCGCCGCCGCGCGATTGACCGTGTCGAGCAGCAGCGCCACCTTGCGCTGGTCGTCTTCGGCGCGGCGCTTCACGCTCGCTTCCAGTTCGACCTGCTGGGTGATATCGGTGGCGAACTTCACAACCTTGTAGGGGCGGCCGCTCGCGTCGAGGATCGGGTTGTATGTCGCCTGGATCCAGACTTCCCGCCCGCCGCGTCCGATGCGCTTGTAGCGGCCCGCGTCGAACTCGCCGCGATTGAGCTTCCCCCAGAAATCGCGATAGGTCGGCGACGCGGCGTAATCCGCCTCGCAGAACATGCGGTGGTGTTTGCCGCGAATCTCGTCGAGCGAGTAGCCGAGCGTGGTCAGAAAGTTGTCGTTGGCGGCGATGACCGTGCCGTCGAGGTCGAATTCGATGACGGCCTGGGCGAGGTCCATGGCGCGCACCTTACCTTCGAATTCGGCCTGGCGTGCGCGATCCGCCGTGATGTCCGTGGCGAACTTGATGACCTTGTACGCGGTGCCATGGGCGTCGAACACCGGGTTGTACGACGCGCGGATCCACACCTCGCGGCCGCCTTTGCCGATGCGCTTGTATTCGCCGGCGTCGAACTCGCCGCGGCCCAGCTTGGCCCAGAAGTCGCGGTATGCACCGGACGCCGCGTAGTCGGACTCGCAGAAGATGCGGTGATGCTGCCCCCGTATTTCGTCGAGTTGGTATCCGACGGTCTGCAGGAAATTCTCGTTGGCGTGCAGGATCTGACCCTGCAAATCGAACTCAATGACGGCCTGCACGCGATTGAGCGCCGCGCTGACGGCCTGTAGTTCCTGTTGTTCCATCTGTAATTCAGGTGTGGCGATTTCCATGACGTTCTCCCTTGATACGCTTGCCCCGGCGCGTGTCGTGCGGCCGCCACGAAAGGGATGCTGCGCTAACGCTGCGTTGGCGTGCAGTCCTCTATAGACGCGATTACGACAGGGAAGCCGGCAACTTGAGATCGGGCCAACCCGCACGTCGTTTGTTGCCGAGAACGGTGAATCCCGTTGAAAGCCGCGCCAAATAAGACGCTCACGATAAAGCAACCGTGTGAGAAGTCGACGCGCATATGTCGTCGATACATTTCAAACGCTCAAATGAAGTGGAATTCTCAGGAGGCTTGCACAGTGGGCGATGCAGGCGAGGCGCGCGATCCGGTGTTGGGCTTCCGGGGGCATGCGGGGCGGAGGATCGGGAAAAAGTCCTCCTCCCGCGTCTGAAACGGGAGGAGGGGTAGACGCAAAGTCGCTCTCTTCGGGGCATTTGAAAGGGCGACATTCAATCTTCATGCAAGCCTCGTGCCAGATGCGCCGGCACTGGAAACCCGCGTCGCTATTGAGGCGTTGGGTGTCGCAGTGGGGCGATGTTACGGTGTCCGGTCTGATCTGTTACGTAACAAAGTGCGACGCGTTCGCCGTTTTGGCAACCTTCGCTTACACGGCTTACAGACGTGTGATGGGATTCCTGCCGGCGCGGCGATATAAAGAAGGCGAGCAGAGTCACGTTCCCCCTTCCAGGAGTCAGATCATGAAGTTAGTCGTTGCTGCGCTACTCGCCGTCACGCTTGCCGGGTGCGTTGTCGTCCCGGCCCGACCGTATTACGGCGGGGGCTACGGACATCGGTGCTGTTATCGTTATTGATCGATGACGCGATTTACGAATGACAAAAAAGAAGCCCCGCCGGTTCGACCTTGCGGGGCTTTTTCTATGGCTGCGGCCATTGGTGAGGCGTTCAGCGTCGCTCGTGATCGCGCGGGGCAAGGAAGCTCGCGGGGCGGCGTGGGCGGCGCGACGATGCCGCGAAGTAGGAGGGGCGCCGCAAGTCCTGCGTGTCGTTCGGGGAGCGCCAGTAGGGCGTGCGCGGTGTGCCGAGCAGGTCACCCGGGCGATGGGGCGACAGCGGGGGCACCGACGCGGGCCAGACCATCTGACGCCACCGGGCACCGGCAGGCACAACGAGCACCAGCATGACGAAAACGAGTGTCACAACGGCATAGACGACAACAGGCGAGAGGTGGGCTTCCATCACAAACTCCGGTCGCAAAGATGTCACGCCACGGGAATGCGGTTCGGCAGGCAGCGCGTGGCGCTTTCACTATAGGCCATGGCGGCGCTCACCGGTCCTGAGCGTCGGTCTCCTTGCCCAGGCCGCTCCAGCTCGTGGCGACGGGGGGCGCGATCCCGAACAGATCGATCACGCGTGCAACCGTGTCGTCGACCATCGCGTCGAGCGATGCGGGGTGGTTGTAGAACGCGGGAAGGGGCGGGTAGACGATGCCGCCCATTTCCGTGACCGCCGTCATATTGCGCAGATGCGCGAGGTTGAAGGGCGTTTCGCGCACCATCAGCACGAGGCGGCGCCGCTCCTTGAGCGTGACGTCGGCGGCGCGTGCGATCAGGTTGTCCGACAGCCCGTGGGCAACGCTCGCGAGCGTTTTCATCGAGCAGGGGGCCACGACCATGCCCACTGTAGCGAACGAGCCGCTGGCGAGGTTGGCGCCGACTTCGCGCACGCTGTGGTACGCATCGGCCAATGCTTGCACGTCGGCGCGTTCCAGGCCAAGTTCGTGACGCAACGTCAGCCAGCCCGCACTCGACACCATCAGGTGGGTTTCGACGCCACCCATCGCGCGCAGGCGTTTGAGCAGGCGCACGCCATAGACGGCACCGGTCGCGCCGGTGATGGCAACGACCAGACGCGTGGGCTGCGAGGCTCCCGTCGACACCATCGTCAATCAGTGGGGTATTACGCCAGATCGGCGAGGACCTGCTTGAGTTCGCCGCTCTGGTACATCTCCATCATGATGTCCGAGCCGCCGACGAATTCGCCGTTGATGTAGAGCTGCGGGATAGTCGGCCAGTTGGCGAATTCCTTCACGCCTTGACGGATTTCCTCGTCTTGCAGCACGTCCACCGTGAACAGGTTGTCGACGCCGCACGCCTTCAGGATCTGAATGGCACGGCCCGAGAAGCCGCACATCGGGAATTGTGCGTTGCCCTTCATGAAGAGCACGACAGGATGTTCGGTGACGATTTGCTGGATACGTTGCTGGGTGGTCATGGTGGAAAGCCCGTGGAGATACCGGAAAGTCGGCGTATCCGGCATTTTAGCGGTTTTCCGCCGCGTCCGTCGGTGCGCGCTCAGACGCGGCGCCCCCCCGTGGTGCGCTCGATACCCGCGAGATCGCGTTCGGAGGTGACGTCGACCAAGCCTGCCGCTCGACAAAGCGCGCGTACGTCGGCGGCCTGATGGTAGCCGTGCTCGCAGAGCAGCCAGCTGTTCGGCAGCAGGCGCGACGGCGCACCGGCCACGATCGTGCGCAGGGCGGCGAGACCGTCCGCGTGGTCGGTCAGCGCATCGACCGGTTCGAAGCGCAGATCGCCTTGCGAGAGATGCGCGTCGTCCGACACGATGTATGGCGGATTCGAGACGATGATGTCGAATGGCGCGGCATTGCCCGGCAATGCGGCATACCAATCGCTGGCGAGGAAGGTGACGGAGGCGGTCAATCCAAGCTGCCGGGCGTTTTCGCGGGCGACGTCGAGCGCGTCGGCAGAGCGATCGAGCGCCGTGACGTGGGCGTCGGGGCGGCAATGCGCAATGGCCAGCGCAATCGCGCCGCTGCCGGTGCCCAGATCGAGCACGCGCGGCGCCGGCCGGCCTTTCAGACGCGCCAGTGCCAGTTCGACGAGCAGTTCGGTTTCGGGGCGGGGAATCAACACGGACGCGCTGACCGTCAGCGTCAAGCCGAAGAATTCGCGTGTGCCGGTCAGGTACGCGATGGGTTCGCCCGCCACGCGACGTGCATGCAGCGCACGGTAGACAGCGAGCGTTTCGGGCGCCAGCGGCTCGCGGTCGCGGGTGATCAGTTGCGTGCGGGACCAGCCCAGCACGTGCGAGAGCAGAATGCGCGACTCCATCGGCGGCAATCCCGGCTCGCGCAGCAGCGAGGCCACCGTGGCGACGTCGTGCCCGGCGTCGGGCGCACCCTGCGACATCAGGCGGCCTCGCCCAGCGACGCCAACTGCTCGGCCTGATGCTCGGTGACGAGCGCGTTGATCATGTCGTCGAGATCGCCGTCCATGATGTATTCGAGCTTGTAGAGCGTGAGATTGATGCGGTGATCCGTCATCCGCCCCTGCGGGAAGTTGTACGTGCGAATGCGTTCCGAGCGGTCGCCCGATCCGATCAGGCTCTTGCGCGTGGCGGCTTCCTTGGCTTGCTGGGCGCGCAGTTGCGCGTCCTTGATGCGCGCCGCGAGTACCTTGAGCGCCTTGTCCTTGTTGCGGTGCTGCGAGCGGTCGTCCTGGCATTCGACGACGATGCCCGTGGGCAAGTGCGTGATGCGCACCGCCGAGTCCGTCTTGTTGACGTGCTGGCCGCCGGCACCCGACGCGCGGAACGTGTCGATACGGATGTCGGCCGGGTTGATGTCGACGTCGGCGACGTCATCGGCTTCCGGCATCACGGCCACCGTGCAGGCGGACGTGTGAATGCGGCCCTGCGTTTCGGTCGCCGGTACCCGCTGCACGCGATGGCCGCCCGACTCGAACTTGAGGCGGGAGTAGGCGCCCTGGCCGATCAGCCGGACGATGACTTCCTTATAGCCGCCCAGATCGGATTCGCTGGCCGACATGATCTCGACCTGCCAGCGGTGGCGCTCCGCATAGCGCATGTACATGCGCAGCAGGTCGCCGGCGAACAGCGCCGATTCGTCGCCGCCCGTGCCCGCGCGGATTTCGAGGAAGATGTTGCGTTCGTCGTTGGGGTCGCGCGGCAGCAGCATGCGTTGCAGCGAGGCTTCCATGTCGTCCATGCGTGCCCGGGCGCTGGCGGCTTCGTCGTCCGCGAAATCGCGCATCTCGGGGTCCAGCGCCATCTCCTGGGCCGCCGCGACATCGCTCTGAGCCTGGCGGTAGTGACGATACTGCTCGACGACGGGCGCCAGCTCGGCATGTTCGCGCGTGAGCTTGCGGTAGTTGTCCAGATCGCGCGTGACGTCGCCCTGGCTCAATAGGCCATCAAGCTCGACCAGACGTTGCGTCAACTGGTCGAGCTTGGCTTGCATGCTCGCTTTCATCTATTTGTCGGCGGATCCCGAGGTGCGGAACAGTTCGGGAATGAGGTGAAGGATTTGCTCGCGCGAATCGCCGCGCGCCGTGTTCAGCGCGTGCGTCGGGCCGTGCAGGAATTTCTTGGTGAGGGACTGGGACAGGGCGTCGAGCACGGCGGCGGGATCGTCGCCGCGCGCGAGCATGCGCTGGGCACGCTCGAGTTCGGCGAGGCGCATGGCCTCGGCCGTGCCATGGATGTCACGGATGACCGGCACGACACTGCGGGCGTCGAGCCATTGCATGAAGTGCTGGACACGCGTTTCGATGATCGCCTCGGCCTGCGCGACCGCTGCCTGACGCAGCGCATTGCCTTCGCGCACGACCGCGCCGAGATCGTCGACGGTGTACAGGAAGATGTCGGTCAGACGACCGACTTCCGGCTCGATGTCGCGCGGCACCGCCAGATCGACCATGAACATCGGCTTGTGCTTGCGGGCCTTGATGGCGCGCTCGACAGCGCCCAGACCGATCAGCGGCAACGTGCTCGCCGTGCACGACACCACGATGTCGAATTCATGCAGGCGCTGCGGCAGCTCGGACAGGCGGATGGCCGTGCCGCCCAGCCGCTCGGCGAGCTTCTCGCCGCGCTCGGCGGTCCGGTTGGCGATGTACAGGGCTTTCGGGTTCTGCGCGGCGAAATGCGTGGCGCACAGGTCGATCATCTCGCCCGCGCCGATGAACAGCACCTTCTGCGTGCTGAGGCTTTCGAAAATGCGCTGGGCGAGTCGCACCGCGGCGGCCGCCATCGAGACCGAATGCGCGCCGATCTCGGTCTGGCCACGCACTTCCTTCGCCACCGCGAACGTGCGCTGGAAAAGCTGGTTGAGATAGGTGCCCAGTGCGCCCGCCTCGGCGGCGGTGCGCACGGCGTCCTTCAACTGGCCGAGGATCTGCGTCTCGCCCAGCACCATCGAGTCCAGCCCGCTCGCCACGCGAAACGCGTGGCGCACGGCGTCGGACTGGGGCAGGGCGTAAAGATGCGGCGCGAGATCGCTGGCCGGAATGTTGTGAAACTCGGACAGCCAGTGCACCGCGCGCTCGCGGGCCGCGGCGTCGTCGGTGACGCAGTAGATTTCCGTGCGGTTGCACGTCGACAGGATGGCGGCCTCGGGGGCGCTCGACCTGCCCGTCCACAGCCCCTTGAGCCCCGCCAGTGCCGGCTCGATCCGCTCGAACGGAAACGCCACCCGTTCGCGCAGCGAGACGGGCGCCGTGTGGTGGTTCAGGCCGAGAGCGAGCAGTTGCATGATATGGGGGATCTAATAACCGCTGATTATAGCGCGTCGACGTGATGCCCGTTTCGAGGGTGCCACGTGCCCCGCGCGCCGGGACAGCGATGCGTCATGATCGCGCAGCCGCCCGGTTTTGACAAATACGTGTCGCTTATACCCGGCATATCGTTGGTTTTCGGTCCCGTTGTCGGCCCCCCGGGAGGCCCATTGCCGGCGTGCCTTGACCCCGCTTGCGAGCGGCGGTGGCGGGCGGATGTCGCGACACGCTTGCCGAATCGTCCGATTTCGGGGCTATACTGCGTTCGGGTTCCCATCCTTGGAGAGACGTCATGGGCATCATCGGCACTATCGTTGTCGGTCTGGTCGTCGGTCTCATTGCACGCGCCCTGCATCCCGGAAGGGACAATCTGGGCATCATCATGACCATCATCCTTGGCATTGCCGGCGCGCTGCTCGCCAAATATGTCGGGCAATTCCTCCATCTCTACACCGAAGGCCAGTCGGCCGGGTGGATCGCGTCGATCGTCGGCGCCATCGTGCTGCTGGTGATCTACGGTGCCGTCAAGCGCAGTCGCGCTGCCTGACGCGGCGCCCCGGAGCCGCTCATGAACATTCTCGTGCTCTTGCTCGTGGGGCTGGTGGCCGGTTGGCTCGCCGGCCTCGTGGTGGGTGGCGGCTACGGCATTATTGGCGACATGGTCGTCGGCGTGATCGGCGCGTTCGTCGGCGGCTGGCTGCTGCGACATCTGGGCATCGCCGTCGGATACGGCACGCTCGGGCGCATCATCACGGCGACGATCGGCGCCATCGTGTTGCTCGCCCTGCTGCGTCTGGTGCGACGATAAGCCGCACTTGGCGGGTGTCGTACGCGTTTTCCCGCATTCAGCTATCCTTGACGCCATCGCCTGGCCCAAGTCGTCTTGACGACGCGTGCGGCATCGCCGCCACGTTCGATCCCGCCTTCCGCCGTCCGACGTGACCGCCGCACCCGACAGGGGCGGCGGCGGTACGCCTCGCAAGTCGCTTCGCCCGATTCCCCCACATTAAAAGAACACATGTCTGCGACACGCCCTTCCATGCGGCCATTCATCGTGGCATCCGTCATGGCGGCGACCTCCATGGTTGCCATCGAGGCCACGATCATTTCGACGGCCATGCCGCAAATCGTTGCCCAGCTTGGGGGGCTGTCCCTGTACAGCTGGGTTTTCTCCGCCTTTTTGCTGGCGCAGACGGCCATGACCGTGGTGTTCGGCAAACTGGCCGACCTCTACGGTCGCAAGCCGGTCATGCTCGTGGGTATCGCCGTGTTTCTGGTTGCCTCGCTTGGCGGCGGACTCGCGTGGTCGATGCCGGCGATGATCGTCTTCCGTCTGCTGCAGGGCGTGGGGGCGGCGTGCATCCAGCCGGTCAGCCTGACCATCATCGCCGACTACTACCCGACCAGCGAGCGCGGCAAGGTGCAGGGTTACCTGGCGAGCGTGTGGGCCATCTCGGCCGTGCTCGGTCCGATGCTCGGCGGCATCATCATTCGCGACTTGTCGTGGTCGTGGATCTTCTGGATCAACATCCCCATCGGCCTGTTGGCCGCGGCGGGCTTCGTCGCCTATCTGCACGAGGCCGCGCCGCGCCAGCGCCCGAGCATCGACGCGCTGGGCGCCGTGTTCTTCGCGATTGCCGTGGCGGCGCTGATGATCGCGCTGACCGACGCGAACGCCTTCTCCGACACGCACGTCTGGGCCGGCGTGCTGGTGTGCGTCGTCGCGTCGCTGCTGTTCGTTTGGCAGGAGCGGCGCGCCCCGGACCCGATGATCTCGTTCGCGCTTTGGCGGCGCCGGCCGATTGCGGCGGCGAATGCGGCGACGCTGCTCTCGGGCATGGTGCTCATGGGGCTGACGACCTTCCTGCCGATGTACGCGCAGGGGGTATTGCGTCAGACGCCGGTCGTGGCGGGCATGGCGCTCACGATGATCATGGTCGGCTGGCCGATCGGTTCGACGTTCGCCGCGAAAACCTTCACGCGCTACGGCCTGCGCCGCATTCTCGTGGGCGGCAGCCTGCTGATGCCGGTGGGCGGGATCGTCTTTGCGCTGCTCGGGCCGAACAGTTCGCCGTTGCTTGCCGGGTTCGGCTCGTTCCTGATGGGGTTTTCGATGGGCACGGGCAGCGTAAGCGCGCTCGTGCTGATTCAGGAGCTAGTCGATCCGTCGCAGCGCGGCAGCGCCACGGCGTCGAACATCTTCTCGCGGAATCTGGGCAGCACGCTCGGCGCGACGCTTTTCGGCGCCGTGCTCAACTTCGGATTGACGCAATCGAGCGGGCTGGCACCCGTCACCTCCGATCAGTTGCGGCACGTGCTGGAAGACCGGGGCGTGTCGACGCTGGCCGATCAGGCCATTCGCGCGGTGCTGCAACATTCGCTGCACCTCACGTTCCTGTCGATCCTGGCGATCTCGATCGGTGTCGTGGTGTTGCTGCTGTTGGTGCCGACCAACGCCGTCGACCGTTCGCGCGATACGGCGGGGGACAAGCCCGAGTTCGTGCCCGGCGGGCATTGATCGACGTGGCGGTGCCGCCTCAACGCGCGACAACACGCCGTGCACGCGAGGCAGACGACTGGCCGGCCCTGAGTCGTGCGCCGAACGGCTTGCGCGCCGTCGGCATTCGGGGGCTCGATGGGGGCAACGGCGCGCGTGACGGCAGTTGGCTCACCTTCGCGCTCGACGGGTAGCGGCGTCGCACCAGGTACAGCGGCCGTCCTTTCGCTTCGTAGTAAATCCGGCCAACGTACTCTCCGATCACCCCGATACCGACGAGCTGAATGCCGCCGAGGAACAGCGTGCCGACGAGCAGCGAGGCGTAGCCGGGCACGTCGATGCCATGAATGAGCGTGCGCAGCACGATAAAGCCGCCGTAACCGAGCGAGACGAGCGCGAGCGAGACGCCGAGATACGTCCAGCAGCGCAGCGGCACGGTGCTGAAGCTGGTAATGCCTTCAAGCGCGAAATTCCACAGGCGCCAGCCGGAGAACTTCGACTCGCCCGCGCGGCGCGGCTCGCGCACATACTCCACGATTTCCGTCTGAAATCCGACCCAGGCGAACAACCCCTTCATGAATCGGCGGCGCTCCGGCAACTGCTTGAGCGCGGACACGACGCGTCGATCGATCAGGCGGAAATCGCCAACGTTCTCGGGCAGCTTCACTTCCGAGAGGCGATTGTGAATGCGATAGTAAAGACCCGCCGCGACCCGTTTGGCGACGCGGTCGCTCGCGCGATTCGTGCGCTTGGCGAGCACGACTTCCGCGCCATTGCGCCAGCGCTCGATCATCACGGGGATGAGTGCCGGCGGATCCTGAAGGTCGGCATCGATGGGGATGACGGCATCGCCACGCGCTTCGTCGATGCCCGCGCTCAGCGCCGCTTCCTTGCCGAAGTTGCGGGTGAAGTCGATCACGCGGATGCGCGCGTCGGCGCGGCGAAGGGCGAGCAGGGTGCCAAGCGTGTCGTCGGTGCTGCCATCGTTCACGCAGACGATTTCGAAGCGCACGTCCGCGACGGCATCGAGCACCGGAGCCAGGGCGCGGTAGAACTTGTCGAGCACCGGGGCTTCGTTGTGACAGGGCACGACGAGCGACACAAGCGGCGTTCTCTGCGGGAAGGGCGACTGACGACTCTCGGTGGCGCGGGGCATGGCGGTTACCTCGTGGGCACGGGCGCGGTGGCCGACGCGCGGCGATCGGCGCAGGCAGGGTCGACGCAGTGCGGGGGCACAGCGACATGGGACACGGCGGGTACGTCGGACATTTCCGGCACGTGAGCGAGTCGGCGACGGCGGCGCCACAGCATGGCGAGCGTGGCGAGCGTGATGAGCGGCATGAACTGAAATCCAATTGGCAGCACGCCGATCAGACCGAACGCGGGGGTGAGCCACAGCACGACGAGCCATTCGCGCTCCCCGCGCAACCAGCCGCGCGCGATGCCGTCGCGCGCATACCAGGCGATGACGAGCGAGAGCATCGCGAGATCGTAGTCGTAGAGATAGGGGCTGACGAGCGTGGTGGCGCACACGAGCGTGGCGGCTCGCAGCGCGAAGGCCGCCGGACGCCGCCAGACGTCGATCATTGCCGCCACGGCGCCAAGCGCGACGCCAGCATGGACGATGGCGGCCAGCGTGACGGGTGCGCCCAGCATGCGTGCCATCACGAAAAACGTCGGCATGCGGGCAAGTTGCGCCTCGCCGTCGACGAGGCTTTGGCGTGCCAACGCCGTCGCGTGCAGGAACGTCGGATAGACGTCGAGACCGAAGACCGCGCCGGCGAGCAGCGTACTTCCGATGACCGTCACGACGCATGCGGTCAGCGCGCGCCACTCGCGGGCGCAGAGAAACGCGAGCGGAAAGAGCAGGGCGACGTGCGGTTTGACGAAGAGCAATCCGGCGAGCGCGCCCGCCCATGCGGGACGCTTGCGCAGCAAGAGCAGTGAGAAGCCTGCGAGGGCGGTGGTGTAAAGCGCGATCTGTCCTGCGGCGATCACGAGCAGCACGCCGGGAAAACTCACGGTGGGCAGGCGGGCGTCGCGCCACGGTGCCGTGCGTCGCAGGGCGGCGTAGTACAGGACGAAGCCGATGCAGGCATAAGCGCCGTACGCGTAAGCGAAGGGCAGCAGCGCGACCGGCGCGAGCAGGATCATCATCACGGGCGGGTAAAGCCAGGGCAGGATGCCGCCCAAATTTGCCGTCCACGGCTGGGCGGCCATCTGCGCATGCGTCATCAGATCGACGTTGTAGGCGTCGAGCGGATGCCCGTGGAGCACGAAGTAGGACGCTCCCCAGAATGGCAGGAAGTCGAGGCCGATGGGGCCGAGCTTCGGGGGCACGACGAAAAAATGCTGATAGGACCAGATGGCGAACACGGCGAGGGTGACGAGCAGGCCTGCCCCGCTATAGAGGCGGATGCGGGCGCGGTCGTCGGACCAATGCCGGCGCTCGATTGACACCACTTCATCGACGGCCGACGGCTTCGATGCCATGCATGAACCTCCCGGTGGGCGCATGAAAACGGTGATGCTCGACTACGGGGACGGCTTGGGTGGGCGTGCGGTGCGGCCGTCTGCGCCAAGCGGGCGATGCACAGGGTTTCGACTATCGATGCATTGCGCGCGACGGAAAACACGACGCCATATTAGACGAGACGGTCTCCGAACGGATCAAAATTCCGGCGTGCCGTGGCGACGGCGCTGCAGCACCTCGTCCGATTATCACCGGGGTCGACGTCGGGGCAACCGGTTCGCCAGGCGGCGTCCGGAGGGGGGCGGGAAGGTGGCGGGGTGATGCGAACGTTCGAGGCGAGTGCCTTCCGAAAATCGGCATTTTGTTGCGGGGGAAGTTGGTCGCGCAATCCGGGTCTCCACGCGGGTTCCGGCGCACGGCGCGCTTGGCTAGCGTCAGCTGGCCCGTCCGGTAAGGCAACGGCGTCGCCATACTTCGTATTTGCCAAAGTGCCCAGGCGTTGAGTTGGGACTATAAAAGGACTATATTCAGTCCTATTCGGGAAACGGAATCATGGAAATGCGCTACTCGACGCAGGTCAAGCCGATCAGCTATTTGAAAGCGAACGCTGCGGAGGTCTTGGCAACGCTGGCGGAACAACGCTCGCCGTTGGTCATTACGCAGAACGGCGAAGCCAAAGCTGTGCTGCAAGACGTGGCGTCGTATGAAGAGACACAAGAGACGCTGGCTTTGCTGAAATTGCTTGCACTCGGCCAACAGGATGTCGCTGCGGGAAAAGTCACGCCGGTTGCCGACGTGGTGGCTCGCCTTCGTAAGAAAAGAAAGTTTGGGGAGTGACGGGTATCGTGGTCAAGTACGAAGTGATGCTGACCGACGGTGCGCAGGGAGACCTTGAAGCGATTCACGACTACATTGCTGAGTACGACTGCCCGCAAAACGCCGATTATGTGCTGGACCAACTGATGGACGTGGTGTCGGGGCTGGAACGGTGGCCCGAGCGGGGAAGCTATCCCAAGGAACTCATCTCGCTTGGCATCAAGGAGTATCGGCAGGTGGCCTTTAAGCCGTATCGAGTCATTTATCGAATCCTCGGCAAGCAGGTCGTTATTTTTCTCATTGCCGACGGGCGACGCGATATGCAAACCGTGCTGGAAAATCGTTTGCTCGCTCGGTGAATCCTCCGCATTTCATCCCTCAGAAACAAAACACCCCGGCGCGATGGCCGGGGTGTTCATTGTCTTGCTAGTCGATCGCGTTACACGTTGAACAAGAAGTTCATGACATCGCCGTCGTGCACAACGTACTCCTTGCCTTCGGCGCGCATCTTGCCGGCTTCCTTCGCGCCTTGCTCGCCCTTGTACTGGATGAAATCGTCAAAGGCGATGGTTTGCGCGCGGATGAAGCCGCGTTCGAAGTCGGTGTGGATCACGCCGGCGGCCTGCGGCGCGGTGTCGCCCACATGGATCGTCCAGGCGCGCACTTCCTTCACGCCTGCGGTGAAGTATGTCTGCAGACCCAGCAGCTTGAAGCCCGCGCGGATCACGCGATCCAGGCCCGGCTCGTCCATGCCCATGTCGGCCAGGAATTCCGCCTTGTCGGCGTCGTCCATGTCGCCAATTTCCGCCTCGATGGCCGCACATACGGCCACCACCGGCGCATTCTCGCTCTCCGCGTACTTGCGCACCGCGTCCAGATGCGGATTGTTTTCGAAGCCGTCGTCTTTCACGTTGGCGACATACATCGTCGGCTTGGCCGTGATCAGGCAGAACGGCTTGATCAGCGCCAGCTCGTCGTCCGACAGCTTGATCGAGCGCACCGGACGCGCTTCATTGAGCACCGGCACCACCTTTTCCAGCACCGCCACGAGCTTGGCGGCTTCCTTGTCGTTGCCCGACTTGGCCGCCTTCGAGTAGCGTTGCAGCGCCTTTTCCGTCGTGGCCAGATCCGCCAGCGCCAGTTCCGTGTTGATGACCTCGATGTCCGAAATCGGATTCACCTTGCCGGCCACGTGGATGACGTTCTCGTCCTCAAAGCAGCGCACGACGTGCGTGATGGCGTCCGTCTCGCGGATGTTGGCCAGGAACTGGTTGCCCAACCCTTCACCCTTGGACGCGCCCGCCACCAGGCCGGCAATGTCGACGAACTCGACCGTCGCCGGCATGATCCGCTCGGGCTTGACGATCTCGGCCAGCTTGCCCAGACGCGGGTCGGGCACCTCCACCACGCCGACGTTCGGCTCGATGGTGCAGAACGGATAGTTCTCGGCAGCGATGCCCGCTTTGGTCAGCGCGTTGAAAAGAGTCGACTTGCCGACGTTGGGCAAGCCGACGATGCCGCATTTGAGGCTCATGCTAAATCCTGTCTAATCCGATAAGTGCGCCGACAAATGCCCCGGGGGTGCGCCGGGTGGCGCCGTGGAATGCGCCGGTGATTGCGTCGCGGAAAGTCCGCTATTGTACCCGTTCTGCCGCCAACGGCGCCCCGGGTGCCTAGGGAGACGAGGGGGCCGGCGTCGCGACGACCCCCGCCCGCGCCGTACTCAACTCAGCGACTTCGCCGAGAATGTATCGCACTTGCGCATGTCGCCGTACTGCAACCCTTGGCGCAGCCAATACACCCGTTGCGCGCTCGTCCCGTGCGTGAACGACTCCGGCACCACGCGGCCCTGCGCCTGCTGCTGCAGCCGGTCGTCGCCGATCGCCGACGCTGTCTTCAACCCCTGCTCGACGTCGCCCGGCTCCAGCAACTGCTGATTCGCCTTCTCGGCATTGTTCGCCCAGACGCCCGCGAAGCAGTCGGCCTGCAGCTCCAGGCGCACCGACAACGCATTGGCCTGCGCCTCGCTCATGCGGCGTCGCGCCTCGTCGAACTTCTCGGAAATGCCCAGCAGATTCTGGATGTGATGGCCCACTTCGTGCGCGATCACATACGCCTGCGCGAAATCGCCTCCCGCGCCGAAGCGCTGACGCAATTCGTCATAGAAGGCGAGATCGATGTAGACCTTGCGGTCGCCCGGGCAGTAAAACGGCCCCATCGCCGTTTGTCCGGTGCCGCATGCGGTGGGCGTTGCGCCGGAGAACAGCACCAGTTTCGGCGCCACGTACTGACGGTTCACCTGCTGCGGGAACACGGTTCCCCAGGTGCGCTCGATGTTGCCGAGTACCTTGCGGGTGAAGACGGTCTTCGGATCGTGGGCCGGCGCGGCATTCGGTGCGGACTGGGGCGGCGATTGGGTCTGCCCCTGCAGCATCTGCGAGCCCTGGATGATGACGCGCGGGTCGATGCCGAAGAAATACGAGGCGGCCAGCGCCACCACGATCGTGCCGATGCCGAGGGTGGTGCGTCCCCCGAAACCGCCGCCCCGTCGATCTTCGACGTTGTCGCTTTCGGATTCGTTGTCGAGGTGCATTGGAGGACTCCCTGTCTGATAATCGGTATGCGCGCAAGTATAGCGCCGGGCTGTGGCACGCGACGCTGTGCCACAGCCGCCCCCCGGGGGAGCGGGCGTCGCTTGCGCGGCAGGCGTGCGACAATACGCCATCTCGTTTTCTGAACCAGCCGGCTCGCGCGATTCAGGCGCTGGCGCTGCATTCGCCGCATGTCTCTAACGCAAACCTCCAGCCAAACGCACGATGTCGTCGTCGTCGGTGGCGGTCTGGTCGGCAAGGCCGCCGCCCTGCTGCTTTCGCAGGCGCGCCTGTCCGTCGCACTGCTCGCCCAGCCGGCCGTAGCCGCCCCCGGCCCGGGCGACCTGTGGGACGCCCGCATCTATTCGCTCTCGTCCAGCTCGCAAGCCCTCTTCGAGCGCATGCGCGTATGGCAGGCCGTCGATCCCGCGCGCATCAATCCTGTCTATGACATGGAAGTCTTTGGCGACGATCGCGGCAGCCTGCATTTCTCGGCGTACCAGGCCGCCGTGCCGCAACTCGCCTGGATCGCCGAATCGTCGAACCTCGAGCGCGCGCTCGACGCCGCCCTGCGCTTCTCCCCGCAAGTGCATTGGCTCGACGCCCGGGCCGACGCGCTCGAAGTCGATGCCGCCGCCGCCTCGGTGCGTCTGTCGGACGGCAAGACCCTGCGCGCGTCGCTCGTGGTGGGGGCCGACGGCGCCCACTCGTGGGTGCGCAGCACCGCCGGGCTGGACGGCTCGGTGCGTCCCTACGAACAACTCGGCGTGGTCTGCAATTTCCGCGCGGAGCGCGCGCACCGCGACACCGCATTTCAATGGTTCCACGACGGCGAGATCGTCGCGCTGCTGCCGCTGCCCGACCAGCACGTCTCGCTGGTCTGGTCCGCCGCGCATGATCATGCCCAGGCGTTGCTCGCGCTTGATCCCAAAGCGCTGGCCGAACGCGTCGGCACCTTCTCGAACGTTGAACTCGGCCACCTCACGCCGGTCTCATCGCGCGCCCAGGGTTTCCCGCTCGTGCTGGCGCAGGCCAAACGCCTGATCGCGCCGCGCGTGGCGCTGGTGGGCGACGCGGCGCACGTCGTGCATCCCCTCGCGGGCCAGGGCATGAACCTCGGTTTGCGCGACGTGGCGGCGCTCGGCGACGCGCTCGCCGCCCGCGAATCGTTCCGCGATTGCGGCGATGCGGCGGTATTGCGTCGCTACGAGCGCGCCCGCAAGGAAGACATCGGCAGCATGGCGCTCACCACGGACGGCCTGCACAAGCTGTTCGCCACGCACAGCCCACTGGTCAGGTTTGTGCGCAACGCGGGGCTCGACTGCGTGAACGTGCTGCCTTTCGTCAAGAAATTCCTGATCGGCCGCGCGCTGGGCTGACCCCTCGGGGCGCCTATGCCGGGCCATGCCACCCAATTCCGGTCGATACCGGGCGTGTCCGGACGCGCCTCTCGCTCGACACACTTCTGGAGATACTCGATGTTGAAACGTTATCGCCCTGCGGCGCTCGCAGCGCTTGGTCTGGCGACAATTTGCGCCGCGACTGTCACGACGTTCGCCGTCGCGCAGAACAAGTCCGACGCGGCCCTCGACCGTGTGAAGGCCGCCGTGCAAAAGACGCTCGGCGCCGAGGCCCCCGTCAAGTCGGTGGCACGTACGCCCATCCCCGGCCTTTTTGAGGTGGCCGTTGGCAGCGACATTCTCTATGCCGACGAGAAGGCGAAATACGTGATTGTCGGCGGTAACCTCGTCGATACGAAAACGCGTCAGAACCTGACGGAAGCGCGTCAGTCGGAACTGAACAAGATCGACTTCGCCAAGCTGCCGCTCGATCGCGCCATCAAGTACGTGAAGGGTAACGGCAGCCGCAAGGTCGCCGTGTTCTCCGATCCGAACTGCCCGTACTGCAAGCGCTTCGAGGAAACGCTCAAGACGTCGAAGCTCGACAACATCACCGTCTACACCTTCCTGTACCCGGTGCTCGGCCCCGATTCGGACGCCAAGTCGAAGGCGATCTGGTGCGCCCCCAATCCGCTCACCGCGTGGCATGACTGGATGCTCGACAAGAAGGCGCCGCCGGCCCCTTCGGCCAAGTGCGACGACACCGCGGTGGTGCAGAACGTAGCGCTGGGGCATCAGTTCAACGTGACCGGAACGCCGACGATCATACTGTCCGACGGCCGCCGTCTGCCGGGCGCCGTGCCTGCAGAAGCCCTGGAAAAGGCGCTCGCCACGGTCAAGTAACCGTCCATTCGCTTGTCTGGCCAACGCCCGACCGTTCCGACAACAAGAAGCCGCCACCTCATGAAAGCCACGTCTGCCCAGCCTGCCATCCGGTATGCGATTGTTCCGAAGTCGCCTGCCGCGCATCTGTTCGAAGTGACCGTCACGGTCTCGAATCCCGCCCCCGAAGGGCAGCGTTTCTCGCTGCCCGCGTGGATTCCGGGCAGCTATATGGTGCGCGAGTTTGCCCGCAACATCGTGACGATCGGGGCGACGTGCCGCGGCCGCAAGGTGGCGCTCGACAAGCTCGACAAGCACACGTGGCAGGCGACGCCGTGCAAGGGCACGCTGATCGTGACCTACGAGGTGTACGCGTGGGATCTGTCGGTACGCGCCGCGCATCTCGACGACACGCACGGCTTCTTCAACGGCACGAGCGTGTTTCTGCGCGTCGAAGGCCAGGAGCAGGTGCCGTGCGAAGTCGATGTGCTGCGCGCGCGCGGCGCGGCGTTCAAAGCGTGGCGCGTCGCGACTGCGCTCACGCCGGCCGAAGGCACGGCGGCGCTCGACTTCGGGCGCTATCTGGCGGCCGACTACGACGAGTTGATCGACTCGCCGGTCGAGATGGGGACCTTCGTGCATGGCACGTTCAAGGCTTGTGGTGTGACACACGAAGTTGCGATCACCGGACCGGTGCCGAATCTCGATCTCGATCGGTTGCTGCGCGACATGAAGAAGATCTGCGAAGCGCAGATCCGTTTGTTCGAGCCGGGCGCGAGTTCGCGCTCGCGCGTGCCGATGTCGCGCTACGTCTTCCTGCTCATGACGGTCGGCGAGGGGTACGGCGGTCTGGAGCACCGTGCATCCACGGCGCTGCTCGCGAGCCGCAACGATCTGCCGGTGCAGGGACAGGCGCGCATGAGCGAAGCCTATCGCGGCTTCCTCGGCCTGGTGAGCCACGAGTACTTCCACACGTGGAACGTCAAGCGCATCAAGCCGGCGGTGTTCGCACCGTACGTGCTCGATCGCGAAGTCTATACGCGACTGCTCTGGCTGTTCGAAGGTTTTACGTCCTATTACGACGATCTGATGCTCGTACGCAGCGGCGTGATTCCGCCTGCCGATTACTACGAACTCGTCGCCAAGACGGTGGCGGGCGTGCTGCGTGGCAGCGGCCGTCTCAAGCAGACCGTGGCCGAGAGTTCGTTCGATGCCTGGACGAAGTACTACCGCCAGGACGAGAACGCGCCGAACGCCATCGTCAGCTATTACACGAAGGGGTCGCTGGTCGCGCTCGCGCTCGATCTGACGATCCGTTCGAAGACGCGCGGCCAGAAGTCGCTCGACGACATCATGCGTGCGTTGTGGCAACGCTATGGCCGCGACTTCTATCGCGGCGCGCCCGTGGGTATCGACGAAGACGCCGTGCAGCCGTTCTTCGAGGACGTCTCGGGACTCGACCTGTCGGAATTCTTCGCCACCGCCATTCACGGCACGCGCGATCTGCCAATCAAGACGCTGCTCGAACGCGTCGGACTTACGCTGGAACCGGTCAAGCCCGAGGACGGCCGTCCCGCGCTGGGGGTGAAGACGGCAAAGCGCGGTGACGACCTTACGCTCTCGCAGGTGCTCGACGGGGGCGCGGCGCAAGCGGCCGGATTGTCGGCGGGCGATGTGCTGGTCGCCATCGACGGTCTGCGCGTCACGCAAGCCAATCTCGACAAGCTGCTCGATCGCTATCGCCCGGGCGACCGGGTGACGGTCCACGCGTTCCGCCGCGACGCCCTGCGTGAGACCGCGCTCACGCTCGACGCGCCGGAGATTTCGAAATACCGCATCGCCGAGACGCGCGATCGCGCCGCGGCACAGCGTCGTGAAAAGTGGCTGTCGGCCTGAGCGGCCGAGCGCTTTACGCTTGCGCCGGGCCCGGCACTGACGGGTCCCGGTTTTCCTCCGGACACGACTTGGCGACGGCGAGCATGTGCTCGATGAAGACCTGCGTCTTGCGCGGGAGGAAGCGTCGCGATGGCGTGACCAGATGCACCGGACTGGACGGTAACGACCACTCGGGCAGCACCTTGATGAGACGGCCGGTGCGCAACGCATCCTCGGCCAGGATGTCCGTCAGCGCGGCGATGCCACTGCCCGCCACCGTCATTTCCTTGACCATGCCCATGCTGTTGACCTGAATCGCCCCTTGCATGGTGATGTCGGCGCGCTGACGTCCCCTGTGCAGCGTGTCCGAGTTGAAAAGACGCCGCGCGCCTTGCAGGATCACGAAGCGATGGCCCGCCAGCTCGTCGGGCGTGGCGGGCAACCCCGTCGCACTCAGATACAGCGGGCTGGCATACAGACTGCGTGTGAGCGCCAGGAGGGGGCGCGCCACGAGAGTGGAGTCGGAGAGTTGTCCGGCGCGGATGGCGACGTCGATGCGCTCGGCGATCAGATCGACCTGTCGCGAACTCAGATCCACATCGACCGTAATCTCGGGATAGGCCGCGCAGAACGTGGCGAGCGGCACCGCCAGCCACTGCGCCGCAAAGTCGCCGGGCGCCGTGATGCGAAGCCGTCCACGCGGCTTGCTCGAGAGCTGCGAGGCGAAGTCTCGCGTCTCTTCCACTTCCTCGAGAATCGGCAGGCAACGCTCGTAATACGCCTCGCCGACTTCTGTCAGTTCCAGCCGCCGTGTGGTCTTGTGCAGCAACTTCGTGCCCAGACGCATCTCCAGCCGCGACAGACGCCGACTCACGGTTGCCTTGGGCAGATCGAGCCGCTCGCCGGCCCGGGTGATGCTGCCCGAGCGAACGACCTCGGCGAAGATCAGCATGTCATTCAGATCGTCAATCATCGCGCGCGCTCCTCGGTGACGCGGCCATCCGGCCAAGGAAAGGGGGATGGCATGCATTGTTCCAAAAAGGGAACAAACAATTCGATTTTACCGGCTTGTTTCATTTTTGTGGGTAACTAGAATTCATACCAAGCCGACGCGCCATTCACGGCAATCCCGAGATGGGGGCCAGCGCGGACGGATTTTCGAACCCCCAGGCTCAGGAGCCAGAGACATGACCACGATTCTCCAAATCAATTCCGCCGCCCGCTCGCAAGGTGCCAACTCGACCACACTCGCCAACGAATCCGTGGCGCAACTGGTCGCGAAGCACGCAGGTGCCAAGGTCGTCGTGCGCGATCTGCTGGCCGATGGCGTGCCGCACCTGGACGAAGCCGTGATCGGCGCGTTCTTCACGCCGGAAGACCAACGCTCGGCAGAACAAAACGCCATCATCGCCCGCAGCGACGAACTGGTCGCCGAGATTCAGGCAGCCGACTACGTGGTGTTCGGCGTGCCGCTGTACAACTTCCAGGTGCCGTCGCAACTGAAGGCGTACTTCGACTGGATCGCCCGTGCTCGCGTGACTTTCCGCTATCGTGAAGACGGCACCGTGGAAGGTCTTATCCAGGGCAAGAAGGTGATCGTGGCATTCGCCCGTGGCGGCAACTACAAGGACACGCCGGCCGACAGCCAGACGCCGTACCTCAAGACGATTCTCGGCTTCCTCGGCATGACGGACGTGACGTTCATCTTCGCGGAAGGTCTGGCTCGCGGTCCGGAATCGGCCGCCGCCGGATTTGCCAATGCTCGCGAAGCGATTGCAGCGCTCTAAGCCCTCGGGCCGACGCTGACAATACGGCTGCTCTCCCGCACGCGCAGGTACCCCCATGGCCCATCCGACGCCCTTGCATCCGCGTCAGACGAAGCGTCCGGCGGCTCACGCCGACGCGAGCGCCATCCCGCGCGTGCTTCCCGTCACCCGGCCCGGCCGCTGCGCCGCGGCGGCGGGGGCGGGCGTTTTCGATCAGGTCGCCGAAACGGATCCGTTTCTGTCGATCGATCTCTTCCGTCGTCATGGCGCGTGCATACCGCCGCATCCGCATGCCGGATGCGTGGTGGCGACCTACCTGTTTCCCGAGTCGACGACGTCGCTGCGCTGCCGTCACGCCCATCGGGGCGACGACAGGCTGCGCGCCGGCGATCTGCTCTGGCTCGAAACCAACTGCGGCACCGTGCACGAGGACATTCCCGAGAACGCCCACGGTATTGCGCGTGGCATACGGATGATCGTGAGCCGCGCCGGCCGCCATGCGCACGGCGCTCCCGCGCAAACCGTGGTTCGTGCCGAAGCCATGCCGCATTGGCGCGAAGGCGCCGTCGATCTCACGTTGATCTGCGGGCAGTGGGGCGAGCGTCATGTCGCCCATGTCGCCCGTACGGAAAGTGAGCGCACGACGCTGTTGCAGCTCGACTGGCGTGAGGACGAACTGCGCACCTTGACGATCCCGTGCGATGGCCGTCGCTGGGTCGCGTTGATTGCGCAGGGCGAGGCGGCACTGGCCAATCATGCGTTACGCGCGGAAGGTGGCGGCGCGCAAGCGGTGTTGCTTGCGCCCGGTGCGTGGCAACTGGCCGGACGCACCGGCGCGCGTCTCCTGCTCGCCGGTGGCGAACCGCTCGACGAACCCGTGGTCTATCGCGGCAACTTCGCGGCGCGCGACGAGAGCGATCTCGTGGCGCTCACTCGCCGCTATCAACAGGGCGCCATGGGCACCCTGGCGCCCATCACCGAGTCATCGCGCGACTGAGTCCCGCTGCAACGCCCTTACGCCGGCAGGCGCCAGTCGATGGGCGCCTTGCCGTGCTGTTCGAGGAAGGCATTGGCGGCGCTGAAGTGGCCGCAGCCCAGGAAACCGCGATGTGCCGAGAGCGGCGAGGGGTGCGGGGCTTCGAGCAGCAGATGACCGTGACCGGCGAGCAGCGGTGCCTTGGCCTGCGCATGGCTGCCCCACAGCAGGAAGACCAGCGGCGCTTGCCGGGCGGCCAGCCCCTTGAGCAACGTGTCGGTACAGGCTTGCCATCCCCCCTTCTTGAACGGCTTCGCATGACTCGCGGCGTTGCTCGCTTCCACCGTGAGCGTCGTGTTGAGCAACAGCACACCCTGTTTCGCCCAGGCATCGAGATTGCCGTGCGGCGGCGCGGCGATCCCCAGATCGCGTTCGATTTCCTTGTAGATGTTTCGCAACGACGGTGGCACGCGCACGCCGCGCTGCACCGAAAACGCCAGGCCGTGCGCTTGCGCGATGCCGTGATCGTCACCGTGATAGGGGTCCTGCCCGAGGATCACGACCTTCACGTCCATGGGCGACGTCACGCGCAGCGCGTGAAAGATGTCCGCCGGGTAGACAGTCTTGCCCGCGGAGACTTCGGCATCGACGTAACGGCAAAGCGGCGCGTACGCGTCGCTCTCGACGAACGGCGCGACAAGTGTCTTCCACTCGCCGGGCAATGCGGCGAACTGATCCTCGACGCGACCCTTGAGCGGGCCGGCGACGTCGGCGCTCGCGGCTACCGAGTGAGCGATTGATGTGACGGGCATCGATGCAGATGTCACCGGCGCACCCGCTTTCGGCGGACGTCCGCGTCGCCGCGGTGAGGGTGCGGCAGAAGCGGCGACATCGACGGGGGGCTGCGTCGGAGTCGTCGTGTCGTTCGTGCCGGTCACTGGCGTCGGTTCGTCGAACAGTGAGCGTTGCCTTTCATCGGTAGGCGATGGCGATGCCGCGCGTGAGCGTGAGGTCATGCGATGAGTCGGTTGAGTGGACTTGGGAGAGTGACGCGTGCATCGTGCGCGTGTCCGTGAGCGACGCTCAGCGACCGAGCACCTTTTGCCGCAGACGATACCCGCGCTGCGCCTTGCTCACGTCGTCGCTCTGCAATTCGGGCAGTACGTCGCGCAATTCCTGCGCGAGCGCGTGCAGAATGCGTTCGCCTTGGCCCTCGCGGTCGTCCTCCGGAGCATCGAGCAATTCCAGTTCGACTTCCACGAGTGGCTCCGTGTGGCGTTTGCCGCCGGCGTCAACCGCGACTTCGCCCCGGTCAAAGGCGATTTCGACCGCCGTGCCGTCCCCTGCGATATAGCGCCACAGCCGTCGCACGAAATTCGTTTCGAACTGGGCGACGACATTCGCCCCCTCGGCGCGCAGCAAATCCGCCGTGCCGGGCACGTCGCAAGCGGCGATCAGCGGCGCAAGTTCAAGCGCTTCGCCTTGCACGGCCTGCTCCCACTCGTGGCGCACATGTAGCCCGTCGCGCGCGTCGCCCACCGACTTGAGGGTTTGCAGCCATTGTCCGGGGTGGCCGTCGCGCGCCACGAAACGCAACCGCAGCGCGGCCTTCGCTTGCGAGAGCGCCAGCGAAGGCGTGTCGAAATAGCGATTGACGAGATGCCGTTCCCCCCGGGCTTCCGCTCCAGGCAAACGGTCCAGATGAGAAATCAGCGCGACGGCGCGCTCGGCAGACAGGTCGCCCGGGAGGGCCAGTTTGAGTTCGCGTTCGATGGCCATCGGGGCCGCTCCTGTGAGGGGGGACGCCGCGCCATCGATCGCTCGCGTGGCGCGTGGCAGGGTGTTAGCGGGGCATGTCGAACAGCGTGGCGAGGGCTTCGCCCGGCTCGGGCGCGCGCATGAAGGCTTCTCCGACGAGGAAGGCATTGACGCCCGCCGCGCGCATGCGCATCACGTCGTCACGCGAGAGGATACCCGACTCCGTCACGACGATACGATCGTCCGGAATGTGCTTCAGCAGACCCAGCGTGGTGTCGAGCGACACTTCGAAGTTGTGCAGGTTGCGATTGTTGATGCCCAGCAGCGGCGTGCTCAACTCGAGCCCGGCGTCCAGTTCCTGGCCGTTGTGCACTTCGACGAGTACCGCCATGCCCAGCTCGTGCGCTTGCGCTTCGAGATCGCGCATATGGGCCAGTTCCAGCGCCGCGGCGATGAGCAGAATGCAGTCGGCGCCCATCTCGCGCGCCTCGTACACCTGGTAGGCGTCGATCATGAAGTCCTTGCGCAGCACCGGCAGATCGCAGGCGGCCCGCGCGGCCTTCAGATACTCGGGCGAGCCCTGGAAGAACTGCACGTCGGTGAGCACCGACAGGCATGCCGCGCCGCCTTGCTGATACGACTCGGCAATCTGCGGCGGCACGAAATGCTCGCGAATCACGCCCTTCGACGGGCTGGCTTTCTTGATCTCGGCGATCACGCCGGGCAGACCGCCGTCGAGCTTCGTGCGCACCGCGCCCACGAAATCGCGTGTGCGCAGCGCGCTGTCGGCGACGGTGGCTTCGGCGTCGCGGCGCAGGCTCGCGAGGTCACGCACGCGCTTCGCAGCGGCGACTTCTTCAGCCTTGACGGCCAGGATCTTGTCGAGAACGGTAGACATATCGATGGATGATTCGGGGGCTACTGAATTAGAGGGGCGTCATCGAAGACTACGCCCGTCGTGATCGAAATCGGGAGGCGCTGGACGCGGCACCTGCGAGGGTGCCGACGCCATGCCTTACCCTTTGAATCGCTGCGTGAAAGCGACGAACTCGTCGAGCTTCGCGCGCGCCGCGCCGCTGGCGATGGATTCGCGCGCCAACTGGATTCCTTCACCAATCGACGCCGCACGGTTGGCGGCATACAGCGCGGTACCGGCATTGAGCGCGACAATCTCGCGCGCGGTGCCCGGCTTGTTGTCGAGTGCTTCGATCAACATCGTTTTCGATTCGTCGGCGCTGCCGACCTTCAGGCCGCGATTGCTCACCATCTGCAGGCCGAAGTCCTCGGGATGAATCTCGTACTCGGTGACCTTGCCGTCCTTCAACTCGCCCACCAGCGTGGCGGCGCCGAGCGACACTTCGTCCATGCCGTCCTTGCCGTAGACCACGAGCACGTGTTCGGCGCCCAGGCGCTGCATCACGCGCACCTGGATACCGACCAGATCGGGGTGGAACACGCCCATCAACTGGTTCGGCGCACCGGCCGGATTGGTGAGCGGCCCGAGGATGTTGAAGATCGTGCGTACGCCCATTTCCTTGCGCACGGCCGCCACGTTCTTCATCGCGGGATGATGGTTCGGCGCGAACATGAAGCCGATGCCGACTTCGCGCAGACACTCGGCGACCTGCTCGGGCGAGAGCATGATGTTCACGCCCAGGGCCTCGAGCACGTCGGCGCTGCCCGACTTGGAACTCACACCGCGGTTGCCGTGCTTGGCGACCTTGGCGCCCGCGCCTGCTGCCACGAACATCGACGCGGTGGAGATATTGAACGTGTGCGACACATCGCCGCCGGTGCCCACGATGTCGACGAAATGCTCGCCGGGGGGCGCGTCGACATGGTTGGCGAACTCGCGCATCACTTGCGCGGCCGCTGCGATTTCACCGATGGTTTCCTTCTTCACGCGCAGGCCGGTGATGATGGCCGCGCACATGACCGGCGAAATTTCGCCCTTCATGATGAGACGCATCAGGTGCAGCATCTCGTCGTGGAAGATTTCACGGTGCTCGATGGTGCGCTGCAGGGCTTCTTGCGGGGTAATCATGGATTGTTCTCGCTTCTGTCGGATCGGCTCGGGTGGCTCAGATGGCTCAGATGGCTCAGATGGCTCAGATGGCTCAGGTGGCTCAGGTGGCTCAGGTGGCTCGCTCGGGTAGCAGCGCGCTCAGGCAGCCTGCGCCACGCGCGGTGCGGCTTGCAGGAAATTGCGCAGCACGTCGTGGCCGTGCTCCGACAGAATCGATTCGGGGTGGAACTGCACGCCTTCGACATCGAGCGTCTTGTGACGCACACCCATGATCTCGCCGTCGTCCGTCCAGGCGGTGACTTCGAGGCAGTCGGGCAGCGATGCGCGTTCGATGGCCAGCGAGTGATAACGCGTGACGGTAAAGCGCTTGGGCAAATTCGCGAACACGCCCTGTTGCGTGGTCTCGATCTCGCTCACCTTGCCGTGCATGATCTGCTGGGCGCGCACGACCTTGCCGCCAAAGGCTTCGCCGATCGCCTGATGACCGAGGCAGACGCCGAGGATCGGGATTTCGCCGGCGAAGCGCTTGAGCACGTCGAGCGTGATGCCCGCGTTGGCCGGACAGCTCGGACCCGGCGAGAGGCAGATGCGCTCGGGGGCGAGTTCGGCGATGGCGTCGAGCGTGATTTCGTCGTTGCGAAAGACCCGTACGTCTTCGCCCAATTCACCGAAGTATTGGACGATGTTGTAGGTAAACGAGTCGTAGTTGTCGATCATCAGCAGCATGATGGTCCCTGTTCGTCGGGTGACAAAGGATTGTCGAACGCATGAGATTTGCGAATTCCCCCTGAGCGTGCCCCCACATTGAGTTCGCGATCCGCGGGGGAGGGCGCTATGGGGATGAGATGGACGTGGCGGGTTACCGCCACCAGCGCAGGGCGGCGGTCAGAGGCGACCAGAGGAGGGGGGAAGACTGATACGACTTCATAGTGACGAGGATTGTAGCAGTATCTGCGGGGTGTCGTGGGCGGGGCGTCGCAAAAAGCAGCCGATCGACGGGTTTCTCGCGAGATCGAGCCATTTTTCGCAAGAATGTACGTGCCGCAGCGGCGCTCGTTCGACGATTCTGCGACGCTCGGGCCGGGGTTGTTCGCCTACGGGGGCGGCGGCACCGGAGCTCGATGAAGGCGGCGTTGCAGCGTGTCGCGCAAACGTGCCGCCGTCAGTTCGCCCAAATGCGCTTCGACGCGACGACCCTGCGTATCGTAGAACAGCGTGGTGGGCAGTGCGCGCGCGCTCGCTGCCTGCATGGCTTGCGATGCGGGATCAAGCAGCAGATGGTTGAATTGCAGCCCTTGCGATTGCACGAATGCTTCGACCGTATGTGCGGCTTCGCCCTGATTGATCATCAGGAACGTCACGTCTGGGTAGTCCGCTTGGGCCTTTTCCAGTACGGGCATTTCGCGACGGCACGGTGGGCACCAACTCGCCCACAGATTGACCACGACGGGGCGGCCACGATAGGCGTCGAGCGCCACGGGCCGGCCGTCGATTGTCGCGAGCGTCAGCGACGGCAGCGGCGGTGCGGTGCGCTGCAGGGCGCCCAGCCCAACCTGTGCGGCGGCCCAAAGTGCCACGCCCGCGACGAAGCCGCATAGCATCGGGCGACGCGCTGATGCATCGCGGCGCACACGCCACAGCGCCCAGCCCAGTGCGACGGGCAGCCCGACCCAAACCGTGAAGCCACCGTCGCCAATCGCGACAATGGACAGTGGTGCCGCGGCGTAATCGGGCCACCAGCGCAGCACGTAGGCGGCGCGCGCCGCGATCAGGCCGACGAAGAGCGCGTCGAGCAGCAGGCTCGCCGCCCTGCGGCGTGCCGTGGCATCTGTGCCGCGCAGGAGGTAGCGCGCGACGAGCCAGGCCAGCAGCGCCGCTGCGGCCACGGCGAGCGTCGGTATGGAGAACGGGCCAAGGCTGGTGGTCATGCGTTCCCCGCTGCGTCGAGATGGCGCAGGAAGCTACGCGCATCCAGCTCGCCGACCATGCGTTGCGCGCGCACCTCCTGACCGTTCGCATCGATGAGAATGAGCGTGGGCGGGCCGAGCACCCCCCACCGTTTCATCAGGGCCTGATCGATCGCGTCGTTTTTCGTCACGTCCGGGCGCAGCACTTGCATCGTCGCCAGGCGAGCCGCGACCCCCGGATCGCCGAACACATTGCGCTCGATGACATGGCAGCTCACGCACCAGTCGGCGTAGAAGTCGATCAACGTCCATTGCCCCTTCGCGACCGCCTGAGCAATGCGCGCATCGACATCCTCCGCAGACTTGACGCCGATGTAGTTCAATCGCTTGTCACTCTGCACGGCCGCGCCATGCGTGACTGACGCGTTTGCCCGTGCGAGAGGACTGAGTACCGCGTCGCTGCCAGACGCGGCGCCCACGAGCATGAGTACGGACCAGATGCCGGCCAACGACGACGCGAACAACAGCGTCCATCCTGAGGACTGGCCGCGCATCGTCCATGACCACGCGCCTAGCCCGACGGCGAGACCGAGGCCGAGCGCGCCCCACAGCATCAGGCTGACGCTGCCGGGCAGGAAGCGGCTCAACATCAGAATGGCCATGCCCGTCATGACATAGGCGAACGCGATTCGCACGCGGACCATCCACGCTCCCGGACGCGGCAGAATCCGCGAGCCGAACAGCGCGATGGCCAGCAACGGCAGTCCCATGCCGACACCCAGTGCAAACAGCGCGACGCCGCCCGTCCATGCGTTGCCCGTCTGACCGATATAGAGCAAGGCGCCGGCCAGCGGGGCCGTCATGCAGGGGCCGACGAGCAGCGCCGAGAGCAGGCCGAGTGCGGCCGCACCGACGAGGCTGCCGCCGGGGCGCGGCTGCCCGGTGGCGTTGAGTCGATTCGCGACGAACGTCGGCAGACGCAGCTCGAACAGACCGAACAACGACGCCGCCAGTACCAGAAAGAGCCCCGCGAACGCGCCGAGCAGCCAGGGTGATTGCAGGGTTGCCTGCAAGTTCGCTCCGGCCAGGCCCGCCGCGACGCCCACCGACGCATACGTCAGCGCCATCGCCAGCACGTACGACAGCGAGAGCGCCAGCGCGCGCAACGGCGCGGGACGATGGCCCACAATCATCGTCGAGACGATGGGGATCATCGGCAGCGTGCACGGCGTGAACGCCAGAAGCAAGCCAAAGCCGAAGAACAGCAGCGTGCCGGTGATGGGACCCAGCGAGGAGAGTCGTTGCGCCGCCGCCTGGTCCTGTGCGAGTGGCGCGGCGTTATCGGCGGCGGGCGCAGGGATATTAGGGGGAGCCGGCATCAGGGAGGTACCGGAGGCAACTGGACTGGACGAGGCGGGCGGGATCGCCGGGGTGGCTGCGCCTGAGGCCAACCCGGCGGGCAAGGCGATCGTCATCGTTTGCGGCGGATAGCAGATGCCGGCGTCGGCGCAGCCCTGCCAGTGCAGCGTTACCGGACCGGGTGTCGTTGCGGGCAGCTGCATGCGCAACGCATCGCCGGTATAGATCTCCGTCTCGCCGAAGAACTCATCGGTGTGTGTCGACCCTGCCGAGAGCGTTAGCGCCACGGGGCTGCCCGACGCATCCTCGGCGCGCAGCGAATGACGATAAACGTAGTAATCCTTGGCAATATGGCCAACGACGTCGAGCCGGCCGTCAACGTGGCTGACCGGGGAAAGCGTCAGCACCTGAGACGCTTCCAGAAATTTCGGCGTGATCTGCCAGGGCAAGGCATCGGCGGTGCGCGTCCAGCCGATGGCACCGAGAAAAATCACAAACATGAAAAAAGCGCGACGTAGCAAATCTGTTCTCCCGCGGAAATCCCGAAGCAGGCAAGAGTGTGGCCTACGCCGATTAACCGAGAGTTAACGAGCGTCAGCGCTTGGGTCGGGGGTGGGTGATACGCCGACGCCTGCGGGATCGCCGTCCAATTCATTACGCAAAGTACGTAACATGGCGCGATATTCACAAGAGGTGCGGAATCGTGCGAGTGCTGTTGGTGGAAGACGACGACTTGATTGCGAGCGGCATTGTCGCGGGGCTGCACGCGCTGGGTATCGCGGTCGAGCATGCGGCGTGTGGTGCGGCGGCGGTGGCGGCGCATGCGGAAAACACGTTCGATGCGCTGGTGCTCGATCTGGGATTGCCCGATGGCGATGGCCTCGGCGTTCTGGCAGAGATTCGCGCGATGGAGCGCGACGTGCCCGTCCTGATCCTGACGGCGCGCGACGGCATCGAGCACCGCATTGCCGGCTTGAATGGCGGGGGTGACGACTACATGGTCAAGCCGTTCGACCTGCGTGAGTTGGCGGCGCGACTGCATGCGTTGATTCGCCGGGTGCAGGGGCGTGCGGCCCCGACCATCGAGGCCGGGCCGCTGCGCCTGGAGCCGGCGAGCGGACTGGCGTGGCTCGATGGCGAGCCGGTCGAACTCTCGCGCAAGGAAGTCGATTTGCTGGCGCATCTGGCGAGCTGTCGAGGCCGGTGGCTCACGCCCGACATGTTGCACGAGCGGCTGTATGGCTTGACCGACCGGCTGGGCAGCAATGCATTGAACGTACACATTCACAACGTGCGTCGCAAATTGGGATGCGGTGTCATTCAGACGGCGCGCGGCCTTGGCTACCGGTTGGGATGGGCGGTGTCATGAGCCTTCGTTTGCGTGCGGTGTTGATCGCTGGCGTGGCACTCGTGGTGCTTTGGGCGGTGGTGGCGGGTTGGATGATGCGCGGGGTGCAAGCGAATCTCGACCGGGCGCTCGATGAGCGTCTCGCGATGTCGGCCCGGATGGTGTCGGGACTGCTGGCGCGGGCCGCGCTGTCGCCGCTTGCGCCGGGCGTGGGTAAGGCTGATTGGGACGACGTGATTCGCGTGGGAACTGACGACCGGATTGCGTGCGAGATTCGCTCGGTGCATGGCGCGGTGCTGGCGCGCACCGATGGCGGGCCGCAGTCGGCTGGGCGGTCGCTGCCGCTGGGTTTCAGCACCATGGCGTTCGAAGGCAAACACTGGCGCATCTACGTGTTTCAGGACGCGCGCGGATATCAGGTGATGACGGCGGACGGACTCGACAAGCGGGCAGCGCTGACGGGCGCCTTGCTGCGTGCGGTGGGGGTGCCGTTCATGATTGCGGTGGTGGGCGGGTTGATCGCGTTGTGGATCGGCATTGGACGCGGGTTGTCGCCGTTGGAGACCTTGCGATTGGCGTTGCGTCGCAAGCATGCCGACGACACGGCGCCTATCGACCTGGGACGTGCGCCGACGGAGTTGCGTCCGGTCGTCTCGGCGCTTAACGGGCTGCTAGACCGACTGACCCAGGCGATGGCGTATCAGCGGGCATTCACCGATGCGGCGGCGCACGAATTGCGCACGCCGTTGACGGCGGTCGACACACACTTGCAGGTGGCGGAGATCACGCGGGGCGAGTCGGCCAGGCGGGCGTTGCATCAGGCGGGGGTGGGCGTGCGTCGCTTGCGGCATACGTTGGATCAGATGATGACCCTTGCGCGTGCGGAGGCGCCTGCGCATTCGCCGGACGCGTGCATGTCGGTGCGCGAAGTGATGGAGGAAGTCCTTGCCGTATGGGAGGAGACGGATCGGGGCCCCGTTCCGCTGCGAGTTGGGTCACTGTCTGAGTGGCGGAATGGGGCCCCGGTCCGTCGTGACGTACCTCGGATCGCATTCAGCATGTCGTGCGAGGACGGAGGCGCACCGATCCCTCGTTCGATGCTCGCCACGGCGGTGCGCAATCTGGTGGATAACGCGCTGCGGTATTCCCCGGCGGAGTGTCCGATCGAAGTGACGGTAGGGATGGACGACCATCGTCGGCAGTACTGCATCGTGGTAGGAGACCGAGGCCCGGGCTTGGCGCCGGAGCAGGCGATGCGATTGGGCCAGCGTTTCTGGCGCGGCGATCAGGGTCGGCAGCAAGGGGAGGGGGCGGGTTTGGGGATTTCCATTGTGCGGGCCATCGCGTCACGCTTTGGCGCCACGCTCGAATTTGCGTCTCGCGACGGTGGCGGTTTGCTGGCGCGGTTGTCCGTGCCCGTTGGCCGATGAGCGAGCCTAACGCGTGCCATGGCACCCATCGCACGCGCTAAGCCATCGAACTGAGCGTGCGACGAAACCGTCGCAGTGAGACGGCGAAGAACACGGCGCCGATGAGCGCGAGCGCCATGAACTGCACCCACACCACGCCGATCCCGGCCCCTCGGAACAGGATGGCCTGACTCAGTTCGACGAAATGCGTGGTGGGCGCGGCCAGCATGATGTCTTTCACCAGAGGTGGCATGCTCTCGCGCGGCGTGTTCGCGCCCGAGAGCATTTCCAGTGGCAGCAGCACCAGAATCAGCAGCATGCCGAACTGCGGCATCGACCGCGCGAGCGTCGCGAGAAAAATCCCCATCGACGTGGTGGCGAACAGGTGCAGCGTTGCCCCCAGCAGGAACAGCGCCACCGACCCGCCGATCGGCACGTGCAGCGCACCGCTCACGATCAGCCAAAGCGACATCGCGGCGGCGATCAGCACCACCAATCCCATCGACCAGATCTTCGCGGCCATGATTTCGGTCGGTGTCACCGGCATGACCAGCAGATGCTCGATCGTGCCGTGCTCGCGCTCGCGAATGAGCGCAGCGCCCGTGAGAATGATCGAGAGCATCGTGATGTTGTTGACGATCTCCATGAGCGCGCCGAACCACGCGCGCTCCAGCGTCGGGTTGAAGCGCACGCGCAACGCCAGATCGATTGGCAATGCCGGGTTCGATCGGTATCGCTGGAGGAACTCGCGCACCTCTGCCGAAACGATCTGCTGCACATAGCCGCTGCCGGTGAACGCCTGACTCATGCGCGTGGCGTCGACATTGAGCTGGACTTCGGCCGCACGTCCCGCCAGCACGTCGCGCTGAAAATTCGGCGGAATGTTCAACGCGAACGTGTATGCGCCTTCGTCCATGCCGCGATCGACGGCGTCCGCCGTAATCATGCGCGGCGCGGTGAACTGTGGCGGATAGAACGCCGAGACGATGCGCTGCGAGAGCGGTGAAGCGTCTTCGTCCACAATCGCGATCGGCGCAAGATGCAATGTGTCGGGCAATGCTGTCGCTGCGGAATAGACCGATGCCGTGAACGTATAGACGATGAGCACCAGCATCGTCACATCGCGCGCCAGACTCCATAGCTCCTTGATGCCGAGCCGATAGATGTTTGCCAGATGCCGCGGCCACGGATGCGGGTTCTGCGGCGGTGCATCGGGACGAGAGGCCTGCGGAAGCGTCGGGCTTGCCATCACGTCTCCTGTTTGTTGAGCAACAGGATCGTGGCGCCCATCACCACGGGCACGGCCATCAGCATCGGCCAGAACGCGTTGCCGAGGTCGGCAAACCCGAGCGCCTTGTTGAAGACGCCGCGGCTGATGATCAGCATGTAGCTCGACGGATAGATCTCCCCGATGATCCGGCCCGAGCCCTCCATCGAGGGCACCGGCGTGAGCATCCCGGAAAACTGAATCGCCGGGATCATCGTGCCGATCATCGTGAAGAACAGCGCCGCGATCTGGCTACGGGTGAAAGTGGACGCCAGCAGGCCAATGCCCGTGGCGACGACGTTGAAAATGAAGACGGCGCTCACGAGTGTCAGGAAGCTGCCCTTGATCGGCACGCCGAACAGCGTCACGGCGATGAGCGCCATGAGCAGGAAGTTCAGCATGGCAAGCGCGACGTACGGAATCTGCTTGCCGATCAGGAATTCCGTGCGGGTGACCGGCGTCACGTACAGGTTCAGGATCGAGCCGAGTTCCTTCTCCCGCACCACGGACAGGGCCGTGAGCATGGCCGGCAGCATCAGCAGAAGCAGCGGAATCACCGCCGGCACCATTGCGGGAAGGCTCTTCACGTCGGGGTTATAGCGATACCGGGTCTCGATGTCGAGCGACGCCGTCGGGCGCGCGCCGAGGCGGTGAAGGGACTGATCCGCCAGCCAGTTCTGGTGCATCCCCTGCACATAGCCCTGCACTGTCTCCGCGCGCATCGGCATCGCCCCGTCGATCCATGCGCCGATCTCGACCGCCTTGCCGCGTAACACGTCGCGAGCGAAGCCCGGCGGGATCTCGATGGCCAGCGCCAGTTCGCCGTCGCGCAGACGCCGGTCCATATCGGCGTCGTCCTTGATGGGCGGCCGCTCGATGAAGTAGCGCGACCCCGCGATATTGAGCGCGTAGTTCTGGCTCAACGTGGTCTGGTCGCGGTCGAGCACGGCGTAGCGCAAATCTTCCACGTCCATGCTGATGCCGTAGCCCATCACCAGCATCAACACGAGCGAGCCCACCAGCGCAAGCGTGGCGCGCACCGGGTCGCGCTGCAGCTCCAGCGTCTCGCGCCAGAGATAGCTGAGCAGGCGGCCGAGCGAGAATGCCTTGTGCTGCGGGGGCGCCGTCTCGACGAAGACAGTGGATTCAGATGGGTTGGCCGCGTCAGACGACGCTGGCGCCAGCGATGCGCCGCCCCCCGCTTCCACGAGATACTCGATGAAGGCCTGCTCGAGCGTCGCCGCGCCCTTGTCGTGCGTAATCTTCGCGGGCGGATCGGACACGAGCACCTTGCCCGCGTGCATCAGCGAGATGCGGTCGCAGCGCTCCGCCTCGTTCATGAAGTGCGTGGAGATGAAGATTGTCACGCGATCCCGGCGCGACAGTGCCACCAGCAGACGCCAGAAGTTGTCGCGCGCGATCGGGTCGACCCCCGACGTCGGCTCATCGAGAATCAACAGTTCGGGCTTGTGTACCATCGCCACGGCGAGCGACAGGCGCTGACGCATGCCGAGCGCAAGGGTGTCGGGTAGTGCGCCAAGCACGTCCGCCAGACCGAAGCGACGCGCCATCTCCGCCACGCGTGCGCCGACCTGGGCCTCGGGCACATGGAACAGCCTGGCGTGCAGCACGAGGTTCTGATGCACCGTCAGCTCGGTATAGAGCGAAAACGCCTGCGACATGTAGCCCACGCGGCGGCGTGTGCCGATGTCCTTCGGATCGACCTCGTGGCCGAAGAGCCAGGCTCGGCCGTCGCTCGCTTGCAGCAGGCCGGTGAGCAACTTCATCGTGGTGGTCTTGCCGCAACCGTTCGAGCCGAGGAAGCCGAAGATCTCGCCGCGGCGAATGCGGAAGTCCACGTGATCGACCGCAACGAAATCGCCGAAGCGCATCGTGAGGTCTTTGGCCTCGATAGCGATCTCCGTGTGTTCGTCGATCGGCAGCGGCGGAATCGCGACCGGCTCGTAGCCGCGCGTCTTTTCTGCAGGCAGCAGGTCAATGAACGCCGCTTCCAGGGTGTCTCGCCGCGTGTGTGCAAGCAACTCGGCGGGCGTGCCGGTCGCGAGCACCTTGCCCGCGTCCATGGCGACGAGCCAGTCGAAGCGCTGTGCCTCATCCATATACGCGGTGGCGACGATCACGCTCATCGTCGGTCGCGCGCGACGAATGCGCGCGATCAATTCCCAGAACTGAGCGCGCGCGAGCGGATCCACCCCGGTCGTCGGCTCGTCGAGCACCAGCAGATCGGGATCATGAATCAGCGCGCAACACAGCCCGAGCTTCTGCTTCATGCCGCCGGAGAGCTTGCCGGCCGGTCGGTCGAGAAACGCATGCAGGCCGGTGCTGTGCGTGAGGTCATCGATGCGGCGGCGCCGCTCCGGGGCATCGTGACCGAAGAGCCGCGCGAAGAATTGCAGGTTCTCCTCGACGGAGAGCGTCGGATAGAGATTCTTGCCGAGCCCCTGCGGCATATAGGCGATGCGTGGACAGACGCGGTCGCGATGCGCCTTGCTCGCCATGTCGCCGCTGAGCGCTTCGACGGTGCCCGCTTGCACCACCCGCGCGCCCGCGATGAGCGAGAGCAGGGTGGACTTGCCGACGCCGTCGGGACCGATCAGGCCGACCATGCCGTGGGCGGGGAGGTCCAGGCTGACGTTGTCCAATGCGACGGTCTTGCGGCCGTAACGCAGCGTCACGCCGGCGACATGCACCGCCGGCGGCAAACTGCTGCCGGGCGGGGACGATATCGAAGGCGAAGGTGGGGGGTGCGCCGTCATGATGGGCGGCTCACCGCGGCAGCTTCGTCTGCAGTTGGGGCGGCCACGGCACCTGACTATCGGTCTTCACCCAGGCGACGCCGGGCAGGCCCGTCTTCACGAGCTTCAGATGCTGTCGCAGCAATTCAGGCGCAATCTGCGCGCGCACGCGGAACATCAGCTTCTGGCGCTCGCTCTCGGTCTCGACGGTCTTCGGCGTGAACTGCGCCGTGCTCGAGACGAAGGACAGGGTCGCGGGAATGACATACTGCGGCGCGGCGTCGAGAATGATGCGAACCTCGGCGCCCATGGCAAGTCGGCCCGCCACCGTCTCGGGCAGGAAGAACGTCATGTACACATCCGACAGGTCGACGAGGTTGAGCACCTTGCCACCCGCCGCCAGCACTTCGCCGGGTTGCGCCACGCGAAATTGCACGCGGCCGTCGCGCGGCGCCTTGAGTTCGCTGTCGGCAATGTCGGCTTCGATACGGTGGATGGTGGCCTGCGCGGCTTCGACCGTCGATTTCGCGCCAATCACCTGGGCGTTGGCCGCCTCCACAGCCGATTGCGCGGCGGCGACCTGCGCGCGTGCCGCGGTAACGGCGGCGCGCGTGCTGCGAACGCGCGCACGATCGTCGTCCAGCTCCTGCACCGACGACGCGCCCTCTTTCGACAGGGTCTCCGAGCGCGACAGACGCCGCGCGGCGGCATCGAGTTCGGCCTCGCGTGCCGCCACGTTCGCCTCGGCGGTCGCCTTGTCCGACACGCGCGCGGCGGCCTGTGCCTGAATCGCCGCCACGTTGGTCACGGCCTGCCGATACTGGGCACTGGCCTCGTCGCGCTGCGCGTTGAGCGTGTCGATCTGCATCTTGGCAAGCACCTGGCCCGCCTTCACGAAATCGCCTTCCCGAACATAGATGGCTTCGACGCGCCCGCCGAGCTTGGTGGCGATGTCGACTTCGGTGGCTTCGATACGGCCGTTGCCGCTGGCAAACCCTTCTCCCGGCCCGGCGTTTCGGAAGGTCGTCCATCCGTACCAACCCAAACCGATCATGGCGAGCACGATCAGGGCGGGGACCAGTGTCTTGGCGTTGGGGAGCGTCATTGGGGGCTGACCTCGGGCATTGAGTGGGCGCCCGGCGCGGTGTACGCCGGACTCGCTGGGCCGGCCGGGCCGGCAGGCGGCGGCACGACGAGCGGCGGCGTGCGAGCGAACGGTCCGCCCGGAGCATGGGCAGGGGGCATGAGCCGGCTGCCGCCCCCGAGCGCCGTATAGAGCGATACCCGTGCGGAGAGCAGCGCGCGGCGGGTCTGCACGGTCTGTTGTTCAATGGCGAGGAGGTCGCGTTGGGCATCGAGCACTTCGAGAAACGCGGCCGCACCGTGGTCGTAGCGCAGCTTGGCGAGCCGTGCGCGCTCAGCCTGGGCGTCCTGCGTGGCTTGCAGGATGGTGACCTGATCGGCCAACCAGCGGCGCGCACTCAGGGCATCGGCCACGTCGCGGAATGCGCCCTGGATCGTCTTCTCGTAATTCGCGACCGACTCCACGCGCCGCGCTTCGGCGAGGTCGAGATTGTTGACGAGGCGGCCGCCCTGGAAGATCGGCAGACTGAGGCTGGGCGTGAACGTCCATGCGGCGCTGCCGGCCTTGAACAGGCCATCGAGTGCGCTGCTCGCCGTGCCCACCGAGCCGGTGAGCGTGATCTGTGGGAAGAATGCCGCGCGCGCCGCGCCGATGTTGGCGTGTGCCGCGCGCAACTGATATTCGGCCGCGATGATGTCGGGTCGGTCTTCCAGCAACGACGACGGCAGGCCGGGGTCGAGATCGCGCATCAGGCGGGCGTCGTCGACCGTGGTGTCCAGGGCCGCGGGCGACGTATCGATCGGCGCGCCCACGAGCACTTGCAGCGCGTGGGCCTGTGCTGCCCGCTGCTGCTGAAGTTGCGCGACGAGCGCGCGGGCCTGCTGCCACAGGGTAGTGACTTCGGTGAGATCGAGCTTCGAGGTCGCGCCGACCTGTTCGCGGCGCGTGAAGATGCGCAGCGACTCGGCACGGCTGTCCACCGTCTGCTGCGCGAGGGCGATCCGCTCGTCGAATTCGCGCAGGCTCAGCCACGTTTGCGCGACTTGCGAGATCAGGCTGAGCGCCAGCGCACGCCGGGCGGCATCGGAGGCCAGGTAATCGTCAAGCGCAGCGTCCTTCAGGTTGCGGATGCGTCCCCAGAAGTCCAGCTCCCACGTCGACAGGCCTAGGCCGACCTGATACTGGCTGCTGATCGCGGGATTGCCGGTGAGGCTGAGATCGCTGGGCAGGCGTTGGCGTGTCTGGCTGCCGCCCACGCCAAGCGATGGAAACAGGTCGGCGCGTTGAATCCCGTACACCGCTCGCGCTTGTTCGACCCGGGCGAGCGCGACGCGCAGATCGCGATTGTTGGCCAGGGCGGTTTCGATGAGCACGCGCAGCCGGGGATCGGCGAAATACTCGCGCCAATCGAGCCCTGACGCCGGCCGCGCGGCCGGCGTGGCGGGCGACGTGCTTGCATCTTGGGGCCACACGTCGGCGACCGGCGGTGCCGGGCGTTCGTAGCGGGGCGCCAGCGAAAGACAGCCGCCAAGCAGGGTCGTGAAGAGCGCGGCAATCACGGGCGTCGCGGCGGTGTTCGCGACGCCTGAACGCCTGGGTGAATTGCAGGGTTTCGCCATAGAAGTCCCAACCTCGCGACGGACACTTCACTATAGCGCGGCGACGCCGCAGGGCGTAGGCGGGAGGGGGGTGAAAATGGCGAACGCTTGTGCTAAATCAACAAGGGCCCCGCATCGAGGTTCGATTCGGAGCCCTGCGTATTCCTCTATTGCACCCGGCCGATATGACCGAGGCCGCTGCGTCTCAAACCGGCGCAGGCGTGACATCGGTGCGGCGGCGCGACGCCTGGAAGGCTGCGCCGCACGGATCAGTATTCGGCGTCGAGGCCGTCCTGCACCTGCTCGGCCGCCCGCAGCACGGCGCGCGCCTTGTTTTCCGTCTCTTGCCATTCGGATTCGGGCACCGAATCGGCCACGATGCCGGCCGCGGCCTGCACATAGAGATTGCCGTCCTTGACGACACCGGTGCGGATTGCGATGGCGACATCCATTTCGCCGCCGAACGAGAGGTACCCCACGGCGCCGCCGTACAGGCCGCGCTTGACCGGCTCGAGTTCGTCGATCAGTTCCATCGCGCGAACCTTCGGCGCGCCGGTGAGCGTGCCGGCCGGGAACGTCGCGCGCAGTACGTCGATATTCGACAGCCCCGGTTGCAGCCGGCCTTCCACCGAACTCACGATGTGCTGCACGTGCGAGTATTTCTCGATCACCATCTTGTCGGTGACTTCGACGGTGCCTGTTTGGGCGATGCGCCCGACATCATTGCGCGCCAGATCGATGAGCATGACGTGCTCGGCGATTTCCTTCGGATCTCCAAGTAATTCGGTGGCCAGTTCGGCGTCTCGCTCGGGCGTGGCGCCGCGCGGACGCGTACCGGCAAGCGGGCGAATCGTCACGATTTCCTGCTCGCCGTCGGGCGTTTGCCGACGCTCCTGCCGCACGAGGATCTCGGGCGACGCGCCCACCACCTGGAAGTCACCGAAGTTATAGAAGTACATGTACGGCGACGGATTGAGCGAGCGCAGGGCACGGTAGAGCGAGAGCGGGGCGTCGCGATACGGCTTGATGAGACGCTGGCCCACTTGCACCTGCATCAGCTCGCCGGCGGCGATGGCGTCCTTGGCTTTGGCCACGGCTGCGAGGTAGTCCGGCTTGGCGAATTCGCGGAAAGTTTCGGTGCGCACGCTGCCGGACGTGACCGGCGCATCGACCGGCGCCTTCAAACGAGTGCGCAGCTCGCGCAGACGCAGGCGAGCCTTCGAAAACGCTTCGGGCTGGGTCGGGTCCGCATAGATGATGAGGTAGAGCTTGCCGGTCAGATTGTCGATCACGGCGAGTTCTTCCGTGAGCAGCAACTGGATGTCGGGCAGGTTCAGGTCGTCGTGTGGGGTGGTGTGCGCCAGCTTCTTCTCGATGTAGCGCACGGCGTCGTAGCCGAAGTAGCCCGCAAGACCGCCGCAAAAGCGCGGCATGCCCGGGCGCAGGGCCACCTTGAAGCGTGCCTGGAACTGGGTGATGAATTCGAGCGGATCGCCATCGTGCGTCTCGACGACGACGCCGTCGCGCACGACTTCGGTCTTCGGGCCGAAGCTGCGCAGCAGCGTGTGGGCCGACAGGCCGATGAACGAGTAGCGGCCGAAGCGCTCGCCGCCGACCACCGATTCGAGCAGGAAGGTGTTCGCGCCGCGCCGGTCGCCCAGCGCGAGCTTCAAATACAGCGAGAGCGGCGTGTCGAGATCGGCCAGCGCCTCGGCGATCAGCGGAATGCGGTTAAAGCCTTGGTTGGCCAGCGATTTGAATTCGAGTTCGGTCATTTTGCACTCTGCCTGCAAGTTTGCCGGCGGGCGTTCCCGCAAATTCGGCGTGGATTGGCGTTGAGAATACCTGAGTCGTGTCGGGGTGGGGGTGCTGACCCACGTCGAGCCCCGTGAACGCGCGTGCACCGGCAATGCGATGGCGCTTGCCGCGGCTCGGCGAACCCGCGCACTGTGCGAGACAGCGCGCCGAGGTATGACGTCTTGGGAACAACAATGATGCAAGAAACGGGTTGCCGAAGACGAACTTCAGCGGTCCCGGCCACCCCTTGGAAGGGTTCAGCAGGACCAGCGTCGCCAGGGCCAGGCCCCCCGGTCGATCACGCTCAGACTCCGTTTCTTGTTCAGGAACATGCGCTTGAATGCAGTGTGGAAGATGGCGAACTCAGCTCGCCAGTGCGGGCGTAGCCTTGGGCAAAATCGCCCGGGCGGCGCCCAGAATGGAGCCGACTATACCATCCGTGTCGATCGTTTGTACAGATTCGCCATGGTTGTAGCCATAGGGCACGGTCAACGACCGGCAGCCGGCCGCACGGGCCGCCTGGGCGTCGTTGCCCGAGTCCCCGACCAGCACGGCTTGCGCCGGCGACACGCCGAAGACTTCGCACGCCTTGACGAGCGGCATCGGGTCCGGTTTGCGCCTGGGCCACGAGTCGCCGCCATACACCAGGTCGAACTGATCGGTCAGGTCGTAATGCGCGAGCAACGCGACCGCGAAGCGATGCTGCTTGTTGGTGATGCAGGCCACGGGCAGACCGGCGGCGCGCAAGGCGGCCAGTCCTTCGCGCACCTCGGGATAAAGCGTCGTGTGCGCGCCGTTGATCGACGTGTAGACGGCTTCGTACTTGTCCTCTGCCCGTTCGAACAGGCCGTCGATCTCGGCGTCGGCGAAGCGCTCGGCGAGCGTCTTGCGGATGAGATTGGCGGTGCCCTTGCCGACAAACGTCATCAGGCGCTCGGTCGGCACCGGCGCTACGCCCAGATCGGCCAGCATGGCGTTCAGCGCCATGCCGAAGTCGCCCGCCGTGTCGACGAGCGTGCCGTCGAGGTCGATCAGCACTGCGCGAATGCCGTCCAGCTGAAGGTCTTGGGTATCGGTCATGCCACGCTCGCCAGTTGGGCGCGCATCTGGTCGATGACCGCCTTGTAGTCGGGTTTGCCGAAAATGGCCGATCCGGCGACGAACGTGTCCGCCCCGGCGGCAGCAATCTCGGCGATGTTCTCGACCTTCACGCCGCCGTCGATTTCCAGACGAATCTCATGACCGGTCTCGGCCGTGTAGGCGTCGATGCGGGCACGCACGGCGCGCAGTTTGTTGAGCGCTTCGGGAATGAACGATTGGCCGCCGAAGCCAGGGTTCACCGACATGATGAGCACCATATCGAGACGATCCATCACGTGGTCGAGGTAATGCAGCGGCGTACCCGGGTTGAACACGAGACCGGCTTTGCAACCGTTGTCGCGAATCAGGGAGAGCGTGCGGTCGACATGTTCCGACGCTTCCGGGTGGAACGTGATCAGGTTCGCGCCGGCCTTGGCGAAATCGGGCACGATGCGATCGACTGGGCGTACCATCAGATGCACGTCGATCGGCACGTCCACGTGTGGGCGGATTGCCTCGCACACCATCGGGCCGATGGTCAGGTTGGGAACGTAATGGTTGTCCATCACGTCGAAGTGAATCCAGTCGGCGCCTGCCGCCACGACATTACGGACTTCTTCGCCCAGCCGGGCAAAGTCGGCGGACAGGATGCTGGGGGCGATACAGAATTGCGTCATGGCGGGCGGGGGAAGGGCGTCAAAAGCGTCATTTTAAAGCTTTCGCTTGATGCCTGCCGGTCGTGGGCCGAACCGGCGGGCGCCGATACCCTTCGAATCGGTCGCCGACTGGCGTCTTTGCCGGTTGCGACCCGCGACGACTTGCCGCAGAATGCGTTGCAAAACGCCACCCGAGAGCCCGCATGCGCTACAGGAACACCCGATGAGCCAGTATGAATTTACCGTCACAGTGCGCCCGCAATACCTCCCGGAGCAGTCGGAACCGGATCGCCAGCAATTCGCCTTTGCCTACACGATCACGATTCGCAACAGCGGGGAAGTGCCGGCACAACTGATCTCGCGCCATTGGGTGATTACCGACGGCGATAACCATGTGCAGGAAGTCAACGGCCTGGGCGTGATCGGGCATCAACCGTTCCTGCAACCCGGTGAGCAGTTCGAGTATACGAGCTGGGCGATGGTCGCCACGCCGGTCGGCACCATGCGCGGCGAGTACTTTTGCGTGGCCGAGGATGGCACGCGTTTCGACGTTCCCATCGCCGAATTCGCGCTGACCATGCCGCGCACGTTGCACTGAGCCGGGCATGCGCGCATCGTTCGGACGTCATCGGCGGTCGTCGGACCAGTCTTCGCGTTTGAGCGGATCGTCGGCCGCGCCTGCGGCCGCGTCCCGATCGCGCGAATCCACCGGGTCGACGGTATCGCTCGGCATCGGCCGGATCGCGCGCATCTGGCGAACCCTGCGTTGGGGCGACGGCTTGCGACGCATCACCACGATCGCGGCGACGATCGCGATCGCCAGCAACACCTCCGGCAAGACCAGCAAGGCCGGATATTCATCGAACAGATTACCCATGACGCTCTTCCTGACGAAGTTCGGGCGGTGGCGCGCCGGCCGGGGCCTGGCGTTCGCCGCGTTTGCCGCATTGCTCTACGGTTGTTCGAGTGTGCCTCCGACGAGCACGTCTCGTCCAGGCACGCCACCGTCGAGCGTGGCCACGCCGCCCTCGGGCGCGGGGCGCATGCAGCCCGTGTCGTGGTCGCAGGTCGACGGCTGGCAGGACGACTCGCTCATCGGCGCGCGCCTCGCGCTCGCCCAGAGCTGCGTGAAGCTCGGTCGTCAAACCAACTGGCAACCTGCGTGCCGCGCGTCCGAGCGTATCGACGATCTGGATCCGGCGGCGGTCCGGCAGTTCTTCGAACAATACTTTACGCCGTTTCGCATCGCGAACGCCGACGGCACGCAGACGGGCCTGATCACGGGCTACTACGAGCCGCTGCTGCACGGCTCGCGCGTGCGTGGCGGCGTGTATCAGACACCGCTTTACAAATGGCCCACCGGGCGCCGGGCCGGATCGCTGCCCGCGCGCGCCGAACTCATGCGCAGCGGCATCCTGCGCGGCCACGAGCTGGTGTACGTCGACGATCCGGTCGAGGCTTTCTTCCTGCAGGTGCAGGGCTCCGGGCAGGTGCTGCTCGACGATGGCACGATCATGCGCGTGGGCTACGCGGGCAACAACGACCAGCCGTACAAGTCGATCGGACGCTGGCTGATCGATCATGGCGAGATCACGCCCGCGCAGGCGACGATGCAGGGGATTCGCGCGTGGGCGCGTGCCAATCCGTCGCGCGTCGATGCCTTGCTCGATGTGAACCCGCGTTTCGTCTTTTTCCGCGAGATGCCGAATCACGGCGTGGGCGGTATCGAGGGGCCGGTGGGCGCCTTGGGCGTGCCGCTCACGGCGGAACGATCGATCGCCGTGGATCCGGCCTCGATCCCGCTCGGCAGCCCGGTGTTCCTCGCGACCACGCGCCCGCCGTTCGGCGCCCAGGCGAATACGCCGATCAACCGGTTGATGTTCGCGCAGGACACCGGCAGCGCCATCAAGGGCGGCGTGCGCGCCGATTTCTTCTGGGGGCTGGGCGATGACGCCGGGGATCTGGCCGGGCGGATGCGCCAGAGCGGCCGTATGTGGGTGTTCCTGCCCAATCAGTGAGCGTCGAGCGTCAACGAAAAAGCCCGCGAATCGATCGCGGGCTTTTTTTCATCGTGACGGACACGCCCGGCGCTTATCGCACCCGCTTGTCCAGAACCCGGCGTGCCTTGCCCACCGAGCGCTCGATGCCGCCGACCGGCTTCACGCGCACCGCGCACGACACGCCGATGAGCGTCTTGATATCGCGCTTGAGTTCGCCGCCCGCCGATTGCAGCGCCGTGTCGTCATGGCAGCCGACGGCCGCCTCGACTTCAACGGCCATCGTGTCCATCGGGCCTTCCTTGTCCAGGATGATCTGATAGTGCGGTGAGAGCAACGGCTGGCGCAGCAGCAATTCCTCGATCTGCGACGGGAAGACGTTCACACCGCGAATGATCATCATGTCGTCGGAGCGACCGGTGATCTTCTCCATGCGGCGCATCGTGCGCGCCGTGCCCGGCAGCAGGCGCGTGAGATCGCGCGTGCGGTAGCGGATGATCGGCAGCGCTTCCTTCGTGAGCGAGGTGAACACCAGTTCGCCGAACTCGCCGTCGGGCAACACTTCTCCGGTCACCGGATCGATGATCTCGGGGTAGAAGTGATCTTCCCAGATCGTCGGGCCGTCCTTGGTCTCGGCACATTCACTGGCGACCCCGGGGCCCATCACTTCCGACAGACCGTAGATGTCGACCGCGTCGATGCCCATGCGCTTCTCGATGGCCGAGCGCATGTCGTTCGTCCACGGCTCGGCGCCGAAGATGCCGATGCGCAGCGACGATTCTGCGGCCACCAGGCCTTGACGCTCGAGTTCGTCGGCAATCGCGAGCATGTAGCTCGGCGTGACCATGATGATGTCGGGCTTGAAATCCTGAATCAGTTGCACCTGCTTCTCGGTCTGGCCGCCCCCGAACGGGATCACCGTCAACCCGGCACGCTCGGCGCCGTAGTGCGCGCCGAGACCGCCCGTGAACAGGCCGTAGCCGTAGCTGACGTGCACCTTGTCGCCGCGACGCGCGCCGGCGGCACGGATCGAGCGGGCCACCAGATCGGCCCACGTGCTGATGTCGTTGGCCGTGTAGCCCACGACCGTCGGCTTGCCGGTGGTGCCCGACGACGCATGCACGCGCGAAACCTGTTCCATCGGCACGGCGAACATGCCGAACGGATAGCTGTCACGCAGATCCTGCTTCGTCGTGAACGGGAACTTGGCCAGATCGGCCAGCGAGGTCAGATCGTCCGGGTGGACGCCGGCCTCATCGAACTTGCGGCGATACACCGGCGAATTCTCATAGGCATGCCGCAACGTCGTCTTCAGACGGTCGAGCTGAAGGGCGCGCAGTTCGTCGAGGCTCGCTTTCTCGATCGGCTCGAGCGGCAAGGCGGTGGTCATGACTGTCTCCTTGGGACTGGCTACTGACTAATACTGATATCTGTGTCTCGCGAACCCATGCCGGGATACGCGTGCTACCGGGACGCGTCAGACGACGTTGCCCTTGATCTGTGCGGACTTGCCGCGGAACATCGCAACGGCTTCTCCGGCCGAGTTCGTCAAGCGAATGTCGTAGATGCCGTGACGCCCCGAGAGTACCTGTTCCTGTGCCTCGGCCGTGAGCGTATCGCCCCCCGAGACCGGCTTCAGGAACTCGATGCTGCACCCGGCGGCGACAGTATTGATGTTGTAGCTGTTGCACGCGAACGCAAAGGTCGAGTCGGCCAGCGTGAACATCAGGCCGCCGTGACAGATGGCATGGCCGTTGAGGAATTCGTCGCGAATACGCATCGTCATGCGCGCATAGCCAGGACGCACTTCCTGCAACTCCATGCCGAGCCACTGGCTAGCGCGGTCGCTGCGGTACATGGCCTCGCCCGTGGCGCGGGCGAGTTCTTCCGGGGTCATCTCACTGGTTGCCTTGGGGGCCGGGGAGGTCAGGCTCATCGTGTCTCTCGTCTTGTAATGGTGTCAGTCGATCAGCGGCCTTCGAACTTCGGCGCGCGCTTCTCCAGAAACGCGTTCACGCCTTCGGCATAGTCATACGATGCGCCCAGTGCGCGCTGCCCGTCGCGTTCGAGATCGAGTTGTTGGTCGAGCGTGTTGGTCGCCGAGGCGTACAGCGCTTCCTTGATGGTGGCGAGCGCCTTCGTGGGTTGCAACGCCAATTGCGCGGCGAGCTTCTGTGCTTCTGGCATGAGCGCGCCGTCGTCCACGCAGCGCCAGATCAAGCCCCACTGCTCGGCCTGTTCGGCCGAGAGCTTGTCGCCGAGCATGGCCAGCCCCATGGCGCGCGCCATGCCGATACGTTGCGGCAAGAACCAGGTGCCGCCGGTGTCGGGCAGCAGCCCGATCTTGACGAACGCCTGGAGGAAATTGACCGACGCGCCCGCCAGCACGATATCGCAGGCGAGCGCCAGATTCGCGCCCGCGCCCGCGGCGATACCGTTCACGGCGGCAATCACCGGCAGCGGCATCGCGCGCAGTTTGCGAACGAGCGGGTTGAAGTTCTCGTCGATCAGCGCCCCGAGATCGGTCGAGGCGCCCGGCGTGAAGTCCAGATCCGCCAGATCCTGCCCGGCGCAGAAGCCGCGTCCGGCACCGGTCAGCACAATGGCGCGCGCCCCTTGTGCCTGCGCGGTGTCGAGGGCGTCGCGCAACGCCGCATGCATCTCCCGCGTGAAGCTGTTGAGCTTCTCGGGTCGGTTGAGCGTGATCGTCGCGACGTTGGCTTGCAGCGTCAGTTGAACCGTGGCGGTCATCGGTGTCTTCCTCCGGGTGTCGTTATATCGATTGAGGGGGCAGCGCTCGCGATCAGAGGCGCTCGATGGCGATCGCGATGCCCTGGCCCACGCCGATGCACATCGTGCACAGCGCGTAGCGCCCGCCGGTTCGGTGCAACTGATACATCGCCGTGGTCACCAGACGCGCGCCCGAGGCGCCCAGCGGGTGGCCCAGCGCAATCGCGCCGCCGTTCGGGTTCACGCGGGCGTCGTCGTCGGCAATGCCGAGCTGACGCAACACCGCCAGCCCCTGGCTCGCGAAGGCTTCGTTCAGTTCGATCACGTCGAACTGATCCAGCGTCATGTTCAATTGCCGCAGCAACTTGAGCGTAGCCGGGGCCGGGCCGATGCCCATGATGCGGGGGGGCACGCCGGCGGTCGCCATGCCGAGCACGCGCGCGCGCGGCGTGAGGCCGTGCAGCTTGGCGGCGCTCTCGCTCGCGATCAGCAGGGCGCATGCACCGTCGTTGACGCCGGAGGCATTGCCCGCCGTCACGGTGCCGTCGGCGCGGACCACGCCCTTGAGCTTGGCCAGCGCTTCGACGCTCGTGGCGCGCGGATGCTCGTCACGGTCAACGATGATCGGGTCGCCCTTTTTCTGTGCGATCGAGACCGGCGTGATTTCCTGTGCGAGCGTGCCGTCGGCCTGCGCGCGCGCCGCCTTTTCCTGGCTGCGCACGGCGAAGCGATCCTGATCTTCACGGCTGATCTTGAAGTCGTCAGCGACGTTTTCAGCCGTCTCCGGCATCGAGTCCACGCCGTATTGCGCCTTCATCAGCGGGTTGATAAAGCGCCAGCCGATGGTCGTGTCGAAGATCGCGGCCTGACGCGAAAACGCGCTGTCGGCCTTGCCCATCACGAACGGCGCGCGGGTCATCGACTCGACGCCGCCGGCGATCATCAGTCCGGCTTCGCCCGCCTTGATAGCGCGTGCGGCGGTGCCGATGGCGTCCATGCCCGAGCCGCACAGGCGGTTGAGCGTGGCGCCCGGCACGTCGATCGGCAACTCGGCGAGCAGCGACGCCATGCGGGCCACGTTACGGTTGTCTTCGCCGGCCTGATTGGCGCAACCGTAAATGACATCGTCGATCAGGGTCCAGTCGACGTTCGGGTTGCGCGCCATGAGCGCCTTGAGGGGAACCGCGCCGAGGTTGTCGGCGCGTACGTCCTTCAGGGCACCGCCGTAGCGGCCGATGGGGGTGCGGATCGCGTCGCAAATGAAGGCTTCGGTCATGATCGTTGATTCCTGTCTTGTCTTGGGGGGCGGGGTTTGCACGGTGGCGGCCGTGCGACGGTCGGTGATGCGGGGCGTCACCGACCGTCGCGTTGGTGTGTCCGGCGGCGCGCGTAGCGCAGGGCTTCCCGTCTCCTTCTCTCTATATATAGATGTATCGGCGGCTCAGGCAGCGCTGGCGTCGGACTTGGCCGGCACATGATGGCGACTTTGCACGACACGGAAGCGATTGGCGACGAAAGCGGCGTCGGCCAGGCTCGCGTTGGCGGCTGGGTTGCCGCCCGTGCCGTGGTAATCCGAGTAGGCTGCGGATTGGTTCACGAACACACCGCCCGTCAGGTTCAGCGACAAGGCGACGCGCCCTTCGATGGCGGCGTCGAGCGCCTGGGCTTCGCCCTCGGCGGACGTCGTGTACGCCGACAACGTGAGCGCGCCATGCGCGGCGGCGGTGCGTCCGGCCAGGGCGAATGCCTGGGCGCTGTTGTCCACGGCGATCACAAAGGCGATCGGGCCGAACCATTCGCGCGTGTAGGTGGCGTCGTCGGCGACATCGAGTGCGACAATCAACGGCGTGCGCACGCGGGCGTCGGCGAAGGCCGGGTGCTGGAGCGTCTGGCTGTCGAGCACGACGCGGCCGACCTTGCGAGCGTCGTCGATGCGAGCGAGCACGCCTTCATTCTGGATCGCGCCGAGCAGCTCGACGGCCTTGGCCGGATCGCTGCAGGTCTTCTGCACGCTGCCCGCGATGGCGGCGACCACGTCCTCGAACGACACCTTGCCATCGGGCGTCTGGATGCCGTCACGCGGAATGTAGATGTTCTGGGGGGCGGTGCACATCTGGCCCGAGTACAAAGCCAGCGAGAAGCCAATATTGCGGGCCATGCCCTTCAGGTCGTCCGTCGAATCGATCACGATCTGGTTCACGCCGGCCTTCTCGGTGTAGACCTGCGCCTGACGCGCGTGGGTTTCCAGCCAGTCGCCGTTGGCGGTGCTGCCGGTGAAGTCGATCACACGCACTTCGCGGCGCGTGGCCAGTTCTTGGACGATGGCGCCGTCGTTGGGGTTGGTGGCCGCGAGCGTGACGACGTCTGGATCGAAACCGGCGTCGCGCAGGACCTCACGCGCGATCTTCACCGTGATGGCGAGCGGCAGGATCGCGCCCGGATGCGGTTTGACGATCACGGCGTTGCCGGTGGCCAGGCTGGCAAACAGGCCCGGATAGCCGTTCCACGTCGGGAACGTGCAGCAGCCGAGCACCAGTGCCACGCCGCGCGGCACGACTGTGTAGCGCTTTTCCATGGCGAGCGGCGGGTTCTTGCCTTGCGGCTTTTCCCAATAGGCGCCCGCCGGGATGCGGCGCAGTTCGTCCCATGCATAGGCCACGGCTTCGAGGCCGCGATCTTGCGCGTGCGGGCCGCCGGCCTGGAAGGCCATCATGAACGCTTGGCCCGTCGTGTGCATCACGGCATTGGCGATTTCAAAGCTGTGCGCGTTCAGGCGCTTGAGAATTTCCAGCGACACGCCGACCCAGGCGTCCGGGGTGGCGGCGCGCCACGACTTGTGGGCGTCGCTCACGCGGGCGAGCAGGGTGTCGATCTCGAAGCCGGGATATGTCGTGCCGAGCGCGAAGCCGAACGGGGAGACCTCCTGGCCGACGCTACCCGTGCTGCCGCGCTGTTCCAACGGGAAGGCGGCATTCAGATACTGCTTGAAAGCGGCTTCGCCGTCGGCGGCGGCCGTCTCGCCATAAGCACGCGGGCTCGGCATTTCCGTAAACGGGCTCCAGTAACCACGCGTGGCGATGGCCTGAAGGGCGCGCTCGAGAGTCTCTTGGTGTTTGGCGAAGAGGGGATGAGTCATGGTTGTGGATCTGTCCGTGTCGGGATGCGGCTGGCGGATTCGCTGTCTGCCGACGGGCGGCAAGACGCAGGTGACGGCACCGGGTCGTCGTCGATCGCTTTCATCGACATTAATTAACCGACCGGTTGGTTTGTTAATATAGCACCAAATCTTCCGGGCGTGGCACACGATGATGCCGGGTTTTCCCCGACGACTTTGGTGGCGTCTGGCGAGTTGAGCGTAGGCGGCGGCGATGACGGTGATGAGGCTGTGCCCCGGCTTTCGTGGCGGTGACTCGGCGCGGAGCGCGGGTCGTCTGCTTGGCGGAACGCCAGGTGCGTGGCCGGGGGATCGATGGCATCATGCCTAACCACTGCAGTCGACGCCTGGCGGGTCTTGTTACCCCTGCTCGCCGTGTGCGCCGCAGCGCTGTTGCGAACCAACGGTGTGTCCATCGCCTGATGCCTGTTTCCGGTGACTGCCAGGGTATCGATTTCCTGAGTTCGCCGGCCCCCGAAACAAAAGACGAGACTTTGACTGGAGGAAGAAGAGGATGACGTACGAGAATATTCTGGTGGAAACGCGCGGCCGCGTCGGCCTGATCACGCTGAATCGTCCGAAAGCGCTCAACGCGCTGAACGATGCGCTGATGGACGAACTGGGCACCGCGCTCACGGCGTTCGATGCCGACGAAGCCATTGGCTGCATGGTAATTACCGGTAGCGAGAAGGCGTTCGCTGCGGGCGCCGACATCGGCATGATGTCGAAATACACCTTCGCGGATGTATTCAAAGGCGACTACATCACGCGCAACTGGGAAACGGTGCGCCGCATCCGCAAGCCGGTCATCGCGGCCGTGTCGGGTTTCGCGCTCGGCGGCGGCTGTGAACTGGCGATGATGTGCGATTTCATCATCGCCGCCGAGAACGCCAAGTTCGGCCAGCCGGAAATCAAGCTTGGCGTGATCCCGGGCGCCGGCGGCACGCAGCGTCTGACGCGCGCCGTGTCGAAAGCCAAGGCCATGGACATGTGCCTGACCGCGCGTTTCATGGACGCCACCGAGGCCGAGCGCGCTGGGCTGGTATCACGCGTGGTACCGCTCGAAACGCTGCTCGACGAGGCGATCGGCGCGGCCAACACCATCTGCGAATACTCATTGCCGGTCGTGATGGCGGCGAAGGAAGCCGTCAACCGCGCATTCGAGTCAACGCTCGACGAAGGCGTGCAGTTCGAGCGTCGGATGTTCCATTCGCTCTTCGCGCTCGAGGATCAGAAGGAAGGCATGGCCGCGTTCGTCGAGAAGCGCAAACCGGTTTTCAAACATCGCTGATTCTGGCGTGAAGTACCGTGACGACCTCCTGCGGGGAGGTCGTCCTATGTTAGGCTGCCGGTTTTTTCAGCAAGGGACAAAACGATGTCGATCAACCGACGCACATTTGCGCTGGCCTTAGTCGTGGCCTCGGGGCTGCTGTTGAGTGCCTGCGGGAAGAAGGAAGAATCGGCGGCGGGCCGGTCGGCGGGAGCGGACGGCGCGCAGCCTGTGTACGTTGTCGGTACCGACGCGGCCTACGCGCCATTCGAATTCGAGACCGATACGCGGCAGATTGCCGGCTTCGACATCGATGTGATGAAGGCGGTCGCGGACAAGGCGGGCATCTCCGTGCGGTTCATGAACACGCCTTTCGAGGGCATTTTCAATTCGCTGGTGCAGGGTGACAGGGATATTCTGATTTCGGCGATCACGATCACGGACGAACGCAGCAAGCAGATGGACTTCTCGGCGCCTTACTTCGAGGCGTCGCAGTTGATTGCCGTGCCGCTGAACTCGACCGTGCAGAAATTCGACGATCTGAAGTCCCTCAAGGTGGGCGTGCAGACGGCCACCACGGGCGACGAGGTGGTGCAGAAGCTCATGGGCAAGAACAATCCGTCGGTCAAACGCTTTGAGGGCACGCCGCTCGCCATGAAGGAGCTGGAGGCCGGCGGTGTCGACGCGGTGGTGGCGGACAACGGCGTCGTGGTGAACTTTGTTGCCAACAATCCGGATGCCAAGCTGCGTACGGTCTCCGATAGCAGCTTTCCCAAGGAGTATTACGGGATCGCGGTACGCAAGGGGGATGCCGAGTTGCTGGGCAAGATCAACAAGGGGATCGAGGCGATCAAGGCGGACGGGACATATGACGCCATCTTCGCGCGCTACTTCGGCAAGAAGTCCTGAGGTCTGTCGTACCAAGGCGTTTGCGGGCGCCGCGATCATTTAAAGAAACCCCGTCACGTATCGTGACGGGGTTTTTTCATGGGTTTTCAAATTATTTTCACAAAGGGCTTGCCAGGGTACGGGGTTTTCACTAATATTCCGTCTCTCGCAACGACGGCGACGCAGCGAAAGCGGCGAAGCGGCGGTGGCGACGGGCTGGAAAGCCCGGTGGTTGGTGGTTTTGGCGCTTGTGAGTCGCTACGGCGGCGAGCGAAGAAGGCGAAAAAAACTGTTGACGACGACGAGAAGCTGCGACATAATCT